>SDNP01000002.1 GCA_004524445.1 Candidatus Thorarchaeota archaeon | reverse complement strand
TATCACTGGTTTTAGAGAGATGTATCTCACAAGCCCGGGGTCTTTCAATTCTACTGCAGTAGAGTCCCATTTGTTGAATAATAATAAGTCAGGGGGAATGTGTGGTTTCTCAGGTTCTTTCTCTTCCTCAACGGCATCTTCTTCCTCAGCAGCCTCGTTCTCCGCCTCTGTCTTCTCGTCTTCTGACATCTCTAACACCTATCTGATTGGCTTCTCGGCTCTGCCGTAAATCAACAATTCTAATTTGGTGTCATTTGCTATGACAACCGCATTTGCACTGTTAAGCTCGGTACTCCATTTCAAAGCGTATCAATTCGGCACGGTGCTATCATTGTTTAAAGCTTTTGGAATGAACTGGAAAACCAATCGTCGGCTTTGAAATTGAAGAAGAATTTAAACACGACAATACCAGTGTATATTAGTGGGAGATTTCAGAGAGATGGGACTGCCATTAATTATGACCGAGAATTTGAATAAAGAATTCAATGGAACTCAAGCTCTTGAGGGGTTTAGCATTGAAGTGAATCCGGGCATCTTTGGACTCGTGGGCCCAAATGGAGCAGGGAAAACGACACTCCTACGAATCCTTTTGGGTCTCCTTAAAGCTGATTCTGGGACTGCTGAAGTTTTCGGATTGGACGTATCTGAGAAGAGCATTGAAATTCGTCGAAGAATAGGCATATTACATGAGAACCCGTCATTCCCAAAACATATGACCGCTCTTGGGTTCTTGATTCATATCAAGAGGCTGTTTAAGAACCCCCAGGCGCCCAAGGACCTTCTTGTAGCAGTTGGCTTAGATCAAGAAGGAAACAGAAAAATTGGGGCGCTTTCAGCTGGCATGCATCAACGTTTGGGCATTGCCCAAGCTCTCCTTGGCAATCCCGAACTGGTGTTTCTCGATGAACCAACCTCAAACTTGGATGTAACAGGAAGAAGTGAGATTCTACAACTAGTGATGGAGTTGAATCATGAAAGGGGAACATCATTCTTCATCTCATCGCATATTCTCTCTGAACTTGAACGTGCCTGCCATGATGTGGCCTTCATTAAAGATGGGAGGGTGATTGAAAAGGGTAAAATGTTGGACATCGTCAGGAAACGTACTGCACACTCGTATCGAATAGTCACCTCTGATCCTCGTGCGCTATTGAATGCGGTGCGGAATATGAGGGGTGTACACGATTGCGTGCTAAGTGGCACTAATACAATAACAGTGGAAATTCAACAAGGCAATAGAGAGAAGGTTGAATCTGATGTTAAAGCCGTGGCAAAGGGACTGAATATCGAAATCTATGCTGTTAACCAAGCCAGCACGTTGGAGGATGCGTATAGGGAGGTCATGCAGTGAAGGAAGAGGGCAAGGAGTTGCTTGCTACAATACGACTTGAATATGCAAATTCCTATCGGTTTCCAATCATTGAAACAATCCTGATCTTCTTCCTCGTGTTATCTCTATGGACAACCAATAGTCTTCTTGCTCAGCAATGGCATATCAATCTCTATCCTGGTGAGGGGTGGGATGGAACGGAGTGGGTGGCATGGCTGAGAGATATACGAACCGCAATAGCGCCCACCGTCTATGGAAACATACTGAATCAGTTAAACATCCTCTTTTACTCCTTAATCCCTCTCTTGATAGGCTTTACAACTGCAAAAGCCTTTGAGGATGGCACAATACGAGTGTTTCTTTCGTATCCCATAAGAAGGGGTGCCTATATGATTGCCCAATTTCTGCTGGCAATCATGATCATCGGTGGGGGAGGATTCCTGGCTGCGCTTGGTGCCATGGCAGTCTTCGTGCCATTCTTCCCAATAGGGTGGTCAGTACTGCTCCTAACTGTTTCCTTCTGGACCTCCTTGGCACTTATCACTTCATCAGTGATGCTCATCGCTGTCATATCAGGTCGAAGTGCTGTTACAGCAGTGGGCGGGATTGCTCTCTGGAATATACTATTACTATTGGCAACAAATCCTCTCTTTCAAATTGACTTTGCAAGGATTCTTAATCCTATGCAGACAAGCTACGATTTTGTTATGGGTCTTGATGACGCATTGCAGTATAGTGATGTGCTCTTCTCACTCGGGACAGCAGCGTTTCTTATCGTGATTGCTCTGATCTTCATTATTGTTTTGTTCAAACAAAAGGAGGTTTGAGGTTGAAAGGTGCTATTGAACGCCCCCTTAAGGCGCTTATTCTTATTGGAGTCACATTCATTGCCCTCTCTTTCCTGCTTCTTGGTGGGGACATAGATGGCAGACTTGTTGACGATGGAGAATGGAAGATTGAGTCATTCGTTGTTCAGGAGAGTTTCTACTTCTGGACAAACTCTGACAATGGAGAGCACTACTCCTTGTATATCCTTGATTACAACGATACTTTGAATGTTTTTGAACAGGGATCGTTACGGACCATAAGTCCCACCTTAAGATTAGAGAACATAACTGAGTGGGACGGAATGGTGGTGATACCCTCTCCTGGACTGTACACTATTCTCATCACTCAATCTAATGAATCACAAATCCGAATCCACTGGATGGTTAGTCCCCCATATCCTAGGCCAATACTATGGGTTCCAGGAGTAGTTATGATGAGCCCGGGAGTTCTCTACCTACTTGGTCTAAGGGTTATACACACACAAAGAGCTGACAGGTCGTGAAGGAGCTGGTTCGAAATCAGACCTCCTGACTTTTCAAATTCACCACCAGTCATCAATTCCCTATTCAGCCTGCAATCTTGCTTGTATTGCGCCAAAGTCGAAACCATACGTTTGGCTAAAACTCTCTTGACATCATTGGAGTTCATAACAACATGGGTTGATTTCTTAGCTAGAAAAAAGAGAGATGGAAAAAAGATTATTCACTCAGCTGGAAATGTTACAGGGTGAGCAACATGAACGTGGAAGAGGTGGATTAAGTTGTCTACCTGATATTCCTGATAAAGGAGTAATATTTCAGGAGTTGAAAATGACTGGTGTGAGCTTTGGACGTGAAGCTAAATAGATTAAATTTCGCACAGCTAATGAAGAGATATCATATTCCAGAAATTATTCAAGAATGTGGTCTTTGCTTGCTGTATTGGATATCGTAATCTGAATAATCAATCAGACTCCTCAACTAATGCCTTCATGATATGAGAAATATCATCTTTATTGTTATCTTCTTGAATATCTAAACTCCTCAGAATGTATTTATGACGAAGGTAAAGGATTGAAACAGTTCCAATAATAACTAGCGAACCCCCTATAATCCATAGGGAATAATAGTCAATATATTCAAGAAATGGAACATTGGAATCAAGGGGATTCCATCCTTGTTCATATTCCCATCCATCAGGGAATCCATCCCGATCTGAGTCTGAGTCTAAAGGATTTGTTCCAATATTGTATTCGAGTAGGTTTGAAAGTCCATCCTCATCCGGGTCCAAATAGGAATCGCTTAGATTCGGGTTGAATCCGTATTGAATTTCCCAGCCGTCAGGCAACTGATCAGAGTCCGTGTCTGGGTTTGTTGGATCTGTATCATAGAGATGGACCTCGTCGTAATCTGTAAGATTGTCATTGTCAGAATCTATTAGGTATCTATCAGTTCCTAAGAAATTCTCCATAAAATCTGGAAGTGCATCTCCATCTGAATCACCGCAATCTCCAAGGATGTAAATGAAACCATCAGAATATCCTCCAATAGAGTTTTGTCCGTTAACTGAAGGAAAATCGTTCGAAGTTGTGATTCCACCTATCGTTACTGTACCATTATTGTCCTGAACCAAACAGTTTGGTATTTCGATATTTGACCCACCTATCAGATTGGAGAATAGAATTGTTCCTGTCACACTAATTTTGGATGCGAAGATATCTTCTTGACCTGAGTGAGATGAGTTAAGATAACCTGAGGTTGGGAATGATGTTGAATCCGTATTGCCTATGAGGTATATCTCATTTGCTGAGTCGACTGACAGGGATACAATACTATCTTCACCCTCAGCACCAAAATAGGAAGAATATATCACACTATAATTTTCCAGACTAAGTCTTGTTAGAAAACCATCTGAAGTACCATTCAATTCCTGAAATATACCATCAAGGGTAATTGGGAAATCTTGAGATGTTGTAGACCCTCCGATGATTAATTCTGTATCAGTAAGAACAGCCTTAGAGGGAATGTCATCTCCTTGTCCTCCTATTGTGAGTGTGGATTGGAGGTCAAAATCAAGGTTGAAATCCATAATGATACTATCAAAGGAACCTCTAGGACCAATGCTTACTGATTGAAGAGGTAGGTCAGATGAGGATGAAACCCCGCATATGAGAAGACCTCCATCAGGTTCGATTAAGGAATCACGGCATTGGTCAGTTCCTGAACCACCAACAAGACTAGAATGTTCTATCGAGTCATTCTGCCAATCAATAACCGTGATAAAGATATCAGAACTTCCTTGATGACTATTGGCAACACTCGGAATTGTTGGAAAATCATGAGATGATGTTGTACCAGAGACAACTACTGTACTATTTGGAAGTATTATGATGTCATTTGGACTGTCAGAAGATATTCCTCCAAACACTGTTGAATATAGGATTGTACCATTAGACGATATGACAGTGAGAAAACAATCTGCCTTTTGCCCATATACTGTTGTTTCTGTTGCGTTTACGATTGGAAAATCATGTGAGAAACTATATCCAGTGATGAATATATTTCCATCACTATCGATATCTAATGCAATTGGCACATCGGTATCATTACCTCCTACCATAGATACTACACTCGATTGAGTTCCATTCTTGAATAGTTTGATTATAATGCAGTCAGATGCACCACTATTCTGATAGCCCCCACTTTCCATCCCTGGAAAATCGTCCGACCATGTCATGCCTAAAGCATAATATAATCCATCTTCTCCTACAGAAATATCTACAAGTTTATCTCGATCAGAACCCCCAATAGACGATGAATGGAAAATTGGACTACCTATTTCATAAGATGATGAAAAGTGATCTCTCTCACCAAAGATGGTGTTATCTGGTAGATAATCTAAGGATGAAGAAGGAGGAGAAGTGCTAATAATCATCACGATTGCGATGACAATTAACACATGGTTTCTTGGTTTGAATATTCCAAACATCACCTACACCACTTGTGTCATATGATGGACGTCTTCTTATTCAAGTTTCTATGTTCTAAACTGAACTTAGGTCAGTGTGACACTTGTACTACCTAGAATAACAGTTGCATCTCCAATATCCGGCTTTTCAGTATCTGCATCACTGAAGGCTTGGGCAACCGTATCGCCATCATCAAGAGCATCCCAAAATGCTTCTGTGAAGGAAACACCATCAGCCACATTTATAGCCTCATCGAAACCGATTACGGCACTCTGGTAAACTGTGAATTCATCCATAGTAGTTTGTTTAGAGTTCCATAGAAATTGGTACGCAATACAATCCTCTTCATCACCTGACGATGACCAAGCTGAATAACAATGTAGGAGATATACTAGGTACCTATTAGGTACGTTTGTTATATCTGTAGCATAGATATAATCTGGAGGCTCATTATGCCTAGAAATCTATGATGCTCTGGATTTCGATGTGGTTGAGTCTTTCATAGCGAAAAGGATAACATCCCATAGTCGATTTGCATCTTTTTTGCTCGGAGTAATTAGTATGAGCTTAAATCCTGTTGAGTGAATAAAAGCACATGAGGCAACCTCTTAACGACTTGAGATTGAAGAATTTTCTTTCGTTTCAAGAGAGAGGCAAAAAGACTATTCACTTATCTGTAAATGTTACAGGGTGAGCAACATGAACGTGGAGGAGGCGATTGATGGTAAGGTGTATACTACCTGGGAAGAAATCCGAGAGGCGGTCAAGCGTGTCGAAGAGATGCGTAAGAATGGCGAGAACGTACTGCTTGATTTGACTGAGAGAAGTACCAAGAGAGCAGTCGGCATTGGTCTATTCAATGAGGAGGAGCTGGAGGACTATCTGTCGTGTGTACCAAGACGGTCGATGATGTACCAGCATCCAGATTCTGAGGAACCTCTGCCAACAACTGTAAGGGCAATCATAGTCGATGCAACAGATTATGAAAGATTATAATCAGTCTGCTGTTGAATGCTCAAGTTTCTTATCGGATGGGCTTTTCGGCCCGCCCATAGATCAGAGAGTCAAGACCGACGCCGTTCACCTTCACCACTTTGAAACGCACGCCCGGAAGGTCACCCATTGCTCCGCCTGTGGCTCCCCCGATTCCTTCAATGATGACTTCGTCGTGTTCGTCGATATACTTCAGCCCACCGTCCCCTGGGATGAAAGCAGTCACCTGCTTGCCGTTTTTCGATAACTGAATCCTTACACACTTGCGAATCGCAGAATTAGGCTGTTTAGACTCTATTCCCACAATCTCTAATACGATACCTCTCGCCTGCGGAGCGCCTTCAATGGGGTCGGTCTTCTTTCTAAGTTTGAGGACCTGACGCTTGTAGCTGGCTTTCTTCCAGCGGAACTTCTGGCGTTTACGCTTAAGGTCGCGTCCTGCGAATTCGCCAAGTGGGCTTTTTGAACCGGTCAACTTAATCTTCCTCGTAGTTTGGGTGAAATAATGTGGAGCGCTCCATGTGGTGTTAGCTCTGCGCTTAGTCAGGCTCCGCGGCTCCTGTATGCTTAAAAGCGTTATGAAACGGAGCGGTTCTAATCACTCGATTACGACGTTGTCTACGTCAAAATGGCGTCTAACCAGGATACGCGCTCGTGCAACATTCCTGCCATCTTTGCCAATAGCAATGCCTCTGTCATCTTCTTCGACACTAACATGGGCCACTTTGTCACCATTCTTGTGTTCGGAGATATTGACTTCCTTGACCCGGGCAGGGGCAAGTGCGCTGGAGATGAACTCCTTGGGGGTATCAGCCATCTCTACAATATCCACCGGTTGCCCAAACTTCTTGGCGGCAGCCTTGACATTACTGCCACCTTTTCCGATGGCCCGTCCCAGTTGCTTGCTTGGTACGACAAAAATAATCCTATCACTGTCTTCGTCTTTTACAACATCTACAGCTGAGGCTCCAGTGACACGCTCAAATGATGCAATGAGTTTCATATCGTCCATGGAGATCTTGACTTTGCTCACAATAGCCGCCTCAGAGTGACTCTAGGATGTTTGAGTCACCGGGTTCTATCACAGCAATAGCGGAGACCATAAATGGTTTGTTGACGGTTTCTCCCAGATCCCAAGATGTGCCCGGAAAGACTTGAATGGGGACATCAGCAAGTTCTGAAAAGCGTTCGATGTCTGCCAGTTGTTCTTCGGGACAGTTGGCTGCAACCACAACTAGTTTAGCCTCACCATCTGTGACAGCCTTAATGGACGATGCCGCGCCAAGTTTGCATTTACCTGTACTTACTGCGCTCTCAATAGATTGATTCAGGCTCAAATTCGTAACCTCGTTTCGATTATTAGTGGGCTTGTGGTGTACCAAAAGCCGTTTTGGAGCTCTCTCATTGCCATTTTAACACTTCCGTAGTAGTACCTCAGTTTCCATCAAGAAATGTTAGGCTGCATTAGCAGGTCAATGGAACCAGTTCCGAGAGGAATTAGTTGGCCAAGTATGACGTTCTCGGTTATACCCTTCAGAGGATCCTTCGTGCCTGTAATTCCCGCACCAAGAAGATGATTCACAGTGACTTCGAAGGCCGCTCTAGCCAGGGCACTATGTTTCGAGCCAGAGATTCCATGCCGACCGATTTGTTGGATGGTTCCATCGGCAGTCATCATGTCAGCTACTAGAATGATGTGACGCACATCTACGTCCATCCCTTGTTCATTGAGAACATCCATAGCTTCTTTGATGATTGCATTGCGGGTGGCCTCGATACCCAGAATCTGGTGTATCTCACGAAGATTGTTTGTGTGCACACGATCAGGATCGACTCCCTCTATCTCCAAGGCATCCTCGATATTGGAGCCCTCTGTATAGAGGACGTACTCATCGGCTTCCTTTCTGATGACCACATGCGTCACATCATCAATTCCTTTCACTCTAATGTCACGGATTTTGTCATTCAACCGTTGCAGGTCGGAAAGGGTATCACTTGCCGGATAAACATAGATGACATTATCGCCAGTCTCTACCTCGCCCTTTGCTTTGATTTTGTCTTGTATTGCCTTGGCAACACCTTCAACCTCCAGGCCCTTGTCCTCCATAAGTTCTGGATCTAGGCGAATATCAATGGCTTGTCGGATAAGGTCTATAGAGAAATTGCTTGCTACACTCTCAACCCGTATCATCTCGATTTTTCGGGCGATATCTCTTGCTCCCTTCCGATCACCCGCTATCTCTGAGTCAAGGGGAATTTTCATGGTGGGAGTACTCGGGTTGTTCCGGGCGTCTACTATCTCAATGAGCCGTGGTAGGCCTTGAGTAACACTCAGCTCGGCTACTCCGGCATAATGGAATGTTCTGAGCGTCATCTGCGTACCTGGTTCTCCAATGCTTTGTGCAGCCACCGTACCCACAGCTTCTCCTGGCTCAACCAGCGAGCGCTCGTAAGACTCTATGACATTCTGACAAATGGCATCAAATTCCTTCTTGGTGATATCCAAGTCTGAAACTTTATTCTCCAGTTCAATCTGAACCTTTGGAGGTAATCGTTTTTCTTCTCTAATCTCTTTGAACCGCTTTTCCATGTGGCCCTTAATTTTTGATGTGCTCTTTGCCATTTCCAAGACCTCCTTTACTTCATCCTTCCTTTTCCAAGGACCTTCTCGATGGCGATATCTACATTCACCGAGCGCCCATGGTCTGATTTGCTCGGATCTACACCATCATCACCGAATTTGAACTGGACAATCCTTCCAGGAGCAGTACGTACAGTACCATCTGTTTCTACTTTCAGATCCTGCAAGGCCGTCATCAGTCTGCGTTGCATATATCCTGATGTGGAGGTACGAACTGCAGTGTCGACCAAACCCTCACGACCACCAGCCGCATGGAACCAGTACTCTATGGGATCTAAGCCATCCTTGTAACTTGATTTCACAAATCCTCTGGCTCGAGCACCTAAGTCGCCCGGCTCAAAATGTGGTAAGGTACGGCCGATATAGCCTCTGATGATTCGTTCACCACGAACAGCTTGCTGACCTACAACAGCAGCCATCTGTGAGAGGTTCAATCGGGAGCCTCTTGCGCCAGTTTGCGCCATAATAACAGCAGAGTTCTCAAGTCCAAGGTGTTCTCCTGCAACAGCACCAGCTGAGTCTCTTGCCTCTGCCAACGTGGCCATAATCCTTTGTTCAAGGGTTTCTTCGAGGGTTTGACCAGGATTGGCATCCAGCTCATTTCTCTTGTAGGTCTCAATAAGCTGGTCTACCTTCTTGTTGGCTTTGTCTAGAATAATCTTGATTCTCTGTTCAGCCTCACGGGGAAGGGTTACGTCATCAAGCCCCATAGTAAAGCCACGGTCTGTGATAAGGCGAATCAGTAACCTGCCAACTGAGTCCATGAACTTCCGACCTGCTGTAGAGCCCTTCTCTTTGATGATACGATGGAATAGAGAGTCAGGTTCACCAGCTCCAAATGCCTTTTCGTCTACTACGCCGTACATGAGCTGTCCATCACGAACGACCACGTATGCGTCATAATCGCAATCCTCCATCGTACATTCCTTACATTTTCTGCAAATATTGGCCTTGAAGGAGATGTTAATCCCCTCGGGTATGAATAGGCTGAATATCTGTTTGCCTGTCCAAAGTTCTACTGGGGATTTTATGGCAGGTTCGGGGAGTTCTCCCTCAAATCCTGATACAGCGGTGAGCTGATTCAGCTGATTCAGCGTGTAGAGGCTAGACTTTCGTGTCAACAGAAATGCTGCTGAGATGTAGTCTTGGAGGGCACCAATGATTGGCCCACCGTAGCGTGGCGATAGAATTTGTTCCTGCACACGCATGAGTACTCGTGCTTCTGCTCGAGCTTCTTCTGATTGTGGTACGTGCAGGTTCATCTCATCGCCGTCAAAGTCTGCGTTGTATGGTGGACAGACGTACAGCGACAGTCTGAATGTTCTGTAGGGCATCACGCGTACTTCGTGTGCCATGATGGACATCCTGTGTAATGATGGCTGTCGGTTGAATAGTACGATGTCACCATTACTGAGATGTCGTTCTACAATAAAACCAGGTTCAATGGTGTCTGCAATTATGGTTCGATCTTTAACGAAACGCAAGTCTACTCGTCTACCATCAGAACGGATAAGATAGTTTGCTCCTGGATGACGATCTGGTCCACGAATAACCAGTTCCTTCATCTTTTCGATATTCCACTCGGTTACTCGTTGCGGTATAGTCAAAATTGTAGCTATTTGATCTGGAACCCCTACTTCGTTCATACTTAGATTCGGGTCGGGAGAGATAACGGTACGTGCAGAGAAGTCCACACGTTTTCCTGAAAGATTCGACCGGAAACGGCCTTCTTTCCCTTTCAATCGCTGGGATAAGGTTCGCAGAGCTCGTCCAGACCGGTGTCTTGCAGGTGGAATTCCGCTCAATGAATTATCGAAGTATGTACTAACATGATACTGTAAGAGCTCCCACAGATCTTCTACAATCAATTGAGGGGCTCCGGCCTCAAGATTTTCTCTCAGTCGCTGATTAATCCTGATGATATCAATGAGTTTGTGGCTAAGATCATCTTCCGATCGCACACCGGACTCTAGAGTGATTGAGGGGCGTACTGTGACTGGCGGCACACCCAAGACGGTCATGATAGTCCATTCTAATCGTGCAGCTTGGGGATTGATTCCTAGAAGTCGATAGTCATCATCAGTGATATTTTCAAGACGTTCTCTGATGTCTATTGGCGTAAGCCTAATTGACCCCGCCTCACTAATCTCATATATTGAGGTGGGTTTCTCAAGTTTGATTTTGAGTTGTTCAGCTTTGCAATGTGGGCATTCCTTGGACTTCGCGCCCTTCTTCAAGATTTCCTTGGAGAGGTTAGCGGTCTTTTGGCCGATAGATGGATATCTCTTGAAAAGTCTGTTATAATGTTCAATCTCTTCATCAGACAGCTGGATTCTATTGCATTCTCTGCAGGTTGCACGGAGAACTTTGTGTATAACCTTTGCATAGCCGGCATGCATCACAGGACGGGCAAGCTCGATGTGTCCAAAGTGTCCGGGGCAGTTGCCTACTCGGTTTCCGCAGGTCCTACACCGTTGACCAGGATCAATGACCCCTAGTCTAGGATCCATAATACCAGACTCGATGGGATAGCCATCCTCGTCATAGGTGTCAGCTACTACTATTTGAGCCACAGACATCTTTCGGATGTCCTCAGGAGATAACAAACCGAATTCGATTTCATCTACTTTCCTTGTACTAGTTCCAAACATCATCTTAGATCATCTCCTTGAGTCGTAGTCTGGCAGCCAGACCAAGCGACATCATCTCTTGAATGAGCAATTTGAAGGCATAAGACACTGTAATATTGCTAATCTTGGCGCCAGTGCCGCAAATGGGACAATAGTATTGGTCCTTGTTTCTGTCATATACGCCAATTAATCCACACTCTTCACAAACCAGCATGCTGCTCTTGTCAGACTCGTCTAAGAGTCGTCCTTTCAGCAGGATTGCTGCTCCGTGCCCGATAAGCACATCGCGCTCCATCTCTCCAAAACGAAGACCTCCTTCACGAGCTCGACCTTCAGTAGGTTGGCGAGTGAGAATCTGCACGGGTCCGCGCGCACGAGCGTGTATCTTGTCTGCAACCATGTGGTGAAGCTTCTGGTAGTAAATAACGCCAACAAAGACATCAGTCTTGAGCTTCTCTCCAGTTATTCCAGAGTACATGGTTTCACGACCGTTATACTTGAAACCGTGTTTATTGAGTAGACTGAATAACTCATCTTCCGTCACACCGGAGAACGGTGTTGCGTCTTGCTGCATCCCAGATACACCTGATGCCTTGCCTGCAATCATCTCCAGTATCTGACCAATGGTCATCCGGCTTGGAATCGCGTGTGGATTAATGATTAGGTCAGGGACAACACCATCCTCAGTAAAGGGACAGTCCTGTTGTGGTACGATGTATCCAATGACTCCCTTCTGACCATGGCGAGATGCATATTTATCACCAAGCTCAGGGATTCTTAGATCGCGTACCTTCACTTTGACAAGACGGTTACCGTCAATAGTTTCTGTGAGAATAACGCTATCAACAACACCCGATTCTCCATGTCGAACAGCTACGGAAGTTTCCCGACGGTTTGGTGATGCGATTTCAAATTCAGAATATTCCTCGAGGAATCGTGGGGGTGAAGTTCTACCAATGAGAACATCTCCGCCTTGAACCTCTACCTCACTTTCTATGACACCATCTTCACCAAGGTTTCGATAGGACTCGGAGGCACGGTATCCTCGTACGCTGCGATCTGGAATCTCAAATCGGTCTTCCTGTCCACCAGGGTATTTTCGCTCCTCGCTCTCGTAGACTCGCGCGAATGTGCTTCTGGCAAGACCTCTCTCTATTGAGGCCTTGTTCATAATCAGTGCGTCTTCTATGTTATAGCCCTCGAAAGAGAGGATTGCTACGACAAAGTTCTGTCCAGCAGGTCTTTTCTCATATCCGATAGAATCCATTGCCCTTGTCTTGACAAGGGGTACTTGTGGATAGTGGAAGAAATGAGATCGAGTATCTGCCCGGTACTTGAAGTTGGATGCAGGAACACCAACAGACTGCTTAGCCATTCCAGCCATGTAAACATTCCTTGGGGACTGATTTCTTTCAGGGAATGGAATGAGAGCTGCACTGATTCCTAATACAGTAGCGGGAACAATCTCCATATGGGTGGTCTTTGGACCAATTTCTTCCGGGCCCATAGCGATTAGGGCATTTTCTTCTTCTTCTGCATCAAGGAACTCGATAATTCCGTTCCGCATAAGGTCTGCAAAGCCCCACTCACCATCATTGACCATTCTAAGATGTTCATCTGTAAGACGGCTCTTACCGTTTTCAACTATGATTAAGGGGCGTCTAACTCGACCAGCATCACAATTAATTTGAACCTCATTGGTTCCGGAATAATAGGCGACATTAGTTTCTGGGTCCAATTCGCCCGCACGACGCTTTTGACGAATCGTTTTTGCCAGTACTTGTGGGGCAGGATGCACTCCAAGAAGACGTCCGTTTAGAAATACATCAGCCCATTTCTTGCCCCGTTTGCCTTCTAGCTTTTCAATTGGCTCTACTTCTGCTTTTAGAGTAATTCGCTCAACTGCATCTTCGTTGGTTCCAACGGAGATGTATGCCATCATGGCGATATTCTTCACAAGACCACAGTTAGGACCCTCAGGTGTTTCATTAGGACAAATTTTGCCCCAATGTGTGGAATGAAGGTCTCTTGCTTCAAAGTGTGGTTGTGAACGGGATAGTGGAGACACAACACGTCTCAGGTGAGATAATGATGAGATATAATTAGTACGATCGAGTAGTTGTGATACTCCCGCCTTGCCACCTACCCAGTTTCCAGTTGCAAGTGCGTGTTTCAGTCGTTGGGTAATGACATCAGCCCTTACTGCTGTGCGAATATTTGGCTTCCTGCCACGGACTGCAGTTCGTTCAAGTTGATACTTTATATCCCGCGTTAGTGAGTAAAGTGCCACTCTGAAGAGTGACATGAGAAGGTCACCAGATAGTTTCAGACGTTTATTAGCGTAGTGATCTTTATCATCAGCAGTTCGCTTGCTTAGCACCAGTTCTAAGAGCCTCTCGACCATCTGTCCAAGATAATAGGCTTTTTTGAGCCGATGGTCCTCTTCTGTGCCAACATGAGGCAAGAGGTATCTATCAAGGACTTTCTCCGCCCGGGCAAGTCTGTATTCTCGTGTTTGACCAACTGCTACTCGCTTTCCAATGAAATCAAGTGCATTCTCTTTGGTTGAAGTGGGCTCCTGTTCAGCCTCTTCTTCGGTTTCGTCTTCGTCTTCATTCTTACGTTTCTTTCTACCTTCTTGACCCTGAGTGACATTAATTGGGGCAGCCTGTTCAATAGTGACAATCAGTTCGTTTCTAACCTCTTCGTCATCAGAAATGACTTCGGCAATTTCTCGATCGGATTCCAGGCCAAGAGCCTTCATCAGGATTGCCAATGGAATCTTGCCAGGCACCGACGGGAAGGATGCACGGAGCTCTCCAGTCCGCTTTCTTTCGATTGTAACAGGCGCACGAAAGCCACGCGATGTGGAGAAGACTTTCCCAACATGGGTGTAACTGGAACTCTTACTTGCTTCCTCAATCAAAATTCTATTTGGCGCCAAGTCCTCTTGGGTGACTAATACTCGTTCTGAACCGTTTATAATGAAATAACCACCAGGGTCCTTTGGATCTTCTCCACGCTCAATGAGTCCTTCGTCTGATAAGCCATGAAGGAGGCAATATTTGCTCCTAAGCATAATGGGCAAATTGCCCACATAGATTGACATGGTTTCCATGCGGGTTGTAACAGTCCCCTCCTGACGGACCGGTGTCATCTCTAGGAATAGCTTGCTGGCATATGTGAGGTTTCGAATTCGTGCTTCATTGGGATATAGATCATGTTCACTGCCATCCGCCTCTCGAACTGAGGGTGGACGAACCTCAATCTTTCCCAAATCAACGTGATAGCCCTCGACCTTTGGATTGAGCTGGCCGATACTATCTACTACTTCCTGCAATTCCTCTTCGACGAATCGGTTGAATGAGTCTAAATGCTGACCTACAAGGCCTTTCTCGTCGAAATAAGCCTCTATGACCGGCCAGAATTTTTGCCTCTCTTCTATATCTGACATGTGGAGCTACACCCTTGATGATTAGGACGGGGGAACTATCACTGCAAAGCACTTCCCATAGCATAACCCAGAGAATCCGAGTTGCTCGTTTGCCGTAATAGCCGCCCCGTTGTGTTTACTCAGCCTGACCTCATCCCATCCAAACTGTGTAAAGGCTCGTGGCGGGCTCGGCGGGAGTCTCACACCCCCTGTGAGTCAAGGGGTTTTTTGAACCCGCGGCCATCAGGTTAAAAGCCTGCTGCGCTACCTATCTGCGCCACGAGCCCCTTACATAGGTTTTGACACATAAGACGCTCTGTACGAATTGTCATACAGTATAATGGCTTGTACAAAGCATTACATATGGTCATGCATGAATGGGAAGCTGTGCTGCCTGAGCACCTGCCAGCAATTCTGTGGACATAAAAGGTTTTCTTTAGAACAAGGAGATGGCATATCCACTAGGGCTGCTACGTGGCTTCGAGCAATATAGTATAAGCTGTCGTTAGTAAAAAGCATTTTGTAGATAGTACTACAGATGTGTGAATCACTGATATCAAAAGAGCCGCACTTCGGATTCGTTCGGGGCAAAACAGGAGCTTACCCTTCGACATCTTTAAATTCATTTGACTGTGTCCTCGCCTTGGGCCCCTGTAGTGTAGCCCGGCTAGCATCCAAGACTGTCAAGGCGATACGCGTTGCGTCTCGATGCAGAGCTCTTGGGATCCGGGTTCAAATCCCGGCGGGGGCGCCATTTTCATTGTACCCACTCACTCGATTAGCTAATGGATTAGAATGAGAGTTTCTGATAAGCACCACATCAATGTTCACTTAAGGGAGGACTCAGCTACTCTTGATGTCATGAAATACTGCGTCGAAACCCTCTTGGAACATAACTTCATGTGTCGAGATCCTCTTCTAGACGCGTTTGAAGAACTCTCGAATGAGGAATTCACAAGGGATTGGGGTATCGGGAGAGGTTCAATCAGGAGTGTTCTTCTACATCTTGTCAATACAGAGAGATACTGGGTTGGGATTGTGAGAGGAGAAGAACGAGATTTCCTTGAAATCCAAGATTGTCCTGATTTTGATGCCATAAAGAGGGAATGGAAGAAATCCGAGAAGGATACTCGTGATTTAGTCAAAGACTTGACCGATACGGATTTGAACCATGTTGAAAGTGTGACATGGGGCGAGGAAACCGTTAGTTTTACAGTAGCCAAAGCATTGATTCATATGGCAACTCACGAAATTCATCATCGCGGTCTATTGGTTGGTTTGCTTAGACAACTCGGATATAAGCCTCCAAATGTCAATATGCTTTGAAGGAAGATTGATGAACATGTCAGAGTTTCTTCAGAAAAATCATGATGGCATCATGAAACAGAAAACAGGCATACCAGACACATTGGGAGAAATCTCAAATGAAGACATTATGCCACTCATCGACAGACGAATGGTTTTGCTTACGGGGGCAGGAGATTCGTATGCAGTGGCGCAATATGGACAGTGGGCCCTCGCAAATGCGAGATGTGTTGCAGTGGCTGTGTCACCCCCGGAGATTGAGAGATATTCCTTGGATAAGGACTGTCTTGTGATTGGGATTACCGCATCGGGTCGCAGTGTATCCACCATAAACGCACTGAAACATGCTCAAGATGAAGGTGCACAGACTCTCATTCTAACAGACAATCCAAAAAGTGAGTCTATTCATATTGCAGATTTCAAGTGGATTACGAAATCGGGTGTCGATACCTTCGATATAGCCCCGACCGCACCAACAACTGCTGCGATGGCATATCTCCTTCAGACAGCTGCCCTTATGCTTGCCCTTCCAAATGAGGGCATATGCAAAGATTGTAGAACTTTACAGAAGAAGATGCCAAAGATTATTGATTGGGCCGTAGCAGAGGGAAAGATTATCGCTGACTTCATAGATGTGGATAACGCCCTCTATTTGATATCCGAGGGGCCTAACTATGTGGCTGCTCACATAGGGATGATGAAGTTCAATGAATTCTCTCTTCAAAGAACCATAGTTTCCCTCCGAGAAGAGTTTCAACATCATTTCAACCTATCTCTTCAAGAAGGGAACAGAGCTGTCTTGGTAGCTGATAGTCCAACTACAGAGAGTGATGAGAAATACATGAGTATACTTAACGAACCCCTTGAGGTACCATCTTATCTGCTTTCGGCTCCGGAGAGTCCCAATTTGCTATCCTCTTCAGCGCAGGCAATAGCAAATACTATTGCACTTCAAGTGGCAGCATATCAACTGGCATTAGCACACAACCCCGATATGGGATGGTTCAAATTACCGAATGCAAAAGCCTTCAGAATCTACTAGTATAGAATGCGATATCGGAAAACTTGACATGACTAGAAATATAGAGAGCTTGTGGATATGGTGCTCGAGGACTTGTTAGAAAGACCAAACGAAACAACTTGGCGCAAAACTGCGGAGTATATCAATAATCACCCAAGTGAATTTCGGCAAATCTTGGAACAGGCTTTTGATGAAAGGTCCGAGGAGTGCGAGGTGTATAAGCATCGCCTGCTAGATGTTGTCGATTATATTGAACCAAAATCAGCCATAGAAGTAGTTGGCAGAGCACTTGGAGACTCAGCGGAAAAGACCCGCATTCGAGGTTTGAAGGCGGCATATAGAAGACAGATGGATCCTCTGATTCCAGAAGTTCTAGGCATTTTGAATGATAAAAATGAGGATTTTGAGGCTAGAAAATGGGCGATTCATATTTTGGGGAGTATTGACCCGGATGCCTTTGGGAAGACTCTAAGGAATTTAGCACGGACATCCCGTGAAAATATCCAATTGAGGAGCGAGGCGATATTCTCCCTCACTAATGATGCCAGTGACAAGAATTTAGGTGCTCTCTGTGCCCTTCTTGGTGACCCAATCTCGAAAATTAGACATTCATCAGCATGGGCCCTAAGCAAAATCGGTTCTCCTGAAACGATACCTTGCTTGTTGGCTGCTCTTGAGGACCCAGAAACAGATGTTCGTGATTGGGCGATACGTGCTCTCAGAGATATGGATGATACTAGAGCCTTGCAGGGCTTGGCTGACGCACTAGCAAACTGCCCTCCAAACGAGCAAGTGCGAATGATCCGCCTATTAATAGAACGACGCTCCGAAATCATTCTTCGGGCCATTGCAGAACTGCTAGAATCAACTCATAGCAGGGTGAGAAGGCAGGCGGCCTGGGCTATGGGTGTGTCACCATATCCTCCAGCAGCAGGAGCATTAGAGAGGCTTCTAGATGATGACGATAGACAGGTACGTATGTATGCAAAGAAAGCACTTGCAAGGCTAGGTCAGGTAGATCCAACCGACCTCGGCTTTATCCTTTGAAGTTCACATCATACCTTGATACATTCCACCATCCACTAGCAGGAGTGCTCCATGGATATATCCTGCAATCGGACTCAGTAGAAATGTACAGATTCTTCCAAACTCATCCGGAGTGCCCATTCTACCAATGGGAATTCTTTCAATTATTTCCTGCTTTGCCGCCGTCTTATCGTCCGTGTCTTGGATGAGTTGTTCTACTCTTTCAGTGTAGATATAACCTGGACAAATTGCATTAACACGTATACCGATGAGCCCGAATTCTGTGGAGATGGTACGCATCATCCCAATGACTGCTGCACGAATGGAATTTGATAAGAGGAGATTGTCCAGTGGTTGTTTGACAGATATCGAGGTGCTGTAGAGGATACTTGAGTGCTCTGATTTCTTCAACAGAGGTTGTGCCTCTCTTGTGAGCCATACCGCACTCATCAAATTTAAATCAATAGAGCTTCTCCATTCCTCGTCAGATGTTTTGTTGAAAGTGCCTGGAGGAGGACCTCCTGCATTTACATAAAGTCCATCAAGGCGACCATAGACATTTTCAACATCATCAATTAACTTCTTAATATCAGCCTCTTTTGAAACATCCGCAATCACATATCTTGCCCTTTCACCAAGGGAATTTTGTGCGGCTTCGAGGTCCTCTTTTGTCCTGCCACAGATAGTAACCTTGGCGCCTTCCTCAACAAGAGCCTTTGCAACACCAAAACCTAAGCCCCGAGAGGCAGCCGTGACCAAGAAAAATTTGTCTTTGAGCTCTAAATCCATGAGAGTCACTATTTTGCATACGCAAAAAGCTATTTTACTTCTGTGAAGCAGCTTATTGAGCGGCTTTCTGCGGTGTCTTTTCTGTTCTTGCACCTGTTATAACTTCTAAATGCAAAAATGATGCACTGAGTCGGCTGAATTCCCGAGGTACGTCAAATTTGCCAACACCCATCTTATTCAGAATCTTTCTTATCTTCTTAGTAGATAATCGAGGGTTCTTTTGAGAGTTGAAGGCTAGCAGAACTCGAGTTTCCTCTGCATTTGGTAGTTCGTAAACAGAGTGACATTCAATTCCTTTTTCTTTGAGACTCGATCGAATTTTTGACGTCATGCGTCGCATTTTGTGGGAACACCAAGAATTGATGGATAGTGTGTATACTTGAACACGGGTACTATCAGAGTATTACTAACATATTCCGAAAGAAAGATGAACAATATTGAGATTCGTTATCCTGCCAAGCTGAAATTCTGCGAGCTGACTACATACAAATTTGTTGATGCAGCAATCCTTTTATTCGCATCTTTATGCAGACGGGTCTGGAACGGGACGTAGCTCAACCTGGCAGAGCAATGGACTGTAGATCCATCGGTTGCCGGTTCAAATCCGGCCGTCCCGACCAGCAGTTTTCTCCTTGAGAAGAGTTTCCAAATTATGAATCGTAGAAATTGATTCGTTAATCTCGCCCTCCTCTAGTCCTCTTTCTTGTAAATAGTTTCTAAAACCATCTATTTCCATTATGATGAACCTCAAACTGCCGTTTCTTTATGATGGCCATTTCTCTAATTAAGCATCTTTTCGAAGCAAAATTGGCATTAATCCAGGGGAATGAGCAAGCTAGCAAATAATTGAACATAACAATTTATTGCACCATATTTTCAACCGGTTAATTCCCAGAAGTAGAGTGCATCCGAAAACTTGATTGCAGACGCCCTGAACTAATATTGTATGAGTAAAGAACAGAAGATTCAGCAAGGGCGTAAATTTCTCAGAGCTGACAGCCGAAAGGAATTCAGAACCAAGGAAAACTATAAGCCAGATGAGAAGCAAAATATCCCCGCACCGCCTATGGAAAAACCTTGTTTGGAGAGCCAAGAAAAATTTGAATTGGTACCACTTGAGGATATCAAGATTAAATCGGTATTGTTAACCAAGGCAATAAAGAATCGCTCAACTCACAGAAAATACTCAGATGCGGCACTCACTTTGCAGGAATTGTCCTTCTTATTGTGGTCAACTCAAGGAGTAAAAGAAGTACAAGATAGAGGCGGCTGGTCCAAGCGAGTAGTGCCTTCGGGTGGTGCAAGGCACCCATTTGAAACATATCTAATCGTTGATAGGGTAGAGGGCTTGGATAAGGGCATATACCGATATCTACCCCTTCAGCACAGGCTATGCCGTGTTACACAGAGACTTCCTGAGTCTGACAGATTAATAGAAGCGACTAACGGTCAGCGACAACTCTCACGAGCTGCTGTGACATTTGTATGGGCCGCTATACCATATAGAACTGAATGGAGATACAGTATTGTAGCACACAAAGATATTGCACTGGAAGCCGGTCATATCTGCCAGAATCTCTATCTCTCCTGCGAGGCCATTGATGCTGGAACTTGTGCTATTGCCAACTACAATCAAGAAGTCATAGATTCGATAATCGGAGTAGACGGAGAAAAGGAGTTTACTGTGTACTTGGCTCCAGTAGGAAAGATTCCTTCAGAGTAGGGATGGAAGTAACTGAAGCTGAAATAACACCGATATTGTGAGTAATAATGTCGAGGCTATAATCACAAGCATATCGGAAAAGCGCCATTGGGTTTTGCGCAAATATGCCCGTTTTCGATCATATCCGAAACCGCGTCCCTCCATTGAGAGCGCAAGAGTTTCCGCCCTCTGGAGTGCAGATATAATTAAGGGAAAGAAGGTGTAGCGCAGAGAACGCTTCAACTTGCTTAATCCACCTACTTCAATGGATATGCCTCGTGACTTCTGAGCCATACGGACAACTTGATTCTCTATATCAAAGAGAGGAATGAACCGCAGAGCAATTACCAACGCAAAATTATAGCGATATGGAATTCCTAGAGAAGAAAGTGCATGCGCCAACAGAGTAGGGTCAGTAACGGAAACAAAGAACATGCTGGAGATAACTACTACAAGAAATCGCAAAGCAATTGATAGCCCCTTCTCTAGTCCAAAATTGGTGACAGGAAATGATGGGCCCAGCTCTCCAAGCCTTGGAAATAAGTATAGTAAAACAATGCCATTTGGAGTAACCAATATCTGAACTAGCAGCAATATGACTGAAAACGATAGAATGAACTTAATTCTATTTGATGAGAACTTGAGAGCTGCTCCCGATATAGCAACAGCTATGAGTATTAGGCTAAGTATTAGCAAACTGAGGAGTATACTCGGATAGATCATATTGCTAATCAGAACAGCAAGAATGCAAAATAGGTTAGCGAGGGGATTCGATGAGTTCGGAGATGTTTCGGATTTGGTTTCAGGCTCCTTAATCATCAACAACTCCCCCTATATCACTATATTCTGGGAAACCCAATGATGCAAGTCGGTCCAGAGTCTGTGCCGGCGGCCCATCTAACAGAATAGTCCCTTGATCCATGAAAACGAGCCTATCACAGTGATTTACGGCAAATTGTGAGTCGTGTGTTATCACAATGGCTAGACCTCCTTTCTTTATATCATTGATTCTCTCAAGAATGAATTCCCTGCCGCTTTTGTCTTGACCAATGAACGGCTCATCTAAAAGCAGTATTCGGGGTTCATGAACGGTTGTAGAAGTAACATTGAGTCGCCTTTTCTGACCGTAGCTCAACGAGAATGGGTTTCTCTCTCTCATGGAGTATAAATTAGCATCAGAGAGAAGCTGCTTTGATTCTGATTGGCCATTCTCAAGCGTTCCAAGCACATCTAATATGATGTTCTGTTCATCCCAGACAGTTCTCTCGAAAATTTGATGATTCGGGTTTTGGAAGACCATTGCGAGATTTTGGACAATATCATTTCGAGGGGTCTTGTTAATTGGAATACCACTAAGGAGTATATCACCGCCAGTGGGCTCAAGTATCCCAGCCAGTAAGGAGATGAAGGTGGTTTTGCCTGAACCATTGTTCCCCATCAATGCAACTACTTCATCTCTGTGAAACTCCACAGACAGATTAGATATCACCTTAGAGTTATCATAAGAAAAAGACAGGTCATTACATCGGAAAAGAGGTGCCTTTGATGGAGGATAGTTTGCATGTGACTTCCTCTGAATTTGGGTTGAACTAGACAATTCTATACTAGTAATTTTCTTGTTATCGAGTTTCAGAGTTCTATCAGCAATGGGCAAGAAGGGTTTAACTTGGTGTTCGATTATCAGTAGCCCCAAACCATTTTGCTTCAAATCTACAAGAGTCTGCTTTAGCTTGGTTACGCCTTGAGGATCTAGACTTGAACTTGGCTCATCAAGAATTAGGTAGTTAGGCTGGATGGAGAGTATTGATGCAACTGCAAGCCTTTGTTTCTCTCCCCCGGACAATGCCACTGTTGAACGATTCTTCAAGTGCAAAATGCCTACCGAATCTAGGCTTTGATTAACCCGTTCAATAATTTCCTCTTCGTCTTCGCGAAAGTTCTCAGGACCAAACGCTACTTCGTCAGCTACTCTCAGTGTGCAGAGCTGGCTCTCTACGTCCTGTTGAACGAGTGAAACTCTCTTGGAAATTTGAGGAATAGTGAGTTCTTGACTGTTTTCGCCGTTAACATACACAATGCCAGTTAGTTGTCCTTCTATTCGATGAGGTATATAGCCGGCCAGTATCTTTGCCAAGGTGGACTTTCCAGAGCCGGTTGGACCTCCAAGGATGACAATTTCTCCCTGTGAGAGGGAGAAATCCAAAGACTGCAATATCACCTTTTCTTCGTCATATGAGAATGTGATATCACGTGTTTGTAACAATTCCATTCCTCTTAACCAATCTCTAGTGTTGTTACTTGTTGAACCCATTGTGAGCCATCATATTCTGCCGCAATCAACCATAGGCCATTTTCATTCTTGCTAAGAATGAATCTGTCATCCTTCATGACTTCATTCAAATCAAAGATTATTGTGTATCCGTCGGTGGCGACTACTTTGAGAGTACTGGCCTCGGGTTGGGGATTGGCATGGTCAATAATCGAACTTACTAGGTAGCCAGTGTAGTTTGCGGGTGGTAAATGAGTGTAGGCGCCCTCCAACTCTGCTTCAATCGTAATCGTATCTCTGGGGAAGGTCGAATAATGAAATACATAGGGATCCTCTACAAGACCGGTCACTTCGCATGAATATGGGTCGGACCCAAAGTCAGCAACTGCCGTGACATAATAAGAGGAGCCAAGGATGAGAAATACTACAAAAGCGATAGCTGGAATATTTCTCTTTATAATCGTACTACGCGATGTGCTATGAACATCTCGACTCTGTATCTGCGTCTTATTGTTCAATATGCCTGCATCATTAAGAAAATCTAAGGTTTCCCAACCGAAGTAGCCTCCAAAGATGATTCCCGAGCAAAAGGCAAGAACCACAATGACACCAATGTAAATGATTGGAGCTCCTGAGAAATAAAACAGCTGGAAGACGATTACATTAGATGCTGCTGAAATTCCTGCACCGATCCACCAGACTAGTTTCTTGCTCAAATCCACATCTTGCAGGTCATCCCCAAATGCTGCGAATCCATCCACCAAAATACCTTGAACGAGAGAGACCAAGACTATCACGAACCCATGGGTACTGCCTGTGAATAGCTCAACTATGCCTTTCAAGAGACCTCCAAATGCGCCAGCGCCTCTCTTTCTGATGATTGCTTGAATCAACACCAACCAAAAGACATGAAGACCAGCCATGAATTGACCGGCACCGAATGGAACACCTAATGTCAGATTCACAAGATTGCCTAAGTAACCAACAAAAGTACTTAGAGTCCCTCCGAGAGAGCTCAAGAGGGCGATAGTGATTATTTCTTTTATTTCTGCATAGTGTCCCTCCTCACTACTCAATCGACTGTCACCTCAATTCGCGCTACATATCGAGCCCATCGAGCCCCACCAGAATAGTACATATTACACCCCATTCCTGGAGCTGACGTGGCAAGGCAATCTGCATTGCTATATGCGCCATCAGGTGCAAGCATCACTATCCTAAGGCCGGAATCCCACTCAGGAATCTCTGTTCCATTGTATTGATATGCCAATATCATATCGCCCTGCAACTCTTGCCAACTTCCGTTCGGATATACATTGTAATAACAATATGACTGAGAGTAACCATCATATGCACGTGCAGTTAGTGTGTCTGTCACGGTCATGCCCCCAACCAAGCCAATCAAATCGGAGATCTTTACGCCTCTGTATACTCCCTGTCCACGCCAATTTCCAAATTGGTTCTGAAACGAAGAAAATGCCTCGAGGTAGGGAAGCTGCTTCAAGTCATTCAAAGAGAGAAGAATAGATGATTCGATACCTTTGACTTCGACCGTATCGCGAGGAATATCTGGTTCATTTAGTTGGATTGGTTCTATTAGAAGCGAGTCTTCCTGTAGCTTTGCATGAACAAAATGGTGTATTCCACCTATTTCCTCTGGTGCAGCCAGTGACATGCCTGCGCCACCCGTAATGATGTAAGTGACTCCATTGATTATTGTCTTGTTGAACATGTGAATGTGGCCGGAAAAGACGTAATCCACACCCGTCTGTTCGAACAGAGTCATGAGTCTATTGGCTATTTTCTGGGGCAAAGTATGATTCTTGCCGGGTCGAGGATCAAAAGAAGGAATATGCGTAAAGACTATTTTCAAATTCTTGGAGGTGGTATTTAGATCATCAAGTAGCCATTGAAATTCGTTTTCAGAAACCGTAGTCTTGGATGTATTTAATATCGCAAAATGAGCCGAATTTGATTCGAACGAATAGGTAGAGGGGCCAAACCAATCCTTGTATCTTAATCCGCCGTCCATCCTCACGTCATGATTCCCTGCGGTAGTGAAAACTGGGACAGATGAGTTGTCAAGCGCTCCCGAAACCTCGCTGTATTGAGTATCCAGCCCAAACGGAGTAAGATCACCACAATGGAAGAGAAAATCAGGTGAAAATGAACTCAAAGCTGTTGTTGTTTCTTGGATTCCGCCCTGGTATCCTTGGCTGTCTCCTAAGACCAAAAATTCAAGATTGGAATCATCGTTATCAGAGCTGACATTTATCCAGACTCTATGATGATTTGGAATAAACTCAATCCTCAATACTAGACTGTCTTCTATGGTCGAGGAAATGTCATTGTTGGAAGCAATGGTAGTATTGTCTGGAATTAGATTCTGTAGGAGTACCGAGTAAGGACCCAATGACAGAGAGTCAGACCATAATAGCGATATATTCAATGAAAATCCAAGTGCACGCACCATAACAAGCTCGTCATTATGTTCACGAACATGTCCACCGTATACAGCAATAGTGGAGGGAGGAGTAGTCTGCAGTTGAATGATAGAATATACAATAAAGGTACTCGCAGCTATGATAGCTAGGAGCATGGCTGCTTTGACTTTTCTTGAGGGTGCTATTGTGAATCTCCACCTTTGTCTGATTGATATGTTTGAGCGTGCATATCACTAGGCGAAGTGAATAAGAAGTTTCGGGAACATCAAGAAATGGTTTAGCTACATGTTTTGTTATTGGGGATGCCATCGGTTCTGACTTGTTGAGAGAGCCGTTGTAACTCCTTGTCATTCCTCCAGATAGCAGTCTGTTGGAGGGCATTAGCAACTGATTGTATGAATTCAGTTTCCTGGTTCTTTGTCCGATTGGTGCCAATAAGCAAGAGGTACTGGTCCAGTAGCCTCCATGCTAGTTTCTGTTTTCTTATATCAAAAATCGGATCTGTATCAAGAAGACTTGCTGCGGCGCCACCAATATCAATAATCCACTCTCCGGGGCGAGCTTCTTCAAAGTCAACACCATATAGGGTAGAGTTGTCCTTCATAATGAAGTTTCGTAGTCTTGCATCCCCCTTGATGAGATTGTGAATGTCATGGAATCTGTGGTACCAAGATGCTAATTTGTCGATCTCTTCCATGCTGTATGTTTCGTGTATTCTTTCAATGAGAGGAATCCCCGAAATATACTCCATCAGAATGACATTGGGAACGGTGGCGAGAATCCTTGGCACTGCTAGGTCATTATGAGTGCTTTCTGCCAAGACCCTTCTCTCAATTAGATATCCATCTTCGATGAAGAGTTTCGCAACAACATGAGAGAGAGTATCTTTCCCGACATCGATAATCAGATCAAGAGTGACATTCTTTTTGCTTCGCATCCTTTTTGCGGACTCGATTCTTGTTTCAGGCCCATAGTATTGAAAAAGGAGATTTTCAAAATCGGAAGCCAATGTAGAGTCAAGCCGCCTCCCATCTATGCCGGTAGTATCTATGTCAAATTCCTGAATGAAGCTCATTTCGATACTAAATTGTAGGTTTTCGCTATTAGCCTGCCGACTGCACCATAGAGGTTTTAATGACTCAGTCAAGACAAGAGGCTGAACTAAAGATGACTGGTAGAATATGCAATGTTGAAAAGAATAAGGAAAGATGCGGTTGTACTTACCCGGGATGTCCACGAAAAGGGTATTGTTGTGATTGCTTACAATACCACTGGAAGCATCAAGAATTGCCCGGATGCTTATTTCCGCCAGAAGCAGAGAAGACTTTCGACCGATCCCTTGAGTACTTTTTGGAAGTCTGGAATAAGAAACTGGGCAAGGCATAAATGGTCTTGAAGTGGCGGGCGCGCCAGGATTCGAACCTGGGATGCCCAGCTCCGAAGGCTGGTGCCTTATGCGTATCTCCTGCAGCAGAAGCTATAAGGAGTCCATACTAGACTACGCGCCCTAGGCATACAATCAAGGAACTGTTCTTAAGCACTTCTGTATTGACTACAGACTGACTTACATCGGCGTTGCCTCAAGGTTATAAAAGAAAACCAATTGGAGTTGAATCATAAAAGAACTGCGGGAGTTGCCAAGACAGGCCAAAGGCGGCGGACTTAAGATCAGATGAAAAAATGGGGTCATCAATGAGACATCCGCTCTCGTAGGAGTCCGAGGGTTCGAATCCCTCCTCCCGCACCATTCTTTTTCGACTAATACGGCAATTTTATGGACACTTTGCCGGTCATAGGGATTGTATCAAAATGGCATATCGTGATTTAGAATTTCCAGAGAATTTCCTCTGGGGCAGTGCAGCTGCTGCCCACCAAACAGAGGGCGGAAATTTCAACAACTGGACCGAATGGGAAAAGATTCCTAGCAAAATCAAAGACGGTAGTAATTCGAGTATCGCCTGCGACCACTATAATAGGTATGAAGATGATTTTGATTTGGCCAAGAAACTTGGCCATCAGGTACACCGATTTTCAATTGCTTGGAGTAGGCTTGAACCAGAGCAGGGCAAGTGGGATGAAAGCGAGATTGACCATTATAGGTCGGTGCTCCAAGCTCTTGTTGACAGAGATATCCAGCCTATGGTCACATTACACCATTTTACAGAACCAGTCTGGTTCAGAGATTTGGGTTCTTGGTTAAATCCGAAATCTCCTGAGATTTTCGCGCCATATTGCAGAAAGGTGGCTGAAGCATACTCAGATTTTGACATCATATGGAACACCATTAACGAACCTATGGTAGTAACAACGATGGGCTATGTCTTTGGCGAATTTCCCCCTGAAGAGAAGGACTTTGGAAAGGGGTTGACTGTTGCAAAGCATTTGCTAATGGCGCATGGACAGGCTGCAACACAAGTCAGACAAGTCTATGATGAAATTGGCAGAGAACAACCACAGATTGCTCCAGTCATCAGTGTTTCACATTTTATGCCAGCCGATTCCGAAAATGACGATGATTTGGAGTTGGTTGACTATCTTGATGAGTTATACAATCATGTTTGGATCAGAGGTGCTATTGAGGGGATACTTCCGGAACCTGCGGGTGATGGGAGTAGATATCCACCGCTTGATAACTCGGTAGACTTCATTGGCCTCAATTACTATAGTCGGATGGTGGTGTCATCTGAACTCGATTTCATGGCAGGTGACATGCCACCAAAAGACCCAGAACTGGAACGATGCGAGGGCCTAGATTGGGAGGTCTATCCTGAGGGGTATTATCAGGTATTGCAATCCTTTGGGAAAAAATATGACAAACCTATTTTTCTAACGGAGAACGGGATAGGGACGAGTGATGATGAAGTGCGCCAGCGTTATATCATCAACCACCTCCAAGAGGTTCATCGTGCAATCCAAGATGGGGTCGAGGTACTTGGATATCTTGTCTGGTCACTCACAGATAATTTTGAATGGGCTCAGGGATTCAGTAGCCATTTTGGTCTAGTTGAAGTAGATTATGAAACTTTGGAGAGAAAACCAAGGGAAAGTGCATACATGTTCAAAGGGATAATAGAGCAGAATGCACTTACCGAAGACATTCAAGAGAAGTATCTACTGGACTAGGATAGTAATGAGTTTCGCGGTTCTACTATCTGCAACAACACTGATTCTTCTAATGGAGATAGGTGACAAGACCATGCTGACCACCATGTGTCTTAGTGCACAATACAGGAAACCTTGGTATGTCCTGATAGTGTCGCTTACCGCCTTGGCGGTTTCTTCCATTATGGCAGTTTTACTGGGCACCTTCCTATCGACTGCATTGCCTCTTGACATAATAATCTACATCTCGGGATTTTTATTCATTGGGCTTGGTGTGTATTCTTTCGTGGGTTTTGAGGAGGAGGAACAGAGCTGTGAAAAGCCTGGAACCCTAGTCAGCATGTTTACGCTGATTCTATTTTCCGAGCTGGGGGACAAGAGTCAGCTGGCAATCCTTGCACTAGCAGTACAATCGCTATTCCCAATCTGGGTATTTGTAGGAGCTATTGTAGGATTCGTAATAGTCAATGCAATCGGGGTTGCCGTTGGTGATAAGATATCAGAAAAATTACCTATGAGAGGGATTAGAATATCTACAGGTTTCATATTCATAGCATTCGGTATTTTGATTCTATTTTCGATTCTCTAGGAATACGAAGGTTTTATTCTGATAATGAGCACCTCGAAAATGATTGAAAGGTGTTGATATTATGAGCCTAGAAGACTCTGGCTACAAGGGTACTCTCCTGAAGAAACTCGCATCTGCAGGCATTCAGATGGGTGATAAAGTACGCTTCAAAGATGATGAAAAGGAAATTGAAGGGATAATCATGCCCCGTAGTCAGATAGGAGCTGATTCACACCATTTGGTTCTCAAACTGGATAGTGGATACAATTTGGGTCTAAGAGTGAACGAGAGCACAATTCTACAGAAGCTCAAGCGCAAAGAGAAGAAATCTGTTTCATCAAAAGCAGATATTCCAGAGAGTAAGGACTCGAGTCTTCCACGTGTTTCAATTCTCAGTACAGGAGGAACTATAGCCAGCAAAGTCGACTATCTTACAGGAGCTGTAAATCCTGCCCTCACGGCACAAGACCTCTACGAGTCAGTTCCTGAATTAAGGCAGCATGCTCAGATTGACGCAAGAGTATTACTTAGTGAGTTGTCAGAGAACATTGAGCCAAAACATTGGTCAAAAATTGCCCGTGCGGTTGCAAAGGAAATACGAAAGGGAGTGGATGGCGTCGTAGTCGCTCATGGAACTGATACCTTAGGTTTAACGTCGGCAGCTCTGTCCTTTGCTCTTCAGAATCTTCCCGTACCAGTGGCGTTGGTTGGTTCCCAACGTTCCTCGGATCGACCTTCTTCAGATGCCTCGATGAATCTTATTGGTGCAATAGAACTTGTAGGCAGGGCAGATATCGCAGAGATCTTGGTGGTTATGCACGGAGAAACTGATGATTCCTATGTATATGCACATAGAGGTACGAGAGTCAGAAAGTTACATACTAGTAGGCGAGATGCGTTCAGGACAGTGAATGATTATCCCATTCTGAAGAGAGAAGAAGATGAAATTCTTGAGATAGGTGCTCCTCTCTTGCGTCGTAGCCCTAAAAGAAAATTACATGTGAAACCGAGATTTGAGGGGCGAGTTGGTCTGGTCAAAACATATCCAGGTATGTCTTCAGATATTATAGACCATCTTGTCGATACAGATTATCGAGGTATAGTCATAGAAGGTTCAGGTCTAGGACATGCACCCACTCGGATTAATGGTGCCATTGAGCGTGCAATCAAATCGGAATTGGTAGTTGCAATGACTAGTCAATGTATTTTCGGTCGAGTTGATATGAATGTGTACCGATCTGGTGTGGAGCTTCTGGATCTCGGTGTTATTCCATGTGAAGATATGCTCCCTGAAACAGCTCTTGTAAAACTAATGTGGTTGCTGGCTAATCGCAAGGAACTGGATCAGGTCAAGTCTGAATTGACAAAACCGATAGTAGGAGAGATGGAAATGAGGACGGAATATGCGGAATACTTGGATAGACAAGAGGCGAAATGAATTGCCGCCCAATCTGGATTATGATGAACTGGGTTTGATGGTTGGTTTGGAACTTCATCAGCAGTTAGATACCGAGAGAAAATTATACTGTCACTGCCCGACTGTAATTCGAGATGATCAACCACATGGAAGGTTCATGAGACGACTTCGCCCTACCCAGAGTGAGATGGGACAGGTAGACCCGGCGGCATTATTTGAATTTCAGAGGAATAAGAGATTCTGTTACGAGTTTTATAATGATACAACCTGTCTAGTAGAAGCAGATGAAGAGCCCCCACACAGCATTGATGAGGAATCGATAGACATTTGTCTCACAATGGCGAGCTTTCTGGAATCAACGCCTGTTGACGAAATTCATCCCATGAGAAAGATAGTCATAGATGGGAGCAATACGACCGGCTTTCAGAGAACATGTATTATTGCAGGTGGTGGAAAAATTCGAGTTGGAGAGAAAGAAATAGGCATTCAGACCATTTGTCTTGAAGAAGACGCCGCAAGGAAAATCGCTGATGACCCTACAGGAAATGTTACGACTTATAGATTGGATAGACTTGGAATTCCATTGATAGAGGTTGCTACTGCGCCTGATATTAGTACGCCTAGAGAGGCAGAGGAGGTCGCATTGGCTTTGGGCATATTGCTGCGGTCCACGGGAAAAGTAAAACGAGGGCTGGGAACTATACGTCAGGACGTGAATGTATCAATTGAAGGTGGGGGGATAATTGAGATAAAGGGATTGCAGCAGCTCGCATTACTATCAACAGTTGTAGAGCTAGAAGCACTACGACAGAAGAGTCTCCTACAAATAAAAGAGGAATTAGAGAAGCGAAGTGTCACAATTGGAACAATAGAAGATCAAATCTATGATGTGACAGACATATTTGATAAATCCGATTCGAAGGTTATCAAGAGTGCTATCGAAAAAGGCGGTCGAGTCAAAGCTGTAAAGCTTCCTGCATTTGCAAAATTGGTGGGAAGAGAGATACAGCCCAACCGAAGGTTAGGAAGTGAGCTTTCCGACTATGCGAAATTCTGGGGTGATGTCGGAGGGATATTCCATACAGATGAGCTTCCCAAATATGGAATCACACAACACGGTGTGGATGAACTCAAGAAAGCGGTTTTGGCAGATGAAAATGATGCAGTCATAATCGTTGCAGCCCCTGAAAAGAACTGTAATGATGCGCTTAAGGCGGTCTTGAACCGTGCACGAGAGGCGATTCTAGGAGTTCCAGCTGAAACACGCACTCCTCTTCCTGATGGTACAACCAAATACGCAAGACCTCGACCAGGGGCGGAGAGGATGTATCCAGAAACCGATGTGAGAGCTGTTGTTATCGACGAGAAACGCATCAGAGAAATAGAGAAGAATCTACCAGAAAAACTTGAAGAGAGGAGAATCCGTTTTATTCGAGAGCATGGGCTGAGTGAAGAGCTGGCGGGTCAGATTACTAAATCACTGAATATTGATTTGTACGAGGAAATCGTTGAGAATGTTGATATTTCTCCAACGCTTGTAGCTGTTGCATTGGAGAATACTATGATTAGTCTCAACAGGGATGGTGTGCCTACAGAAAATATTCCGGAGAACCAGATTATTGCTATTTTTAAAGAAGTTTCATCAGGTGGTATATCTTCCGAAGCGATTCCTGATATGTTGACCTTTTTTGCTAACAATCCACAGGCAGACTTTGAAGAGGCATTATCAACGACGGGCTTTCAAAAGATTGAGGAGAAAGAGATTTCGCGTTATGTCAGGAACCTGGTGAATGAACGTAGGGACTTTGTCGAGAAAGAGGGAATGCGAGCAATAGGCGGACTCATGGGAGTTGCTATGAAGGATCTTCATGGAAAGGCAGACGGAAAACAGGTAAGAGAATTACTCATGGAAGAGATTCAGAAGATAACATCTGAGTGACCATTGTAGTATGAAGCGTAACTTTAATAGAGAAATCAAGCGGTGGGCACCGATGAGAGGACCTCGCTCCTTTCTAACTAACCGCGTGCCGCAGTAGCCTAGACTGGTGGGGCGCAAGACTCATAATCTCCTCCCATTTCGGGAGATGAATTTGGGGTCATTGAGTAAAGCGCCTCAAGATGGGAAATCTTGAAATCGAGGGATCAAAGCCCTCCTGCGGCACCAATCGGTCGTTCGTTGTTAGGTCACTGCGTTGTGTGCAGACACATTTTTGAGTAAACGCAGGACAGAGTAGTTGTGGATAGGTTGCATTGTGAACTAGCCATCCTCGATTAATGGAAACATGATTTTGGTGAAAAGAGATGAGTTTGCCCTTCAAGACTTTGGATGATGTGGAGTATGCAGGTAAGAGAATCATCATGCGAGCTGACATGAATTGCTCTGTCGATTCTGAAACAAAGGAAATAACGGATAGCTCTAGGATAGAGGCCATCCTTCCAACGCTTGAGGATCTGTCCAAGAGCACTGTTGTACTAATGGCACACCAGGGGAGGCCTGGGAGTGATGATTTCATTTCACTTAGACCACATACGGAGATACTACAAAAACACGGGATACGTGCCAGTTTTGTTGATGATATCTTCGGGGACGAGGCCAAGTCATCTATAAAGGACTTAGAACTAGGAGAGGTCCTTGTCCTTCAAAATGTCAGATATTTTGATGGTGAGTTAAAGAAGGCGCCCGTTGAAGAGGTAGCCAAAGAACCGTTGGTTCAGGAGCTATATCCTCTATTCGATTTATTTGTAAATGATGCATTTGGCGCGGCTCACAGGTCACAGGCGTCCCTAGTGGGATTCACACCTTATCTACCTTCAGTAGCAGGGAGGCTTATGGAAAAGGAAATCCGTACTCTTACAAAGGCAGTTGGCACAGAGAAGCACCCGTGGACTCTTGTGTTGGGTGGCGCAAAAGTAGAAGACAAAGTAAAGACGCTAGAGAAACTGCTGAAGACAGGAAGAGTGGACCATGCTTTGCTTGGTGGCCTTGTAGCCACTGCCCTATTGGTTTCAAGCGGAGAAATAGACGAGAAATATTCTAAGCCTATTAGCGGCTTCGATTCAATTCGCGATTCAGCTAGGATGCTATTAGAGGAGTATGCTGACAGCATAGTGCTTCCAATTGATGCAGCAGTCGAGAGAGATGGGTCTCGGGTAGACTGCTCCTTTGATGAAATGAATGAAGACCCCTTCTATGATATTGGGACTAGAACAATACAGGCATTCAAAGAGATTGTAGAAGGCTCTGCAGTTGTCTTTGCAAATGGTCCGATGGGACTCTTTGAAAAGGAACCATTTGCCTTGGGAACAGAGAAGATTCTTCGTGCCATTGCCACTGTTGACGGTGTTACGGTTGTGGGAGGCGGGCATCTAGGAGCGATGGCAAGAGAAATGAAACTAGAGAACAAAGTATCCCATATTAGCACCGGCGGTGGATCTACTATCAATTTCCTAACGGGAAAGAAACTCGAAGTAGTTCAGGCGTTGGAAAAGGCTGCAGAACGCATGGAAAAGAAATGATTGTCTTTCACCAACGTCAATCTTTATCTATGCCTTGAGCAAGGAACTCATAGAGGTAAGGCAGTTGCCTAGCTGTGAGCTTTGCGGCAGACAGATGAAGGGACGAGGACGAGATATCACAATCGATGGTGTTGAGATGAATGTCTGTCCACAATGTGCATCGAAATTCGGTGGAGGTGCACAGAAAAAAGAAAAGAAACAAAGTTCCGCCTCAGTGGGACGTCGGCCTGCTTGGTCAGGTCGCTCTTCATACGCACGGTCTTCGCCCTCCAAATCATCAAGCAGTAAGCAAAAAAGCAGACCAGCAGCGACGTCCACTAAACGCAGGGGTGGACCGCATCTAGATGAAATGGTGTTAATAAAGGACTATGCGGAAAAAATTCGCTCGGCCAGACAAAAGAAGGGACTGAATCAGGAAGAACTGGCGCAGGCTATCGGAGAGCGAATTACCACTCTACAGTCCATTGAAGCTGGAAAACTCAAACCCACTCAAAAGGTAATTCGGGGTCTAGAGAGGGAACTTGAAATTTCATTATTAGAATCGATTGGAACAGTTCCTCTAAAGAAATTACGAGGGAAGAAAGCAGGTGGGCCCACACTTGGAGACGTCGTGAAAGTGAAAAGAAAGAAGTCGCAAAAGAGTGATTGAATCATCTAGATGAGAGTTTCTAACGGGTAAAGAATAGCTCTTATATATCATGTAACTAAATAATATAGTAGATGCACAGCTTTGGGCTTGAACTTCTGAAACTGATACAGGTCCAGTCATATAGCCAAATATAGCAACTTAGGTGAAATCAGCAAATGTCCCAATCAACCTTTAACAATGACCTATTCAGACTTGTAGTGGAAGAGATAGCCGGAAAGGAAGGGGTGGACGTTGCTACTGTACTAGTAAATTCGGATGAAACAACCGATGAGGAGATAGCCACCAAGACTGATTTGAAGCTTAATGTTGTGAGGAAAATCCTCTATAATTTGCATGATAATCATCTGGCATCATATCGTAGAATTCGTGACAGCAATACCGGATGGTTTCTCTATTATTGGCGAATCGATCCAAAGAAAGCCCAGGCACTTGTAAATAGGAAGAAGAAAATGGTACTGAATCTTCTTGAACAAAGATTGAAACATGAGAGTAATAATGACCTCTATGTCTGTGTAAATCGTGATTCATCGCCTGTTCCTTTTGAAGAGGCAATGAGTCTATCATTTCGATGTCCGAACTGTAATGAACCCCTTGAGTATGTTGATAATACCAAGGCCGTGAGTTTTCTAAAGAAACGTGTAGAGGAACTGAGGGCGGATTTGGAAACAGCCTCCACATAGTACAAATTCATTTTAGGAAGCACTTGTAGTCAGATGAACAGAAGGAGTTTGTGAAATGATGGAGTTAACCTTACTGGCGCGAGTATATGGGGATTACCAGAATAGGCTTATTCGTGATTTTGAAACAGACCTTCATGAGCGAACCTCCGAGCTTGATATACGGATTGAGAAGGTTTCCATTGATGAGAGAGGTCATATTATCGTATCTTTAGATGGTGACGATGAAGAATTTGTCAGCAATACTCTAGCGGGGGAATATGGCACAACCACATCCTTGAGGTCTCTGTCAACAGGAGATGTATATTCCGGACAACTTCGAGATGTGGGAAAGGTGGGCTATGGAGTCTATGTTGATGTTGGTATTACCAACCCATCCATGAGTGATGCATTAGTACCATTACACAAGCTTCGTTCTCAGTTTGAGATGAATGCATCAGTACGGAGTATTGCAGGTTCGTTTGTACTTGTAGATAATCTTCCTGTGACAGTAGAAGTTGTACATAAAGATGAAAGAAGTGTTGAGATCGAGGCTGAATTTACATCCGATTTCATTGGCCAATTAGATACTTGGAGCAATGACGACCATCAGCGTCTCTTAGTATTTGGCGCCAATCGCGATATGATTGATGGTGCACTTGAAAGGACAAATCATAGACAGGATATCTATGAGATTGAGAGACTAGGACCATTCGAGTTTTCCCTGAGATGCAAACGGTCAACACGAGCAACAGGCATAATCGCTGCTATAGGTCCAGTATTAAGGGGAGTTCCTATGCATCTCTTCATACCTCGAGAAATAGGTGACTAGTTGTATGCCACGTTTCGATGTCTGGCTGGTTGAAACTGGTCGGTTCTCATCAAGACAGATGGCTAAGAGAGCAATCAAACAAGGGTTAGTGACGGTAAATGGGGAAAAAGTAAAACCTTCCAAAAGAGTCACCGGAAAAGAAAACGTCGTGGTTTCGCCCGAGGCAAAGGACTATCCTGAGGGTTATTTCAAGCTCAAGAAGTTGGATGAGTTATTTCCGCAAGTTCAGTTTAATCGAGACACAAATGCCATTGATATCGGTAGCTCTGCAGGTGGCTTTCTACATTATTTGAAAGACAGAGGTCTGAGAGTTACCGCCATCGAGATTTCCGAGCAATTTGTGGAAATGCTGATACCCATTATCCAGAAAAACGAAACGTTGTCACTCATTGTTGGCAATGCATTTGAACTGGAACCTAAGAGAATCTTTGAGGAGGAGCAGTTTGATGTGTTGTTGATTGATGTGACCACGGACGTGCAAGGAACGTTGGAACTCATTGCATCTTATCGTTCCGTCTTGAAATCGGGAGGAATACTGATTGCTGCCTTCAAGTTTCAGACAACAAGCGATAATCAAAAACAGCTAGTGAAACAAGTCCAAAGCATGGGATTTCATAGTTTGAAGGCAGCGGTTCTGGACGAATCGACTCAAGAAATCCATCTAGTAGGAAATAGACAATAGGTAATTCTTTTATGCGGACAAACCGGCACTGATTTTAGGGCCGCTAGTCTAGCCCGGCTATGATGTCTCGCTTACACCGAGAAGATCGGTGGTTCAAATCCGCCGCGGCCCACCATCTTTCTTAGTGACTACATGAAATCAAGAGCCCGGGGATTGATGAATGACGGTTCAGAGAATAGCATGGAAAGATCGATTCTTCACTAGATATGAAATCGACTAACTAGATGAAGCGATAGCGTCTGCTATTTCTCGTACATCTCCCTCATCTTTGCTCTAGTGGGATTCTCTACAACTCCCTTCTCAGTGATGATTGCCGTGATGAGTTCAGGGGGCGTTATGTCAAATGCAGGGTTGTAGACCTTGGCATCGGGTCGGGTCACGTACTCTCCATTGATGATGCGTATCTCATCTGGATCACGTTCTTCGATTTCAACGCTTTCGGGTCCGTTGTCGATATCGACTGTACTAGTAGGAGCAACGACATAGAAGGGAATATCATGATGCTTCGCGGTAATGGCCATAGTATAGGTTCCTATCTTATTGGTGACGTGTCCAGTTCCAAGAACTCTGTCACTGCCAACTACACAACAGTCAACCATCCCTTGTTTGAAAACGGTCCCAATCATACCATCCGTAATCAGTGTCGTGTCTATATCATCCTCCATGAATTCATAAACCGTTAATCTGGCGCCTTGTTGACGGGGACGAGTTTCTGCAGCAAATACGCTAATATTACCAGCATGCTCTTCATGGGCTACTCTGACCACTGCACCTACTGTGCCAAGATGGACTGTTGCCAGAGAACCGGCATTGCAGATTGTCTGGATTGTGGCGCCAGATTCAATGAAGGGCAAAGCGTTTTCGCCAATAGCCCTGCACATACGTACATCTTCTTCAGCAACTTCCTTTGCTTCTTCAATAAGTCGGTCAATAATAGATTCAACATCACCCTCAGTTGCATTTGCAACTTGCAGTATTCGATTAGTCGCCCATGTCAAGTTCACAGCAGTGGGACGAGTGTTCAGGGTTTCAGCAGCAGCTTCCAAGTCTGAAATTAGCTGCTTCTTGGTTTCTGCGTTACTTTCCAAAGCAGCCAGTGCCATTCCCATCGCTGCAGCTGCACCTATGGCGGGAGCACCTCGGATTTCCATGACTTTGATAGATTCCGCTATGCGCTCATGGCTTCCAGTTACGATGAATGCCTTGGTCAGTGGCAGTTTTGTTTGGTCTACTAGTCGCACCTGATTTTTTTCATCCAACCATTCTATTGTCCGGTACATTGTACTTACCTCTCTAGTATGTTTTCAAGATAGAGTCGATCATGCTAATAAGCTTCTTACCGATGAGCTTCAATTCTGGAGTCATGCGGTCCCCAAATTGGATATTTTGAGGCTGAATTCCTATCAGAATTGTTTGGGCATCAGTTTGTTGCTCAAGATATTCCATCAAAAGTGAGAGAGGCATACTATGTGTGCTAATGGCGATGCCTCCAATTCGATCCTTTGTCACGAGCTCGATATGTCCCACAGGTTTTCTCATATCTGCAGCGTCGATAAGGATGACTCTATCAGCCCCAAATTCGGAGACTCTTTTTGTAAATGCCTCGGGTACGGAACCAACGTCTTCAATCAATACGTTATCATTATTGGTCTGCAGATTCTCAACTACAAAGGGGCCAATTCCGTCGTCTGTTCTGAGGTCGTTCCCAATACCTAAGATTGCTACTCTTTTGCTATTCGATAAGAATTGCATGAGTTGTTCAGTCAATTTAGGGTCGATCACAGAAAGTGAATATCTTCTATATGCTATAGTTCTTACCATCTGTCATGTCGAAGAGTTTTTCACATTAATTACGCCGCCCAAGTATGTGTGTGTATTGTGTCTGACAAGTATGATTTCGATGAAACGGAAAATGAGTCAAATCATGAGGTGAATCAAGAAGAATCAGAGGATGAAGAACCATCAAAAGCAATTTTTAGTGGGAAAAAAGCAATAGTTGGCAAAGAAGATGCTGATAGAATTTCACAGCAAGGATTCTATGGTGAGAGGCTACCAAATGCAGAGTTGGAATTGTCTCCCATTGAAATGCTTCATCTGATTGAACGAAGTCGCATCGTAGTTGAAACCCCTGCTGGAAATGTCATGGACGCGGAAGATATTGTGAGTCAAGTTTCCCAAACCGACAAAAATCTCTGGAGTAAATATCTTGTATTTCGTGACCTCAGGAGTCGGGGTTATGCTGTTAGGTCAGGGTTTGGGTCAGGGATTGGGTTTAGAGTATATGAGAGAGGCGACAAGCCTGGGAACTCAGTTGCAAATCAGTTGGTATACGTCTTGAAGGAAGGTAATCCCATATCCCTGAACGAGCTAGATTTGGTAACGGAAACAGCTGCTACCTCCAGAAAAGAACTTGTTTTTGCTCTGGTTGACCAAAATGGAGAGGTCAACTATTACACTGTAGCGAGAATGGAATTGCAGAAAATAGGAGATTATGAATGATGAGAAATGATTGGATCGATGATGATAATTATGAAGAAGAGATACTCACTCTAAACGCGTTTTTTGATGACCATACGATGAGTGTACATCTTGTGGAAAATAATCCGCCTCGCGCAAAACGTGGTTCACCGGGTGATTGGAGTCTCGTGAAGCTCTCTGAAAGGCTGCTTACACACGAAGAGCTGGACACACTTGCCACAGCAATAATTGAAACTGCCACGTATGATAGAGAGTCATTCATTGAAATTGAAGAAGATGGTGCGGCAGTTGTGCAGTTGAGAAACTTGCGTATAGCAATTGCAATGCCGCCCTTTGCTGATAAATATGAGATTTCAGCAATCAGGCCCATCACTAAATTGTCTATGGAAGACTACCATCTCAGTACTAAACTTATGAAGCGACTTGAAACACGAGCAGAAGGAATACTCGTAACAGGGTCACCAGGCTCGGGAAAGAGTACTTTTTCTGCTGCATTGGCAGAATTCTATAGTTCCAAAGATAACATCGTAAAAACACTTGAACAGCCAAGAGATTTGCAAGTGGATGATGAGATAGTGCAGTATTCACCGCTTGACGGAAGTATGGAAAAGGCAGCTGACATCTTGCTACTAGTGCGTCCTGATTATGTAATATATGACGAGCTAAGAAAGGATGCAGATTTTCAGGCGTACTCTGATTTGAGATCAGCTGGAGTTGGTATGGTTGGTGTAGTTCATGCGGGCTCACCAATAGACGCGATTCAGAGATTGATGTTGGGAGGACGTGTTGAACTCGGTCAACTACCTAGTACAGTAGATACCGTCATTCATATCGAGGCGGGGTTGGTTGCCAAAGTGGTTTCGCTTTCCCTTAAGGTAAAATTGCCAACGGGTATGAGTAGTTCCAAAAGAGACCTCGCTAGACCCGTCATTGAGGTAAGAGATTTTGAGCAAGGATGGCTAGAATATGAGATTTTTACCTTTGGCGGCGAGAAGGTAGTTGTGCCTGTGAAAGGTGGTAGTCCAAGAACAGGTAAACAAGACAGATCAAGGTACAGAGGGGTTCCTGGACAGACCGTGCCAGTTTCTGTCAGTTACTCAAAAAAGAAAGTAAAGGTGTATGCTGGTAGAAAATACGCTAAACAGCGGTTGGAGATTTATGCAGATGACATCTATCTCTTTACCACTGTGATTGGGAAAAATGGTGAGAGTTCAATACGCATTAAGACTAGGCAGGGTAGCATGTTAGTTGACGCCATGGAAGAAGGTGCTGAAATATCTGCAAAGGTAGCGCAATAAGCGAGAGCGCAAAACGTTTAACAGCAACTTGGGATTTCGACGCATCGAAGGGCCCGTGGCCTAGCCGGGAATGTTAGGGTTTGTTCCCTATGTCGGCCCATAGGGCACTTGCCTCCTAAGCAAGTTTTCCCCGGTTCGAATCCGGGCGGGCCCGCCATCTACAGTTTGATTCATTCCAAAATGTATGATTGTGTTTCTGTGCCGACATGAACTTGGGTGGTCATTCCCATAAACAAACCTGTTTCAATAACCCCAGGGATCATCTTTAGTTGTGTAGCAATTTCTCCGGGTTCTTCTATTGGTTTGGCGAATTTCAAATCGAGAATGAAGTTTCCATTATCAGTTATAACAGGCCCCATTTTCCTCTTTGCTTCTCTAACTTTCACTTGAATACTCATTGCTTCGATTTTTCTTTTGACTACTCCAAGAGAGAAAGGAAGTACTTCTATGGGAATTGGTAATTTAGTTGATAAGTTATCTACCAATTTTGATTCGTCGACTATAATATGTAGTTCATCAGAAGCAGAAGCCACTATTTTCTCTTGAAAAAGAGCTCCTCCACCGCCTTTTGTCAAGTTCAGATTTTTGTCTACTTCATCAGCACCATCCACTGTGATTGAAAGAAGGGGATTTAAATCTAGATTTGTAAGGGGGATGGAGTGTCTAATCGCAAGCTGATATGCTTGATAGGAGCTGGGAACAACTTTGATGTCAACTTGGCCTTGACCAATTTTTTTTCCAAGCTCTTTCGCGAATATTGCCACTGTAGAGCCACTACCAAGACCAATAGCTCCACTATCTGGAACCACATTTAATGCACTCATTGCAGCTTCCTGTTTTGCTTTCGACATCATTCTTTCTCCCTAAACCATTAGTCAATGCTATCCGTGTTCAAGAATTGAACCAATGAGTGGAATAAAAACTAATGCATGGACTCCAAGGATATTTCTTTGCTTTTGGATTTGGGCCTGTGATATACTGCCCACTCCCCGTTTGACGTTCTCGACAGAATCACATGATTCCTTTTTTTGAGATGTCTTGCAAGTCGAACGGCTTCAGTACCATGCTCAAATATTTTGGCAAGATGATAGACATTATCGCCTATGATTCGACGTTGAGCTGGCTCCATACATTACCTTGGTCATGCAATTGCTAATAACTACCACTTGGGAGATTTTCTGGATATCATGTTCCTATATCGGGAAAATTGTCCATCATTCTGTTTTTGTTTAATCGCCACTCATAAGGGCCTTAAGACGTTCCATTTCAGCTAGCATCTCAGATTGTAGTGAGCTTTTACTTCCACTGGTAGAAGGTTTGGCGACCGTATCTGGGGCAGCAGCCATTTCAGCCGGTGCGGCTTCTGCAGTCGGTGGAGCACTGCTTGGTACACCACCTGGTGGGCCTGCACTTGGTGCGGCACCGCTTGGGGGTTCAGCACTAGGAGTGTCCCCGCCCGGCGGGACTCCACTGGAAGGGGCACTGCCAGTAGGTGGACCTCCAGTTGGGGGACCTCCGCTGGGTGGGCCGCCACTCGGCGGGCCTCCGCTAGGTGCACCACCTGGTGGGCCTGCACTTGGTGCGGCACCGCCTGGGGGACCGCCTGATGGAGGACCGGCTTCCGCTGGTTCTACTGGTGAGGTAGGTTCAGCTGCTGAAGTTGGAGGGCCAACACTTGGTGGGCCTGCTTCTTCCGTATCTGATTCCACAGCAGTTCCAGACATCGCTGCCAGCTTCTGTAAATAGTCAGATCTTGCTTTGTCAATAGCTGTATCTGCATCGACAATATCCTTTAGGTCTTGGTCCTTAGCGATTGCTGTTTGCACAGCAGCAAGTCTATTGTTGTAGACAGTGGCGATTTTATCCGCAATCTCGGAGTCAAGATCGCCTTGATTTGAGTAGTATTCAGCTGCAGATAGAGCTTGCTTGATTGCATTTTCTTCTATTTTTAGGAAAACAAGGGCGTCAGAGGGGCTTGTGATAAATCCTAGTTTCTTTGTCCCTGATATGCCGCTGGAAACGTCACCAGTTGATGCAATAATTCTTTGAATACCTTGTGTCACATCGTCTTTTGCAGCACCACGTTTCCGCACAACCAGTACTAGTATGATTACAAATAAGGGTGCAACTGTGATTATATAGAACCATGCAATTGGGCCAAAAGGAATTCCAAGTGGTTGGAAGATATCAGTTAGATTCTGAAATAATTCAAAGATGAACCTCGTAAATTCGCTGTAAGGGGTTTGCAATTGGCGTCACCTACTAGTACATATCCACAGAAGATGGAATCCTATGTATACTATTTTAGATTTCTTATAGGCATTGAGGGTTTGTATGACCCTGATGTCACACTCATCGGACTCAATGATACTTCTTTCTATTACTTACTGAAGCTTAGGGCTTCATAAACATGTGCCTAATATACCACTAGTAATCTCATAGAATCAGAAAATCCGTCCCGAATATTCCTTTTTATCCTCAATATCCTTAATTCCAGTGGTATTCTGAAGCGAGTTATTTGATACTACGAAAACTCTATAACACATACCATGAGGAGAGCAATTGTGCCCCAGTAGCAAAGCGGCCTACTGCTTATGCAGGTCGAAACTGCGCCTGACTTGTAATCAGGAGATCGCGAGTTCAACTCTCGCCTGGGGCTCCATCTCATTCCTTTTGTAAAACATTTCTCCCCTGTATTGTAATACTGGTATTACGAAAATGGAATGTGAAAATAACATTATGTAGAGAATTGAAACCCTGATACAAAAAATGGTGAACGTTAAGGATATCCTTAAATCGATACTATAGAAAGTGAGGTCGAGGTGCATCGATTGCCAGGTAGTACTGATGCAAAAGAAGATGGTGGCGTCGAGGACTCTTCATATTCACAGAGCTATGCTCGACATTTGGAGAGACGTCTTAGAGCACTGGAAACAGAGAAGCAAATCCTCCACGCCGAATGTAGTAGGCTTGAGAAGGAGACTCAAACTCTTAGGACAGAACTGGAGAAGCTAAGACAATCGCCATTGATTACGGCTACCATTGTCGAAATGCTTGAAGATGGTCGAGCAATAGTGAAAAGCTCAACTGGACCAAATTTTGTTGTTCATGTTTCATCTTCTATATCGAGTGAGAAGTTACAATCTGGAACGCGTGTTGCCCTCAATCAAAGATCGTTTGCAGTAACACAAGAACTCCCTCCTTCGAGAGATCCACTCATTCGTGCGATGGAGATTGAAGAGAAACCTCAAGTGTCATATGTAGATATTGGTGGCCTAGAGGAGCAGCTCAGAGAGATACAAGAAACTGTCGAGTATCCCCTGCTGAAACCCGAGTTGTTTGAACAAATTGGAATTGAGCCTCCCAGAGGTGTCTTACTTACAGGCCCGCCAGGAACAGGCAAGACATTGAGTGCGAGAGCAGTTGCGCATCAGACAAATGCGACATTTATTCGTGTCATTGGATCGGAACTTGTTCAGAAGTTCATTGGAGAAGGTGCTCGTTTGGTGCGAGAGATATTCATGTTGGCCAAAGAGAAATCTCCAGCAATAGTGTTTATTGATGAGCTCGATGCTGTAGGTTCACAAAGGCTGGACATAGCAACATCTGGAGACCGAGAGGTTCAGAGAACCTTGATGCAGCTTCTGAGCGAATTAGATGGATTTGAAAGTCGAGGTCAAGTTGCAATTTTGGGTGCCACAAATAGACCCGACATTTTGGATCCGGCTTTGCTCCGTCCTGGGAGATTCGACAGAATCATAGACTTTCCAAAACCTGATGAAAAGGGTCGAAAAGAAATCTTCAAGATTCATACTAGGCCACTAACTGTAGATTCTGATGTCGATTATAATCAGCTTGTTTCAGCGACTCGGGGAACTACTGGAGCTGATTTGAAGGCAATTGTCACTGAAGCAGGTATGTTTGCAATTCGAGCTGAACGCGGATATGTCACTCAGACTGACTTTAGAATGGCCATAGAGAAAGTCAGGAATAGAGGAAGAGCTAACGAGATTAAATCGCATATGTACGGCTAAAATCAGCAATCGTTTTCCTTGATTGAAGTTGAGAGCATGAAATATTATGATTTCTTAGTGAATGCGATTGGCAATTCTATAGAGGACCCTGCTAAGCTTCCCAAGGGGTATCAATTAATCGGTCACGTGGTGCTATTGAGTATTCACCCCGATCTACTACCTTTGGCAGATGTTATTGGAGAGCTCACATTAGAATTTGAGTCTAGATCCAAATCCGTTGGAGTAAGAATGGGGCCAACACGTGGTCAAAAACGAATTCCGAACTACAAACTAGTGGCTGGTAGTAAGAACACAACAACAACTCATACCGAGAACGGGATAGAATTCAAACTCAATCCGATGCGAATTACATTTTCTCGAGGCAATGTGAATGAGAGAATTTTTCTCTCTCAGCAGGTTAGTTCAGATGAGCATGTTGTTGACATGTTTGCTTGTGTCGGCCAGTTTTCATTGCCAATAGCTTTTCATTCAGGGGCAAATGTCTTGGCCATTGATATTAATGACTTGGCATACGATTTCCTATGTCAGAACATCAGAATGAATGAGGTTCATGAGAATATGACGGCAGTATTAGGAGACTGCAGAGATGTGACATTTAGGGATGCGGATAGAATTGTGATGGGATATCTACATGATACAGTTGATTATTTGCCACATGCGTTGAATGGATTACGATTCCGGGGCGGGATTATCCATATGCACAGCTTAGTACATGGAAATGATGAGAGGAAAATCCGTAATACAATTATTACTGAATCTTCAGAATATGGATTCATGGCCAAAATTTCTTCCAGACCGATTAAGAAGTATTCACCGGGCGTTAGTCATATGGTCTTTGATATCAACCTTGATTCTAACAGATAACGTAATTGTTTTATCGTTTGATAGAATTGAACCTAGTGTAGTATGTAAACACGAATATATCATGAGGAAAAAAACAATGGGTTTCAGAGGACTGTCACCTAAGCAACTTGCTAGAATGATGAAGAAGATGGGCATAGAACAAAAAGACATTGATGGAGTAAATGAAGTGATCATTCGATTTGCTGACAAGGAATGGGTGATAGAAGACCCACAAGTAGCGCTTGTGAAACAAGCTGGCAATGAGTCCTATCAAATCAGCGGATCCAAAACTGAGAGAGATATTACAAAGGGTGGCAAGGCAGCTCCGATTGAAGAGAAGAAAGTTGAGATACCCATGGAAGATGCAGCACTGGTTGCTGAACAGACTGGAACAGATATTCAAACGGCAAAGCAAACTCTTGAAGAAACAAAAGGCGATTTAGCCGCTGCAATATTGAAATTGAGAAAGAGCTAAGCAGACTTCTCTTCTTGCATCCGGTTTCTGATTATCTTAAGGCGAATGGATTCTTCTCTTTCCCGATCCTCTAATGCCAGCCTGACAAACCGTGCGGTTGCTTCCAAGCGAGGTAAAACAATGGTTTCCAGAGCAGATACTCGTCGCTTAGTTCGTTCAATCTCAAGTGCTAGTCGCTTCAGGGTCCATTCAATTTCAGCTAGTCCCAATATGGCAATCAAAGCCTCTTGGAATCTTTTAGCCATAATATCAAGTTTGGTACTGGAGCCAGCTAAAGCATGGGCAATTCAGGTATTTCCTATTCAACTGACAAGACAGGTACTCGAACACCCATAAGCAATCTGGTTTTGATATTCAACCTGTTCTTCATCATGCTTGCATAGATGAATGCTTTTACTCGAGCTGGGCCCATCATCATCTTGGCTTGTGTTAAGTCAGAGTAGGCTTCTAAGAGAGCAGCTTCCACACCCTGTCTTGCCTTTTTTATTTCGGCTGTGGTATTGAAGAATTCCATAATCAATGCATCACGCTTTTCTTTTAGCAGATTATGACCTCGTTCTCCAAGCTCTTTCCTGTTCTTAATTCGAAGTAATTACATCCTTGTGGTCTTTGTTCCAGGCAGGATTTTACTCATAGTTCTCTCTTTGTATAACTGACTAGTTGCTGAGGCAAATCGTTGAGGTAGATGAAGTGCTAAAACTATTGTATTAGGAAACGAGATAAACTGCGGCTGCAATTAGTACGACAAATATGCATATGGCAAGCCACTCTTGTACATATTTCATTGCGGCCTTTGGTTTCTCTTTAATCTGACCGGTTGTGATGAGAGTCATTGCAGATATAAACAGAAAGGCGAACGGGAGAGCGGCAACGGATTTAGTGAGAGGAGTATCTAAGAGGAATATTATCCCAACGAGCGCTCCAAAAATTAGGAAAGTAAAAATCATCATTGAATTAAGGACTCGTCGAATTCTATCTAGATTCACTTCTTATTCCTCCCAGAGGTTAGAAACAGGTTTCTATCTCTGCTAGCTCTCTGGCAGTTTGTAGTTGCTCAAAAAGGTTCCGTATGGAAACGACCATGATACAGAAGCTGACTTCTCTCGCAATATTTATGTAGGAAAAGCCATCGAAATATTGTAATACAAACACTACTTGTGATACAAAGGAATTGAAACAATGACAATTGCAGTTCACGAATCCGCATTGATTCGTCATTTCAATACTCGAAAAGAAACACTTCGAGCGTGGGAGGAGAAGATAGGCGCAAGATTCTCACCATTTCGAGGATTCAAAATGCCGGACTCGAGGCTCTATGTGGAGCACCCTGATTTTCTTGATAGTATTGTGGATCTAATAATAACCAATGAACGTCATATTTTCCTTAGAGGCCCTGTAGGTTCGGGAAAGAGTACTCTAATGTTATTGGCATTGAGAGACCTTCCCACATTGGCCGATAGAAGGGGAAATAAATTTGTCACAGGGTACGTTGGAATGACTGGTCTATATGAGAAACAAATGGCTGCTGCCATTGCCGACTCGTTGAGAATCAAGTATAGACGCTCTTGGGAGTCTTCTCAAATTATAGAGGCGGTTGCAAAGGAGTGTGTACGTCGCTACATAGAGGAACAGAGTAGAACTGCTCTTTTCATCGAGGATGTTGCAGATAATCAAGAGGCTGCCTTTCACAAACTCAGATACCTTGCCGATCTTCCTACGGAAGAAATGAAAGATGAGTATCCCAGAACCTTGGATGAACCAATAGTTACACTCGTGATGAGTGGAACTGCAGAGTATTGGAATGCAATGCTTAATTTTCTCCCTCAAATAGCTGATAGGACAGAACCGTTGGACATTCCGAAGCTCGAAGACGGCAAAGCGAAAGAATTCATTGGCAGAAGAATAGCGTATGCTAAAGGGGAAATCGATAGCTTTGATCCTACAGATTTTGATGTTTATCCATTCCATGAAGAAGCAATTGAGGTGATCAATGATGCTGCAGGAGGAAATCCACGGGATATTCGTATGCTGGCTCGAGGGTGCCAGCAGGTTGCAGCTGAAAACCTTCGGGAGAGTGGTAGCCCTGAAATAAATGTGGAAATTGCCAGATTGGTTTCAGAGGCGTATGCAAGTATATTGAAGGAGGTAAGATAGTTGAGTCTCTTAGGAAAATATAGGAAAGAAGAGGAGAAACGCGACAAGGATACAACAGAGGAAGAAATTGAAACCACTGCAGAAGCTAAGCAACAAGAAAGTGTAGCCGTTCCAAATAAAGAAAGGAATAGTCCAATCATGTCTTTTAGCGTTAGTACAGACCTGAGGTCCTGCCTCCAGGCTGTAAGAACAGAACGGGCAATTAATCTGAGCATGTGGGTAGAACGCAAGCTGAGAGATGCAGTTCAGGAAGAATTTCCAAATATCGCTGGAGTTCATCTTGAAAGCTAAGGTAATAATTGTATTACAGAAACATATCTACCTCTGTTCATGAAGTGAATATGAAGCAACTCGTTCCATGCATAACGCCGCCAGTGAAGGATCGTCATAACAAGGAATTCGATTCATCTCAAGTAGATCCTTTCCAGGTTTACCCACATCTCCTGAAAGCCAAACACCAACAACGGGTTTGTTGTTATTTGCAGTCCTAATTCCCTCCAACGTACCAGCAGCATGCTCTGTCTGAGTCATTCCCGCAAAAGTTGGGACTCCACAGATTACCAATAGCATGTCAACATGGTTATCTTCCAGCATTAACTTTGTTGCCAGTTTGTATTCTCTTCTACCCCCGCTTGCCACAACATCAACAGGATTTTCAACGGATGCCATTGGTGACATTGCTTGTCTCATTTCTTTCATTGTGGATTCTTCAAGTGTAGGTATCTTGAGCCCCAATGCGGATGCAGCGTCAGTTGCTAAGACTGCGGCACCCCCTGTATTACTGATAATACCAATATTACGACCTTGTGGCAGAGGCTGATAGTCAAATAACTTGCAGACTTCCAAGAACGAGTCAAAGGTGGGTGCACAAACACAACCTGCTTGTTTAATCATCCCATCAAACAATCGAGGTGACCCGGCAAGAGACCCTGTGTGGCTCAGCGTTGCTTTGCTTCCCGCTTTGCTTTTTCCACCCTTAAGAACCACTACGGGTTTTTTCCGCGATGCAGTTCTTAATGACTCGTAAAGTGCACGGCCATGTTCGACACCCTCAATATAGACAGCGATAACAGATGTCTTTGGGTCCTTACTGAAATAATCGAGTAGCTCGGTAAATTCAACATCAGCTGCATTTCCAATACTTGCGAACTTACTCATCCCTATTCGTTTCGACCGTGTCGTGTATATCAGCATTCCACCAAGAGCACCACTTTGCGAAATTAAGGCGATATTACCTCTTTCGGGCATCATCGTAAATGTGCCATTGAATAAACGACTGTTGGAAACCCCAACGCAATTTGGACCAATAATCCGTACTTCATTCTTCTTGGCTTCTTCCACAAGAAGCTCTTCCAGTTTAGCTCCTTCATCACCAGTTTCACTGAAACCTCCAGAGATTATCACAGCATGGTGAGCACCTGCCTGCCTTACATCTTGCATCAGATTGGGACAATATTTGGCGGCAACTGCAATGATAACGAGATCAACTCTCTTCGGCAAATCTATGAGACTGGGATATGCCTTTACTCCCAGAACCTGGGTTCTACTTCGAGTGACAGGATATACTTCTACCTCTGACGCAAGTAAGTTCATGAGAATTGAATTTCCCAGTTTTCTATAATCAGCCGAAGCTCCGACCAAGGCAACACTATTTGGATTGAAAAATTTGCCAATCTGCATTGCATTGGAATCTAATGTACCGCTCATGGGACTGGTTCACTACCACTACAGTTTTAATTCTGTTGTGATTTAGCTTTGTATTACATATAATACATGATTTCTGTGTTGAGTTGGTTAGTAACTCTCCAAAAATTGTCTGAGCGGCTTGCAATTATTGTGCATAGTATCCATCAATTTCTTGAGTATAGGTTTGGTTTCAGGAAATTTGCTCTTGATCCGTCTAAGTGATTGTGATGCGTAGTTTACAAGATCACTGTTTTTTGTTCTGCACAGTATTTCTGCCAAGATGATAACTGCGGATTCGTGGTAGTAGTTGCCTAGAGCAATAATTGCTAGACTTGAGATGCGATGATCATCGGCCCTTGTCATCTTTTCAAACGACAGGATAGAATCGATTGACCGGATAAACAAATGATTGGATAACTGCTCTGCTATTTTGGAATATTTTTGGGAGGTGTATTCTGAATTAAAAGTGTCAACAGATTCTTCAAGCAAGTAGTTCATGAGAGGAATCGCATTTCGACTACCAAGTTTTGCAAGAGTCATAATATCTTGCTCAATCATTGCTCTAAGCAGAGATTGATATTCATCATTCAGGGGAGGATTCAGGCGTCTTGCATGCATATTATTAGTAATATTGCCCCGAACAGTTTGTGATACTGGTAATACGGATAATACCATGTCGAGTGTTTGTTTGTCGATATGGCTTCCCTGTATCCCAAGTCTGCACAGAGCTGTCCGACCATACTCTGTGTACCATAATGGTGATATGTCAACCGACTCGGAATTGCTCTTCAGTGAAACTGACAACAGGTTTTCCTCCATCTTTTCATGGATCTGATTTATCAGGTTGGTGTCAAGGTAAGATTTCACACCATCGATATTAATGAAGAGAAGGTTGGAATCCTTCAAATGACACTGAAGTTTTTCATTAACTATTTCTTTAAAGAATATCTCTGCATTTGTGATTGATTGTGCATTATGGAGTTTTGAGATTATGGTCATGGTGTCTATATTGATTGCTTCTAGCCCTTGGCAATCGAAGATAGAAAAAAGGACTTCCCGAAATTTGAGGGGTTCCATTCTTCTTGTCTTCCTTCCGGTCAGTGGAGGGATTTCATACTCTCGATTTAGTGAATCCCCCAAATAGTCTAGAGATTGGTTCCAACCCTCCTCTAATTCAATACCAATAAGATAATCAATTAAATCCCTAATCCGCCTCTCGCCAATGGCATTAGTTATTGCTTTACTGAGCTCGATTTCCGATAGCTGCTGGATTTTCTTCCTCACTTGTTCCCGTAATCGTTTTCGTGCCTTACTGTAATCCAATCTCTATTCACTACCACTGTTCATGTGTTCATTTTGTATTAAAACAAGATTACTTTTCAAAATGAGGGGGTGACGTATTATTTGTATTACAAATAATAATATGATTCGTGCAAATTTTTCTGTAAATAATTTATTACTATTAAAAATACGAATAATAGTGCCAAAAATGCTTGTTCTATGATTAGAACTATGTATCAATGTATTCCTATATAGAGTGAGTGTGTTGTGGAGTAATGATTGAATGCTGGTTTCGAGGTTTGTTTCATAAGTCACAGATCTCAACTTGCATTGCTATCTCTATCTCCTCATACAAATATACCTCCAAGTAGATACAGTGTAGGTAGGACTGTGCGGAACTACTCGTCGCTTACGAGTTCAGTCATAAAACACGACACATTCGTGCCAATTTTTTTACTTCGCAATCATTGATTCCTGGAATAATACGGAAGAAGCTTGCACGGAGACTCTATTCAGATCCAGTCTCTTTTGATAGTTCAGTTTTAAGATTCAGTGGCGATGCCAGCTCATGGAGTGCAGAAATGATTGTTTCTTCTGCGGCCCTATGACTCTCAAGATCCTCTTCTGTTAACTTTTCTCTTCCTGCCAATACCTCCCTGATATGTCTATAGTCGCCTATCTTGGCTGCAACTTCTTCAAATGGCCGAAATATGGCAATTTCAAATAGACCAAGGTATCCTAACAGAAGCATGGTGTAGATGCTTTTTGTAATATTTTCGCGAGCTTGTTGAAGTGTCCTATTGAATGCTCCTCTAGAAACACCCTTGCCATTTTCAGTTGTACGCAGTGAGGCCTTCGTATCATACGGAATGTGCTTACCGAAATTGTCTTCGACAAGCAAATCAATTAGGAGCGTTTCTAGTTGCGTTTCCGTGAGGAGGGAATTTTGTAGTAATGACTTCATGATTGGTTCCCTTAGCACTCTCTTGGTGCCCTGGGAAGCCTTCCTTATCTTCTCGAAATTCACGTCGTTGGTGCCTTGAGTCATAATCTCCACCTGATTTTTGGAGAGAACGAGGTTTTTTGAAAAGGGCTCATAATCCTCTATTTTCTATTTTAAAGAGTTATGAGAGGACTTTGTCAAATCGGTTTTCTGTTACTCTCTACGGATACGTTTTTGTATACGCCGAATAGTGGATAAAGATTTTGCTTAGGTTTCACTGTATTACACATATTACTTGCAGGGAAGTGTCCATCCTTCTCTCTCAGGAACTTGTACAAAAGCAAGGATTGTGTTTCCGCGGATTTCATCGAACTTGTAGATTCCAAACAAATAACGATTCAAATTCATATCGAATTCCATTCTTTTCCTATTGAGAAGATGATCGAATATCTTCCTACAGTGTTTGCGAATTTGTGAAAATAGATTTCTGAATTTCCTGCGCTGAGATGGTCGTATTCCCCATCGTTCTAGAATGAATCTATTAGCCAAACTATTACTAGATATCAGAATTGATTTCTTTCTCTTCTTTGAGTTATCAGCGGCCTCGACAAGTATTTGCCGAAGACAGTCGGGAATGTTTGCGAGGATTGAGGGGGTAGCTATGGGTTCTCTCCCCGGTTTCGGATGAGGTGTCCTTGAGGAAGTCAATGTCATTCACAATTGGGTATGTGCCATGCCTTAAGAAAACCTACCTGTGAGTGTCGATTGCTAATTGTAATACTTGTAATACAATTATATCGATACAGAGATTATTTGCCACTTCATGGTATTAATATCGATAACACGAATTCAGAACAGTGAGGTTTCATAAACTGAGTGTCAGAGCTAAAATCCACATCAATGGAATTGTACAAGGTGTGGGATTTAGACCATTTGTATATCGAGTGGCAAAGGGACTATCCTTGAAAGGATATGTTTTGAATCTAGGAGATGCAGGTGTTGAGATTGTTGTCGAAGGAAAGAAGACAAGAATCAAGTCTTTGCTTAATGAGTTGAAAGAGAACCCTCCATCCATTTCAAGAATTGAACAACTGGACACAGAATGGTTGCCAAAGCAGAACTCATTCGACGATTTTTCCATAATCAAATCCTCTGCAAAAAAAACTGGTAACGCGGAACCAGTGATTCCACCCGACATTTCGATCTGTGACACTTGTGTTGAAGAGCTATTCGATCCTCAATCGAGATGGTATCTCTATCCATTCATTTCGTGTGCAGCTTGCGGACCAAGATACTCTACTATCACTGATCTTCCATACGATAGACCTCACACAACCATGGTTGATTTTCCGTTATGTAATACTTGTAATACCGGTTATACAGACCCGTTGGATAGAAGATATCATGCACAGACAACAGCATGTGAGGAGTGTGGTCCTACATACCAGCTTTTCAATGATAGGGGCAACAATATTGCCAAAGAAAATGCAGTGAAAAGTGCGGCAGAGCTAATAGAGTCGGGGTCAATCGTGGCAGTACAAGGCATATCCGGTACTCATCTAGCCACTGCGGTTAGAAACTCGAGGCCAATCAATAGACTTCGTTTATTGAAGATGAGAGAGCAGCGGCCGTTCGCAATTATGGCCAGAAACAAGTCAATTGTTGAGTCTGCTTTCAATCCGTCGGAGAACGAATTAGACGATCTTCTTTCGTGGAGACGTCCTATTGTCCTTGTTAGAAAAAGAGAGTCACAAAATGCGTTGAATATAATACCACGAGATTCATTGGATAGCATAGCTCCCGGACTGGACACCGTAGGTGTTATGCTCCCCTACGCTCCTTCTCATCATCTCCTCTTTCATTATATGGATGAACCTGCCATTGTTTTGACAAGTGCCAACCCTACTGGCATACCGATGTACATCGATCCAAAGAAAATGCGAAAAGACCTCTCTGGGATTGCAGACTACTTCTTGGTACATGATAGAAGAATATGGCAAAGAGCTGATGATTCTGTAATCAAGTACGTAACTAATGAAAATTCTGTCTTCATAAGACGATCGAGAGGTTATGTGCCAGAACCAATTCCAATTTCTTATCCTGGTGATGGTCTTAATCTTGTTGCTACGGGTCCAGAAGAAAAAGCTACCGCGTCAATTCTGAAGGCAACTAGCATATATCCTACTCAATACATTGGTGATACGGACCAATTAGAGAATATTCAATTTCTTAGGGATGCGTATCAACATCTGATGAGTCTCATTGGCGTCGAGAAACTTGATGGTATTGCTTGTGATTTACATCCTGAGTTTCTCAGTACTGATCTTGCAAGGCGCATCTCCCAAGAGAAGGATATTCCCTTGGTCCAAGTTCAGCATCACCATGCTCATTTGGCTTCCATCCTAGTTGATAACAAACTAACGACTGATACAAGTATTATCTGTATTACAGCCGATGGTTATGGCTACGGGCCTAATGGCGAAGCATGGGGAGGAGAAGTCCTAGTTGGGAATGGGAGGCATTTCTCCAAGTTTGGAGGTTTGACTCCTCAGTTGTATGTTGGTGGAGATCTATCAGCAAAATATGCGGCACGACCGTTTATGGGAATCGTAGGAGGTTCGTTAAGCAGAGAGGAGTTGTTTGGGTACGTCCGAGATGTAGAAGTTGCAGCTGATATATGCATGAATGAGGAATCCTTCGAGCAGATGCTCATTGCCCTTGACAAAAATATAAACACGATTGAGAGTAGCAGTACCGGTCGTGTGCTAGATGCAGCTGCATTTGCTCTTGGAGTATGTTTCCAGAATAGCTATGATGGGGAGTGTCCAATGAAACTGGAAGCAGTTGCTGTGCCAACAAAGCTATCAATTGAGCCACATATAGTATCACCAAATGGAAGTCCTCAGCTTGACACAGAGCATCTTCTTCTTCGACTCCTTGAAATGAAAGAACAAGGAGAAAAGAGATCACACCTGGCCATGGCAGTACAACAAGCAGTAGGAAGGGGGCTTGCCAGAATTGCAGCTCAAGCGGCTGATAATCATGGCATACGACAGGTTGGATTTTCTGGTGGAGTTGCCTTGAATAGAATTATCACAAGAGCAATAATAGCCGAATTGAATCGTCATGGGCTTGAGCCTCTCCTTCAAGACTCAATTCCCCCTGGAGATGGTGGTATTTCAGTTGGGCAAGTGGCAGTTGCAGCAAGCAGACTTACAAGATAGTATTACAAATAATACAAAAATTATCTGGTCCTGAACAGATGTTTGGTGCTATTAATTGATTTGCTTCATTCCAGATTCGAAAGCGCGGATGTTGATGTCCTCATAGCGCCCGGGGAATGTGTTTCTAATGGTCTTCTTTGCTGTGTTTGTTGATATGCCTGTGAGGTTAAGTGCAATGACTGCACCAAACATGACCATATTCATTGCCCTATCACTACCCGCTTCCTTTGCAAGGTTCATTGCATTAAATTGTATGAGATTCTTGGTGAATGGTTTAATCGATTCTACAATGTCAGCATGTTTTGGATATTCAGCTTTGCCCATTGATACTGCTACGGGATGAAGGACATTTGAGTTCATGAGTACTTTGCCGTCCTTACTTATGCTTTCTATCTCTCGCAGCGTTTCAATTGGTTCGAAACCAACTAAGATGTCTGCTGTACCGGGATCAACAATAGGTCCACTTACATCAGGTCCGATACGAACTGTACAGATGACGTGACCCCCACGTTGAGCCATCCCATGTATTTCTCCAACTCTAACATTTTTGGACTCGGCTAGTGCTGCCTTCGCCAAGATTTCTGCCAGGGTCAAGACTCCCTGTCCTCCAACGCCAGAGATTACAATATCAACAGTGTCTGTATTACTAGTATTACCACTCATTTTTCATTCCTCCTTCTGTACTATGGCCCCTTGAGGACAGACAGATACACAACTCCCACATAGATTACAGAGTGTTTCATCAATGGCAGCCTTCTCTGTTTCTGAGTCCCAATACATAGCAGGACAGGCAAATCTGTTGAGACATCGTTTGCATCCTGTACACATCTCCGAATCCACAAAGTATGGCTCTGGTTGCTCTTGGGTTCGACGTCGTTCTGCAGCCGTGAGTAAAGCACATGGTGCTTTGGATACTAGGACAGCCGGTGCCTTATTCTCCCTGACCCATTCAACCATTTTACGTACTTCAGCCACAAGATCGGCAAGTGGCTCAAAGGGGTCCACTGTTTTGGTGTATTTGACACCCAGTCCCTTGCAGACTCCTTCAATGTCTAGTGGTTCAACCTTCTCCTGCATACCGGTGACTCCTGTCCCCGGGTGTGGTTGATGACCAGTCATGGCTGTCGTTCGGTTATCAAGGACTACTAGGCTAATCGGATGGCCATTATATACGGCATTGACGATGCCAGGCAGACCTGAAGCAAAGAAAGTACTATCTCCAATACTCGCAACAACTTCTTGTCCAGTCACTTGAGATAATCCACATGCTGTGCTGATAGAAGACCCCATGTCAAACAATATGTCGGCGGTTTCTAATGGTGGTGCAATGCTAAGTGTATAGCATCCTATGTCAGATGGATAGATTGCTTTTCCGCGAGTGGCGGTTCTGATAGCAAAATATGACGCTCGGTGCGGACAGCCGGCACACAACAGAGGTGGTCGCGGAGGGAGATCAGGAATCTCTTCGCTGAGTGTATCTAAATGCTTCCAATCTACGGGTAATTCTTTGTCTAGTATTTTTGCTAGTCCTTCGGTAACTATTTTGGGAGTGTATTCATACACTCTTGGGAAGTATCCTTGTTCCTTTCCTAGAATTTCAACATTGGATAGGTCATGTAGATTAGACAGTCGACGAGCATGAGTCTCGATGAAGGGTTCTAACTCTTCCACCACAGCAACGCTCTCATGGCGCTTCAGAAACTCGATGATCTTCCGTTCGGGTACAGGATGAGTAATGCCAAGTTTGAGAATTTCTGCTTTAGTATTTAGTCGGGTAAGTGATTCCATTACATAATTGTACGAGACCCCGCTAGTAATGATTCCGAGGTCACCCTCGCCGACGGCGAAATTCAGTTCGCTTTGTTCCGACAATTCTCTTGCGGCGTCTATTTGTTTCAACAACCAGGGATGACGTTGTCGTGCAACAGAGGGAACTGGAACAAATCGAGTTGGTTCTTTTTCGAATTCCACTTTATCTGGCCGATCCTCAATGGGCCCCAATACTACAGGGGCACGAGTATGATTTACACGAGTTGTGGTCCTAAATAATACCGGAAGCTCTAGACTCTCTGAAAATTTGTAGGCTTCAAGAAGCATTGATTTTGCCTCTGCAGGATCTGAGGGTTCCATCATGGGCATATTACCCATCAGTGCATAATACCGACTGTCATTTTCATTCTGTGAACTCCACATACTGGGGTCGTCTGCAACAACGATAACCATTCCCCCTCGGACACCAACATAGGCCAAGGAGAAAAACGGGTCTGCTGCTACATTGAGACCCGGTCCCTTGCAGACCATCATTGAGCGAACCCCGGCTACTGCAGCAGAACCAGCAACCTCCATAGCCACCTTTTCGTTCGTGCTGAATTCAAAGTAGAAGTTCGGGATATGTGGCGCCATGAAGGTGAGATTATTTCCAATTTCACTACTGGGCGTCCCAGGATACAATGCGACTAGTCTAACTCCAGCCTCAAGAGTTCCCCTTGCAATGGCTTCGTTTGCCAATAATAGAATACTCTTACCAGGATTATCTTCCAACAAGTCCTTCGGTTTTGTCATGACCTAATTCTCCAAAGGCATATCATGCCAACAATTTCAGCGACACTCATATCGTCTATCAGTGTTGTGGTACTGGAATAGTACTTAGAACACGTGTTCTAGTTAATATTCGCTGGCTAATATACCCCCTCGTTTCCACTGGAAGTATAGAAATGGATGAGGATCCAGGAACCCGTTGTATGATATATATAGAAATGGAGATAATATCGGGGTACATATACTACTATTTATACTTTACTAATTATCTTCTTTGTAATTTATATTGTCTTCCACTGGAAATAATGGGGTCTGGTTAGATTTAGAACACGTGTTCTATTGTTCCTACAAAAATGTATTATTTGTATTACAAATATACTTCTGACTCCACTTTGAAGATTTTGATTTTTAGTATATCCCGATAATATACAAAGAGTTCGTCAAATTGATCCTTGCAGCTATCGGGGACTAGAATGGCAGAGTCTGTGACTGGCTCAGCTCCCATACACTCCTCAATGAGTCCAATCTTTCTTTTCGTCTTCATACCTGATTTGGTCTTCCAGGAATAGGTGAATCCGTAGAGCTCCTTTGTGAAGGACACTCTTCTGGCGTTGCTCTCTCTGGCCGCAACACAATCATAGATGTACAAATATGCCAAGAACTTTCACTAGAAACTAGAACACATGTTCTCAATTTCTTAGTTTGTAATATGACTCCTCGATGGAAAGCTTAAAGGACAAGTAGGGTCGCTCACCCGTTCGGACCGAGGAAAACTTCTATTCAGGAGGCTTGTTTGTGAACAAAATTGGGATCAGAAAAGAAGAAAAGGCCTTTGAGGCTCGGGCACCTCTTATACCCGGTCATGCAAAACAGCTACACCAAAATCACGGCATTGACTTCATAGTTGAACCTAGTAATCTGAGGGTGTTCGATGAACAGATGTATCTCGAAGCCGGAGCGGAGATAGGGCCCTTAGATGGTGAGGAACCGAAAATAATACTTGGTATAAAAGAGATGCCAGAAAATTTCTTTCAACCTAACAAGGTACACCTTTTCTTCAGTCATACAATCAAAGGTCAGAGTCATAATATGCCCATGCTTGCGAGATTACTTGATGAAGGTGCAACTCTTCTTGATTATGAACTTATAGTGAACGATGAGGGTAGGAGACTAGTATACTTCGGAAATTGGGCTGGAATGGCTGGCATTTCAGATACATTCAGGGTACTTGGCAAACGACTCAAGATGGAAGACATTCATCCTAATCCATTTCACGGATTGAAACCTACATTGGAGTCTGATGGAGTTTCAGGTATAGAAACGGAATTCAGAAAAATAGCGAAACGAATTCAAGAAAAAGGTCTTCCCAAAGAGATTGCTCCTTTCATTGTCGGATTTGCAGGCTACGGTAATGTATCACAAGGAGCTCAGAGGATTTTTGATATCTTGCCCCATGAGGTAGTATCACCAGAGGATTTGCCATCTCTGCCGGAAAGATTCGACATATTGTACAAATGTGTTTTCAAGGAGAAAGACATGGTGGTCTCTAATGATGGGGGAGATTTCGATCTTCAAGATTACTACGCTCATGGACTCGACAAATATCATGGAATATTTCATGAACATGCGAAATACCTTACCGTGTTGATGAACTGCATCTATTGGTCTCCGAAATACCCCCGCTTGTTAACCAAGGACTTCATTGAGAATTACTGGTCGAAGACAAAACATAAGCTCATTGTACTTGGCGACATCTCATGTGACATTGAAGGTGCCATTGAATTCACTGTCAAATGCACCAAGCCCGATGAACCTGCCTTCACGTACAATATAGAAACAAAAACAGCAGACCCGAGTATCACAACAGAGGGGCCTGTAATCATGGCGGTTGATAACCTGCCATGTGAATTGCCGATAGAGTCATCAACCTCATTCAGTGAAACCCTATTGGATTTTATTCCGCCTTTGGCAGAAACAGATTTTACTGTCGAATTCAACAAACTTGATCTCTGCAGAGAGCTAAAAGACGCAATAATTGTCTACCGAGGCTCTCTCACTGAACAATACACGTATCTAAACAAATACCTCAACAGGTGAATAAACTATGAAGACTGTTCTATGTTTGGGCGCGGGTCTCGTTGCCCGGCCCTATGTTCAATATCTATGTAAAAGAGGATATCATGTCATTGTTGCTAGTCGGACAAAAGAGAAGGCTGAAGGACTAATTCAGGGCTGCCAGAGTGCAGAGGCTGTTCAATTCAATATAAAAGATAATGATGAGCTTCTTCAAGAACTCGTAAACAAATCTGATTTGGTATGCTCTCTTCTTCCATATACCTATCATGTTAAGGCAGCAAAAGTGGCAATTGAGAACAACAAACACTTCTGTACCACTTCTTATATTTCGGACGAGATGCAGGAGCTGGATAAAACCGCAAAGGAAGCTGATGTTATTCTTCTTAATGAGTGCGGTGTAGATCCTGGCATTGACCATATGAGTGCACAAAAAATCATCGATGAAATTCATGACCAGGATGGCAGGATAATCAGTTTCACTTCCTTTACTGGTGGCCTGCCCGCTCCAGAAGCAAATGATAATCCATTTGGCTACAAGCTATCATGGAGTCCTCGCGGTGTCCTACTTGCCGGGCGAAATGATGCTCAATTCTTGCAGGATGGCGAAGAGGTAACCATTCCTGGTTCAGAGTTGTTCAATAATTGCAAAACCATGGAGATTCCCGAAATGGGTGAATTCGAAGGTTATCCCAATCGAGATAGCCTCTCCTACATTGATATCTACGATATTAACGAAGTGGAAACAATGTTGAGGGGTACATTGAGATATCCTGGCTGGTGTAATACGATTCAAGCAATTGCTGATCTGGGTCTTCTAGACCTGACTGAACGAGAATTATCTGGCATAACATACAGTGAGATGATTCAGCAAATGCTTCCTCAGGACAGAACTCCAAGAAACGCTGTTGCCAAGAAATTGGATCTAGAACCCTCGGATCCAGTTATCGAACGACTTGATTGGCTTGGATTATTTTCTCAAGAAATAGTACCTGATGAACGGAATACATACCTTGATGCTCTATGCAATTTATTCGAAGAGAAACTGCAGTATGCTAGTGGTGAACGAGATATGATTGTGATGCATCATGAGTTCGTAGCTCAGTACCCAGATAAGAAAGAGAAGATAACATCTACCTTGATTGATTATGGCATCCCCGACGGTGATACCTCTATGTCTAGAACCGTAGCATTGCCAGTGGCTATTGCAACTAGACTAATTCTACAGGGCGAAATCGAGGCTAGGGGAGTACATCGACCCATTCTTCCACAAATCTACGAGCCAATTCTATCGGAGCTTAAAGAACTTGGGATTGAACTCAAAGAAAGAACAACAGAACTGTAGTATATGGAGATAAAAGCTGAGCAGAGAACTGAAGTCGAGTCTATTTGCCTACTTGCAAGTGAATCATTGAAAGAATTTCTTCAGACCTCTCCACTTCCCTTTGAGTTTCTTTCAATTCGGTCTTCAGTCGATATGTATAGCCCGAGCGATTTCCATATCTCTCCAGATGCCCTTCTCCCTCATCCCACATCCTAGCAAGATAAGTGGATGCTGTACTCTTTGGAAGTGACTCATTGAAAGTGCTTTCATAAATTTCAGCTACATCAAGAGAAGAGAATTTCCCATGCTTAAATGATGCATAGATTACAACCTGCATCTTCTCATAATTGCTCATAGCTTCGAAATCCAGCTCAGGCGAACTTGTCGATGATGCATCGATTTTGGTTTCGGGAAAGCTATATCCCGTGCTTGTTTCTAGAAATACTTTGAATTTTTGAATCATCTCATCGATATCGCCTTTGACCTGAAAGCTAGACTCTTCTCCAGTAGTTTCTGAAGATATTACTATCTTGAAATCAAAGGGAGATTCTGTAACTGATACTATCTTTTTGAAACGCTTTAGAGCTTCATCTGGCGAAACATATTTGCACCGAAAAATTTCTTTCATCCCTGGTCCGGATCCATAGGTGAACTCGTAGATGTAATTTGTTCGAATTTCTTCGCTCACTGTGATTCACCATGATCGGTACTCAAACCCAAGGGTACTGCGCACCCGATTCACATTTGGAAGCGTTAGAATCCAAATAAGTGTGAGTATGTGAATCCACTATATACACATAAGGTCAAGATATTACCTGATACAGCTTTATTAGCTTCTAAACTATTATTTAGAAGATTTTTGCCCCTCTTTGATATTATTTAAAAATATAAAGCGCTCATAACTCTTATTTGGTGTTTTAAGGATATTTCTCCAATTTAAGTGCTATTCACATGGTTATTACCCTTGTGAATACGGTCTAGTGTTATTCATATCTCTAATTACTAATCTCCAGTGGAAACGAAGGGGTGTCTTTATTCACATGTATGAACGGAGTTATGAGGGCTGCTATTATGAAAAAAAGACAAATGGGGTTCTTATGCCATATTATATTCACAAAAATGGCGCCATTCACAGATAGTGACTGTGAAACCGTGTTGATAAAGTGAATGATTGAAAGATGGCCGTATCCAACTAGTCCATCTCTCGAATTGGCAGGAAAGAGTTCAGAGAATATCCTCCCAAGACAATTTGTTTATGAAATCCAGAAAATTGACTTATCACAGATTCCAACTTTCCAAATACTTTCACCCTCATTCCTTCACTTGCGCATTCAGCAAATCTACTCTGGTACCCTACTATTTTGGTCAAAAACGGATCCTCTTCACAGGCAACAGAATATTCACAGGGCGTGAAGATTGCCTTGTAATCGTCAACAATATTACAAGTTCTATATACAAGCCCTGATGACTTTGTGATATAATCTTCATATGTATGTCCAACTTCCGATTTGTTCGGAACTAAACGGATAAAAAAATCTCTAGAGCGAAATCGTCCCTGCAGGACTTTTGTTCCTTCAATCCTCTCAAGGTCAGGCATACTACTCCTTTCTCCCCATCGAGATTGCGTATGCTCAGCTAATCCTTTTCCTGAATACCTCTCTAATTCATCATCCTCATTAGAAAGAATCTCACGCATTTTTGTATAGAACCTCCTCCCGGTCTTATAACCATAGATAATAAGATCAATATCGGAAGACGAGTGCGCTAGGCCAGCTAATGGCGATCCTATGACCCCCATATTATCAAAGCTTATTCCCGTTTTTGTAGACAATTTAGCTGAAAAATCAATCACATCTTTTTCTAAATCTGATACCGTACTGCATTCACTAATTTCTCTCAGACGTTCAGCCGGACTTAGAATGTGCACAATATCCTTCTTTGGAACAACCTGAACAACTCTATCTTTGCGGGGGTCAAAATGCAGGTAGGATGGAGTCCTCCTTTGGGCATAACTCATTTTTTCCTGTAGTGTCGATAACTTCCTATAGGTACGCCCATCTACTGACACCCTATCTCCATATGTGCTTCTCACATATCTCGCATAAGCAGTGTACCCGTCAGAAGGATGAACTAAGCCTCTTACTTCAAATATATCTCCATTATGCACCTCGAGAAAGTCACCTTCAATTATATTCCCATGCATTCATCTCTAACTCCAAGCTAAATCATCAGAGTTAAGACAGCCCGGTAATGAATAAGATTATGCCCGAACTAGATATACGAGAAGACTTTCCGATATTCCAAGCTAATCCAGAATTGGTATATCTTGACTCTTCCAGTACAACACTGGTTCCCGAAACTGTTATCACTGCATCGTCAGAATTTTTGCGCAAAATCACTGTTTCGTCCAGAAGAGGCGCATACCAGCTTGCAGCTAAGGGTGGACAGATAGCTGAAGACGCTAGGAAACAACTGGCCTCTATGCTTGGTAGTAATAACAACCAAATATCATTTCACGGAAGTCTACCATCAGCAATCACGTCAGTAGCCCTAGGTTATAATTGGGAATCAGGAAAAAAGGACTCGATAATTGTATCAGAGGCAGAACACAATTCGGTTATGATTCCCTTAAGACGAGTAGCTGAGATTCTAAATATTGACGTGCACATCATCCAGACGGATGAGAACGGAGTTCTAGATATCCAGGAACTTGACAGAATCACAAACAATAGAACAGGAATCGTAGCCGTATCTGAATGGGTGCCTGGAACCGACAGACGCAACCCCCTGAAGTCTATATCTAAGATCACACATGAGTCGGACGCTCTCTTTCTTACAGAAGCAAGTAGAGAAATTGCATTCTCCGAAGACATATCTTTTCCTTCTCTTGCTGATGTCGCATTCTTCTCAAGCAATAGAGGCCTGATGGCACCACCAGAAACTACAATTCAATGGACTTCAAAAGAAATGGCGAGTGGAATCAAGCCTGGAATTCTTGGAGCCAACTCCGTTTCGATTGTTGAAGAATCCTCATTTGAAACAGCTCTACCTCCAGATAGATTTGAATCGGGCATCTTGCCATTGTCAAATATTGCTGCCATTAATGAAGCAATCAATTATACTGAAGGTCTTCGAAACAAAGGTCTTCGAAAACACATGAAAAATCTGTCCCAGTACCTAGTAGAGTCTCTAAATGAAATCCCATCACTTAACCTATATGGGAATCCAACTGATGAAAACGTATCAGTGATTTTCAACATTGGTGAAGATAGCGGTGTGAGCTGCCATGACATTGCGCTTTTCCTGAATCAAAGCAACATAGCTGTAAGATCAGGCCTATTGTGCACATCACTTTTAGTCAAAAAATATTCCAATACTGGCGTGGTTCAGGTTTCTCTCCATGGCTATAATACCATATCCGACATTCACAAGCTTTCAAAACAGCTAAATCTAATTACTTCTCAGCTGATATAGAAATATACGGTGGGAACTAGTTACCCAAGAGCAAAAGTTGGGGGATAGAAAACAAAGTATTGCACAACTATTGCCAATAGAATACCACTGAATACAAGACTTTTGCCCCTCTTCGAATTAACATCAGTGAACCAAAGAATCGCCCCTGACAAAACCACAATCACTGCTGACACTCTTGCGATGAATACTAGAAATTGCCATATTTCCGCAAAATATGTAGCAATCAATGAAGCGAACTCTGTTAATGGTGTTAAGAGGGTCCAACAATTCATTATCCACACATAAAGTATACCATATTTCGCAATATAAGCCCCTCAAAGAACTGTAACAGACTTTGCCAAATTTCTGGGCTTATCAGGGTCATACCCTTTTCTGGTCGCCATGTAGTAACTAACCAGCTGCAAGGGCACTACATAGGCCATAGTTGTGAATTCGGGCTCCACGCCCTTCGGAATAGCAAATGAATGATCAGATAATTCCAACAACTCATCATCACCCTCTTCAATCACAGATATAATGGAAGCTCCACGAGCCTTCATTTCCATAATATTGCCTATTATCCTAGAGCGTGTGTCATCACGGGGCGCAACAAAAAATACGGGAAAACCATCTTGTACGAGTGCGATAGGCCCATGCTTTGACTCTCCCGCCGAATATCCTTCTGCATGATTGTATGCAATCTCTTTCAGCTTCAAGGCCCCCTCGAAAGCAGTGGCCATCGAAATACCTCTGCCAAGGAATAACATACTTGGGCTATCATAAAACAATCCTGCAATCTGGCGAGCATGTTCCTCCTCCGTTGCTATCACACGTGAAACAATATCAGGAAGACCATGTAATGATTCCCTTTTCTTTTCTAATTCATCAGTGCCAGGTTTCCCAGAAATCTCACCCAACTTCAGTGCTATCTGAGCAAGAGAAGTGAGTTGCACCATGAAGGTCTTGGTGGCGGCTACACCTATCTCGGGGCCTGCCTGAGTTATCAAAGTATGATCAGCTATACGGGTTATGGAGCTACCCACGACATTTGTGATTGCAAGGACTTTTGCACCCTGTTGTCTTGCAGATTTAACGGCAGTGATAGTATCGGTTGTTTCACCAGATTGTGTTATCGCAACAACAAGATCACTCTTGGTAATAGTATCATAAACCGTATCAGCAAAGTCACTTGCAAGTTCAGAAGTTGCCAGAACACCACCAAGAGATGCAAACATATGCCTGCCAGCGAGGGCTGCATGCCCAGAGGTTCCCATAGCCAACAGGAAAACCCTCTCCGCATTATCAATCATCTTCGCAGCCTTTTCGATTTCTTCATCTCGCAGTCTCAACGTATTTCTAATAGCATCTGGTTGCTCATGAATCTCCTTTAGCATAAAATGTGGATAACCGCTCTTCTGTGCTTGGTCTGCGGTCCAACTGATTTTGATGGCATCCCTATCAACCCTCTCTCCATCGCTCAGTTTCTCAATTTCAATATCATCTACAGTTAACACAGCTATCTCGCCATCGAGTAGTAGTACCATATTGTCTGTCATTGGGAGGAAAGCAGGAATATCCGATGAAACGTAGACTGCATTCTCTTTCTTTCCAATCACTAATGGATTGCCATCTCGTGTCACGACTATCTTTCCAGGCTCCTTTGTACACATAGCCACGACAGCGTATGTTCCCTCAATAATCAGGGCAACCTCTTTCACTGCCTCTTCTAGACTATATCCGTTTTTCATGTAATCCTCAATCATATGTGGGATGACTTCAGTATCAGTTTCAGACTCGAATTGATGCCCCTTCTTCTTCAATTCTCGCCTCAGCTCCATGAAATTGTCTATTACCCCGTTATGAACAACAGCAATCTCATTAGAACAATCAAAATGAGGATGAGAGTTTAACATAGAGGGAATACCATGAGTAGCCCACCTAGTATGACCTATACCGGTCGATCCGGGCAAATCATCCAAGTCAAGTTTCTTATGAACCTGGTCTATTTTTCCTTTGTCCTTTTTCATATAAAGCTCATTGTCTGCAATTGTAGTTACGCCTACAGAATCATAGCCTCTGTACTCCAGTCTCTTCAGAGCTTGATGAATGAATGGTGCCACTTCACCCTTTTTCTGTATTGCACCTATAATTCCACACATCTGTGACTCCTCCGGATGGATTTCACACTAGTGATTCTACATTGTGTTCTTCATAGAAAGAGTTTGTGTACTAACACTTCAGTATCAACCGGTTAGTTCAATCTCAATATACACAGATTCAGGAATTCTGACCCGCATAATCTGACGAATTGCTCTTTCATCAGCATCAATATCAATTAGCCGCTTGTGTATTCGCATCTCCCACTTATCCCACGAATGAGATCCCTGACCACAAGGTGTCTTTCGTGTCGGAACAACCATTCTTCTAGTTGGAAGTGGTATAGGTCCTGACATACGAACACCTGTTTTGCGTGTAATTCGCTTGATCTGATTACAAACGCCATCAAGATGTTCTGTACTTGTACTTGACAAACGAATTCTTGCTCTCTGAGTCATATACGATACCACTCCATCTACAGAGATGTTAAACCCAACCAAAAAGGGTTCGGATAAAAAGGTTGTCTTATGTATGAGTGTACTAATTCCGATGACCAGTCAAAACGATGATAAGTAATCTTGAACCAAATTGAGATGTGACGCCTTTGGACAACCTAGTGATACTCAAACTCGGAGGGTCAGTCATCACTCACAAAGAACGTTCCCCTCCCGAAATAAATCGTAAGTCAATCATTCGTATTTGTGAGGAACTGTTAATATCTGATACCCCCCTCATATTGGTACTTGGTGGGGGAGCTCATGGGCACCAACCCGCAAAAAAATACGGCTTTGCAAATCTTTCAACCCCACGGAAAAAGCGTCTGGATGGCATCCCTGAAATCCGTTATAGCATGAATCTCTTAGCATCAGCAATTCAGGCAGCGTTATCTGAACACCAAGTTCCCTGCATTATAATTCCACCAATCGCAATAACAAAGCTTCGTAATGGCTATATTGAAACAATATATCTCTCATCTTTTAGAAGTGCTCTCAAAGCTGGCATCACAGTCATAACTCATGGAGATGTTTGTTTCGATGCCGAACTAGGTGCAGCAATTTTGAGCGGTGATGCTCTTTCAGTGCATCTTGCAAGAGAATTAGGTGCCAAATCAGTTCTTCTAGGTACGGATGTTGATGGGGTTCTAGATGATAATCCTAACAGGAACCCCGATGCTAAACTCATTCCCACAATAAAGGCATCAGAGGATAATCCTGTTCTGAACGTCACAGGCCCTTCAAAATCTATTGATGTCACAGGCGGGATGAAAAGAAAGCTGAAAGAACTATTTACTCTAGCAGATGATAATACCGAAATCATAATCTTCAATCTTAATGCTCCTGGACGTCTTAGAAGAATACTCCTAGGAGAGCCCACAATAGGAACTCGTATTGTAACTTAAGGAAGAAGGTTAATCTGCTGGCTGTCCAGATATCTGAAAATTATGTTCTCCGATGCATCTTCTCGCTCATCGATATATTCAGAAGCACTCAATATGCATACAACTTTTTTGGACTTACATTTTCTACATATCACCTCAGATTGGAGATGCAACAGGGTACTCAATTGCTGCTGATTTGGAAATACCACATAGGATGCGTCGCTAGCACACAAATCGTAGTATTCATGATTTCTATAAATTTCATGTCCTTCTCTTTTCAAACAAGTTACTAATTGCTCCAAGACCCAATCCTTCAGTTTCATCAAAACATTGGAATTTACAATCCACAGTCCTGACCCCATTCCAGGAAAGTCCACATTTTCTGCAACTCTAACAGCAGTGAGAACCTCATCTGCCAATAATTCAGTAACTGCTCGACGTCCTTCATCTGAATCCAAGGGCACTGTTCGTGCTCGTTTGGATTGCAATACAGTGGTTTCAATAAACTCCAAAACCGACCTCCAAGTTGACTTACCATTTGAAATATCAATAAAGTCCTGAATCAGTCCTATCCAAATTCGAATCTGAATTGCTCTGGTAGCTGTATTACACCTTTTATGTACCGCCTCGATCAATTCAACTTCTTCTTCCTTAGCTGATGCATTCTTCTCAGTAGCATCATCATACACAGAATAACGTTCTCCCCCAATTTCTGCAATCATTCGATCCAGCGAACTCGGGAAGGCTGACAAAACGCTGACAGAATCAAACTCCTCAGTCTGAGCCAATTTCTCCCGAAGTTTAGCGGCAGCCACACTTCCTCTTACAATAACATATAGCTTCTCTACACCATTTCCAAATTTCTCCATTTTCAAACGGATGTAATTTTCTGTATCATTCAATGATGAAACTCGTATGTGTTCTCCAATGATTATAATAGCAATATCATCGATGATGAGCTCAAAATCGTCTGTTTGGACTGCTTCCTTTTCTAAGCCTAACCTATCTGAAAGATACGTCGAAATAACCTCTGATACCGCTTGCTCACCTTTTCCAGGCAATGTATACACAAAACCGCCATCGACAAATGGAATTGCCTCCCTAACAATAGTGCCCAATGAAATCAAACTAAATATCATCTCGTCAATTTCACAGTCTGTTGATTGTGGGCTTAGTATGCTAATGAATTCTCTAATTTCTCTTTCAACGACGAACTTCTCTGATGCCATAAATGCAACCAATTGACTGTTAATTTGTGATGCCCGATTGAAGTTCTTAGAAGAAGAACCTTCTGTAGAACCGGTAACAGATGCACCTGATGTATCCATCTGTGACTCGATATCCATCCCCTCTCTTGACATCACACTAGTTTCATCCTTTCCAATCAATTTATTTTCCGACATAAAATCCGAGTAATCGCTCCAACGAAAAACATCTGAACTCATTTCAAAAGCTTCAAGTCCGGGTAGTGATATCAGAGCTCTACCTCGTTTGAGAATACGCAGATATCGTTCTTGATTTTGATCGATTGATAAAAATCTGCCTCCCACCTCACTATCATATGGTAATCTAAACGCGACTTTGGTGGCAGTATTGGCAAGGATGTTAGTGGATATATTCGGCCTAGTTGAAACAACAATCACACCTTGTCCTGTAGCTCTTTGCAGCATGACCATCGACTCCCCTGTTGAGATATCTGCCGCAGAAGATCTCGTGTAACTCTCTGGAACAAGATTGCTCGCCTCCTCCAAAACAACTACGTGATTCAAATTCGGAGATATGCCTCTGTGCATTGCTGCCTCAAATATTCTCTTTGCTACTAGATTGTAAAGCAAACGCGCTGCGTCCATTCCTCCAATCCTGGCAACATAGCGCAGGTCAAATACAACCCTTCTTTTCATAAGATCCGTAATGTTGACTTGATTTTCTCCTCCTGAGAGAATAGCACCAAGGGGTTCTCTGGTTAATATTTCTAAGCGATTCAATAGAGCATCTCTAATCATTTTCCCCACTCTATTGTCATCAGACATTTTTTTGACCAAATCAACAAGACAATCCGCACCCATTCCTTCCCCTTTGCTATGGGCTAGTCGACTAACTGCCTTGAAGAGCAACTGCTCCATTGCTGGAGACAAGTCCGAAGATCCCTCCTCCCTGATGAGTTCTCTTAGCAAGGTAAAAGTTGACTGCCCCTGCACAGACTCGGAAGAATGGGAAGAGTCCACTAATGGAATTGAAAATGTAGGATCGAGACCTGGCCTTATAACCATCACATTACCAAGCTTCTGGAATTCAGAATATTCATTTCCTTTAACATCGAAAATCCACCAAGGCACATCTGTTCTCATGCTTAGTTCTGCTATTAGACGTTTAACCAGTGTTGTTTTTCCTGTCCCAGTTGCACCAAGGACCGCCAAATGCTCTCTCAACATCTGTGCACTCAAACCAACTGAACTGACTTCCTTGTCTTGATATATCGCGTGTCCAAGAGTCAATTCATTATCAATCTCCTGTACGGAAGGAATGTTGAAGGTTGGTGCTGTATGCTTAGACATCATGGGCAACGATTGAACTGGAGTATTTACATAGGCAGCAACTCTATTTGCATGTAGTCGTGTGTTGGCAATAGCTCTCCTAGTTATCAAACGAGATTCAATCCTTCTACTCAACCTCTTTTGTTTGATGGAAAATGTGTTATCTCCACCCCAAATTGACTGAATCATACCCGATACACTCTCAGTATTAGGTACGACTTCATTCTCATTGTCAGATTTTACTAAGACATAAGTAGAACAATCAAACCATCCATTCTTGTTCTCAGTTTCGTGATAGCGACTAAGAAGTTTCTTTTTTGTTGCCCAGTCTTCCAAGCTTGCTTCCTTGCGCTTCTCCTTTTCCATTATCCTGTCCCAAGATCGCTCCATTTTTTTTCTCTCTGAGTTACCATCCGCAACTGAGAGAACGGTTGTGATTCGCGTCGATATCCTCTTCTTCATGGCAGTGGATAAGAAAACCCCAATTTGCGAAGAGGTATCTGTTGCTTCTACCTTTGGATTGCCTTTAATGACAAGGAGATTCGTTTTCGAATCAAAAACTGAAGAAAAACTCCCTTCGTGAAAGATAGAAACTCCAATTGCTTCTCTTAGGTCAGAGCCACTAAGAGGATGAAACTCGATGTTCTTTATCGATGACAGAAGAATAGCCTCCAGTTTCATTCTTTCTCTCATCAAAACACTCTTTGCATCTTCTCTACTTTTCGAGTAAGTACTTATAAAAAAGCGAAGACAGGGCCCATTCTGATTTATTCCCGCTTCGAATGCAAGACTAGTATTTTTCTGCAATCCAGATCTTAAAGCTCGAAGGAAGGATGAATCATAGACAGTGGTTCCATTCTCTCCATTCACCACCGAGCTATGCGTATTTGATATATCTAGGCAAGAAACACCGATAAGACTATCACCCACCTCATACCAAAGAAACTCATCAGTCATCAAGATGGCGGGTGTAAGACTCACGAAATGTCTAGATGCTGTTATAATGGCTCCCACAACAGGTGTCAAGAAAATAAAAACCTCAATGAAATACCTGGCTGGTATTAGAAATGTTGCACCAAAATTTGTGGTTGGCAGTAGATAAGTCAAAAGAAGATAGACGCCAGCAAGAAAGCTCGATAGGAACCATAACAATCTAGTATACCGAATCGATACTCGAAGCAAGTGTTCATTTATTCCATCAATCACATTCACCAACTCCTCTCTCTTCTTGTCCTGCTAAAGGCTGACTAAATTGTGTTCACGTCTAACATGTGTTAATGATGTCCCATAATAACCACCACTGAAAACGCCTGAGTATCTCTCATTCTATAGGAGATTAAAAACTCCTGAAATAAAGAAATTATGAATCAATAGCTGAACAGATAAGGTCCGAATGCGAATCATGCCGACATAGGACGTGTTCAGAAAACGAGCATTGAAAGAGGTAGACTGTGTTGAATAGATCTAATACCATCACTTTGATCTTCATCGGCGCGGCATTAGTTCTAATGATTTTTTCTCCGATTCCAGTTGAGGCGGAAGAAGTTCCTATCATTTCTCGGGGCCAGAATTTAACACTAACAGCACAGGTGCTACAAAACGGATCTTACGGTGATCCAGTAGAATTCCAACCAGTGGAGTTTCATGACGAAACCAACGACTGGTTATTAGGAATCGAATACACAGACAAAAGCGGATATGCTACATTCTGCATGGATGTACCATTTGGCTACCCTCTTGGAGAAACTATTTTCAATGCCACATATCGAGGTAATGAAACTCTTGCTCTATATCCCTCTTGCCAATGGATGCCGGTCTTAATCGTTTCATCTACAAACCTCGAGGTAACTCTCTCCAATACTTCTTTGATATATGGTGACGAACTTCTCATTTCTGCCTACTTGACTGATGACACAAATAATGCGATTCCTAATGCAGATATAACGGTAATCGCTAATGGTAACACCCTATGTATACTCCAATCAGATACAGATGGATATCTGTCCACAAGTATCATTACAAATAGTAGTTGGGCATATCTTGGTAAGAACTCATTGATTTTCTGGTACGAAGGAAGCAGTGTAAATTATCACTCCCAAGCAATGGAAGAATTAGAGATTATTTTGAGTCAGATCGACACAGAAATTGCAGCCAATATTTCAGCTCACGAAGATGCATACCTCAATACAACTTGGAAAACAGATGTGTTACTAACTGATAATGACAGCGGTCTCTCTAATGAGTGTATTCTAGTTCTCATTGATGAAATCATGTATATGCAAGTACTAACAAATGAAACTGGCTGGAGCGAAATTGAAATCGATATTGATGACTCTTTTTCTTTAGGGATGCATCAACTAACGATTCGCTATAATGGAAGCATCCGGAATGAGCCATGCACGAAAACAGTCCAGTTATCCGTTCTTGGTCAAGCATATATTGTGGCTAGTTTTAACGCTTCAATAGCTGAAACTTATACCAGCTTGAGTTTTGGAATTTCAGTTAGAGATATATTCAACCGCACCATCCGAGACATCAATATTAGTGTGCAAGATACAACAACATTAGAGAGTGCCAATGCAATATTTATTCCTAGTAGTGGAAAATTTGTTGGGTATCTATTCATGATGCCACCAAAGGGCATCCATGAAATCATTGTGAATGTAACCGACAATCAGTTTCTCCTTAACAATTCGTTGATTACATTGCTTCCTGTTTGGTCTCGCCCGAATATCATATTGTTAGAAAGCAATACTATGGGCTATGCATCTCCACTTCAAGAAGTAGTCTATTTAGTCAATATATCTAATTTTGACGGAAAAAGTATCCAACGCAATCTAAGTCTGATTATATCTCCCTTGGATGCACCAGCAAATCAAACGTTGCTCACTACCAACTTCCAATTAGGCCAAATATCATTTACTGCACCGAAAGAAGAAGGAAAGTACCTAGTCAAAATCATCTATTCCGGTAATGAGTCAAGAATGGAATTACCGAGCAACTTCTTAACGAAGATTACTATTAGCAAACTTATACCGTTGACTGTTCTTCTGAAATCATATTCTCAATCAGGCATGATGAAATACATAAATGTGGAAATTCTGCTATTTGCCCAAAATGGAACTCGAAATATTGACATCAATTTTGCATATTGGTGGTTAGCATCCGAGAAACAAATCACAAAATCTGTGTATGGTGTTGTAAATCTGTGTTTAGTGACTCCATTAGAAGCTGGGGTGTACCATCTCAGCTATGAAATTAATGAGCAATCAGGGATTACTTCCACCGTTGGGTCATTCACACTCGTCATAACGCCAATCGATGCGAACGTTGCAAGCGGCATTGGTGTCACACCTCTTGCTTCTGCTCTGATTATCTCATGTTTAATATTGGCCATTCCTTTTGCTAGGAAACACTACCTTATTGGATAGAATAAATGGTGCTCCGGCCGGGATTTGAACCCGGGTCGAGGGATCGAGAGTCCCTCATGCTGGGCCGGACTACAATCGGCTAGCCAACCGCGAAATGTGAAGGCATCTACCGGAGCCGAGTCACCGCAGTCCGAAGCGAGTCTTCACCAAATGTTCAGCAAATAAGGCTTTCCCAAAGGCCAGGGCCAACACTTACCTCCTATGGTACAACTTCACCAAAGATGCTCCAACTTTCCTCCAGCATTTCCATTAGAGTACTAACTACATCCTGTGCCCAACCTGTGGCTTGAAGAATTACACCTATAACAATAGAGATAGTGACAATCGCCAGTCCTAACAAGAGACTCTCTTCAACCAAAGGTCCACCATTTTGATTTTCTATTAGTTTGGATGAAACCATTTTATAACCCTATTCTCTCATTTCCGGATTTGCGTATTTAAGGACCTAAAGAATGAGGTTCACAGCCAGAGTTAAAGCGAATCTTGTTGGACAAACCACACACTCACGACTTTTTGGGTATAAGCTGTCCGTGATTAGCTATATTCTGTAGAAAAGAATCTAACACATCGCCTGAATCCAGGTTGTATAGGTTTTGAAGAATCTCATCATAGGTGGCCGTATGAGAATTCGTACCAACTTCCTTTGCCGCAAGTTTGAAGGCTCCATTATCACACCATTGGAAAGATTTCGCAGAATCAACCGCAGAATATAGATTATTCAATCCAGCAAAACGAATAATGCCATCACTTACTTTTCGTTTCACCTCTACTAGTTCTTTTACGAATCGTTTTGCACTACCGGGATTCGGTCTATCCATAGTAATTACAATATCCATCATCGCCAAATTTGCATCACTAATCCCGTGATTGATGGACCATCTGCTGACAAGTCCGGAAGCCGAATTTGCATGACACGTCTGTATGGTACGCAGTCCTGCAGCAAGGGCCTCGAATAGTGCTCGACTATGCTCCATCGTTTGGATTTCCCCTAGAACAACATAATCGGGGGATCTATGGAGTGATTTGACTATTTCCTTGCTTTTGCTGAGCACGCCCGCCAATTCATCAACAGGGTCAACACACAAACGCAATTGATGATGGTTTTCGAGTGGCCTGCTCTCTACAGTATCTTCTATGTACAATTTCCTCCATTTGCTAGGTGTAGTCGCATCTAGTGCATTAAGTAGAGTCGTCTTTCCTGATCCGGGTGCTCCTGTTATGGTAATGTTCATTCTATTATTGACTGCCAGTAACAATGCCGCTGCTACTTCTCGTGTTAGAGATCCATTTCCAATCAAATCTAGTATTGAAAACGGAGACTTCCTTAGTCGTCTCAAACTTAGGCTGAATCCGTCATTTGCAAGTGGTTCAATTATGGCCGTGACTCTCAATCTATTGCCCAACAGATTGAGATTCGTTTTAAGAGATGGATTTCTACTATCCAAGTGCATATTGCTTTCTGCTCGTAGTAAAGTAGATATCCTACTCAAATCATCATTCCTAAACGTGAGTTTGGACAAACAACGTCCATGCTCTGCATGATCAAAATAGATACGCTGATTGGGCTTGTCAAAGAAAATCTCCTCAACCATGTCATCTAATATCAACGGCATTATAGGATACAGCACCGTTTCCGAATGAGCTGCTAATCGAGATACTGTTTGAAGAGTTTCCTCTCCAATCTCGGGAAACCTGCAACTAGCATCCCGAAAAAGGAGCTTTATTGCATGATTAACAGACTCTTCTAGGGATTTCCGCTCATGAGAATCAATTCTAATGCTATCTCGATACCTTTTCTTCAAATCCTCCAGCAACGCATGCTCTAGACTAGACCCGAGTATAGCCAATGGCATATAGGTAATAATATTCGCTCTCTGCAAAAATAAGGACAAATACGAGCCAACTCTGTAAGCATCGATACATGCATCGATATCCCGGAGCACACACTCTTCTGTAGAAATTGAATTCCAGCTTTCATCCTTCCAGGGTGGCATAGAGGGTAATTTCCCATCTAGACCGCCTATATGAATCAGTCCTTTCCCTGCCTCCACAAACAAAATCGCCTTGGGAATCGTGACATACGTTTCTTCATGAAGCCACTTGCATTTAGATTGCAAAAGATCGCTACAGGATTCACAGCGACCAATAGGACAATGATTTACGATGACCGTTGCATCCATCAATCTATACACACACCATCAATCTGCAAGTCCCAATACCCTATCTAGATAGCAATAGCTGACATCTTTGCAATCTTCTTTATCATTCCAAAATGGTCTCTAATGCTATACTCTGCAACATCCGTTGCAGCAGAGGCCAATTTTTGAGTTAGAACACTCTTAGAGCCACACTCTTCTGCAACTAACCGGTCGCCTGCATAAGCAGATGAAACGGTGAAAATGAATGGATTACGCCCTCCTCGTTTTGAACTGGGAACGAGATCTAGTATGAAGAACATCTTCTTTTGCAGTTTACTTTTGTACTCACTCACATCCCAGCCTCTGGTCTTGACCTTGCGAACTACTTCGCCATTATTTATCAACAGTGACAATACTCTTGGAACATAATCCCGTGGTTTTCGAATTCTGGGCACATGTCCTGTAATGGATCTCAACCTAAGTGCTTCACGTACAATTGTGCGAACGCTTACACGATGTCCACATTGTTCAAACACTTCTGCAATCTCTTCTAAAGTAATAGGGGCCTCTTGCTTAAATTCCCTCACCCCCATCAAGAGGCATACTGCCATTAGGAGTATATTATTTGATATCCGCTCCTCAGCTTCAGAGAGTACTTTGTTGAATAAATACGCCGCCCGGTCTCGTACCTGTTCATTCAGCATTAGTAACTTAGCTACGCGATTAAGAGTGCGCAAGGCACGATATTTAGCCTCGTCCTTTCCAATTCTGACTCTGGTACTATATACAGATTTCAGACGCCTGAACTTTTTTTGTTGTTTTCCTGAGAGAGATTGACCCGTAGAATCACGAAAATATCTGTCCTTATGGTATCCTATGTAACTGCCCAAACCATCCACAATATGTAAACGATTACCCAAAGAAACATACTGGCTGGCTTCTGGATCTCCTTCTCTCCGTTCCGCTCCCATTTGGAAAGTGGGAAGCACATACTCTCTAGATATTACTAGACCACATCTCGTACATACAAGATGTCCTCTGCTTATTATTACCCTTCCCAAGCAATCTGGACAACTCTCGGGAATATTATAGGATTGTACCGCATCAACCAATGACCACACCCAAGAGAAGTCTTTGCTTCTCTACCTAACTAGATTTCACTAGTTCAAAGTCTCTAGCAGCTACCTTGGGGTACTGCCAATAAAACTACCAAGTAGTTTGAAGGAACAATCAGGTCACTGGCAGAAAGGGGGGTGAGCGAAAGTAATCAGAACTAATCCAACGTCAAATAAAACCTATCACTCGAAAAGATTTTTTTCTGTGAAGGTTTGGGGTCAGATAAAGAGAGATTGAATTTCAGGCCTCCAACTGCTGCTATCACATCAAAGTTCTTCTCATTGGTTACTTTGAATACAGTACCTTCTACGTACAATTTAGCTTGGTCTCCTTTAGTAATCTCTTTTGCATCAATTCTTACATCAATCTTGTCCTTTTCTTTGAAAGGGCCACACAAGACTTCAGGCAATTCAAGCTCCAGAACAGCTCCATCGCTTTTGGAAACAATTTTCATTAGCAATAGTCTTCTTGTTTCTGTTGTTTCCAATGAATCAATAGTTGCATTTTTGAGTCGAACGACCATGCTTTCTATTCTCCTAATATGCTGTAATCTCCTGTCGAACTGAAAGAATTAAACCTGTCGTTACATCCTGTGCTGTTTTTATTCTTGCATAGACAATAGATTACGGTGGAAATAAGTGAATAGAAGACTGGCTCTGCTATGCTCATCTATGGTACTAGTTATTGTTCTTGGGAGTGCCGTTGAAGTATCGGCATTCCAATTTGAACTGTACTATTTCGAAACTGACCAGCTCGACTACCATATCGGAGAAACAATGGAACTGCTCTCCAAGATTATAGCAGACTTCAGTGATACTGGCTGGTGTTACGTATCCTTTGCAGTCGTAGCCGATTCTGGAACCATATATTTGGATGAGAGAATGATTCCACCATCACCCGAAATAAGATTTTTGTCATCAAAGTATTGCATAGAGCCATCACATTTACTTCCAGGGGAAAATGGAACAAATGTATATGCTATATTCAACGCAGAGATGTTCGACGGTTACTCAGAGACAGTGACTGAAACGATTGAATTGAATATATCCCGTGGGCAACTGGACTGCATAGCTCTATCCGATTTAACTTTTGAAGAAAACACGAATGCTACTCTGTTCTTTCAAGTTGTAAGTCGCCACAATCAGAGCTTTGCCTATGCAGAGTCTGATTTACTTCTTACTCTTTCAGATAATAATTCCAATCAGGTATTCAAAAGATATGTTTACACTAACGAATCCGGTATTGTTTCAACCGCGATTGAACAAGATCTCTTAGTCACAGGAAACTACAGTCTTCAAGTCCTCTCTAATGCAACTGCTGTTTGGGAACCAGTTAACGAAACTTTCCATATTGAAGTTATTCAAGAGAAATCCTATATTCACATTACTGGCGCTCAAGATTCCATAGTCTGTCAGTCTCAAAGTGGAAAATCTTACGAGAATATGACTATTGAAGCACTGCATTTGAATCCTCAACAAAATGTCATAGGAAATGGCATTGTTGAATGGAGTACACCCTTTTGCACTGGCACTACACCAATTCAATCCAATGGGACCTTTCTGATTGAAATCCCAATCAAGACAAATCCTGGCACATATACTCTAGATATCACAGCATCTCATCCCAACTATCAACCTGCCATGATGAGTTTACCACTGAATGTCACGCCACGGAGCATGCTATCCAATATCACAGTATACACTGCAATAAGTCCAAGTCCAATCAATGGCACTGTTCAATTATATGATAGCCTATCTCTTGAAAAGCTCACCAATATTAACGTAGCAACCAAACTAGTCCTAGACTCCACTGAAATCTGTTACTATGGCATAACAAATGAAAACGGATTACTCTATTGGGAATTCACAGTTCCGTCAACATTGTGGGGCAACGGCTACTTGATTACAGAAGTTAACACTACTACTTGCTACAAAAATTACTCAACAACTACCTCTGTCAGCATAGAATTTATTCCCCGGATTGAAGTTGAGCGACCACAAATAGCTCTGCTGGAAGATGCCTGCAATATCTCGGTGCAGCTTCTTAATCCCGTTAGCATACCACTCAAAGGTATCGAAGTTGAACTAACTGACAAAAACGGACATCCTCTTGGTGATGGAGTCACAGATTTGCTTGGTAAGTTGTATCTCATTTGGTATATTGCAAACGACACAAAACTCGGAGAGATGGAACTCATTTTGCACGTTTCTTCATTCCCCTCTGAATTTGTGCACGAGTCATTTAGAAACTTCACAGTGTCCATTTACAATCCCATTCAAATCATTATGGATTCTACTCCTTGGTCCTTCACCAGGGGTAAGATATCACAAGTGAATATTACTCTCCAGTCTCCGATTATTGATGCCAGCGTTACAGTATATATCAATGAAGTCCATGATTTGTTTACACTGAACAGACTCCTTAATTGCAATAGTAAAGAAGAATTGGAATTTGATATTCAGCCCCAAATAGATGTAGGTCAATACTATGCAGAATTAACAATTCAAGATGAATATGTCTTTATAGAATCCCCAAATATAATCCAAGTAATTATTCAGGGCAGATTCAACTCCAATGTTTCCTTTTTGTCTGCATTTTACAACGAGCAAATTTCCGCTAACATATCAGTTATTCAGGACAATGGCACTAGATTAACTGAAATCGATATTCGGTTATTCGATAGCATCGATAGCACGCTACTTACACATCAACAGGAGGTTGATCTTAGTGGGGCAGTTACACTTGAGCTGCCGTCATCATTGTTTCCTGGATTGCATTCCGTGATATTGAAATTCTCACAGCCCTTTTATGAAGAAGAAATACATTATGCTAGTGTATTTGTTTGGATGCGAACCACAGTATTCTTTTCAATAACGGTAGAGGATAATGAACCCTCTTCGACACCTCTATCCTCCAACCCTCCGAAGAGTCCTACAGTGCCTGATCATAATAATGAATCGACAATCTCCGAGGGATCAATGAGTCTTCCCCCACCAATTTTGGTCAGTGACACAACCTGCAATGAATCATCCACAACTCTCTCTACTTCTCGAACCAATTGCCCCAGACTCAACTCAGGTACCAATAATTTCTCCACACCTTTTGAGAACTCTATTACTGCTTTCTCCGGAAAAGGCCAGAGTGTCCTAAGCTGCATACCCTTTATCGACGAATCGCCATTTGGCTCGGTAATGGCCTGTTCTGCTGAACGTGAAGTACTGCCAAATGAGATTATAGCTAAATCGGCGTCATTTGGTCCTATATATCTTGGTTCTGGAAATATTTCTGCTCCAGATATCTTTTCTTTCAATCGTCGCACTAAGTTGTCATGAGTGCCCGGATCTGACGTTTTTCTGATTCCATTTTTGTCATGCGTTGACCCAGTCACAAGTAAATCAAGTCCATCACCAAATCTTGGCATCAAGGCATGCCCTGTTTCATCTATTTGAAAATATGATTGATTTGTATTCTCAAGAAATTTCCTCTTGACTGCTTTCTCTCTCTCCGTAATCACTACTCTCTCTCTTGAATGAGCAACAATTTCATCTGTTAGAACTATAACTGGGTGGCGTAACATTTCCGATATTCTGAATGCCTCTATTGTAAGTTCATATGTTTCTTGTGCCGAGTTGGGTGCCAATACAATACTCTCATGATCGCCATGTGTACCCCAGCGTGATTGCATCAAATCTCCTTGTGCGGCCTTTGTTGCTTGCCCGGTACTTGGACCTGCTCTCTGTACATCTATTATCACACAGGGAGTTTCAGTCATTATTGCATAACCTATGCCCTCTTGCATCAGACTGAAACCTGGCCCCGATGTTGCAGTCATAGATAACCTTCCTCCCCAAGACGCACCAATAACCGCAGATAATGCGGCAATTTCATCTTCCATCTGCAAATAGATACCATGATTTTCAGGCAGTCTACTCGACATGATTTCTGCAATTTCAGATGCAGGAGTAATAGGATAGCCTGCAAAGAAACGGCAGCCTGCTGCAATAGCAGCTTCTGCACAAGCTTGGTTACCCTGCCAGAAAGCAACATTACCATTTGGTGTCTTCATCCGTATTATACCCACGACCCGCACACTATCAGATGAAGATAAAAGTTCAGATTTGAGCCAAATGCATAAACCAAAGAAAAAATGCCGATACGCTTTTATCAATTCCACAAACTTCACGTTTGGCGGCCGTGGTCTAGTTTGGTTAGGACGGAAGCTTCCCAAGCTTCCAACCCGAGTCAATTCATCACGAATTGCGGGACTTCAAATCCCGGCGGCCGCACCACATTATCTTCATGCAATGAAACTTAAGGGCTATAGCTGAATATTTTCATGGCGTGCGATGATGGTAATGACCCCACTGAGTCTTTCGGGACAATGATGCGGATCTTGAGTTCTGAGCCGCCACCAATACTTTCACTCACCTCTACCACTGATGTTCAGTTAACCGAACAAACAAGCAAGCCTTTTTATGCTAAAGCCCAACAGAAGTTCGTGGTTTCTGATGCCGCGTGACTATGTTGAGGATGAACTCGGAAGGACTAGCGTATTCAAATCAGAGAAATATTTGTCAATCGACTATGTACCAGAGAATCTCCCACACAGAGAAACAGAATTGAGAACACTGGCTCAAAGTTTCAAAACAATGATCACTTCTCCTGGACAGACAAGTCAGAAATTCATTATCCAAGGGCCTGTTGGGACAGGAAAAACTGCAGTTACAAAGAGATTCTCTGAGCAATTGGTTCAAGCTGCAGTAAGGCGAAAAATAAGATTACGCAAAATACACATCAACTGCAGAGTCAATAAGAGTGAATATCTTGTATACCTTAAGATTCTTCGAACATTCAAACCCAACTTTCCCCGTCGAGGGCATTCTCCTGAAGAAGTTCTTCAAATGATTATAGAAGTGCTTGATGCCGAGGATCGATATCTTTTGTTAATACTGGACGAACTTGATTATTTCATCAAGCAAAAGGGTGTAGACATAATATACAATCTGACTCGATTAATGGATGATCGGCTGAATGCTCCCCAAAGGCTATCGATTATTGGTATTGGTCGAAAGATACCCTTAGATGATAGTGCTTTTGATGCCAGTACATTGAGTACATTACAACGCAACGTCCTATATTTTGAAAAATACACCTCAAATGCGTTGAGAGATATCCTCTCTGAGAGAATTAAAATGGCTTTTGAACCTGGGGCAATTATGGAGGAAACGATTAGCCTCATTTGTGACATTGCCTCCAATAGGGGTGATGCACGGTATGCCATCGAACTCCTTTGGCGTGGTGGGAAACAAGCTGATGCAGTTGGCTCTGATGTAATAATCCCCGATTATGTTCGAAAGGCCAAAGCTGATACTCACCCAGAACTACGAGAAGAGGTTTTCGAAACACTCCCATTACATAATAAACTGTTATTACTCGCTGCAGCGCGCCAGTTGAAAGAAGCAAGAAGTGTATATGTAACGATTGGAGAAGTTGAGGAGATGTACCAAGCAGTTTGCGAAGAGTTCGGAAAACAATCTAGGGCACATACACAAATTTGGGAATGGGTCCAGGACTTGGACGCCCATGGCGTAATAGACGCGAAGAAATCGGGAGTGGGCCAAAGAGGTCAAACAACTCTTATCGGATTATCAGATGTTCCTGCAGATTTACTTGAGCAATTCATGGTCAATCTTCTGGAGTAGAAACAAAGCATGTCACCCGATGAGCAAAAAGGCAATGCGAAAATTCCACTTGAGGAGCTTTTCTCCTCAAAAGGCAGAATGAAGATATTGAAGGAGCTTGCACTATCCAATGAGCTGAACATATCTGAATTATGCCGGCGTGTTAGCCTAAATCATAGCACAACAAAGGGGCATCTGGAGGCATTGATGGAAGCAGGACTTGTTGAGGAAAAAACCTTCGGCCGAATCAAAATTTATCGCTTCAAATCAGAGGATTTGAGAGCACGTTCATTTCGAAACTTCTTGGATTTATGGCAATCTTAAGGAAGTGACTCTATGCCCAAATATGCTTGCAAGCTCTTCTATTTAGGAACCGGCTATCATGGTTCTCAGTACCAACCGAATTTACCTACAATCCAAGGAGAGTTAATAAATGGTCTAACCAAATGGAGTGGTTACGAGTACCCATCAACATCGGTAGCCTTTTCGGGACGCACAGATAAGGGAGTTAACAGCATAGGTCAAACAGTGTGTTTTGAAACAGAAGGCAAAATACAAATCAATCAAATAAATGAGCACTTGCCAGAAGATATCATCCTATGGGCAGAAACTGAGGTTCCTATGGATTTTAATCCTAGGCATAGGGTGCTATTCCGGCACTACAGATATTATTTTGATACAAGCCAGAGCGATGTTGATTTTTCAAGAATTATGAACGCCGCTAGTAAGCTGGAGGGTCTGCACGACTTTCAATTCCTGTCAAAACCAGATGGCGACAAATCTACCAACACCGTTCTTCTGAATGTATGTATAGCAAATGAAAGGATTACATTTGCAGATTTTTATGGTATTAATTTCCTATGGAAACTTGTGCGAAAGAGTGTTAATCTTCTTGTCAGTATTGGAAAAGGGGAAATTCACCCAAATGTATGTAGACAACTACTGGATGGAGCGGATGTTTTACCGAGTGGCATTGAACCTGCCCCTCCAGAAAACCTATTTCTCATAGATGCAGCCATTCCACTTCGAATGAAAAAGAACAAAAATGCACTTAATACTATTAGAAAAAGATTGAAGAAACGCATCGCATATTTTCACCGTTATCGAAGAGCACTTGAAGGAGTAGTTGCCGACTGTTTTAACGAAACATTCCTTTGTTGACTTTCAACCAGTCACTGTATTGACTCTTCAAGTCGGGACTATTCTTCAGGATTCCTTCCAAGGCCCATAGGTGTGTTTCTTGTACTCGTTCTTCGGAGGTATTTGTAATAGCAGCTACTTTTGATGCCAACTCAGCCTTCTTAGACTGTCGCCTGTTCCCTCTCCATACAAGCAACGGCCATTCTGGTCTAGTGTAATCCACTAATGAAAAAGGGGTTTGTTTCCTGCTGTTCGATACACCTGCTGAAAGAAAATCGTAGACATACGCCAGCAACTTCCAATTCTGATCTCGCATAATTCTCCCCAGATATAGGTCAGCAAGCGACAACGCTTCAAAACCCTCCTCTAGCTCATTAGCGGTTCTCAAGTGGAGATGTATATTTTCCTCAATCCAAAGGAGCAAGTCATCATAAGAAACGTCACTCTGAGATACTACACTCTTTGCCGCCTGTAGGTCCGTAGCCATGAATAATCTCTGTAAAGTTTCTTCCACATTTCTTCTCGTTGTACGATTTCCTAGAGCTGATTTTGTTTCAATGTCATCATAAGTCGTTTCCAAATCAGATATCGCCGCACGAAGGTCTCCCGCAGATTTTGCAACAATCAAATCTAGTAGGTCCTTAGAGGTAGAAGAAGAATGTTGATTGAGTACACGCTTCAATACAGTCAACATCTCATCATCGCTTATTGGCTGAAATGTCAGTACCAATGACTTCTTCTTCAAATTCTTCAAACGACGATTATCTGGGTCATTAGCGGTCATTACAATTGGGTGGACGGCTTTGTCTAGTATTTTCATAATTGCCCGAACTCCGCCTCTATCACCAGTTCCGGATAACCCATCTACCTCATCAAGAAGAATAATGCGCCTCCTTCCGTCTAATGTCTGCTGAGTGGCAGCTCTCCACACGAGGGTTTCAATAGCCCCCTTGTTCCTCTTATCACTAGCATTGAATTCCACTAATTCTGCATTCATGTCACGTGAGATGGCTCCAACAGTTGCTGTTTTGCCGGTTCCTGGAGGACCAACTAATAGTGCAGCCTTATTGCGAGGGATAGAGTTTCTCCATTTAACTAGCCATTGTTTCAGCCGATTAATTGAGCCTATATTGCCTACGAGCTGGCTTCTGCTGATCGGCCTATGCAATTCCGGCCAAGGTAAATCGCTTTCCTTCATTATTCATTATCCACCAAATGTAGACAGTAGTGCAGAGATTTGTATCTCACCATTAGCTCCCTCTGCGATGCGGAATTCGACATCTGCGGTATGCTCTAGAATCTTCATTTTGAGATTATTTTCCAACTCGAGTCTGAGAATCTCCCTATGTATCTGTTTGATTAAGTCCAATGGCGAGATTCCCTCGTGATAGATTAGTTGTCTGAGGCTCATAATTGCAGCATTATAGTCCCCCCGTACAGCAGAGCCTAACATCTGACCGATACTTTTTGGATTCGCTCTTCCTGAAATCGCAAATACAATATCCGCAGTTACGATTTCTCCTGTTGAAGAAGCAGCCTGCAATATGTTAATGGCGGCTCTCATATCTCCGTTTGATAGGTACAAAATCGCGTTTTCTCCTTCCCCATCAATAGATACATTCTCCTTCTCCGCGATATGATGTAACCTATCGGCGATATCGTCATCTGAGAGTCGTGAAAATTTGAATACTGCACATCTAGATTGGATGGGAGGAATAATTCTACTTGCGTAATTACAAATCAAAATCATTCGACAGGAGGTAGCATATGATTCCATGGTCCGCCTTAATGCATGCTGAGCATCACTGGTGAGGTGGTCTGCTTCATCCAATACAAGAATCTTGAATGGTGCATTTCCTGCTGGCAGGGATCGAGCGAAATTCTTAATCTGGTTTCTGACCACATTAATCCCCCTTTCGTCACTAGCATTAAGCTCCATGAAATTTCGATTGAATGAGCTTGCAAACAAATCTCTTGCTAGAGCCATAGCTGCCGTAGTCTTAGCTGTCCCAGGTGGACCTGCAAAGAGACAATGTGGTACAGCTTCTCTCTCCACAAATTTCTGTAGTCGATTTACAACGGAATCCTGTCCAACAATATCGCCTAATGTAGCGGGTCGGTGCTTTTCTGTCCATAAGTCTATTTCCATTCACGAATCCCATCCAATTGGATATTTCATCTTGGCTCATTCTCACGTATATGGTGGCCTTAAAAGCTTCTTCGAATATGTGAAAAGAAGCATCCAATATGAATTTCACTTACCCATACCTACTAATCTAACAAGAAGTTTATGAAGTACACTGCTTGACTATCAAATACCTGGTGAAGGGTCATGATAGAGATTAGAGAACACACCTCCGATATTGTACGACGCTCAGACATGGCTTTTCTAAACGCCTACCGCGATTGTCTTATCAAAGAAGATATGTCCGAAATCATCGTTGGTGGCAAAAAATTTGGACCGTTTAAGGCTGGTTCCAAGGTTCATCTTCCGAATTGGGTTATTGAAAATTTGGTTCATAGAAAAATTGCTGACATTTCACAAGAAGATGACTACGATTCTCTACGACACCTTCAAAATATCTATCGAGTAGAAGAGGATCATCCCCATCGCATTCAAGAATTTCACCCTCTTCTCTATTCTGCTCTAAGAAGAAGTCTTCTCAATCTACAAGAAGATAGAACCTCCATTGACCCAAGAATCCGTGACGAAATTAAAAAGATGCAACGTATAATTCCTTTGATTGTGGAAACTCGACTTTCAAAAATACTCCGGGTTGCGAAATCAGGAGCTTATCAAGACAAGAGGAAAGGAATGACTTTGGAAGAGAGATGGCTATGTGAAGAGATGATTGCTTTGCTATCTTCTTGGCGAGCAGAAATAACACAATGACCGTTTTCAAACGTTCCATGTCCTATTTGATGAAATTCTTCGGTCTACAAAAAAAGGACTAAAGGCCGCACATGAAATGGTTCTCACACAATTCAGGAGGAACCGCTTTTTTTCATGTGCAAAAGCAATTGCATGTTGTTGTTTTCGCCAAAAAAATGAAAGTATGAATACAGTAGCTTAAATACAACTCCAAGAAATCATTAAGTAGAACTCGGGGCAGATACTCAACCGATTTAGAATCACATTCAATATCTGAGGCAGGCATTGATGTCAGAATACGAAGTAGGGCCACAGGAAAGATTTGAGGAATTTCTCAAATCCTATAAAGATGAACAAGGAAACGCAACATATTGGACTAGAACACAACAGATGTCTATCAATGAGGAAACCTCGATTAATGTTGATTTTCAGGACTTGACAAGCTTTGACAATGTGTTCCTAGCTCTCTCCAAAGAGGATCCAATTAGTTTTCTGCAACTGGCCGATGATGCATTACGTTCCCTTCTCAGGACCGAAGACCCCGATTATATGGCCGGAATTGAAGAGGGCTTAATAAAAGTCAGAATTGTTAACTATCCAGAGCACGTTTCACTTCGGTCTATTCGGTCTAGGCATATAGGAAAACTGATACACATCAGTGGCATCATGATGCGAGCCAGTGAGGTTAAGCCTCTACTCGTTCATGCAACCTTTCGCTGCAGAAGATGTGGTGAAGAAATTTCGCTATCCCAAGAAGATGGAAGATATATAGAACCTGATCAATGTCCCGTGTGTGGGAAAAAGACACCTGTAAGACTCGTTCCAGAAAAGTCACAATTCCGTGACTGGCAAAAAGTACGAATACAAGAGTCACCCGAAGAACTTCCCCCAGGTCAAATGCCGCGGTCAGTTGATGTCATTCTAGAAGGAGATATTGTTGATATCTCTCGACCTGGTGACCTTGTGAAAATAACTGGCATTCTGATGACGGCACCTGACTTTTCAAGAAGAAGAGGTCGATTGGCAACCTTTAATGTCTTCATTCAAGCAAACGGTGTTGAAATAGCGGAAAAAGAGTATGAACAATTGGAGCTATCTGAAGAAGACGAAAAGCAGATTCAGGAACTTGCCGAAGATCCGTACGTACATGAACGAATTGTCGCATCTATTGCGCCCTCAATCAAGGGGCATGAAGACATAAAGGAATCCATTGCTTTGCTTCTCTTTGGGGGAGTAGGAAAAACCCTTCCAGACGGAACACGCTTGAGAGGCAGGTCTAATATTCTAATGATTGGAGACCCCGGAACGGGAAAAAGCCAGATATTGAAGTTTGTTTCGAAATTGGCATCTAGAAGTCTTTACACATCTGGAAAGGGAACAACAGCTGCCGGATTGACTGCTGCTGTTGTTCATGATACAGATAGTGGTGCTATGACATTGGAGGCGGGAGCATTGGTTCTTGCTGACCAAGGAATCGCATGTATTGATGAATTTGACAAGATGGACCCAAACGATCGAACAGCTATCCATGAAGCAATGGAGCAACATACAGTGAGCATTGCAAAGGCAGGCATTGTAGCAACACTAAATGCAAGAACATCCATTCTCGCAGCTGCAAATCCGACTCTTGGTCGATATGAGCCATCCGCCTCAGTTCAGGACAACATAAAGTTACCTTTTACAATTCTCTCTCGATTCGACTTAATGTGGATTCTTGTTGATACAGTTGAGGCAACAAAGGACCGTGAACTTGCTCAATTCATATTAGGGATGCATAGAATGAGACGGAGCGAAACGGACAGCAAGACCCCTCCCATCCCACCCGGTTTCTTGAAGAAATACATTGGATATGCTCACAGATATGTGTTGCCGCAACTCACAGTAGAAGCTGCCGAAGTTATAGAGAATTTCTATGTGGACCTTAGAAAGACGGCCGAAGGGGGCGCAGCTCCCGTTCCTATCACAGCTCGACAGTTAGAGGCACTTGTTCGTCTTTCAGAGGCAAGAGCTCGAATGGCACTGAAATCCAAAGTGAGCAAAGAGGATGCCCAAGCCTCCGTGAGACTCATGGAAGAGTCTCTGAAAATGGTTGCACTTGACCGTATAACAGGAAAAATCGACATAGACCGAATGGTTTCCAAGATGAGTGCAGCACAAAGGAGCTCGTCCGATACCATATTGAAGGTAATGAGAGATATGGAGTCGGAGGGCATCTCTACTGTCAGCGAAGAGGAATTGATTCGACGGGTGGAGCCTCTGGGTCTCTCAAAGGAAAGGGCAGAAGAAGTAATCAGAAAACTTGTCGCAGAAGGAATTTTGTTTAGTCCCAAACATGGTAAGTTGAAACGGGCCCAGAGCTAAAATCGTCCGCTCTTCCATGGGGTTGAAAGAAACGAATATAGATGAGCTACCAATCAATCAACGAGTCATTGATTTACTCAAAGGCATAGGAATAGTCAAACTTTTTCCGCCTCAAGAAATGGCATTCAATACAAAATTACTCCAAGGAGAAAATCTCGTTCTCGCATTCCCAACTAGCTCAGGTAAGACACTAGTGGCTGAGATTGCAATGCTAAAGGCAATTTTGGAGGGCCGGGGTAAGGCTCTATATCTAGTTCCCCTTCGTGCCTTGGCCCATGAAAAATACGCCGATTTCAAGAAATATGAGAAGATTGGCATAACTGTTGCAGTATCAGTCGGAGATTACGATTCATCTGGCACTAGATTAAAGGAAGCAGATATTGTCATCATGACTACTGAAAAGGCAGATTCAATCATTCGACATAATGTAGATTGGCTTCACAAAATTGGGATAGTCGTTGCAGATGAGATTCATTTAGTCAATGATTCTTCCCGCGGACCTACACTCGAGATGGTGATAGCCAAGTTGGAACGCCTATTGAGTGGTATACAAGTACTTGCACTTAGTGCAACGATTTCTAACGCAGACGAGATTGCTAGTTGGCTTGACGCCAAATTAGTGAAAAGTTCTTGGCGTCCGATTCCCTTGACTGAGGGGGTTTTTCTTGATGGAGAAATCACATTCGAGGATAACACCTCACGCAATATACGCATGAAAAGAAAAGAACACATTGCGGATATCGTCTGTGACATCCTCGAAGAGGATGGACAGGTACTTGTATTCGTATCATCGCGTAGGTCTACAGTTTCTCTCAGTAAGCGAATTGCATCATCAGTCCGACCGTATTTGACACCCCAAGATTTGGATGAATTACATCGTGTATCCAAAAGCTTGGTATCAAGTGCCACTGTCCCCGAATCAACCAAGACACTCTCTGATGTCTTAAGAAAAGGGTCTGCATTTCACCATGCTGGTCTTAAAAACCGAGAGCGTAGCATTATTGAGTCTTGCTTTAGGAATAATACCCTAAAAGCCATCATAGCAACTCCCACATTAGCGGCTGGTGTAAATCTTCCAGCCAGACGCGTAGTTATCCGCGATTATCGGAGGTTTGAACGTGGAAGGGGAAGCTATCCAATACCCATACTCGAGTACAAACAGATGGCTGGTCGTGCCGGGCGGCCCGCATATGATGACTATGGGGAGGCAATACTTATTGCTCGAAGTGAGCTAGAAAGAGAATTCTTGATGGAAAACTACGTACTATCAGAAACTGAGGCGATAACATCAAAATTAGCCTCCCCCAAGGCACTGCGATTTCATCTCCTATCTACGATTGCAGGTGGAATTACTAGAACTCGCGAGAAAATAGACAATCTGATAGAAGGGACATTTTATTCCCATCAATTCGAGAAGTGGGAAATTGACCATCATATAACTTCCGTCATAACCTTCCTCGAAGACGGTGGACTGACTAAGAGTGATAACGGCGGAACTCTCGTTGCCACACCATTAGGCGAGAGAACGTCCCGGCTTTATATTGACCCTTATTCAGCCATTCTGCTGCGAAACACTCTAGGTAAAAGCGAAGAAATCACTGAGATTGGCTTGTTGCATCTTATTTGTCACACTCCTGACCAACCTACATCCTATATAGCAAGATCAGAGTTTGAAGATTACGAGATTATGGTCGCGGACTATCTTCCCGACTTAAGCGTCCCTCTTCCTGATAGTTGGGAGGACCCAGAGTCATACACAAATTATCTTGCAGAACTCAAAACTGCAAGATTGCTTCAAGACTGGATTAATGAAAAAAGCGAGAGAGAAATGACCGAGAACTACAACGTGGGTATGGGTGATGTTCATAGATATGTACGTTCAGCTGAATGGCTATTATATTCCACATCTGAAATATGTCGAGTGACTGCAATTACTAAACATATTCCACTCATACACAAGCTCCACTCAAGAATAAGACATGGCGTAAAAGAAGAATTGCTGGAACTCGTTGGGTTAAGGGGCATAGGCAGAGTCCGTGCCAGAATGCTGTTCAATAATGGTCTACACAATTTATCAGATTTGTATAAAGCTGACATACAGAAGATAGGACGGGTTCCAGCCATAGGAACAGGTATTGCTATGTCAATTAAGAAACAGCTTGGATTTGATGTGGATGAAAGCAAGGCTGAAATAACATTAGAAAATGAACCCCTTTTGGATGAGTCAATGCAGACACTCTTAGAAGACTTCGAATAAGAATGTCTTGGGTAGCGACTTACCGATATTTTTCTACAGTTTCTATGAGCTGTCTGGTTTTCTCTACAGATACAGTGTTCTCTTCCATGACATCTCCATATTCTGTCCTAGGCAATCCAGTAAGCACTTCAATAAGATTTACAGACGCCTGCCGCATGACGTCAAGATCATAGCCTCCTTCTAAGAAGAAAGCAATCCTGCCTTCACAGTGATCCTTCGCTATCTGATTCAATGAATTATTCATCTTTGCAATACCTGAAGTGGTTAGCGATAAGGAGGTCAAACGGTCTCTAAAATGGCAATCAAAACCTGCAGAAATCAGGATAAATTCTGGAGAGAATTCATCCACCAATGGCTTGATTATTTTCCGAAGGAGAAGGTCATAGGAAATATCACCACATCCGGGGTACATGGGTAGATTAACGTTGTATCCCTCACCTTTTCCTTCTCCTCTCTCGTGAACAAAACCCGTCCCGGGGAAGAGGGTTCTTCCATCCTGATGTATGCCAACATAGAACACCTCCCTTTCCGAATAAAAGGCATTTTGTGTCCCATTTCCATGATGAGCATCATAATCTATTATGAGAACTCGACGCATGCCCCTCCGAGAAACAAGATGTCTTGCAGCAACGGCGATATTATTAATGAAACAAAAGCCCAGAGCTCTGTCATACTCTGCATGATGGCCCGGTGGTCTGCATAATATGAATGAATTTTTGGCTTCTCCATCAAGAATCCGATTTACTGTCTGAATGCCACCTCCCGCAGCATGCATAGCTGCATCGAATGTATATTCATTCACAGATGTGTCTAGTGTGAAATATCCTCCACCGGAATCGGACCTCTCTTTCACTTCTTCAAGATAGCTCTTAGAATGAATTGTTCTCACTTCATCAGAATGTGCTGGTCGGGGTTGTAGCATATTGACTCTCCCAGAATCCAACAAATCTGACTTCTTGAGGGCATCAAGTGCTGTATTTACCCGCTTCGGAGACTCAGGATGCCCTGGAGAGAGAACATGTTTCGTGAAGAGTTCGTGAAAGACCAAGTCTGTTTTCATGAGATTGCACCATCAAGTCATAAACTCCTAGCTGATATATTTCTCACCATCAAGACCTTTCCATTTACAAGCCCCCTTCTTGGATACTTGCTAGGTGGTAATCTTTATCTTTGACATAGCAAACGACTAGAAATACGAGATATATGCAATTTGGAACAGATTAGGGTCGGTAGTCTAGCTTGGTATGATTCTTGCTTGGGGCGGCTTTTGGTGAATATGCCTCAAGTCACAGACTGCAAGAGATCGGGCGTTCAAGTCGCCCCCGGCCCACCAAATAATCCAATTCATGCTTCTATTTGCCAAAGCGTTTCGTATATTGGGCCAGAGGACGTCAATGTACTTTTGGTCATACTGATTTTGGAAACAGTCATTTTTCCCACTTTGTGATTCGCGATTGACTGAATATTCTCTTGAAGATGTGCTTTGTCATGAATTGACCTGACTCTTGCTATGGTTGCATGAGGAATGAACTTCCTTCTCTCTTTTGGAAACCCAATAGATGCGAGTAAATCATCTGTCCGATTTTTCAATTCTCTCATCTTATCGATATTATCCAACACTCCAATCCATATGACACGAGGTCTTCTGATATTCGGAAACGTCCCAACCCCACCAATAGTAATGTCAAAGGAACCAAAATCAATCTCTGAGAGCTTTTCCTTAATTTGCTCAATTCTTCTCTTCTTTATATCCCCAAAGAATCTCCAAGTGAAATGTATATTCTCTCTCTCTACAAGCTTTATCTTCGCTGCATTTGTGTCTATCAGATGCTGGATTTCGACGATCTCATTGAGAAGGTCATCTTCATTGATATCAATACTTAGAAATGCCCTGATTTTGTCAGACATGGTGTTGACCTAGATACCAGATCGAATACCCCCCCTCATTAGATTGGTGGTGTCTTCTCGAAACATAACAATGTCATCGAGCCATTTTTGAAGGATATCGTATCCCATTAGCTAGGTAGTGAATGGTAAATCAGAAACTGTAAACAATAAAACGCTCCCTACCCATACAAATCCTCATTTACTATTCAATAACTCTTGCCCGAATACTAGAAGAAACGGTGGAAAGGACATGAAGATAATCATAATCACAGGCATGCCTGGTGCAGGCAAATCGGAAGTGGCTAAGCAGTTCAAGCAGAGTGGATTGCCGATAGTCATCATGGGGGACGTAATCAGGCTTGAGGTAAAGAAAAGGGGAATGAAGGCCACTCCAAAAAACACCAAGAAAGTCATGTTGGAATTGAGAGCAGTGGATGGACCTGCTGCTGTTGCAGAGAGGTGCATAAATCAGTTGGAAAAAATCGACTCTGATACCGTAATAATCGAGGGTTGCAGAAGCATCCCTGAGATGAATCGCTTTCGGGAATTTTCAAATGATGTCATAACTGTCGCTGTCCATTCGTCGCCCATAACACGATTTACCCGGCTACAATCCCGGAATAGAAAGGACGCTCCTGAGAAATGGGAGGTCTTCCGAGAACGCGATTTGAGAGAAATATCAGTTGGTATAGGAGGAGTAATTGCGTTGAGTGATCATATGATTGTGAATGAGAGTTCCATTGAGGAACTTAGAAGAATCACACTGAAGGTCATGGAGTCTGTGCTATGAGATGGAAATAACGATCAGAACACCCGTCAATCCTACAGAAGATAAAAACAAGGTACTAGATGCGTTGTCCTATTTTTGGATGACCAAAAACTTCGAAGAGGTTGGGGAAGGAAATAGAATAATTATCTCCCTAATTACCACTAATAGAGAATCCTTGGTGTCTCTTCGACAAGCAATTCATGATTACAGAATAATTGATGCGGTGAAGAAGCTTTTGCGAAACAATTGGACCGGAACAATGACAATGCTTGTATTAGACAAGCAAGCTGCTTCCTCGGGGAAGCTCAAGGTTGTAGATGATACTGAATATGCACCGCCATTGGGTGGAATCGAGGTTATCATAAGACTCGCAACCAATCATGAATTTGAGAGTTTTCTTGACTGGTTTGTCCCGCATACTGTGAAAGGCGAAATAGTAGATAGCTAAAACTCGATACAAATTACCTCTCTGGTGAGACTCTTGTGAACACGACTTTTAACATGATATCTGATTTCAAGTCCCATATTCATAACCAGTTCAGAAACGCCCATCTGTAAGCTTGCGCAAATACAAAGAGACTTCTCAACGATCTTCTCCTCCAACACAAATTCTAGAAATGCCCTCACTAGTCTTATCGCTTCTACTCCCCTTGTTGAACTAGTTCTTCCATAGGGTGGGTCCGTAACTACACTATCGCAAGAGCTCATAGATAGTCGTCGTGCATCAGCCTGTACCAAGCTATAGTTTTCTCTCTTAAGCTTCTTCAAATTCTCACGAGCTCCTGCCAAGAGTGTCCAGTTTCTGTCGATTCCCACTACAGAACTGGCGAGACCCACTGCTTCAGAAAGAATCCCTCCCGCTCCACAAAATGGGTCCACGACCAAGGATTCTCTATCTATTTTTGCAATGTTACACATTGCTCTGGCAAGAGAAGTGTTCATTATGCTCGGATGGAAAAAGGCCCTGTTTCGAGGCCTTCGTTCTTCTATTGATTCTCTTGCAATGGATTGCTCAGAAGTAACAAGAACCTGACGGTGATCGTCAATAACTACAAGAAACCTAACATCAGGATTCTCTAATGATACTGAAGCGCCTGCTTGCTGTTCAATTACTTTGCCTATCCTTTTTTCAATCCGCGGACTTCTGGACTCTTGCTTATCTCCAATATTTCGAACACGAACACTAAATGTTTGTTCTCTAGAAACATACTCTTTGAGGCTATCCTTTGAAATTGAAGCAATCAATGCCTCTCCACTAGGAGCCTCCTGAACTATATACCCTGTTTCTCTAACCAGAGCTGCACGATTTCTGATAAATTGAATTGGATTATGATTAGAATCAAAGGTTACAAAGCGTTTGACGGGAATCTTACTGACACCCTCATCTATGTAATCCAATATAGCTTGGAGTTCAGTATTGGCTAAATTCAAGTCGTTTCCAAATAGAATTGCAAAATACTTCGGCAATTTTTATCCCATCTCGTAAAGATTATCCCCGCCCAAGAATATGCGTTGGAGTTCGCCATAAAGAATATCCAGTCCAGCCATGTTTTGTCCTGAAACTGGGATGGGGGAAATCTGACTACCCATGTGCTCAAGAAGCTGTAATATGGACAATGAGTATTCTCGAATCAAACCATCTGCTGTTGCATTTATTGCTTCTTCCAGAACAAACGGCTCTTCTGTCCATGTTAGTATCTCCTCAAGTTTCTCTTCGCTTAAGATGTCAGACTTACTGATGACATTAAGTTGTGGTAGCCCAAATCTAATGCGAATGGAAAAGCCCAGAAGCACTGATGAAAGATAGCCCGTTGGAACTCGTGCTATATTGGAATCGAGCAAATATAACGAAACACTGGGATCATGCATACATAGACTTGAGACTATTAGTGGTCCTGAGTTACGATAAGCAAAAAGCTCCATTTGCCCCGGGCAATCAACAATTACATAATCTCTTTCTAAGCCAATAATTTCTTCACGTAAATCACTAGTATACGAAACCCCCATATCCAATGAAGCAACTAATGCTCCGTTAGGACCCAGTCCAAACTGTTGCATAATTTCACCATAGTCCACATATTCTCTGATATCCACGTCAGATGTATAGGGTGGGTTTTCAACTCCTGGGTCAAGATTAACAACAGTGGTGCTCAATTCCATACTAACGAGCCAATTCTCTAAGGCTCCTGCTAGTACTGACTTTCCCGAGCCTGCCGTCCCTACAAGATAAATGAAAAACATTTTTGGAACCAACTGTTGGAATTCATCCAGCTCTTTCAGTTCTTCGGTAGGTATCCAAATCATTAAGATCAAACAAATTAGTCCGAGGCAACATTTCGTCAGGTGACGAATTACAGTAAAATCCATGCGAAAAGTCTTATCAAAGTCCAGACAAAAGAGCTGTGTATGGAACAGAGTGAAGCTCTAAACCGATTGGCCGAAACCATGGCCGGAGAAATATGCTTAGCTGAACATACTCCTGGTTCAGTCATGAAAAGGTGGAGGGAACAGTTTCAAATATCACAAAAGGACCTAGCTAAGCATTTGGACGTATCCCCATCAGTTATCAGTGACTATGAGAGTGGGAGAAGAAAGTCACCTAGAGTTGACACCATCAAACGGTTTGTGGAAGGTCTTATTGAGATGGACGCTGCCAGTGGAGGCAGAATTGCCATGGCCCTCGAAAAATTGGTGGCTCCTGAGATATCATCCGACGCAATACTGGATAGTCGTGAGTTTGGAATTCCTGTTCCAGCTCGTCTTCTCGTAGAGGAATTGGAGTGTAAGGTCTTAACTCATAAGAGCCTTCTTGATCGTGATGTATATGGCTATACTGCTCTTGACAGTGTCAAAGCCATCGTATCATTAACTCCGCAACAGCTCTTGAAATTATATGGTGGTACGACACAAAGAATTGCAATATTGACGCATGTCACTACAGGACGTTCACCCATGGTTGCAATTAAAGCCAGCCAAATTGGCACATCTATGGCCGTGAAACCAGCAGCGGTAATACTCCAAGGTGTGGAAGAACTAGATCTGCTCGCTGTCAAAATCGCAGATAGCATACATGTGCCTCTATGCGTGTCCGAAATAAAATCGGCAGATGATCTTGTCAAGAAACTGCGCGGATTTGACCCACAGCTTTGAAAATACTGGAGAGATTAAGATGGAATTCGTTTTAGAAATAAATGACCCTGTACATGGATTCATTGGTCTTACAGAACTAGAAACCAAAATTATTGACTCTGAACCATATCAAAGACTTAGGAGAATAAAACAACTTTCTGGAGCACACTATGTGTATCCTACAGCTGAACACACTCGGTTTGGACATTGTATTGGTGCTATGTATTTGGCCGGACTAATAGGCAGACGCTTGTTGGGACAAATGGGCCTAGGCGAAACGGCTCTTCAGGAAGTGAGGTTGGCTGGCCTTCTTCATGATTTAGGACATGGCCCATTTAGTCACGTATTTGAAGAATCACTGATTGAAAGTAGAAAATGCAACCACGAAGACGTCACTGAATGGCTCATCAAGAAAAGTGAAGTAAGTGACATAATTGAGGATTATGGCATATCCAGCAAAAGAATTGCATCTTTGGTTCGTGGAAGACGGGAAAGCAAGAAGGATAAGGTTGTAAGTAGCATTGCTGCAGGCCAAATCGACTCGGACAAATTGGATTACCTAATCCGTGATTCCTTCTATTGTGGCGTGAATTACGGTCTAATCGACATCCACAGGCTCATCAACAGCATGGAGATATCAGAGGACTATGATATTGAGATAGACCTTGCTGCGAGAGGGGCACTAGAGTCCTTCCTTGTTGCTCGATATGAGATGTTCTTGAATGTCTATTATCACAAAACCGTACGCAGTGTTGAAGTCATGCTGATACAATTAATTAACGCTGCTGACAAGGCATTAGGATTCACCGCCTTTTCCACGCCCGACGAGTTTCTATCTTTGGATGACATGTCTGTGGTATCCCGTGTACGGAAAATTGACCCAAACTTATCCTCTGATGCTGAAGAAGCATCAAAACTAATGAAAGCATTAGATTCTCGCATTCTATATAAGTCAGCTTTTGAAAAGGTCCTGCATACTGGAGACCAATTTGTATCGAAAGTACTAACTAAGAAACGAGTCCGAGAAAGCATTCAAGACGAGATTGCAGCTCTTGCTGGCGTTCCTTCAGATGAAGTCATCGTTGATGTGCCTACGCTCCCATCAGTACCGTATAATCCTCATCAACTAGATCCTATGGAGATACGGATATTCGAAACAATTGAAAAAGAGAGAATTCCCCGCCGACTATCGGAGTTTTCAAACATTGCACAGATGATGAAAGTATATCTAGATGTTATTCGTGTCTATACCTTCGATCGCCATCGATTTGATGTGGGTAGAGCAGCTAGAGAGGTATTTCAAGAGGTACCAGATGCTGCATTAATTCATATGTAATCACAAAAAAACCTGGGTGCTAACCTGTGTGGAGATTATATACTCCAGAGCCAAACTCATCTCTGGATTGCTCTGATCCGGGGAATAATATTGACTAACGATCTCAATGACACCTTGCAGATCATTAAGATGATATCTGGCGTAGAGAATGTCGTCTTGATTCAAAAAGACGGACTCCCAGTGGCAAGTGCCGGCGTGTGGTTTAGCAAGGATGAAGTCTTTGCAGTTGCCTCATCAACAGCGGCAATATTTGGTGTTGCTAAGCTTATTCATGGAAATTTTCAGTACCTACTGATGGAGTCCAACACGTCCAAGGTGTTTTTGGCATCCCTGCCTGATGCTCCGGATTTCTTTTTGGCGATTACAACGGCACCTCGAGTAAATCTGGCTGCTCTATTTATTGAGATGCGGGATAGCATGTCTCGAATTGCGTATCTCCTTCATCAACATCTCGATGGGCGTCTTCCCCCCCTCCGGTCCTTCAATCAGGAGGAAACAAATGAAGTACTCAGTGGATTTTCAGTTGCGGAAGGCAAACAAACACAATATGCCAGTTCACGATCAGCAATCCAGCTTGACAGGTCACAGGCATTGTCTCTTAGAGCCGTTTTGAGGCAAGTCCACGATAGCATCCCTGCTATTGAATCTGTATTTCTCTCTCTAAGCGGTGGAGTAAGAGTCTCGCTTGAAGGATTCACAAACGATCGTATGGCAGCAATGTCCTTTGCATTGCATGATGCCTCTCAGCGAGTCATTGCAACTTTGAGGAATAATCGGCTTCAAAATGTTCTGTGTGAGACTAATAGTATTCGACATTTTATCTATTCGGTTCCCCATGGGGTGTTTAGCCTATGGGTGAAAAGAGATAGCCAAAAGCTAGGACTAATGCGGCTTTTGCTGAAACACTATATCTCAGAAACGACTCGTATTTTGGAATCTGCCATTGTAACAGATCCTGGTTTGCCAGATGACCTCCGGGATTTAATTCTCTCGGGAGGCTCGGATAACAATCTAGTTGTTGCGAGGCGAGAAAAATGACCTACTCCATTTTGAAACTAATTGAGCTGTTGGGTGACCAATTCCCCTCCTTGCTTAACTCAGTACTCAATAGAATCCCAATATTGGTTGTAGGGAGAGATAGCGAGATACTTGACGATTTGACAGAGAGTTTGACACGGCTTAGTCCGCACCGTCACAAGCTAGTATTTTGGCGAGAATTCACCTCTTCTGATGAGATAAGATCAGTAATAGAAGCGGAAAAACACGACCATGAAGTCGCCAGAACGATAGTATGTTGTCTATCTTCTACCATTTCTCTGGCACTGGAAAGAATTCAGAATTTTGCTAGTTGGATTATGGCCGCTTGTATTAGACAGGATTCCTATGCACATGCGATGACTGAATACCAACTAGGTGAAATAGAAGAAAAAGTCGGGGCATCTATTCGCAATGTAGGTACACTTCGAGTTGAATCTCCTTCCAGAATCCATTTCTCTTTGCTCAAGCCATCTAACAGCCAACTTGAGGTAGAGAGAAGAATCGTTGATATAATCCTTACAAGAAAGAAACAGGCATTGGAGCGTATAAAGAGGCTACTTGGGAAATCACTGAGAGGCCTGGAGCTTCCAAAGGGAATGATGAAGGCGGTTCTACAGTTAGATGATGAGGCCGAGAAAATCACACAAGATATCTTTGAAGAGGAAATAAAGGGCTTTGTCTATGCGGCACGCAGAGCAGTGACATTGCTATCACGGATTCGACTTGCTAGAGAACTGGGAGCATCAACTGTCTTGACAGAGCGAAACCTCTACGAGGCAATTGGTTTGGATTACGGAGGGCTGAATGAATTGATACAATTCATCCGCTCTGAATGGCATGAGGACTTCTCAGACTGCATTAAAGGAGGTTCTCTTTCTGGACTGGGCGCATGGGTTGACAGTATGTGGGGTAGCTAGGAGGTATTGCTTATGATAGTAGATTATGGGAATCGAACAGTCGGATTAAAATTGGTATTTTTCGGTCCAGCCATGAGTGGAAAGACTACATCAATACGTTGGTTGTTCTCAAGTTTGAATTTCGCTGACCGCTTAACATCAATAGAAAACACAGTTGGTCGTACGATGTTCTGCGACTTTGGGACAATCCCCTTTTCTCTCGGGGGTAGTTGGACAATTAACGCTCACATATGGTCTGCAACTGGACAAGATTTCTATCGCTCTACGCGAGAAGTTGTTTTAGTAGGATCCGATGGAATTGTATTTGTAGCCGACTCGCAAAGAATTCTGTTAGATGAGAATTTAGCAAGCTGGAACGAACTCATCACTTTGATGGATGAAGAAGACTCAGCAATACCGATAGTTGTCTGTCTGAATAAGCAGGATTTGCCTGATAGCATCGACGAAACTACCTTTCGTTCATATCTTCAACTACCAGATTCAGTCCCGGTCTTAGAAAGCATAGCCACTAGGGGGGAAAAAATAATGGAGGCATTTCAGATCCTCTTTCATGGTGCACTAAGGGCTAATGCTCTCGTTAGACCCTTTCCATAGCATCATAATCATCCCGCCAACGATTACTTTATACGATGCGATAAAAGTGCAAAATTAGTATTTATCTACAAGTTATTGTAGCACCATAGAGGCTATCCAAAATTGAAATCTATAGATAATGATACACGATTTGTCTTCGTTACTGGTGGGGTTCTTTCTGGAATTGGGAAAGGAGTCACAACTGCCTCTATTGCAAAATTGTTTCAGTTCCGCGGATATTCTGTTCGTATAGTAAAAATTGACCCCTATCTCAATATAGACCCTGGGACTCTGAACCCAATTGAGCATGGTGAAGTCTTTGTTACTGACAAACCATGGACCTTTAGACCAGTTCCTGATTTTGAGTTTACAATCTCTGAAATAGACTTGGACTTTGGAACCTATGAACGATTTACAGGGATTGAAGTTCACCCCTCACAAAACATCACATCGGGACAGATTTACATCTCTGTTATTCTTGGTGAACGCAAAGGCACTTTTCTTGGAAAGACAGTCCAAATCATCCCTCATGTCACAAATCGAATCAAGGAGAGAGTATGGGAAGTTGCACACCAAGAACCAACGCCAGACATCCTGCTAGTTGAAATCGGCGGGACTGTTGGCGACATAGAGGCTATGCCCTTTCTTGAGGCTATTCGCCAGCTAGCCAGAGAAGTGGGAAAGGACAAGGTCGCTTTTGTACATGTGACTCTGGTCCCTTATCTGCCCTCTGTGGGAGAATTCAAGACAAAACCTACTCAACATAGCGTTCGTACAATGCAGGGCTTGGGTCTCCAACCCGATATCATTGTATGTCGAGCTCAAAAGGAACTAACATCTTCAGCTGAAGGCAAAATTGCCCTTTTCTGCAATATTCCTGAAGAGCATGTAATCTCAAATCCCGATATTCCGATAATATACCAGCTTCCATTATCATTTGAGGAGCAACAACTGGGAAAAATAGTCACTAACCATCTTGGTCTAGACCCACGGAATCCGGATACTAACTCTTGGAAAAGAGTGGTAAGCTCCTTTGAACAGCTTGATGATGAAATCACTATTGCCATGCCGGGAAAATACACAATGCTCAGCGATTCGTACAAGAGCATAAACGAAGCATTTGCTCACGCAGGGGCCAAGCGCAGTGTGGATGTTAATATCAAATGGATTGAAACAGAAGAGCGTTGCGATGTTGAGTGCCTGAAAAATGACCTCTCGGATGTAGATGGAATATTGCTTACTCCCGGCTTTGGAGAACGAGGGGTTGAAGGGATGATAAATGCTGCAGCAGTTTCAATTCAGTCTAAAATCCCCTTTTTAGGGATTTGCTATGGAGCGCAGCTTGGGAGTATTGCATTTGCAAGGTATGTGATGGGATGGAAAGGGGCCCATACCACAGAGGTAGACAAAAACAGCCTATATCCTGTGGTAGATTTGATGGATGAGCAGAAAAGCACCGAAGAGAAAGGTGGTACTATGCGATTGGGGGGGCATGAGGTAGAAATTGTGGAAGGGACTAAACTTCACACAATCTACGGAAAAATGAATACAAGAGAGCGTTTTAGACATAGATACCATTTGATTGATAGATACATTAGTCGAATGAAAAATGAAGGTATGAGTATCTCCGCTTATGATACTAGTGGTAAAATCATAAATGCAATAGAACTTGAAAACCATCCATTTTGGATTGGAGTTCAGTATCATCCTGAATTTCGATCACAACCCGGAAATCCTCATCCTCTTTATCTTGGGTTAATAAGGGCTGCACAAGAATACAAGAAGAGATAACCATGGTGGAATCAGATATTGATGAAGCTCTCAGGACTCTGGTACAGCAGATTTCACATATTGAAAACACGAAGAGCGGATTTGCTCACGCGATAAGACATCTTCTACCAGCAATTAATCTGGGCAAGTTTCCTGCGCTGGCATCTGACTTTCTTGAATCAAGCCTAGTTTCTACTGTTTCCCCGACAAATCTTTCCGGTCTGAGAATTGCTGCTGTTGATGGTGGGCTTGTCAAAAAACGATACCAATCGCTTGATTTGATAATGAAACGGGCTGTCGGTGTTGTGTTTTCTTTTCAAGCTGAAGATAGTCCCGCGGTCGAATTTTACCCTTCACCATTTCCAAATCCAGTTATTAAGCCAATAATTGCAACACTTTCTTCAAACGAAGTAGACCAGATCGCTTCTCTGGAGCGGTTATTATCCGAATTAACGACCACTATTGGCATAATAGATGAATATCATACTGACATCGTCTTGCTAGATGGGAGTCTTCTCTTTCATCCTCATGATAGGCCCTCTAAAGAAACTCTTGCGAATGAAAAATTTCAGGAGGTTCTGGCCCTATACAAACAAATCTATAATAAAGTATCAAAGGGCAAGACAACACTAGTTGGTGTTGTAAAGGATAGCCGTTCAAGAAAGTTTGCTACAATGCTGGGACAGGTATTGCCTCATATTCTTCGCAAACCACAGAGCTTTGAAAAAATGAAAGATATTGATTATCGTTGGCTCTTGAATATATTAAGAGACTGTGACCTTTTAGGTTCATTTCTAAAAGCTGGGGAGCGGTCCTGTATATTTCGTCATTCTGCCGAGTCCAATAATTTCATGGTGGAAAAATCGCTATCCAAGTGGACGTCATCAATTATGGTAACATATCTCAAGACTGTATCAAATGATCTACCCGTCCGTTTCGAAGTACTAACCCGCTCGGATGAAGCTACAGCTGTTGTGGATAAGGCACTGGCTGCAATTTTGCCCCTATCTTCACTCCATCAGGAATACGGTATGCCCACGCCAATTGTTGAAGCCGATACCCGGGCACGCATTGGCAGAAACGAAGCCGAAATGATTGTTGATAGGTTGATGGCATTGAGTGGCTTAGCTTATGCAACCCTTGAACGGAGAAGATCTCGAAACCCATTTGGAGGCTAATTCATGAATCATGAGAATCCAAAGAGATTAGGAACAGTCGTTTGCAGAAATGAATCTCCTAACGTCAGGGGCTTTTCCTTTGTAATTGAAGGAGAATCAGGAAATACACTTGTACGTCGGGGTCAATTCGTTTCCGTTCCTTTTCAATCAGGAATTGTCATTGCCCGTGTAAGTGAAATAATTCAGACCAATCGATACTTCCAGCAGGCTGAAGCTGTTCGAGAATATCAACTAAGAGGCGAACCACTCAGAAGTGTGTTTCCTACTGACCGCTGGCAGTATGCAGTGGCAGAAGCGCAAGTTCTTGGTTTCTGGGTTAACGAAAAATCAGCGCGTGCAACTACAAGTGTTTCACCCGGTGCAGTTGTCAGAACCATAGATGACGACATTCTACACAGATTTCTAGGTCTTGAGGGAGATGAGGGGTTAAATTTAGGTACACTGGTTCACCATGCAATCAATTTTAGTCCATCTGTTGATTCTCTCCTATCTAAACATCTAGCAGTATTGGCCATGAGCGGAGCGGGAAAATCCTATTTCGTATCTGTGTTACTCGAAGAAATACTTTCTCGGAAGAGGGATGAAGGTCGCTTGGCAACCATCGTCATAGATGTTCATGGGGAATATTCCTACCTTAAACACGTCACAGCAAAGGATTTGGGATTGGAAGAAGATGCTTTTGAGATTGAACACATTCGGGGAACCCATATTCAAATCCCCGCGTCCTCCCTTTCAGCTGATACCATTGCTTCATTTGTGGCAAAAATGAGTAGTGTGCAAAGGCGCGAGTTGCGGAGAATAATCTCAATAATGAGCAACGAATCAAATAGCTATAATCTCCGAGGGATAATAGATGTGATTCGAAACGACCAAACCATCAATAAGAACACCAAAGAAGCATTGATTGGTTGGTTAATCAATCTTGAAGACACTCATTTATTCGGGAAGGAAGGAGTTCCATATCTTCCAAATATTGTCAGACCTGGCAAAATAACGGTTGTCGATCTCAGCGATTTCATCAGCCTTAAGAAGAAACAAATTATAGTTTCCTATCTCGTTGGTGACTTAATTTACAAACGTCGCCAATCCATGATCCCACCTTTTCTCCTTGTCCTGGAAGAGGCACACCAATTTTGTCCTGAGAGTCGACACGAACTTGCCTTGCCAAAGAGCAAGATAGAAACTATCGCGCGAGAAGGCAGAAAATTTTTTGCGCTTCTATGTCTAATTTCACAAAGACCGGTCAAGCTATCAACAACAGTCTTGAGTCAATGCAGCAATCAAGCAGTTTTGAAATGTACAAATCCCTATGACCTTGAACATATTGGTCGTTCAAGTGAAGGCATTGATAGAGCCTCCTTGGATGCGATAACAACTCTGGATGTCGGAGAGGCGTTATTCATTGGCAACTCAGTAACAGTGCCAACTTTTGTTAATATCCGAAAAAGGAAATTCAATCCTAGTGGAACAGAAACCACATTGTCCGATGCCATTAGAAGGGCAGATAAATCATGATAATAATCATGTACCACTACATAATTCTGATATGCAAATCTTCCTTATCTGCATACCAATAAATCGTGGAGATGTTTTCGCTGTCAGATGAAACGCGGAAGAAGGTAAACAGGCTGATAGATGCCATGCAGTCGAATCTAGTTGAGCTTTATGATATCATGAACGAGCTTCGATCCCATTTGGGAGGCATTCCTCTATCCGACGAAGAAAATTCGGCTATTTTTTCCGAAGTGAAAGCCAAAAAAGGGACTGCTCAACCATACGACCCCGTCACTAAGCCAGCCGCTAGTGAATCAAAACAACCGTCTTCCGACCATGCAAAAACCGAATCATCATTTTCTGAGTCGGTGGAATCAGAATCCGAGAAGGCAGTCGGAGAAACCAATCTGAATGAAGCTCGTGTATCGAGAGTACTGGATCCAATAGCTTTTGAGGTGGAAAATGCAAATAGCCCAGCAGAAGTGGTGGCAGAATATGTACAATCTGCCAAGGATGAGTTGATCACCCCTCAAAAACCGAATAATAAAGTATCTCAAGATATGGACATAGTTTTGAAATTTCTACGAGCTAGAGGCACAAAACCAATCAATCCTGATGAACGTGAAAACATATTGCGCAGAATCAAGAGATGGCATGCTTATCTAGTGTCCAGCTAAATATGGTCGTTCCACTATGTGGTTGCTCTGAGTCAACACTCTTTATCTTACAATGGCCCAATCTCTCTACAAATAAAGAAATCTTTGACAAAACTGTACGTTCTGTGTTGTTCGAATGCATAAATTTCTCTAATTCTACATGTGAATCCTTATAGCCTTACCAAAAAACTCGGTAACGAGTGGCAAACAAATGGATAAAAACGGCGACCTTATCGTTGGTTTCGATATCCTCCCCTCCCGAAGCCCAAGGTCCAAGTCTATGGCTCAATTTGCATGTGTTGTATTTCGAGATGGAGCTGTTTTGAATGAATACCCTCAGATAAGCCGTTCTTCCCTAATACGTTTGATTCGGGAAATAGAGCCCACCTGGGTCAGCACAGATAACATCTTTGAAATCGTACCTGACAGCAAGTCGCTTTATCAATTCGTTAAGCGCCTCCCGTCAGAAACCAGAATTGTTCAAGTAACTGGAGCTCCTCCTCACCAGGTTTCCCTAAAACGTTTGGCGAAAAATCACCACATAGATGTACGGGGAAAACCTAGTCCACTAGAATCTGCAAGAATTGCCGCTGAATTGACTTCATTGGGTGTAGGACATAGATTAGAATGTTTTAGCGGAGAAACAGAAATCAAAATCACCCGTGGTAGAAAAGTTGGTAGAGGGGGGCAGAGTACCAATAGATATCGCAGAAGAATGCATTCTCGTATCCAGCAAATGACACGAGAAATTCAGAGCAGACTAAAAGAAGAAGAAATCGAATACGAACGTGATATACGCGAATCAGATTTTGGATACTCTAGTGCTAGAATTATCGCCTATTCACCCATACCAGTCATCCGTAAGCTTGTCAGCTCCAAGCGTGGGGGCGACTTTAATGTACAAATAAGTCCGGTCCGTAAGAGAACCGAGTTCATCCCTCTAGAACCTCAACCCGTCCCGAAAGATTTCACTCCCAAATACTTTGTCTTAGGGGTTGACCCTGGTACCACTGCAGCCATTTGTCTCTTGACACTCACTGGAAAGATTCACAAACTCGTTAGCAAGAAGGGCCTTACGCGGGCAGAAATAATCAGGAGAGTCTATCGGCAAGGAATGCCAGTTTTGGTGGCGTCAGACGTTCCGAATACCCCTCATTTTGTTGATAAGCTTGCCAGTTCAATCAAGGCTGAGGTATTCACTCCCAGCAAGGAGATTCCCGTTGCAGAAAAGAACGAAATTGCACGTGAATACTCAGACGACTATAAGATTCGAAATGCTCACGAAAGGGATGCATTGACAGCCGCTGTATACGCATTGCGTAACCAACAACCCAAACTAGATCAAATCGACAAACGAGTACGTGAAGAAAGCCTTCCTCTCAATAGGAATCATCTGAAAGCTCTAGTGATCAAAGGAATGCCTATGAGTGAAGCAATAGCCAGTCTTACTCGCAAGGAAGCGAAAGTTGTCGAACCCCCTCCAGCAGAAATGCCCAAAGAAGAACCCGTGACACGCGAACAACTGGACCGGCTAAGAACTATAATAGAATCATTAGAACATGAAAAGGATGTTCTGGAGGAGAAAATCGACGATTTGAATCGACTGGTCGAATATCACAAATTCAGGCAAACTGAATTGGAACACAGCTTGGAAATAGTGAATCAAGACAATTATTGGCGTGTTAAGAGGGATAGAGAACTTGCGAGGAAAGAGTCTGCTATAAAACATATTAGACGGGATAACCGGAAACTAAGACGAACCATCAAATCGCTAGAAGAACGATTAGACCGCTTGATTGGCGTAAAAAGGCTTGAGATGCGAGGGGATATGCTCGCCATTAAAACCATTCCACACTTCACTAAGGAATGTATTCTAGAATATGAGAATAATGTTGGCATAAAATCGAACGACATCATTCTATTCGAAGACGCATCGGGAGGCGGTCCTCAAACTGCCTCAATGTTAATCGATAGAGGAGTGGCTGCCGTAGTAACAGACACTCCATTATCACATCTCGCAGTGAATGAATTAGTTGATGCAACCATTCCCGTGATAGAGGCAACAGAAGTCGAACTTCAGCGTATTGATGAATTTGCATTCATAAATCAGAAGAAATTCGAGAAGCAAATGAGGAAATTCATGATGGAAGCTAGAGAAAAGGCGAGACAAAGAAGTGAAGATCAGCTTGTTGAAATGGTGGAAAAATACAGACGTGACATCGAAAGATAATTCATTCTGATATCTGAATCCAGAGGATATTATTGCCTCTAAGTAGAATCTCACCATACTTAGCTTTCACTTGTGTTGAACCCTCTTCGTCGTAGTCCAGCTCCTCTGCGTCAGCCATCGTCAGATTCATGTACACATCACATCTTGTTAGGCGTCCCCTGAATATTCTCTCATCCTTCAGCTTGATTGATACGACATTGCCAAGATGCTGCTCCAATGCCTTTATTGGGTTTTTCTCATCCGACATTTATGTATCCTCTTCGAAATGCCCCGTTGAGTGTATTATAAAGCCTTTGCTACAAAGACCCAGTGAAAGAATCACAGCCAACAATAATGCTACATGAGGGATGGTATAAAATATGACACTTACCTGTCTTGGAATTGAAGGAACAGCTCACTCCTTTGGTGCGGCTTTAGTAACAAATGATGGCACAGTTCACTCCAACCTGTGGGACATGTTGCAACCAGACAGTGGGGGAATTCACCCAAGGGAAGCAAGTCAGCACCATGCTCAAGTGGGACCGGAACTCATCAGCAATGCCATCACGCAGGCCGGAATTAGCCCAGAAGACATTGACCTGGTTGCTTTTTCACAAGGGCCGGGTTTGGGTCCTTGCCTACGAACAACAGCTACAATTGCTCGGGCATTGGCACTGACCTTATCCGTGCCATTGGTAGGCGTCAATCACTGTATTGCTCATATTGAGATTGGTCGAATGGAATCCAATTTCATTGACCCAGTCACAGTATACGTATCCGGTGGCAATTCACAAATTATCGCTTATGCTGGGAAGCGGTACCGGACATTCGGAGAAACATTGGATATTGCTATCGGGAACATGCTTGATACGTTCGGGCGATATGTGGGCATGCCATTTCCCGCAGGCCCTCGGATTGAAATTGAGGCAAGACAAGGCAGTGAATATCATACATTACCCTACTCAGTAAAAGGGATGGATTTCAGTTACTCCGGAATGCTAACTGCAGCACAACGGCTGCATGATGAAGGAACGCCACTACCCGACTTGTGTTATAGTATTCAAGAAACTGGATTTGGGATGATTGCTGAAGTAGCAGAGCGGGCTATTGCACATACCGGAAAGAAGGAACTACTTCTGACAGGGGGCGTTGCACGAAATGAACGTTTATCACAGATGCTGGCCGGTTTAGCAAAAAGACACAGTAGTAGATATCATAGAGTATCTCCCTCACTAGCTGGGGATCAGGGGGCGATGATTGCTTGGACTGGAATTCTTCAATATGAGCACGGCAATCAGACAGCGATTGAGGAATCTGTTGTAATTCCGAAATGGCGGACAGATGAACAAGAAATCAATTGGAGGACCTAGTTATGACGAACGATATCATTGCATTGGGGGCAGAATCCGAGATTACAAGAATTACTATTTGGGGACACACATACGTAGCAAAAAGGAGACCAAGGAAACCATACCTATTGAGCGAATTGGATACATACTTGCGAGCCAGTAGAACGGCAAGAGAATGTAAGAGCCTTAACATCGCCCGGAGTCTTGGAATTCCAACACCTGCCGTGCACTCAGTCGATATGCAGAATTACACACTAATCTTGGACCACATTGCGGGCAAGCAACTAAAGGAAGCAGTTGGCCAAGTTTCTCCCTCCCTTCTAAGACGTTTGTGTAATCAATTCGGATCACTAATTGGCAAGCTTCATGATGGAAATCTGGTTCATGGTGATCCCACCACCAGTAACGTGATAATTGACAAGAAATCTCGCCTTTGGATGATTGATTTTGGACTGTCGGAATTTAATGCTGACACCGAAATGAAAGGCGTAGACCTACATCTCATTCGCAGAGCATTTGAAACAACCCACTGGACTCATCAAGACGAGATGCTACAATCAACAATAGAAGGCTACACTGAAGTATTGGGTGATTTTGCCGAACCAAATCTGTCTAGAATGGAAGAAATTCGAACACGTGGAAGATACCATTAGTCTCCAAAATACTGCACTAACGCCGGACACAAGGCAATCTTTATATCGCGAGTTTCTGGCCGTGAGAGCGACTCGACAGGCAGCGGAAAATGCTGCTATTAAGAGGTAATACTGATGGCGAGAATGCATACCAGAAGAAAAGGGCAAGCAGCAAGCAACAGACCCTCCACCCCCGAAGTACCCGAATGGTTTGACAAAGATGCAAAGTGGGTAGAGGACAAAGTTGTCGAGCTTGCAAAAGCTGGAAATACGCCCTCAATGATAGGAACAATTCTCAGAGATCAGTATGGAGTTCCTCTGGTCAAAGTCATCACGGGGAAGAGAATAACCAAGATTGTTGAAGAGAACGATTTACAGCGACAAGTCCCAGAAGATCTTAGAAATCTGATTGCAAAAGCTCAACGAATTCGTAGGCATCTTGAAGAAAACAGGAAAGATTTTGTCGCAAAGCGTGGGCTGCAACTTATTGAAAGCAAAGTCCACAGGCTCTCTAAATACTATCGAAGGGTGAGAGTACTACCTGCAGACTGGAAATACAGTCCTGAGCAGGCTGCTGTTCTCTTGCGGTAGTTTTATCATTCTACTGTTCCTCATTTTCAAAAATGAGCGAACGAGCACCAGATAATGGTCTACTTGACAGCATCAGAAAAGACTATGTCAAGACGCCGCTCAGAGCCGATAAGCCAATTCTAATCCTCGCATCCTTTGAGCCGCATAGTATAATTTCTGCTTCAATTCTATGTAGAGCTGCATTTCAAACCAAGCAACTCTTTCATGTAAAATTCATCAATCCAATCATTCAAAGGTCGCAGCTTCTCAAAATTATAGAAAAGAACAGGAATTATACGAATGTCTTGATTGGGGTTGATATCATAGGGAAAAATGACTTCAAAAACACTCTCACCTTCTCATCCCATGGAACAGATGGCATTCCGTTAGGTCTTCAAGTGTATGGTTTTGCTTTAGAGCAAATGGAGGTCGCAGAAGCAGACCTCGGCCTCTCTATTCTTGGCGCCCATGTTGAAAACGAATCATCTACAGTTGTAGATTCCCTGCTAGCATCTGGAACAGAGCAAAACATCATTCAAAAGAAAAAGGGATTCAAAATCCCTGGTACCAATCACCTCACAATTGTAGATGCTCTTAGTAGATGTATTCATCCCTACTTAGATGGCCTTAGTGGAATGGAGAGTGCATGCGAGAGGTTGCTTGAAGAATCCAATATTCCGCTGGCTAAGAGAAGTGGAACCATCGACGAATTGACCACTGAAGAAAGAAAGCAGCTTTCTGCGAGTTTAGTAACCCGTTTATCTCCTAATACCCTCTCTCAAATTCTAGGTACCGATTTAGAGTTTCTATTGGAGGAATCTCAAAGTCCCCTTCGTTACCTCTCCGAGATGAAGTCACTACTAAAAACCGTATGGAGCAGGAAGTTATTCGGACTAGCTATAGGCGTCTTATTGGGCGACCGCGGAAGAATTCTGAAGAGATTACAGGATGTCTACAAGAATCACACTACTGAAGTATTAGACGCCCATCAAGAAACAATCGTATACTTGAACAGCTCCGATACGACTGTGGAGAGGGTCGAAGACACATTAGTTGCACCAATCAAAATAGGGTCCCCCCTGGCTCTTCCTGACGTTAGTAGAATTCTTTTAGAAACATCATTTGGCAATGCGAAATCTCTAATTCTCACGGGGAATGACTTCGTCAGTATTTCGTGGTCAAATCATAAGAAGAGTCTCTCTGAGGTAATGAAACCCTTTTTTGAAGCAGAGTTCTCCCCAATTGCAACATCATCTACTTCCTTTATGATGTCAACAGAACCAGAGAAAAACATCAGGGAAATCCAACAGATTTTTTATGAAACAGGATAGATAACAAATGAAGTCAATAGCCCGCATGAAGATTGTTTTCGTAGCTGATCATGCTAAAACTATCCATCGTATCATATCGCCGGATAATTCACCCCTGCCGTCTGGTATAGGAATAGATTCTGAAGTTAGAGAAAACAGAATAGAAATAAATGTTGAATGCGAAAAAGGAGTTCGGTCCCTATGGGCAACCGTTGAAGACATTATGAGTGCCATAGACCTATCCATGAGAACACTCAACGAATTGGAAACCTAAATTATCCCCCTCATGGCAGATGGGAGCACCGTTTATTGTAAGTTGGACAATCTTGGACACAGGAGCGTTGGCCTCCCAGAAACGGTTATGAAGAAACGGCACTGGGTTGAACTCCTTGAGGTCATGGAATGACCTTGGACGAGAGTTCAGAAGCAGACTATTTAGGCACCACACTGAAGTCCGCTCATTGTTCAACATGTTATCTCATATTTGTCCAAGTTTGCTGTAGCTGTTGGTATACCCTCTATGTTTTTTTGGCGATTATTTTTTGATATTCAATTTTGGCCTTTTTTCTGGCGATTTCAGCCATCTCTTCTGTGATAAAACCTCTTTGAATCGCTCGTTTCAGTAAATGTTGGTCGATAACTCTAGCATCTCCATGCATTGGGTCGATAACATCAATCTCCAAATCAATATACCTGATTCTTCCAGGAGATGTCCCCGAACCGGGATAGAGCTCAATGCCGGTGTTGATGTTTACATACCGTCCCTTTAGAGTCCCTTTCTTTGAATAATAATCGGTAATCAATGTCATAGATCCTGGAACGACTTTTGTGATTGCATAGTCTCCCTGGTCCCGTGGAACCTCGTTATCAGGATAGTCGCGGGTCATTTTTAATTTCCTGCTAGTATGCCGGAACTGCCTTCTAATAGAAATGCAATTTGCATTTATCTCAAGAACCCGGCCTTTTGACAAAATGATATTTCTGCCATCGAGTTTTACATGTTCAATATTAACGGCGTCATTAACCCGAGGCAAGTCTTTACTTACCACCAACTCCAATTTTGAGGTCATGTAGTCCCTCTCTTCAGGTCGGTCTTCGACAATCATTTCGGCTAAATCAACTAATGCACCGTATCCTGCACTCTTGTAAAAATGGTGGTGAGTTATTGTAGGTCTTAGTTTGGCATGTGTCTTGTCCAGCGCTTCTTTTGCCTCAGCTGAAAACTCGATGTCTGCGTTGCTCGTCCCCTCAAATAAGAGTCCCACCTCATCAGAATCATCATACTCTCTGTAGATACGGTGTGCAACATCTAGAAGATCTTCAACATCTTCTCCAAGCTCTTCTTCTGTAAGACGTGCAGCTGCCGTACGCCACAATATGCCCCATTTTCCAGTATGTTTACGAAGGTCGTTACCGAGCTGAATGAGGTTTCTACGAGTTTCTTGGTCCTTTATCTTTGTGCTCAATCGTACGACCGGTTCCGGTAAGAGCACTGCAGTTCTTCCCGGAATTGTGATACTAGATGATAAAACTGGCGCCTTTCTTCCGTAGTCATGAGCTCTCACTTGGACCATAACTTTTTCTCCGCGCCTTAGACCTTTGTCCGGAAGAAGGGCTGGTATGTTCCCCAAATCAATCCTTGTATGCCCTGTCCGATTATCGCGACCCGAGACACAGCCCGTGTAAATTGAGCTCTTTGCCACTCGCGGCGTACGCGTAATAACCCATCCCAGCCTTCTACGAAGCACCTCAGTGAGTTTCATAAGCGTTTCTTCGTAAGCAATTGCAACGATTCCCTGTAAATCGCTGCGATCCCAAATATCAATATCTGGAATATCTGTACGTACTGGGAGTCCAAATCTTCTTGCAACTGAGGGTGTAGGCTGCACAATATCATAGTGATTCTGTAGCAGTATCTGTGATAATGATTCTGAATATATACCTCGAATTCTCACCTTGCTCATTTGCAAACCGGCCCATGTAATATGCACGCGTCACCACTAAGTGATGGTAACACTGTGCTCCAAATGTGAAATCGTGAAGAGCTAATCACGGATGGGTTCTAAGAGACTCGACACATGCCAAATCTTTGTACGTGCATGATTTGGACAGTTCGGATCTTGACTTGGCTCGTCGAGAATAGATATTGCGTTCTGAGCTCTCGCCGCTGGAGAGTCGTTCTCGTCATCGAGAACTGCTATTGCCTCATTAGCAGCTCGGCGAATATTTCGCGGAACTGAAGAATCCTCTGATATCTGTTTGAGCAGGTGTTTGCTCTGGTCTATGCTCCTCTGTATTTCGGGGTCCACTGTGGACTCACCTCAAATTATCTTGACGCACAAATGGAGTGCGAGTTACAAAAGAAAGGTGGCAAGCAATGTCCATATAGACATTTTGGCGTGTCCAAGATACTGTGAGTATTTGTTTCCAATCAGAAACTTCTGGATAAACTGCTTCTGACAGATTGAGCGAGCTCAACCTGTTTGAAAGATCCGGAATCTTCCTTTGCGTAGATTGGCTTATATCCACTGAATAGATGACATGCTTGAATCAAATATGCCAGACAAGAACGATGAATCAGTAAAGAGAATGGCTGAGCTATTGAGAAAAGGTGCCACTATGCTAGCAGAGGCATGCCCCCAGTGTGGCTCACCCCTTTTCAAAATTGATGATGAGATGTATTGTGCTCATTGTGATCGTCCTGTTATAGTGGTGGAATCGGAAGAACAAATGCAGACCCAGTCCGTGAAAGAACTAATTCCTGAACTAAGAGAGAAACTACTAATCAAACTGCAAACGGTGGGTTCTACCTTCGAACAAGAAAATGATGTAGAATCTCTTACTAAAATTGCCAATCTGATGGTATTGTTGCTGCAGGCTCTTCACCGTTTGCAGCAACTCTAGGTAATCTGTCCTTAACTACGGCGCAGCCTAGCTCTCCGAGCCTTCACTTCTTCTGGTCCCTTGAGAACCTTGCTCTTACGAATCTCGCATTCTCGGAGTGGAATAATTTTCCTAACTGCATCCTGCACCTCGGATGCCAACTCACCTAGGACTACCTTCTTGACAAGTTCATCAAAAGAATGCTTTTTGGCATGAGCCCGAATAATTCTTTCTATCGCTTTTCTTACAGAGTGCTTCTGACTGCTTTTTGCCCGAGTCATGGTAAATACAATGACCGAAATCCGCATCAAATAGTCGTCCTTAGTCAGAATCGGTCCAATCCAATCAATACGAGTAGTACCCCTTCTCACAAGACCTCGCAGATAATCAGAGCTCCATTCATGTCCATAGAATGTGGTATTTGCCTGTTGCCCCTTGACATCATAGATCTTGAATTTTAGTTTAACATGAATTTGGTCAAAATTCCCTGTTAAATCGTACAATGTAGGCTTCACTGTACGTCCAAGCAACAACTCTGGAGAACTGGCTGGGGTGGTCCCAATTTCTTTGTTATCAAAATAATCCGGTGTCAGAACTTGGTACCAGACCTTCTCTCGCCATTTATCCCGTGTTCTAGCGGCTGCCTTTCGGCTTCGTGAAGACATTATCATATCACACTCGTATTAACAGAATTCCCAAACACATTGAGAATCAATCGGCCGCCTCTTTGACTTGTTGAGGACGCCAAGCGGCAATCAAGAGTGCCAAATAAAAACATTGTGACGTGTGCTACCAAACTAAACTGGTGCAATCAAAGGAAAAGTTAGAACATGTGTTCTAACTTCATATTGTGAAGTTTTTCGATGGCAAAATGATTATATCTCCAACGCTCTCCTCAAAAGCCAAAGCATGCGGAGGTTGCCAAGCTTGGCCAAAGGCGCAGGACTTAGGATCCTGTCTCGTAGGAGTACGCGAGTTCAAATCTCGCCCTCCGCACCAATTTACCACACTCAAGCTAAGGAATCTCCCTGTACTCAGCAATGTGTAGGTCTGATCCCATGAAGTATCTATTTCTCGCAACCGAAGATAACCCCATGCAACTAATGCATCTCCTATTGAATGCCACAAAGTTCTCTACAGAAGGACACGAAGTAGTAACTGTGCTAGAGTGTTCTTCCCCCAAACTGTTGATTGGATTAGAAGATGGTTCAATCAAACTTCCAATATTCTTTGATGCTCTCGAAGCGGGTCTAATTGACCATGCATGCAAAGCGTGTTCAGCTAAAGTTTCTGCCAGTGAAGCAGCGGAAAAACTTGGGGTCGAATTGAGAGGCGAGTTGAAGGGCCATAGCGACCTTTACAAGTTCGTAAAACTTGGATTCTCCATAATATCCTTCTGAACCGCAAGAATAATACAATGGCGCCGGGGATGGGATATTCGGCACTCATTCACTGGGCACTTTCGAACCCATGCGTCCGAAGACAGCGGTTATCTCGCAAGTCTTTTATCGGTTCGAGACCGCCTCCGTAGCCGCTTGGATACCCCGGCAACATTAATCGTAGAAAATTCCGATATAATTCTAACTGAATTACACCCAAATCAGGTCTCTCAACTAAGATCATTAACTGCCTGTTTCATGGTCATTCTGCCAACATCTGCTAATTTCTCTACAGTCTGTTCAGACCGACCTCCTACATAGAGTCTAGCTTTTGGTTCAGTACCTGAAACCCGTATCAATAGATAAGATCCATTACTAAACTCGAAGCGTATTCCGTCAACCTCAATGACCTTATCCAGACCGTTCAGATTGGGTGAAATTAGTTTCTTCACATGTGGAATGAATTCATCCTTGATTTGATTGGGACAGTGAATGTTTTCACGAAGTATTGGATATTCTGGTATATTCTTCATCAATTCCATACAACTACCATTCCCAAGACCATCAACCAATTGACAGATTCTGGCTGCACCAGCTATACCATCCATCCACAATCCCAAATCAGAAAATATTGGTTTCCACGGTTCTGAGGCAAACACAACTTCCTCCTTCTTTGAATGGAGCAGCTCCTGCAGTGACCCCAGTGCAGTTCTAACAATCTCCCCTCCTGCGTTATGTACAAGCTCATCAATCACACTGGATGTATCAATGGACACAACTACTAGTCCCCCGCCCTTTCGCTCCACTTCCTCTCTTGCTAAAATCGCAATTATCCGGTTTTGGTCTATGAATTGCCCATTTTCGTCAATGATTGCTATTCGGTCCCCATCTCCATCATGTGCAATTCCTACTGCGAAATCAGAATCCATCATCATTTGCATGATATCAGTGAGATTTCTCGGTGAAGGTTCTGCTGGTCTGCCTGGAAAGTACCCATCAGCATGAGCATTGATAGTAGTCACTGAGAAACCCAGTTCATCAAGCAATTTTGGAGTATAAGAGCATGCGGCACCATTTGCAGCATCAACTAGTATTTTTGCTCCACTTCCATCACTGCCTCTTTTTCGTATGAATTCCTTTATCCTATTCAAATATTGATTCTTGATATCAGAACTCTGAATGGACCCAATGTATTTCCACTCGGCAACAACGAAATCACCTGAAGCGACAGTCTTCTCCATCTCAACTTCTTCGCTTCTGATGAATTCACGGCCTTCTACGAAGAACTTGAATCCATTATCAGTTGGAGGGTTATGGCTTGCAGTTATGATAATTGATGCCCTTATACCGTCCCAAGTGCTAAATGATGCAACCGTCGGCATAGGTGCGACACCAACATCAATAACACTCACACCAGTAGAAAGAACACCTGAAACAAAAGCCCTCTTTAACATTTGATTGGATGTTCGCTCATCAATACCTAAACCGACTTTACCCCGCCCTTGCAAGAAGGTACCCAGAGATCTCCCCAGATCCAAGGCGAGCTTAGGCGTCACTTTTTCGGTTATGGATCCTCTGATGCCGCTAGTGCCAAATAATTTCTCCATTTTGATTTCCTCTAGCTTTTTGGCAGTGCAAGATCTGCTATGTCCCTAGCTGCCTCGCCAATTCTAAGAAGACTGTCAATGACATAGAGCTGGGAATGGGTCTGCCCTTGCGGTGAAGATAAAACATTTTCCTGTAGCTCAGCAATTTGTTTAATCAGTTGTTTCTCTTCATCAATGACCCATGCTACTCGTTCAGCATTGAAAGTGAAAAGATTCGTGACAGCCTTCTTTAGCATCTCTCTTATGCGATTTGCTATTGGCTCTACCATCTTTGTTGTGTGCTCATCCATTGGGTCATTTGCTCGTATTGCAATATCTACGGCCAGATCAGCAACACGTTCGATATATTGAACAGCCAATCGAAAATCCAGCGCTTCAACTGGGGAAATGCCCATCGCTTCGGAAATTCTGGGATACTGGATTGTGCTTCGCAATTCACGAACAATTAAGAAAAATAACCGGTTTACTTCCTCATCTCGGCTCGCAACATCTTGCCCCTTGTCGCTATCACCCTTGAGGAATGCATCCAGTCCATCATCTAGCATTCTTGAAGCTATCAAATTCATTCTCTTCATGGTCTTATGAACCGGCAAAGTCGTAGGGTCCACTAGACATTGGATGACAATTTCGTTTGCGTCTTCTCTTTCCTCGGTGACTTCCAGTGCAACAAATCTCTTGATGATGCTTTTTAATTCATCACGCTGCTCGTTTGTAATTGGTTTTTTGGACCTTAATCTGATTTCATCAAATCCTAAAAGATACTTGCTTGTGATTGCCCACCTAAGATTGCTCTCCATATCAATTGATGTTGTCCTGGTTTCGCCCGCCTTTGGAAGTCTGGGATCCACTATCAAGCAGCCGTCTTCTCGTTCTGATACGACCACCGGGTCTCCTTTTTCTAATTGCTGTCTCTTAATCCAGTCTTTTGGCAAAATGACCAGGAACGAACTACCACTACGTCCCCCTGTCCGTTGCAATTTGCGAATGTTCATTTTCTGAATGCATCTCCTGAACTCGTTCTGGCGGGGTGTGCAGTTGGTCACTCACTTAATACGCTTGCTTATCTTAGATGTTATTCGACCCACCATCGCAAGTTCTTCTCACAGGCAGATGTTTATTACAGCAACCAAGACCATAAAGACCTGGTGCCTAATTGACTTCGATAAATCGGAAATCTATCTTGAAGAAGCTCATCTCTTCAGGCTGTCAGATTTCACCGGATGCCCTAGAGTATATCATGGGAAATGAGGCCCCCATGCAATTAGTTGACATGATATTATCCAGAATAAAACAAACCCGTGTATCTACCGTCCTATCCAAATCGGATTTGACCACTCTAGAAAGAAAACGAATTCTTCCACAGAAAAGAAGCAAGCCAAAAGCTAACAAAGAACCACTCATTATGGAAGAGCCCCCAGACACTCCGTCCCCCAATCTCAAGAAAAACGACAATAAAATTGCCGTTATAAAAAATCCCACTTTCGGTGAGGTTGGTTCTTCTGGATGTTTCGAAGATTTCTTGGCTCTTTTTACAGATCGTTTTGAAAGAATCAAAGGGATATACACAAGCCGGATCGATACGAGGGGTGCATTGACTCCGGGCGCCGCAAAAGAACGCAAACACGATGCTCAGCATTGGAAAGCATTGGCGAAGGAGGGCGGAAGAAGAGCTCGACCTCCAAAACAAAAAGTAATCGGAATGATACGAAACAAAAGGACATCTCGTTCCCGAAATATAATAGTTGAACTTGAAGATGAAGAGGATTCGATAATTTGTGTTATTCCTTCCAATCGAGAAGGGCTGACCGGTTCACGATTAGTAGAGAAAGGCAACTCATTATTGCTTGATGAGGTAGTCTGCATTTCAGGTTATATTGACCAAGATGGCAGATTGATTGCTGATGATATACTCTATCCTGACGTTCCTACGACACGTCCTGCTGGAAGAGCTGATCGAGATGTCTATGCCGCTTTCATCTCCGATATCCACTATGGCAGCACAGAGTTTCTGGAGGACGAATTCGACCGATTTATAGATTGGCTATCAGGGAAAGATGTGAACTCAGAAGACAAAAACACAATAAATTCCATTGAATATCTCTTTATTTCTGGGGATATTGTGGATGGTATAGGAGTCTATCCAACTCAACAAGATAATCTGCTAATTCCAGACTTGTATGATCAATACAAGATGATTGCACAAAAAATTAGAAAGATTCCTGACAGAATACAGGTGATAATAATCCCGGGGAACCACGATGCCTCTCGGCAAGCATTGCCCAAACCCCCTATATCAGAGGTTTTTGCCAAACCTCTGTACGAATTGAAAAATCAAGTCATGCTTCTTGGAGACCCAGCAGTGGTACGAGTAGAAGGAGTTGAAGTATTATTGACACATGGGGATTCGCTTGATGATCTCGTTGTCAACACCCCTGGTGCATCTTACAAAAATCCCGCTGTGGGGATGAAAGAACTTCTTCAGAAAAGGCATCTAGTACCTCTGTATGGCGGAAAAACCGAACTTGCCCCATTGCATAGAGATTGGATGGTTATTGATACACCGCCTGATATCGTTCACTTTGGGCATGCTCATCATAATGCCGTTGACAACTATCGGGGCATTCAAATCATAAACTCAGGGACATTCCAAGCCCAAACAGACTTTATGAGAAAACAAGGCATTATACCAACTCCCGGAATTGTGACTTTAATCAATCTCCGGAATGGAGCACCCCAAATCGAATTTTTCTATGATATGACAAAACTGGATGTGTAGCACAGAAATCCATTCAATGTTCGCATCATTTGGTCTAGGAAAGCAAATCTCTCGCAACTTTTGATAATCGAGTGTCTTCATCCAAAATCGATCCAATTTGCTTCTTACTTACCGCGAGTCGTATTTTCTTCGTTCTGCCATATCGCCCCTTCGAAACCACAGTAGTATTGATGAGGCCGAGCATATCAAGCTCGCTGATTAGGTCACTGATTCTGCGCTGAGTGAGAGTATCCAATGACATGCGTTTGGCAATCTCAACGTATGTGTTATAACACTCACCCGTGAATATTTTTTTCTTGCCGCTGTCTGCAAGGGCATATACCGCAAAAAGCACTGCCTTGGATTGCATGGGGAGTGTCTTGACGGTTTCTATGATTGTGTCACGTTCTATGAATTTCTGGGCTGCACGAACATATTCTTGGGTGACTTTTTCCTCTCCATTTCTCTCAGCCAGCTCTCCTGCAGTTCGGAGCAAATCTAAGGCTCGTCTTGCATCACCATGCTCTTGAGCTGCCAGCGCCCCCACCAAGTTGATAACGCCATCATCTTCAATGACTCCTGGATTAAACGAGATCGCGACTCTCTGCTTTAGAATTCCCTTCAGTTCCACTGCATTATAGGGGGAAAATATCACTTCTTCTTCTCCAAGTGTTGATAATACACGAGGGTCTAACATCTCTTTGAATTTCAGGTCATTGCTGATTCCAATAATAGAGATTCTGCTCCTTTCAAGCTCGCCATTCATCCTAGTGAGTCCATACAAGATGTCATTGCCTTGGTTCACATCCCGTTTTACCAAGCTATCCACTTCATCCAAAACAACAACCATGATATTCGGCTCAGAATCGAGCTCCTTCTTCAGCATTGACCGAATTTCATCAGTTGGCAATCCTGTGAACGGCACTTCTGAACCATCAGGCATTTTAGCACCGATTTCAGTACATAATTTTCTTAGAACCCTATAGTTAGTTCCAACAATTCTGCAGTTTACAAATGCGCTGAATGGTGCTCTTATGGAGCTCTGCTTGGCTTTCTCAATTAACATATTCAGCACGTAACGAGCAACAACTGTCTTTCCGGTACCGGTTTTGCCATAACATAAGATGTTAGAGGGAGGCGCGCCTCGAAGGGAGGGGCCTAGAATGGACCCTATTCGTCCCATTTGCTCTTCTCTAAATGGTAATTCATCTGGAACATAGGTAGGTCTCAAAGCATTTCTATCTTTGAAAATTGCCTGTCCTTGGATGAATTTATCAAATAGCTTGTCAAGCTTAGGTTGTTTACTCATGGATCTCTCCATCTCCTTTTGGAGCAGGTTTGTGCTCCACTGGAAATACACGTGCTTCCACTCGAGCCACCATTATTTCCACTGGAACTTTTGAACCAGATAAATCTACGTATTACATTTTCTTCTATCATCAATACTACATTTCATATCTAAGTCTGTGACCCTAGATTTTGTCACGAAATAGAAAGGACGAATACTATCTTGAAGTTAAGGGACTTAGAAATTGCTCTACAAGGCACAAAACGGTTCTCGGGTCATCGTGCGGAAATTGAGAGTTATCCCACACCTGCCCCAATCGCTGCAACAATTCTATTTTCTGCTCAGATGGACCATGACGATATCCGCAGCCGGCTCGTTTGTGATTTGGGCTGCGGGGATGGAATATTTGCCAATGGTGCTGCACTCTTAGGTGCTCGTGCTGTTATTGGAATCGATATCCAAAGCAAAGCCTTAAAGGTCGCTCGAGAGAATTCTTCCTTACTCGGGACAGAGGACATAGTAGACCTAATACTAGGCAATGTTGCCTCTCTGCATCTTACTAACGCAGTTGATACTGTTGTGAGCAATCCTCCTTTCGGAGTACAAAGACGAGGTGCAGATTTGGTATTCCTGAAAAAAGCCATGTCCATTTCTCGAGTAGTATACAGCATACACCTGGCTGGTGAAAAGAATAGACGGTTCCTGAAAGACTATATTCAAAGATTTGGAGGGAAGGTCACGCAACTGGAGACCTTTGACTTTCCAATATCAAAGATATACGACTTTCATAGGAAAAGAAAACACATTGTCAATGTTGACTTGTACAGGATATGCGTTCATGAGCGTGAAATAAAAAATGGCTGATGTAAAGAGTGGAGATACAGTCGTACCAGGAGACTCTCTATGTGTTATTGAAGAAATGACGCCTGGTTATGGAACTTACGAGAATGAAGGCGTGGTATATGCAAGCACAGCCGGTACGGTCTCAATGGACATCAAAGAACGAACGGTAAGTGTTCTAGACCAACAAGGCAGAAAGAAAATTGCACTCCCAGAGGAGGGTGACTCACTCGTTGGCGAGGTTACTTTAGTCTATGACCAACGCGCAGAAGTAGAACTTGTGAAACGTAATGATAAGGATATGCTTCCAGGTATGGTTGGCGAGATTCACATTAGCAATGTGACTCGAAGATATCTGAAGAGCATGCATAATGCCCTAGAACAAGGAGATATTATTCGCGGGAAGGCATTAAGCAACCACGAAATTCCTGTTGAACTCACTTTGGTGGGGAATGAATTTGGTGTAATTCTGGGTAAGTGCGTTAAATGTGGAAATGCATTAGCATTGACAACACATAACAACATGATTTGTCTTAGATGCGAAAACAGAGAAACTCGTGAGGTCGCAGACGATTACGGTGAGAACTTCGGATTAGAAACCCGTCCGGATCTTGCACCTCGGAGGAAATCATCCAGCCGTCGGGACGACCGCCGTGGCAGTCGAAGAAGTAGGAGATAATAACTATGGAACTAAAATTAATCGACTTTGATCGTTCAGAACTTCAATTCGAGCTCGTAGGAGAAGGGCACTCATTCCCGAATTTACTGAGGAAGACGCTCTTGGAAGAGTCCTCTGTTGAGTTTGCTGGGTACAGCCTAGACCACCCTTTGTTGGCCCATCCTGTCTTTACTCTCCGAACTAATCGACGACATACAAATGTCGTTCTGAGGGAGGCATTAGAAAAGATGTTAGCTCGGAGTGAAGAATTCAGAAAGATGTTTTCAGAAGTAGCCTCTGACTCCCCAGAATAGGAAATAAATCAGCAAGGTTGCACGTGGTGAACTAAATGTGGACACCACTTATTGAACATGAAGACCTCGAATCTCTCCTAAACGACAAAGGTCTGGCACAAATCGGAGACAATCTGGTAAACCTCTGTTACTCCATTGCCAAGTCTATAGTTTTACACGAAGCCATGGGCGTGAAAGTGAGAGACAGCGTATTAGCTAGAGCCATTCGATCTACGAAAGTGTATGACTACATGACGGGACGTTGTGATGTGGGTTGTGCGGGTGATGCCTATGAGGCTATCATGGCCTGGTTATGGATGAAGGAGAAGGTCACAATAGAGTCACTCATTCAGCATCTTATTCCCCTTCTTGAAATAGACTCAACTACTAGCAGAAAGAGAGAGGGTGAAGTAGCTGCAGCTGCTTTTCAGTCATTACTAGAAACTCATATGAAGAAACTGCCGCATCCACGAACAAGCTAAGCTGTAGCGAGGAACTAATGCTATTCAGCAATGCTTTAATGACATGCATTTTCATTTGCCGAGAAACGGAGTTGTACGATAGATGGAATTCTGCGATAAATGTGGTGCCATGATGGTACCATTCACTGATGAAGATAACAAACGTGCCCTAAAATGCAGGAGTTGTGGGCATACAAAGGCGATAGAAGGCAAACTCACGGTTTCGCAGAACGTGGAAAAATCTCCAAAGGACAAAATTGTGATAGTTGAAGATGAAGAAATTCCAATGCCCAAAACTGCAGCATCGTGTCCTGAATGTGGAAACAACGAGGCATACTATTGGACAGTTCAAACTAGGCGTGGGGATGAGGGTGCAACCGAGTTCTATAGATGTACGAAATGTAAACATACTTGGAGAAATTACGGCGGATAGCAGAACTATATACTGTGGCAAACAAATTTAACTCATTTCCAACTGGTTCAATTAATGCGTTGGGATTATTACTCATGACCCACATATGCAATATGAAGCGGGGAAAGCAGCTTGACCCAAAAACAGTTCTCCCGTAGAAGGCCTGCAAAGTATTACAAGGTCAGAGAGCTATCCAAGCATACCCCCAATCCTGTGAGAATCATTTGCATTGTAGTAGAATCTCGTCCTGGAGCTGCTCTAGTGCAAGATATCTGCGATGAAATGGGTAAACAAGGGACGATAACAGTGACAATTGATGAAGAATTGAAAGTAGCAGAAAGGTATATCCTCACCGGGGATATTAAACAAAACCAAGAGAACCCTGATGAGGACATCAGATTGATTGCCTTTTCAGCATTCGGAGTCACTTCCCTAGACATCAACCTTTTCAAGGAAGTTCTAGCCCTTGGAGAAAGAGTTAAGCCAGCATCTCGAGGATAATACTTGAGTTGGAGGAGCCAAAATGTTTCATGCGACCTTAGACAGTACAAAGACATGGAAGCAAATAGTGGACGCATTAGCAACACTGCTAACTGAAGCCCACTTTGTCGTCTCTAAGTCCGGAATTTCTTTACGTCAACTGGACTCTTCAAAGGCGGCAATGATCGATCTTCATTTACCCGCTGGAGTATTTCAAGAGTACTCCTGTGAAAAGGAACATGATGTATGTTTGGGGATAGATGAGCTTTCGAAAGTCAGCAAGAGAATGGCGGGTGATGACCGACTTGAATTCGATTTGGATGAGAAAGACAATCGTTTTGAAATACGAATGCTTGGTCAAGCAGAACGCAGATTTAGCTTACAGCTTCTTACTCCCCCCGATAGCAGAAGCAAGCCGCCAAAGCTATCCTTTGATGTCAAAGCTGAAATGTTTGCTGATTCTTTCAAGCAAGCGGTAAAGGACATTGGAGTAATATCGAATCACGTCAAGATTATTTCGGACTCGAAAAGCATTACGTTTGCAGGCGAGGGCGACACCGGAGAAGCAGAGGTGTCACTGAAAAAAGGCGATGAAGAGTCACCTCTCTTTGAACTTCAAGTTGAGAATAATGCAACAGCGATGTACGCTTTGAATTATCTCGCAGAAATCACCAAGGCCATGGGTAGCGATAGCGTTACTCTCCAGTTCAGTAATGATAAGCCTATACAAATCGATTTTGCAATCGCAGAGGGAGGCAGTATTAGCTTCGTTCTGGCACCTCGAGTAGAGCGTCGATGAATCCAGCGTTTTGAGATGGCCGGTGATGTCAGAGAACGATAAAGCAAGAACTCGGAAATTTCTCCAGCTGATGTTCCAAGACTACTACCGTACACATCACGACACTGTGGACATCCCAACAAAGGTGCAAAATAGAGAATTCGGGATGGAATTATGGCAATTTACTTGGAGATGTATTGAGAGGATCGAAAAGGTCAATGGATCCGAAAGAAAGGTGGGATGCGGGAAATCAGGAACATCGTACGCAAGAATCTCGAGTTGTCCCAACTGCGGCGCAAAAGGTATCCAAATAAACAATTGGTCCCGTCATATCGGATTCCGTTCGAAGGACCACCTCCTTAATGAGCTGGTAAAGACAGTTCCTCATAGCATCTATCACTCAGCAGCATTTTACGAGGTTCCAGTAGCTCGAAATATGATGGAAAAGGGTTGGAAGGGTGCCGAATTAGTATTCGATATTGATGCCGACCATCTAGAATCACCTTGCGCTTATGAACACGATTCTTGGTTATGTGAGAACCCTCAATGCCAAACGATTGGAAAAGGACCAGCACCGGAGGAATGCCCTGAATGCAAACATACATCGTTTCGAACATTGAAGTGGTTATGTGATAAATGTCTGGAAGACGCAAAAAAGACTACAATCCAACTCTATGAAGAATTCCTCTTGGATAGTTTCGGATTTGATGAAGACGAGATTCAGCTGAACTACAGTGGACATCGGGGATATCACATCCGGGTAAACACGCCTAGGATTCTCGAAGTAGACTCCAGCGCCCGTGTAGAAATTGCCCATTTCATCACAGGAATGGGTATGAATAGCACCATCAAGGCTGATGGAAAACTAAGAGTTGTCCCCTCGGGCGACTTGGGAAACTGGCAAATACCATCATTATCAAGAAAAATTGCTGATGCAATGATCCTTTTCATCAAGCGTATTGATGCTTACAATGGTAACGACCGATGGGTAGAGCCACTATCTGAAAATAAGGACGCAGCAATTATGGGTCTATCTCATGATCCTCCGATACTCAGCCATAAAGTTAAAGGAGTGGGTCCAAAGTCTTGGCAAACAATCGCAGAAAACGCTCTCCAGAATTATGGAGCTGAAATTGATCTTCCTGTCACGCATGATATTCATAGAGTTATCCGACTAATAGGAAGTTTGAATGGAAAAACTGGTTTTGCTGTAAAAGAGATATCCAGGACTGAACTAGACGAATTTGACCCATTCACAGATCCTCTGGTGTTTTCTGATGAGAAATTGCGCATCAGTTTTCCCAAAAGGCCGATCCAAGTACCTAAGATTCGGATTGCTGATCAAACATACGGTCCATTTAACAATGAAACTGTGGAAATACCCACTCCGGTTGGTATCTTCCTGCTTTGCAAGGGGATGGCGGTAATTGAGTGAGTACCAATACGACGACATCAGCAAATTCTGGGAATCAGAGAAACAAGATGAGGCTCTAGGTGATCTTGAGGATTTGCAGCTCTCAAAAATGATTGAATGTCTTTCAAATATACGACTAAGATTTGCTGAAACTCATGCAAATGAAGATATTCAGGCGGAGATATATGAACAAGAAGCCATCAATTTGGAATTTATGTTGAGAGACCTGCTCATCCTTCGTAGGAACAAAATTTTGCAAGCTGCAGTAATGCAGGAAGAGCCATCAGGAGATATGACAATCTCGGAGGAAGAGTTCTATAATCGAGTATTTCGAGCGTTTTCAGGACACGATGAATTCGTAGAGAATACGATTACTGGCAGCCCCTCTGCAACAGTAAAACTATCAAATTCTGATACATCTGCAACTGAAGAAGCTACAGATGACGATGATACCCGTCAGCTAGATTATGTGATGGTTCGTTTTCTCCAGCCGATTGAAGAGGCCTTTGTGGGAATGGACGAGCAAATTTATGGCCCTTTTGACAAGGAGGACGTAGCAATGATTCCTATTCACAACGCCAAAGTCTGGCTTCGAAATGGCACAGTCAGCCGTATTGTTCCTGAAGAGAGAAAAGAGGGTGAATAAATGGACGATGAATCCCTTAGCAGCGAAATTCGTTCAACGCTTGTATCACTTGAAAAGCAAATAGCACACTCCGAAGCCCAGTTTGAGAAGCTCATGGTTGCAACTACAACCTCTATGAAACTGCTGAGCGGACAGAGTACGACACTTGAGGGCATTGGTGGTAATCCAAAAGAAATCAAATCATATTTGCTTAGATTAAGTCAGTCAGTGCGTGAGGAAGTGATTGAAGGCCTTCGTAACCTAGAGAAACAATTAAGGATGGTCCTGAAAGGATTTGAGGATGAAAAGAGAAATGTCTAAAGGCACCCCCTCCACAGCTGAATCTATGCCTGCTGACCGTTATTGGTTATTGATTATCACTACCATCATATGCATCGCTTTAGCATTCGTCGGTGTCTTCTTCTATCCTCTCAATATGCAGCCCATATCATATTTGGTAGCTTACGAAGTGTCAACCATTCTGTTCATTCTTGGAATAATGAAACTAATTTATGAACGCGGTCCTCCTCACGAGGTAATTCAATCTCGGGATTAGCCTCGTTTCCTATGATAATATCTACCGTTCCTACAAACTTTTAATACTGTGTACAATTTCGCTGAATCGTCTACCCAATAGACAGGTCTAGAATGGTGGTCCTTCAATGTCCGGAACGGAAGAAAAAGCTGACAAATCTGCTATTATTATAGAGCCTATAGAGATATCGGACCTCGAATCTTCATTTCGAGATGAAATAAAGAGCATGCCCCATGGAAAAGAGCTATCTGCTTGTTTTGCATGTTCCACCTGCACTGCCGCCTGCCCAATAGCAAGCGTATGGGAATACAAACCGCATCAGCTTATTCGAATGATTATTCTGGGCATGAAGGAAGAGGTTCTTTCATCCAAAGAAATCTGGCTCTGCCTTACCTGTTTTCAATGTCAAGAGAGATGTCCACAGAATGTTCGCGTAACTGACATATTTTTTGATTGCAAGAATCTTGCCTCTGAACAAAGAATGATACCAGAGAATATAGTTACCCTTGCGGATGAGTTGATGACCAATGGGCAGCTTTACGTCATAACAGCGGATTGGGAACGAGAAGATCTTGATTTGGAGCCGGAACTTCCAGGCCTCTCGACTGATGAGATAAAATCAATTCTGAAAGAAACTCGCACTGGTAAAATCGTTGGAGGCGATGATTAGAATGCCAATGTATAGCCTGTATATGGGTTGTAGCGTGCCAGCAAATTATCCGAATTATGAGGCATCAATGCTTCGTGTGGCAAACGAACTAGGTATGGAACTAAATTACATGGAAGATGTAGCTTGTTGCGGAAGTCCTAACCTGCGTGCCATTGACTACCTTGGTTGGGCGACAGTAAATGCGCGAACGCTTGCCATTGCAGAAAAAGATGGCCATGATATCGTTACCCCCTGTAACGGATGCTTTGGGTCGCTAAAAGATGTCTACCATCTTCTGAAACATGACGAAGATTATAGGAAGAAAGTCAACTCCAAACTGAAAGAGGAGGGTCTTGAGTTCACTGGAAGTATCCGTCCTCGTCACTTTGTCGAAGCTCTCTTTACTGATATTGGAATTGAAGAAATCAAAAAGAAAATCACAAGACCATTGGATGGTGTAGGTATTGCCATTCATTATGGATGCCATCTTCTACGTCCTCCAGATGTCACTGAATTCAATCGTGAAATCTTAGACGAGCTTGTATCGGTGACAGGTGCCACAGTAGTTGAATACCCAATATGGAAACAGTGTTGTGGCGCTACTGTTTTGCCTGTTGATGAGCCTCTAGCAATTAGACTGGCTCGTGATAAGCTCAAGTCGATGACCGAAGCAGGCGCTTCCTTTGCTACCGTCGTATGTCCTGCTTGTGGAAATCAACTAGATTTGCAGCAGCTTGGACTGAAGGAATCCTACGGAGAAGAATACAATTTGCCAATACTACATTATCCCCAGATACTCGGGCTTGCAATGGGCTTGGATGCGGAAGTGCTAGGTTTGGAACTAAATCGGGTGCCTGCTGAACCAATTCTCAAACATTTGAGTGGATGAGGTGCGTTAGTTAATGTCCGACCCTGTTCTTATCATCGGAGCTGGTGTTGCAGGGATGACTGCCGCAGTAGAGTTAGCTGATTCAGGAGTAAATGTGGTGTTGGTGGAAAAAGAATCATCTGTGGGCGGTAATGCCTTGGACTTGTACAAAGCCTTCCCTACAGATGATTGCTTCTACTGCTTTGAGAGTAATCGCTGGCGGACGGGAATCAGAAAATGCTTCTATCGCAGTGCCTTGCTCGATCAACCCAATATTGATTTGAAAATATCATCAACAGTGAAAGAAATAACTCGCAAATCCGGCGAATTCTTGGTAAAAATATCCTCTGAACCAAAATATGTCGATAACAAAAAATGCATCATGTGCGGTCTTTGCATGGAAAAATCAAAGGCATTCTATCTCACTTCTCCTCAGTGCCAACCGCAAGCTGTAGTATTCGACCCATCAAAATTGGACGATGGTGCAAAGGAAGCCGAAGAAGAGTGTCCAACTGGTGCGATTAATTTGGCCTCAGAGGAAACACGCGAGGAAATTCAGGTTTCAGATATTGTCTTTGCATCTGGATATCATGAGATGAAACCTGTAAATGTAGATGAATACGGCTATGGAACTCATCCAAATATTATCACACAGCTTGAATTGGCGCAAGTGATGGACCCTTTGGGAGAGGATAAGGGGCAATTGCTCAGACCATCAGATAAGGCTCCCGCCAAGAATGTAATGATGGTGCAGTGTGTTGGCAGTCGTGATGAGAATTACTATCCATACTGTTCCAAGATTTGTTGTGTTTATGCCTTGAAGCATGCCATCATTGCTAAGACAGAGAGAGATGCGAATCGGGTATCTGTTGTGTATATAGACATCCGTACATATGACCGACATGAGCGCTATTATAGCGACGCTCGAGAGGCAGGAGTGGAATTCATTCGGGGCCGTATAACTCAAGTCGAACCACTAGATGAAGATACATTGAACGTAATTGTCTACGACTCCCTTCTCGACAAATATCTCAAATTCACTGTTGATCTTTTCGTACTCTCATCGGCATTAGAGCCGTCTGAGGACCCTCATAACATTCTCAAATCATTAGAGCTTGGTCTTTCCAGTGGTTTTCTTGCTCCACATGAGTCCACGCCTGAAAACAAGGTTAGAGTAGGGGAAAGCATCTATGCATGTGGAACAGCTCTAGGCCCCGCTGAGATTCCGGAGAGTGTAACTCAGGCACGTGCGGTTGCATCACTAATTCTTCAGGGGAGGAAATGAAACGATGTCCAATAACAAAACACCTGTTATCCTCTGTACCTGTGGAAAACAACTTTCCCTTGATTATGATATCCTTTCAGCTAAAACAGATGAAATGGAACTCGCGTCGGCTACTATGGTTCATGACCAACTCTGCCAAGAAGACGGGCTTGCACAAATTGCAGAACTTGTCAAAAAGGAAGACGGCCGCTTGATTATTGCTGCTTGTACAAAACAGAAAATCCAACCACGAATCGATCAATATTTGCAGAACCACGGGCTCGATCCGTCAAGAATTCAATATGTCAATCTACGTGAACATTCAGCTTGGGTCCATGAAGACCCTGAACAGGCGACCACTAAGACGCTTGATATGATTCGAGGCGCTCTTGCTTTATCTTCTCTCTCCACTAGTTTCGAGGCCGAAAACAAGGAAGTTCAACAACATGTAACAGTCATTGGTGGAGGGATTGCTGGCATAGAATCAGCATTAAACCTATCAAATCTTGGTTACAAAGTAGTTCTAGTTGAGGCTCAAGAAAAACTTGGCGGGCATGTACTGAACTTGCCTGTAGTAGCACCAACTGGAAAAAGTGGTGAAGAGATACTAAGCGGGAGAATGGAAGCAGTCGAGGAAGACCCTAACATCGAAATCAGACTTAACACGCGAGTAAAGTATGTAAAAGGAGAAATGGGCGACTTTCATGTACATCTCGTTTCCGATGGTGAAGAAACCGATTTGGACACTTCTGCTATTATCTTGGCAATGGGATTCAAGGAATTCAAGCCATCTATGATGGACGAGTACATGTACTCCAAGAATCCTGACGTCTTAACACAATATGAATTGTCACAAATGCTAAATGAAGACAACCTAACTCGCCCCTCTGATGGCAAACCTGTGAATGAAGTTGTAATGGTTCAATGTGTTGGAAGCAGGTCTGAGGATTACAAACGCGATTGTAGTAAACTTTGTTGTACCTTTGCAATAGATAATGCAATAGAAATTCTGAAGAGAGTTCCTGATACCACAATAAAAATTGTCTACATGGACATTCGGGTTCCTTTTGAAAACGAAATGATATACAAGGAGTCAAGGGATATGGGTGTAGACTACATCCGTGGAAGAATCAGTCAGATTTGGATGGATGATGCAGGAACCCACGTCAAGTTCTATGACTCTTTACTTAACCAATATTTTCATACCAATCCAGATTTGGTCGTATTATCCACAGCAATTTTACCACCGGATAATATATCGCAACTCTCCGAGTTTCTTGGATATGAATTAGAAGAGGAAGGGCACATCAAGGAGCTATATGGCAAATTAAGACGAAATGAAACTCGTCGTCGTGGAGTAGTTGCTGTAGGTGCTGTAACTAGGCCTCAATTTGTGAATGAGGCAATTACAGACGCTCAGGCTGGGGCATTAGCAATCCATCAGGAACTACAGCAAGGCACTATTGAGAAAGTGGCTCGTGGTGCCGTACTTGTTGTTGATGATTGTGTGGGTTGCAGTCTATGTGCTCAGCACTGTCCTAGGGGAGTGCCCCTAATGATTGAGCAGACTGATGCAGAGGAGGAGGCTGAAGACGACAAAATTCTGTTCAAGGCATCAATTGATATATTAAATTGCCATGCCTGTGGGGTTTGTCAGAGTCTTTGTCCCTCGGCAGCAACACAGCTAAATTTCCTGACAAATGAACAACTATGGGTACAAATCAGTTCTACACTTCAGAATGCCAACTCAGATGATCCTATCACATTGTGTTTCTATTGCGAGGAGTGTGCTGTTTCAACCATTGATATTGTTGGGACTCAAAAAATGAAGTATTCCCCCAACACCCGGTTGATTGCAGTCCCATGTGCTGGGCGAGTAAGCATTATTGACATCTTGAAAGCTTTCGAGAGCGGTGCAAGTACAGTCATGATTGCAGCATGTGAAACTGACCGTTGTCATATGGGTGGAACTGGCAATGAAATTGCTCAAGTACAAGTTGATGTCGCACGTGATATTCTGGATGCAATTGGGTGGAACGGTAAACGAGTAGAAATGTTCAGGATGTTTAGTGCTGAACCAGACAGATTCACAAAGGCTGTCCAAGAAATGACGAAACGCGCTAATGAATTAGGTCCCACACCGGTGCATAAGGGAACAGCTGGCAAATGGATGGAGGTGGCACCATGAGCAAACCTTCACCGACGAAGGAAATGGCCCCTAAACGCCGCCGCATGATGGATATGATTCTCTCTTTGGGTGGCTTGAGAGAAGAAGAAGCAATTCCTCTTAGCAGAATAAAACAGGAGATGGAAACCCTCAAGCAGAATTTGGACCCGTTAGTGGGTACCATTCTTGATTTTCCGAATTCGTATTTCAAAACCTTCGAAAGCCTAGCTCAGCGAAAAGAGCTCCTTGAGAAAGTCAAGGAAAAAGGTGTCATTTCCGATGCTATCAACGATTTAGAACAAAGTATTGAAGAAATGAAGATTGATGGCGTTCCTGAGTTATTGACTCTTCTCAAGGCAAGAAAAGAAGCCCTAGAGCCGCGAAAATCTGATGATACAGAAACAATTGATATGGACATCGAGTCCGAACTAGTAAGAATCTCTCAATTGGCAGAACAGCTTTCAAATGACGTAGACACCTTGGAGAGACAGACCAAGATTGAGGCAGAAGAGGCAACTAAGGAACTTGAAGCAATAGTCGAGCAATTTCATGAGATAAGAAATAATGTTGAATCTAATCCGATTGCCACATTGGAAGCACTTCAAAAACTTGGTCCCAAAACAAGATACGGCTCATTCATGAGAACCGCAGCTCAGATAAAGCGTGCCAAACAGGACGGAAGGATTGAGGATGAACGCTTTGCTGACCTTGTTTGCAGCAACACACTGATGGAATTCAGAAGAGCTCTGATTATGTACATTCTGAATAACATTGGATCTAAGACCGTTGTTGAACTATCACGGTTGATTGAAACTTCTCCTGAAGACATTCAGAATGCAATTGTTAGCATGATCAGTCGAGGAGAAGTGGAGATGGTAGGTCTTGATGATAATTTTCCAGTGTTTTCTCGGGTCATTGACAAACGACCTGAAACCACACTAATCCTCAAACGAAGCATACAGCAATTGAGAAGTACGCTAAAATCCCTGTCCGATGAAAGAGTAACCATACTCGAAGACTCATTGGAATCACTTGAAGAAACACTAGCACGATTGAATCGTCTAGGTGATTATGATGCCTCCCTCTTGTCAGATTCAATAAAAGAGCTGGAAACAATCTCTGGAAAGATAATTGAGGCTTCACTGGCCGCACAGACAGATGACACGTCTGAAGATTTGCGTCTCTTGGTTTCTGCGGGACTTGAAGCCTTTGCTAGATTCCGCCTAAAGATTACCTTGGAAAAGGGACCAAACCTCGTTTCAGGACTCAATGTCTATGGTGAAAAACTGGACCCCGAACTCTATGAAAAAATGATGTCCAACTATCTGGACAGTGAACTTGAGAGGGGGACCATTCTCATCCTAATACGAGAATTGGGAGCTATGACTACTGAGGATCTTGCTAAACAAACAAAGATGCCCCAAAATCGAATACTCCAGCATCTTCTTCGTATGAAGCGAGATGAACTCCTCATCATCACTGGAGAACGTAATGGCTACGTCCTTTTCGATGTTCCCAGAACACTTAATGCCGCAGAACAAACAATCCAATTAGTAAGCTCGTTGGCGAATCAACTTGCCTCAGCTAGCACAGAATTGAAAACAATTCTGAGTGATCTTGACCCTCAAAGCATTGGCCGATTGGTAAACTCCCTTGAAACTTTCTCTAAGGCACGGGATAAATTAGAAGGCGTGAAAATCGATGGTGAGAAGCCACAATCTCAGCTTCTTCATGATATAGAAGACAAAATTAAGTCGGCGTTGTTATTGTCCTATCGTACACGAGCAAAAATTCCTAGCACCCGACCAAAGGTGACTATTGAAGATCTTGTCGATATTGACGTACCCTCAGTCATGGCGGATTATCGTGACAATATGGGCTATGCCCCTCTACTGGGCTTTGGCACAGTTGAATGGAATCACTCCAAGTGTCTTGGCTGCAAATCCTGCGAGATTTCTTGTCCAGAAGATGCAATCGAACTAAAACCCCATCTCAAAATATCTGAATTCTTTGACTTCCCAAAGGAGGCTCTTGATGAATTACCGGTCAACAAGGCTGTCTTCTATGATTCAGTACGCTCACTAGCCACTCAAAAACCAAGTTCTGATATAGAACTGAAAAAAGAAGCACCAGGATTTGGTACTGTTGAGGTAGACCTCTGGCTTTGTGTTGCATGTAGGACCTGTGTCAGAAGATGTCCTGGTCCCAAAGATGGGGCACTAGAACTCGAACTGAAATGGAACTTGCCCGAAGTCGTTGGTCAAATGACTGCCAAGAGCTAAAGCACAAATTATACCAATCTTCCGCAGAAGTCTCATTAGACATCTTTGAGGAAATAATACTTGGTCAAAAGGAACTTATAGAGCAAGAGCTATTCTTTCCCATTAGCTTAATCCCTCCAGGTGTATAAATATGATTGACTTTTCACTGACTGAAGAACAGATAGAACTCAGGAATAAAGCCCGAAAATTTGCGCAAGAAAAGATGCTTCCCTACGCCCATTATTATGACAAGACTGGTGAGTTTCCATGGCCCATCGTAAAGAATGCATGGTCTGAGGGGCTCATGAATCTTGGAATCCCCGAGGAGTATGGCGGTCCAGGGCTGGGCATTACAGAAGCTTGTATTGTTGTTGAAGAGATGGCTGCTGGATGTGCAGGTATGACTACTAGTATCTATGCAAATTCATTGGGGCCAGAACCTATCATAATAGCTGGAACAGATAAACAAAAAGAAAAATACCTGAAACCGCTAACGGAGGAGGTTAAATTGGCTGCTTTTGCCTGTTCTGAACCAGGCATGGGAAGTGATGTGGCTGGGATTCAAACGCGCGCAGAAAAGAAAGGGAATCATTACATCTTGAACGGGTCAAAATTTTGGATCACTAATGCACCTCAAGCCGATTACTATACTGTATTTGCTAGCCTTGATCCTTCAAAGCGGCACCAGGCTTTGTGCGCGTTCATCGTAGATGCGGATACACCTGGAGTCAGGACGGGCAAGCCAGTACAAAAAATGGGCCACAGAGCATCTGCAACATCCGCAATCATGTTTCGTGATGCCAAAGTCCCTGAGGAGAACCTCTTGGGAAGTGAAGGCATGGGCTTTCTAATTGCAATGCAAACGTTCGCACAGACTCGTCCTGCGATTGCTGCTTTTGCCACGGGACTGGCACGTGCTACAATGGAATATGCTCGTGATTACGCAAAGAAACGAGAGGCATTCACAAAGAAGCTACGAGAATTCGAAGGCATACAGTTCAAACTAGCTGAAATGTACATGAAGATTGAAGCGTCCCGTCTATTGTATCTAAAAGCTGCATGGGCAGCAGACACTTCGGGAGATTCCACGGTACCGGCTAGTGTGGCAAAGGCTTATGCCACCGATGCTGCAATGTGGTGCGCAAGCGAGGCAGTGCAAATCCATGGAGGATATGGGTATATTGATCAATACCCCTTGGAGAAGCTGTTCCGTGATGCAAAATTATACCAAATTTATGAAGGAACAAGCGAGATTCAACGACTCATACTTGCAAGGCATGTGTTGGACGGCTATGACCCTGCAATGGAAGAAATTCCAACTTGGGCTAGAATGGATCCACCCGAGTTCTAGAAAATATTTGCTTCCAAGGGGGGAGTGTGTCTTCATCATTATGTTGGGTCTGCTATTTTTGGTGATAGCCTGATTTCGTGATGAATTGGCCAACTGTGTCATTAAGAAGGGCCAGACTTGCAATCATTGCTTCTTCCAACCGAACTGTTTCTGTACCTTGGTCAGGAATCGTATTTACCCAGAAGTCGATATTATCTTTAATGCTATCCAATTGGTTCTGACCCAATTCTCTCACACCATGTGTAGGACCTCCGAAGATAGATATCACGTCGGTTGTTCCTTCAATGGTTGAAGCCAGGCCTGACCTAATCCTGGCAAAGGGGATCCCTTCTCGAGAGAAAACTATCCTTGTCGCATTGCCTCTCTGAATAAGATAATCCGAAAGGCTATCCACATCCCCTATTTCAAAACCAAAGTAAATTTCAGTGTCTGTTCTTTTTACCTCTTCAATCCGAATTTCGGGTTTTGTTTTTACTATTTCAAATAATACCATTTCCTTACTGTCAAGGGGATGAGGATAATCAATGCCCTTGGTAAGGCCAATATCCACCTTGTTATCCTCTCTTCGAACGCCCCAACGCATCTCTCCCTCTTCTACTTGCGATGGATTTGGGTTTATGGGGTGACTCATCGTTCGTAGTGGAGGAAGTATTCCCGCATATTTCAGAGAGGGAGTATGGGGGAAAACTCGCCTTCTCAAATACTGGGGTGTATCAAGATAGTGGAGAAGGCGAAGAAGCAAATCTCGGTCTCTTCTATCTCGAGGAGTAAGGGCATCTGTTCTGTAGACAATAACTCTCTCAACTTTAAAGACGGCCAAGGCTCTTCCAATAGTTCCCATCTTTGCTGTCTTCTGCCGTAGGTCAGAACAGTCCGTGAGCGATGTATCCGGGAGAGCAACTTCAAGCAATTTCAAGCCCTTCCTCAGAGATCCAAAGTGAATGTTATTGTGATGCCCTCGTCTTCTCCATCTATTGATAAATCAGCATACGTCATAGCTTTGACTTCTGTTCTGGTATCATGTTTGTCCAAATCTATCTCTTCACCCCAGGCATTGGCAGTGAGGGTATAATCATTATTTCTGGAGATCTCAAGCACTTCGAATTTGCAGTAGAATTGATAGTTGATATCTACCTCACCGAGCAGTTGGGTAATCCAATCAACGAGCAAATCTGGCAGTTCAGCTCCTCCAGCTTCAATCTCAATCTTTTCTTTGGGTTCGACAGTTGAGGTATCCAACATAACTTCAAACGTACCCATGGCCGCCTGTTCAAACGCCTCTTCCATAGTTGGTGCCCAACACTCCACAGTTATGTCGGCTGTATGTTCACGATATTTGAAACCTGGCTCCAATGAATATGACCTCTTCTGCCGTTAACCACTACATGAAGCTTAAAAGGCATTCTCACGGCATCAATTCAGCAGTCCTAAGACTTAAACTTGAAGCCGAGGTAGCCAAGCCTGGATTAAGGCGCTGGTCTTGAAAACCAGTGTCCGCTGGACTCATGAGTTCAAATCTCATCCTCGGCGCCATTCTTCTTTCGCCTTCTTACATTGTTTCAGATCAGAGCGACTTCACCAAGTAGGGGCCGTCATCTTGGAAGCCCAAATTTCGGTAGTAGGGTTTAACCCCGATTCCGGAGTTCACAGCAAGCCGTCCGACTCCAAACTCATCCCTTGAAATTTTCTCCGATTGCTCTACCATCTCTTCTCCGAAACCTAGGTGTTGCCAAGCATCCGAATTTCTATCACCAATGTCAACTACCGGACCATAGACTCTGAGTTCTCTTATGATTGCAGTGTCATCAGAGAGTTCCGGTCTGTGAGCATTGGTGCTTGGTAGTCTCAATCTCAAGAAGCCGAAAATAACATCCAACTCAGTCGCCTCATACGATAAGAAGACTTCTTGCCCATGAGATGCCCTATAATCCCGTCTCACGAGCTTTATTGAGTCTGGATGAATATCAGTATCATTGCGCATTTGGAAATGTCCAATCTCCCGATATCTAATGGTAGGATTCCTGAGATCTTCCTCCTTCATGCGTTTGTGGACCAGTTCACGAAGATTCCCCTTGTCTAGACCAGCTTCCACCTGATGCAGTGGTATGTCTCTCTGCATTCTCTGAATCCTGACATACTTTGGCATCTTAGATACGACCTTTGAAATAAGCGCTACCATCTCCTCCGTTGAGTATGGCTCATATTCTCCATTCTTCCACCAATCATAGAGTTTCGTGTTCTTCACTACGATTGTTGGGTAGACCTTGAGCATGTCTGGTCGATATTGCTCATCTTGGAAGATTTTATCAAACACCTCGAGGTCGCCTTTGAGGGTTGAGCCAGGGAGACCAGGCATTAGGTGATAGCAGACTTTCAGACCACTATCTCTAAGCAACTGTGTCGCAAGAGCAGTTTCCCTTGTAGAATGTCCCCGGTCAACATACTCAAGAATTTCATTGGAGAGTGTTTGAACTCCAATTTCCACCCTCGTAGCGCCAAATTGGAGCATATCATCAATATTCTCTGGTGTGACCATGTCTGGACGCGTTTCGAACGTAATACCGACATTTCTCCTTGCGGAGGTTTCATTTCGTTCCTTAGCTTCTTCTAGGTTCTTGCTTCTCTTGCCGTTCATACCGTCAAGGCAGCCCTTCACGAACTCTTCACGATACTCATTGGATTTTGAACACCAATCCCCTCCCATGACAATGAGCTCTACCTTGTTTGTGCTATGACCGGTGGCTTCCAGCTGAGCAAGTCTTCCTATCACTTGCCTGTAGGGGTCAAAATCATTCTGGATTCCTCTCATTGTTGCGGGTTCATGTCCTGTGTAGCTTTGAGGTACTCCTACATCAGGTCCTCCTGGACAATAGGCACACTTACCATGAGGACAGGGATGGGGCTTTGTCATTGTAGCAACAACTGCTACTCCTGACACTGTTCTAACCGGCCTTTTCTGCAAGACCTCCAGTAGAGTTTCTCTTTCTTCACCCACCGTATCTTGAAGAATATCTGCGTTAGACGGTATGTCACCTAGATTGTATTTCCCGCAAACATCGTTTTTCACTCTATTCACTACCTGTTTGTCCAAGTCTTGTGTTTTTTCAAGCAAAGACTGGATAATCTCCCTATGCAGTGAATAGGTATCCGGTGGGTCTGCCATATCTAACTCCTTCAAACGAGTTTTAGATTTATGATATCCGGTGTGGTAATCGCCAATCTAGCAGATAATAAAAACGAATTATGTAATACCAATTTCCACAGCCGCAACCAAGCGAAAAAGAGGGTAGCTGGGTGTGCTCAATTTAAGGGGCAGATGTTGGCAGCAGCTGTGGTTGGTACCAAGAGCACATCTTGCCGTTGTCTATTAAGGTCATAAGAATCTAGGGCGTAAACCGAGCAGTCCATTGGAATAGCCTTATATTATCAGCCTGCGGAATGGGTTTTGAGGAAATAACAGATGCCTGGATCACATGGATCACTAACAAAGGCTGGTAAGGTCCGAGAGCAGACTCCTAAGGTTAAGGGTCGCGAGCGACACACACCAATTCCCCGTGTTCGCAACAAGAAAAACTACATCAAACGATTCGTCAAGGGTCAAACCGTTGGCGTCCGCAAGTAGTATCTATAATTAATTGCAGGTGAGCTTTCACTGCCTACCTGCCATTCAGAATTTTCTTTTGATACCCATCTCATCACGATGGTATTTTCCAAATTCTTCTATCTTTTCAAGTTCTTCTCCTGAGAAGACAGGCCCATCTTGACATACTAGTGCACCATTTGGGTCCATTGAACAGGTGCCACAAATGCCACACCCACACTTCATATACCTCTCAAGTGATGCCTGAAACTTAATCCCCTTTTTCCGGCTGAGCTGGAACATCTCATGCATCATCATTTCTGGCCCACAGGAGTATATCGAGTCGAATTGTTGTTCAGTAATCAGACGGGTTGCCACTTCAGTAGCCAGTCCTTTGATTCCTCGCGAGCCATCGTCAGTACAAATATGGATTTCCAAGTTTCTCTTTGAAGCACTCCCAAACTCATAAAGGAGAAGTTCGGAGGCTTCTCTGCCCCCAATAATAAGATCCACCTCTCTCCGCCCTCGTAGTAACTGGTTCGTGAGCAATCGCAATGGTGCCATGCCTATTCCGCCCCCCACCACTAGAACTGAATCTCCATGTAAATCATAGCCAGTGCCAAATGGTCCTCTAATACCTATCCAATCGTCGACATCAAGAGTGCTCAATACTTTGGTTGCCTCACCAACCCGTCTAACGGTAAATCCCATGGTTTCCTTATTGAAGTGGCATATGCCCATTGGTATTTCATCCACGCTTGGGACCCACACCATCAGAAACTGTCCCGGCGTCACCTCTAGACTGGGCTGATTGTTCTTGAAATACAGCGTCCAGTCACGGCTATTCTCCTGCACAATGTCCACTATCTTAACAGAAACGGGATTACCGAGAAGTTCTCTTGTATTCATTATCTCTTACCTCCGGCAAGCCCTACAATCTCGGAAGTGCTTTGAAATTCCTCCCTCGCCAGATACTCTGCTACTCCAGTTTTGATTTCACGAAAGACTTCAAGCCCTTCCATCACAGATGTTCCAATCTGAATAGCACTTGCCCCAGCTAAATGCATCTCCACTGCATCCTTCCATGTGGAAACCCCTCCAACTCCAATGATTGGAATATCAAGCGCCGAATGCAAGTCATAAATGCACCTCACAGCCACAGGAAATAGCGGCGCTCCAGAAAGACCTCCAACTGCATTGCCCAATACCGGTCTTCTTTGAAGTATGTCGATTTTCATGGCTCTTAGAGTGTTCACAGCAACAACTGCATCTGCTCCCGCTCTCTGGGCAGCTAACCCAACTCCGATGATATTTGACGCATTCGGTGTGATTTTCACAAATACAGGGCAATCAACAACATCCGTTACTCCCTTCACAAACTCATGGGTGAGTTCCGGACTATGTGCAATCTGTGAAATCTCGGCATGGGGGCAAGAGAGATTGAGTTCTAGAGCTCGAGGATTGAGATCACAGGCTTGGATCGCCAATTCGGCCATGCCTTCGACCTTTTCATCGAATATACTGATTACCACTGGTATCTCACTCAAATTTATTGAACTCAGTTCTCTGCTGAATTCCTCGATGCCCGGATTGGTTAATCCGACAGCATTAAGCAGACCATTATGCGATTCGGCCAAAATCGGTCCTGGATGTCCTCTTCTGGGATGACGTCCAATAGACTTTGTTACTACAACGTCTGCGCCGCTATGATATACTCGTGAAATCGATGCTGCTGAAACACCAAGAATCCCTGACGCAAGCCAGTAACCTGCTATCTCCAATTTTATTCCCGGCTCAGTACCAACAACTACTGGTAATAAGGACACTGGACAACACACTTATCCGATGCTATCTGTGGATTGTATCAGTAGAGTGAACCCTCATGACGCAATACCTTACGTTGACTCCCTTTGGAATTTTCTTGCTGAATGAATTGGGAGAAATCACCAAAAAGAAGTCATTCTATCCTGACCTTTCGCTCTCATCTGCTGTATTGTTCAATTTGAATGAGGGCAATCTCGAAGAGATTCCTACCCCTGTCAACCAATTCATGAAGGCTATTGCACCCGATTCGTTGATTGTTTCCAATCCCAATCTTGCAGCGATTTTGAAATCAAACAGCATCACCTCGTTTAGCATTGAGGAGGATTCTGATGTTTTGAGGATGTTTAGAAGTACCGAGGCCACTCACCTCATGAGAGAAGAAATCGTAGACTCAAAGGATGAGATTGACCAATTCCGGCAGAAGGTCTCTCTTGAGGTGGCTCGAAGAACGATTAGCAAGGCAATTCAGCAGGAAGACCTTTTGGTCAAGAATGCCGTTGATGCAGTAGAGGAAATCGACAAATCAATTAATATGATTGCAATGCGACTTCGAGAATGGTATACCCTTCATTTCCCGTCGCTCTCAGACCTTGTCGAAGAGCATGAAACGCTTGCTCGTATCATAACTCTGAGTGGAAATAAGACGGCAATCGATTCAGCTCTGCTTGAAGAAGCAGGGGTCGGTGACGAATTAGCAGATCGCATTCTAGACTCTTCAGTGATGGACATTGGTGCTCCTTTCTCCGAGCGTGATGTGGAGGCACTCACATCACTAGCAGAGCTAGTATTGAATATGTATTCCCGGCGTAGAGAACTAGAAGAGTACATTGGCAGTCTTATGGACTCCGTGGCTCCCAACATGACTGCTTTGGCAGGACACATGGTCAGTGCCAGACTCATCAGCTTAGCTGGATCATTGAAAGAACTGGCACGAAAACCATCCAGTACTATCCAAATCTATGGGGCTGAGAAAGCCCTTTTCCGGAGTATGAAGACCAAAGCCACTCCTCCAAAACATGGGGTTATCTTTCAGATACCATTGATTCATTCTGCTCCATATTGGCAAAGAGGGAATCTTTCTCGTGCGTTGGCAGGCAAGCTCACTATTGCTGCACGTGTGGATGCATACTCTGACCGCTATATTGGCGACAAATTACTGCAGGATTTGAACTCCCGAGTTGAAGAGATTAGGAAGCAGTACCCTGAACCTGACGAAGGCGATAAGAAAAAGGAAAACACTCGGAGAGGCTCACAAAAATCCAAAGGATGAGGGAGGAACTAATAGATGACTGATATTGAGCAACATAAGTATCCGGGCGTTTACGTTGCCAAGAGTAAGGGACGGACTACGCTTTGTACGCGCAGTCTAGTTGAACATAAGCCAATCTATGGCGAGAAAATTCTGAAAGAGGATGACGCCCAATATAGACTCTGGTCCGGACGACGTTCAAAACTAGCAGCTGCAATAACAAAGGGGCTTCGAGAAATGCCCATTTTGCCCGGTTCTCGTGTTCTCTATCTTGGCGCGGCATCAGGAACCACAGTTAGCCATGTTTCGGATATTGTCGGCCAGGAAGGTATAGTATATGCTGTCGAGTTTTCACCTCGTGTGGCACGTAAACTGGTCCAAGTTGCCTCCTTCAGACCCAATATTGTGCCTATAGTTGCAGACGCAAGACATCCGGCCGAGTACTCACCAATGGTGGGGGGTCCCATTGATGTTGTGTATCAAGATGTTGCACAGACTCAACAGGCTAGTATATTGGTTGATAACCTCAGGAAATTCGGTTCCTTTGGGTCATGGGGGCTTATTGCAATTAAGGCAAGAAGTATCGATTCTACAGCCCCACTGGACGAAATCTATCAAAAGGAAATCTCGCTTATGACTGAACTCGGTTTAGAAGTAATAGAGAATATTGATTTAGCTCCTCTTGAAAAGGACCATCGTTTCTTGGTGACCAGAGTGGCGGAGATCCCGATTTGAACCGTTTTCTAGAACGAATGATTGAGAAGGAAATGGATTCGGCAAATGACCATCTCCCGGCAAAGAGAGGCTCTCTGGCAAGTGCATCTCAAAGTGAGAACCACGTCTTCAAAACGAGAGGCGGGACGGAATAATCCTTCAAGGCAAAGGAAATTGAATGGCTAATCTCAGAAGTTCCCAAAGAATACCACGATACTTTCTTCATCCTCATCGTGATTTTAAGACGGACCGATTTTGGACCTGGAATATTCTCCGTGTCTGGGTCAAAGCAAGAGCTGTTCCGTCTCACCAGATTGGTAGGATATGTTGACCTAGAATGGGATAAAATGGGCGAATGGACACCCGTACATAGATACGTCGGCCCGCAAGTGCAGATAATAAGAAAGAAACTGCCCACTACCTTGGGCTTCACCATCCCACCAAGCGGTTTCCTTGGTTAGATTCTTTTTCGATGTTATTGAAAGCGAGAATATGGCACCAAATGGTTCACAATTAGATAATCTGAAAAGGCTTCATTATGAAATGGATACAGGAATAGAAATTGGCACACGGTAGAATAGAGCTGATTCAGGATGTGATTGACAACCTAGAGGATGCTGGATTTAGCCTCTCATCTCAGTGCGATGTACGCCCCAGCTGCTTTGATCTTGTTGCCAGAAGAGGTAATGAGCTAGTTCTCGTGAAGATTCTCAATAATATTGACGGGTTGAATAGAATCGATGCCTTTGCCCTACAGACTGTTGCTCATTTCTTCAATGCAACACCTATCGTTGTTGGTCAAAAAACCCGCAGAGGGGAGCTAGATTCTGGCGTAGTATACAAACGCTATGGCGTTACCACAATAACCCCCACCAGTCTAAATGAGATAATTGCAGAACAGAAGCTTCCACGAGAATTCATTCAGAGAGGCGGACGTTTTGTAGCTATTGATGGCGCAAAGTTGAGAGAATGCCGTGAAACTCACAATATGACCAAAGAGGAACTCGCAAGTCATATTGAGGTTTCTACAAGAGCTATTCTTGCTTATGAAAAGGATGAAATGGACCTTAGTGCTGATGTTGCCGAACAACTCGAAAAGGTCCTAGAAACAGATCTAATAATTCCGATTGATATTTTGAGCGGAAATCAGCAAACCAAGTCGCTGACCCAAATTCGCACTCCTGATGATATCCCAAATCTAGAGAAACGAGTGAACCAATTTTTCGAACGTCTTGGAATGAATGTACTTTGGACTGATAGAGCTCCATTCAACTTGGCGGCAAAGGAAGAAGGCCCTCCATTGATGTCAGGTGTTGGGTCATTGGAGAGTTGGGGTCTTCAGAAGAGAATGAAGATCTTGAAGAGCGTTTCAAGTGTCACAGAATCCAACGCTGTCATCATCGTAGAAGAAGGCAAGGTCGATGAGAATGTTTCTGATTTGCCGGTCATTCGACGACTTGAATTAGATAGCATTGAAAAAACACGTGATTTGAAGAACATAATCAAAGAACGCTCGTGCAACTAATACTCGTCTAAGGCCGTCTGAGTCCCAAGTAGCCCCTCTCGAATGCGTTCTATTGACTTCCAAGTCCTTCGGACAACAATGGGGAAGGCTTCATCAGCCTTCAGCAGTGACTGAATATATGCAATCGTTTTGGGGTCATTCGGATACCCTGATCCAAAATCTCCGAATTCTTCATGCATGAGTGAGAGTCGCCGCTCTCTCTCCTCCTTAGCTAGAATGGATGCAGCTGACACTATCTGATATCGAGAGTCTGCTTTGTGTTCCGAAATCAAAAGACATCCTTCTTTTCCAAGCCCTGATTTTTGAGCCAAATTATCGCCAAACCTTCTGGCATCAACATCTGCCGCGTCTACGTATACTTCAGAAGGACGCAGTCGCTTTAGTACAGCGACGAAACCGTCTACCTCTATATCATTTAGTGATATGCCTTTGGTTCTTAGACGGTCAATAACTTCTGCTGAAATCACTTCAAACTCTATCTTATCTGCAATCTTCACAACTTGTGCAGCAAGGTCTCTTCGTTTTTTGGGAGTCAATATCTTGGAGTCCCTGACACCAATGCTGTGTAAATCTCCGTCCATGTTCTTCTCAAATAGAATCCCACAAATGACCAGAGGCCCGATTACTGGACCTCGACCAGACTCGTCAATACCAGCAATACCTGATAGTCGAGAGTAGCCAGCGGTCATAGTTGCAATTCTATCAGGGTTCTCTTATTACTTTCGTGAATCCGGGTGTTGGTTATGGCTTGTCGATTTCATACTCGAATAAGTAATCCAAGAGACTCCTACAGAGATCGAATTTGTATACTGAAAGTGAGTGAGATTATTCAACAACACCTCTTGCTCCACAAAAACTACACTCGTAAGCCCTATCGTGTTTCACATCTTCTATAGCGAAGATGTTCCCACATTCCTAGCATTTAACTGAGATAGAAACGGTTTCAAAGAGGAAGGTTCTCTGGAATACTCTCACCTGGTCACATTCATTGAGGACTGTTGCAGAAGTATCCCAGAAG
>SDNP01000035.1 GCA_004524445.1 Candidatus Thorarchaeota archaeon | reverse complement strand
TATTTCTGTAGCATTGTTTATTCCAACGAACTATGTGGTATTGAGTGGAATTCTGATCTATCTATGGCTAGTTCCCTTAGTGGAAGTTCCTGTCGTTGTTTTTCAGATGGTTTCCATTATCGTTTCAATGATGTTTTCGCTCAGCTCAGCGTGGATTATTACTGAAATTGTTTCGCAGAAATCTCTTGGATTTGAAAACGAAGAAATCTCCATAGCAGGGCATTTCCTGCGTTTTAGCATGTTCCTGATTGCACTAATTGATGGGACACTGTATTTTTGGAATTTTCTGGGGATGTTGTCCGCTCTTCTTCTGATATGGTTTGGGAAAAGCAAGAGATGGCGGATAATGGGTGTTTTTGCATGGATTTGGACTCTTTTGGTGCAAATCTATGTCCTCCTCACGTTTGGAGTGTGAATATTCTGCGTCTTTTCAAAAATATAACTCCGAAAAAGGGGACTCTGGCATTTGTAACCTTGCTGCCTCTCATTTTCTGGAGCTTCGTTAACATCAATCCACCATTGCTATTCAACAATGATCCTATCCTTCTATGGATCCATGCACCCTCGACTCTGGAACCAAATGAAGAGGGCTTGCTTCTCATCGAGGCATGGGACCCATATGAGCGAATTAGCAGTACCTATTCTGGCGAAATTGAGTTCGACATCATCTCTTACAATGTATCAACACTCTCAGAGTTCGATAGATCAGATGTAGAAGCAGACCTTCCCTCTCATTATCAATTCACAGGACAAATTATCGGGCAGGGATTGATTGCTCCCTGGTACTTGCCCGGGGGGGATAATGGCTACCGCGAATTTCCAGTGTCAATATCGACAGTTGGTATTCATTATATAACGCTCTCTGACAGCTATACTGGGTTGACCTATTGGAGCAATCCCATTGTAGTTGACGATAATGGAAGGGACCTATTTTGGGGCGATGTCCATGGGCATTCTATGCTCTCTGATGGGAGTGGTATGCCCTCGGAGGCCTACTTCTTTGCTCAGAATATCGCTGGTTTGGAATTCTGTTCTATCACGGATCACGGAGAGAGCCTACACATCAAGAATTCGTGGGATGCACTTGAACAAGAGACCAATGCTGCTTATGCCGAAGATGAGTTTGTAGCGCTACAAGGCGTTGAGTGGACTAGCAGCGGGGGCCCACATACTCCGGCACGGGGTTATGGTCACTTCACTTGCGTTGTTCCGGGTGATACGCTTCCACGAATCAGCGCAGACATACAGAAAACCCCTGAGGATTTGTGGGAGTACTTGGATGTTTTTACGGCTGACGCTGATATTCACGCCTTAGCCATTCCACACCACACCGTTAGAAAGGCCTTCATTCAAGATTGGACCCAAGTGATAGAAACAGCTCACGCCAATGAAAAGTATGTACGGGTTGCAGAGGCATATTCGGTTCATGGCAGTAGCTTGGTGAATCCCTATTCTCCATGGAGCGTCGTCGGTAGCGTGAATGTGCCTGAACAGCCAGTTAATGGGAGCTCGATATCTGCTGCCCTCAGAATGGGATTGAGGATGGGACTTATAGCTAATGGAGATGGTCATGATGGCTTTCCAGGACATTCCATCACTCATACTGGAGCATATGCTGGACACCAATATCCCCTCACAATGGATTATGCACGGCCTTCTCACCCGTACCCATCAGGAATAACAGGTGTTTTCGCTGACGAGCTGACTCGGGACAGCATTTTCGATGCGTTGTATGCCAGAAGAACCATTGCGTGTTCTGACTACGGCCGGCCATATATCCGATTTACAATAAATGGCGTTGAGCCCGGGGATAATGGCTCAACTCTACAGGTATCAAACTCGACTAGTGAACGTACCATTTCTTTGTTCATTGCGCAAGATGGCAACCCAGCCGCTGCTTTTGAAACCGCCGCAAAACCACTTGAAAGCGGGCCGGTTTGGAGTGGGGAGGTTCAAGTATTCAAGAACGGCAAATTATGGAATAGCACTCCGCTTGAAAAAGAGGTGTCGATAATGTCGTGGATTGACGCTGAGCCAATTACGGGTGCAAATTACACCTCATCGATATCGAAAGAAGATGGCGATTATATCCATGAATACTCGCAAGATCCCGTTGATGTGAGTATCCTGAATACAGGTGGTAATGACTTCTACTTCATACGCATTGTTTTTGACACCGGTAGAGTATGTGTCATAGGTCCAATATGGGTCGAACATTAGGTAGGATGAAAATAAAAGGGGCACTGTATGAAAGTATATACTTCTTGTAGCATGGAATTACGAAGAGAAAAAAAGTGAGAGTGCTATGGCTCCTTATTGGCAGCCGTAGCAGTTCCTACAACTCTTTCTTTCTGGGAAGGACATATCCTCGCCATCAAGCAACTCTCATTGCTCCACACTAGATGCAAAGCTTCTAATTAATCCTCTGTCGATTAAAATGCCGCCGTTAAGGGCCTTTTATTCCTTGCATTGACTCGCGATTCAGCTCTCTAAGATCTCCAGATAATTATCCATCTGCATATTCAGAACATCTAGTGCAACATTGTCTGCATGATCGCTAATCCTTTCCAGATTTCGCAGCGTTTCGGTGAAGACTGTATCTGCTTCAGCCATACATATTCCTTCACTCATTCTCTTATTATGGGCGTCACGGAGTTCTCTCTCCAAGAGGTCAACCTGGTCCTCCATCTGAATTGCTCTTTTCGCAGAACCCTGGTGTTTTGTTTTCAGTGCTCGGATTGCCATCTCATAGGTATCCTGAACTAGGATGAACATTTTGCGAATTTGCTCCGTTCCTTGGTCTGAGAAAGTGATACCATTCGTCAGACGTTCAGCTGCAAATTCAGCTATATTCTGAGAGAGGTCCCCTACCCGTTCGATGTCAGTTATAATTCGAAGAAGTTTATGACGCCAGACTCTTTGGTCCTCAGATAGCTCCTCTCCCTTTATCATATCTATGAATTCCTCAGTCATGCGACAACTATCATCAACTTCATCCTCGAGCTTTATCACTTGTTGCGCCAAGTCCACATTTCCCGCCAATAGGGCTTCCTGCGACAACTCAATCATCTTGAGTGTCGCTTCGCTTGTTTTGATGACTTCTTTTTCAGCTTCTAAAAGCGCCGCTTGTGGAAGGTTTAGCATCTGATTATCGAAGAAACGACGTCCAACTTCTTCCCCTTCTTTATCTGGTATTAGCCACTCACAGAATCGAACAAGTAGGCCCACAAACGGTACGAAAATGAAGCTCACCATCACATTGAAGATAGTATGGGCGTTAGCTATTTGCCTTGGGATATCAGCGGAGGTCAGCTCTACTAAATCCGCGAAGGGCACAATGAATGGATAAAAGATTGCAACTCCAATTATGTTAATCAGCGTTTGAGCAACGGATGTCCTTTTTGCCGGAGTAGTAGCCCCAATCCCTGCAAATAATTCAAGAAAACAAGTTCCAATATTAGCACCCATTATTAGTGCTATACCTGAATCCAGTCCTATTATGCCTACTCCGCCAAGTGCGATAACTAGACTTGTTGTTGCGGAGCTGCTCTGTGTAATTCCTGCGATAACAGTACCGACGAGTATGCCAATTATTGGAAAGGCTCCATAGCTGTTGATTATATCCACAAAGAGTGCGCTCTCTCCAAGAGGCCTTGCTCCTGTCTTCATAAATTCCATTGCTAAGAAGATTAAGCCAAGACTGAAAATGACTTGGCATGTTAGTTTCACTCTCTCATTGCGAGAGAACATATCCCCAAAAAAGCCGATAGCAAGTAGAGGCCAATAAAATATACCGATATCGAAAGCCACCAACTGGGCTGTCAGCGTAGTTCCTATTTCTGACCCCAGCATAACATTCACAGATTGAGAGAATGTCATAATGCCCGCATTCACAAATCCGATTAGCGTCAGAACAGTGATGCTGGAGCTTTGGGTCATGAAGGTCGCTGCAGCGCCTGCGCCCATTCCTTTAATCGGGTTGTTGCTCACCTTATCAAGAACTCTAGCGACTGCCGCTCCGGATATTTTGCCAAGTGTTTCCCTGAGCATTCGTATGGCAAACATGAATAGAGCAAGCCCGCCAATGACATTCACTGCATCAATGATTGTTTGCATGATAGTCATTCTTGGGGAAAATACCCCCCGTAATGAATATTACTCAATCAGGGCGTTAGACGAAATATTCGCGGATAAAGATGGTAGATTATCATTTAACACAAGAGTCATATCTTGGGAAACTTAATGGGCAACAAGGTAGAGTTATGATTGAACTGATATTGGGAGCTTCTATCGTAATCATTGCAATTGCTTTGATAATTGTGCTTGTCTATAGGAGAGGTGCGCCTTCAACAGAACGAGCTATTCCTGCTCAAAAACCGGAAACAACAAGGCAGTTTGCTGACGAAGGTACTCCAGATGATAGTCTGAGTGGTTCTCCTGTTGGAGATAAACCCGGCCTCCTACCAGGTGATGCTCGTAGAAGAGATAAGGAAGATGAGAGCCCTTCTTGATTTGTGCCGTATCTACAAAACCTGTTTGCAGTGAGAATTCTTCGGGAAGAATGCCTCAGTATAGCCTCAACCACAACCCGTTGATGCACTCTTACACTTGACATCAGTGGATTCTAAGATTTAGATAATCATTCTGCTCAGTTCTTTTTGATCCTGAACATTATATTACGGGCATTCTATTTCATAGCCCAGAGGTGAGAGTTCCTGATTCACTACTTCTATTGATCTCTCACAACCCCATCCTTTGCCCAAGAGAATTGATAGTAGAATCTGTTCATATGGGGGGATAAAGGACAATCCACTAGCATTCAGAATTTGATTGTAGACTTCACGAATATCGGGGTCTCTCAGATATTCCTCCATTTCAGAAATACTTGTGTCATATTTGTAAAGCATGCGGAGTGTTCGTTTGATGAACCTATCACTAGGCACCTTTGCACCTTTTCCAAAGAATTTTCTGGTATTATTCTGATACCACTCCAGCATCCTGTCAAATGAATAGGCTGGCTTGAGTGCTGGCGGGCTATCATCTCGCTCAACTATACGTATGAGATCTCTGCTCTCAGCAGCTCTCGCGAAGTCTCCGAATTTATTATATCCAAGTTCTGTATAGTCTAAATTCTCTTCTCTCACCTTATGAACAACAGATTCCATTCCCGTATGTTCGCCTCTCTCATGCATCTTTTCAACAATATCTCGGAATTTCTGCATCATTTTTTCGAGGCTCTCTGTTTCATCTTCAGAGATTTTTGCGACCTTCTTTGTCAATACCAATTCTGCATAGGGTTCTTCTCCCTCTAAAGCTACTAGTCTCTCCGATAGGGCTTTGCTAATGATTTGCTCCCAGGTATCATATCCCTCTTCCCCCATTTTTAGGCCTGGATTGAGATGTTCTGCGACAGCTTTGACGTATTTTTTCGGCGTCTTCCTACCCAGCTTCTTGAGTTTTGTAATAGCTTCCTGTAGCCTCCTGAACGCCACATTTCGTGTCATTTCGGGAGTCATCTTTTGTGCTTTCTCGTCTTCTATGGTTTCGAGCTTTAGAATGGTTGGCCTAAATGAATCGATATCTCGATAATCGTCTGCGCGGAGTATTGTCTCAGGGCGTGTCGTTAAAGGATTGCTAATCACGACAACTTCTTTGCCTTGCTTCTGGAGAGCAAGAGTCAATGGCTCAAACACAGCATCCCCTGACGCCAGAATATACGTGCTGGTTCTTGGAGAACGAAGAAGCCAATCAATAGCATAAGCTGCCATTTGACAATCTGCGCTATCCTTTAGTTCGTCAGGCACGTGAATCAAGTCAAACCCAATTCTGTATAGCAAACGACCCTGATCTCTATATGGGCCATTCCAATCTGCGAATGCCAAGAGTGTATCAGGTGTATATTTGTCCTCTATCCATTTTCTGAACTCTTCAGCAATGCTTCTCTCATCTTTAAACGTAACATTCTCAGCATCCCAGAATACTGCTGCTCTTGGTTTTCTATCTAGATCATCTTCAAGGGGTCCTCTACTGCGCGTTGGCATAATACTCAGCTTACCTTCCTAATTCACGGGAACACACGCAAAATACGTATCTTCACTTACAAACCAAAGCACCCTCATTAATAAACTTGAGATATGGCGAATTTTGAGAAAAAAATCCAAACACCAATCGATATTCTTTAATATTGGTATGTTAATTTGATGTTTACTATATTCGTGAGAATGGAGGAAGAGAGATTGGAAATTGAGATAAAATCATTGGACATGCGTAAGGCAACACAAAACGACTATGCTGCATACCATGAGATTCGAAAGGATGTCAGGGCTTATTTGTTCCCCGATGATCCGCCTATGGATGATGCAACCTTTGAAACACTTATAGAAAGCAGACTGGAAGAAGGCGAAACAATTTCCTACATAGCCATTGATAAGGAGCATCATGAGAACCTAGTTGCTCTTGCAAGAATCTATTTCCTACTAGAGGATTCTCCATCTTATGAAGGAAACGAGCATATTTGTCGTCTAAGCGGACCAGTAGTACTCCCTCAGTATCAGCGGAAAGGAGTAGCTAAGAAATTGCTAGAGAGCATAGTCAAGGAAGCTCTGAGTAGGAAAATGAGTGTACTTGTGGGCTCTATATTCAACGAAGGCGGGAAGGAATTCCTCCGGAAATTGGGCGGCAAATCAGCTCTAGAATCTCGAGAATATCGCCTTGAATTGTCTGATGTTGATTGGTCGATGGTGGAGGAGTGGCAGACTGATGGAAAAGCGTGCTCCCCTGATGCAGAAATAAAATTTACCACTCAAATCCCAGAAAGCATCCTCGAACGCTATTGTGAAGTATACACCGAAGTGCTTAATCAAGCTCCAAGGGATGAATTGGAAGTTGGGGATACTGTTTTAACTGCTGATCGATGGCGAGATGATCATCAGAGATTCAATAAACAAGGTATTGTTCATCTAACTGCCTACATTTTAGAGTCTACCGGTGACATCTCTGGACTGACCGATGTGTACTATGTTCCATCAATGGTTCCTCTCTTGAGTCAAGCACTGACTGGTGTTCAAGAGGAATATCGTGGTTATGGAAGGGGCAAATGGTTGAAAGCTGCCATGTTACTCGAAATAAAAAACCGATTTCAAGACGTCGAAACAATAGTCACTGACAATGCGACATCCAATGAACCCATGTTGGCAATAAATGAGCGATTGGGATTCAAGCTTTCAAAGGAAATAACTTCATTTCAGGTTGAGATACCGAAAGTGAAGCAGTATCTCGAAATGTCATAAATCAGGAACCGTCAAGCTGGTTTTCTTCTCAATGAGCAACTGCGGAATATGGTGGACCGGTCGTGATTTGAACACGAGACCTTCTGGATGCAAACCAGACGATCTACCAGGCTAATCTACCGGCCCATATTGCTGAAACGAGTTAGAGCAGTTTTAACCCTTACGCTCAGGAAATTCCTCTCTTGCTGTATCTATCCATGTTGGACCCCCTCTTAGTTTCGATGCCTCTTCTTGACTTATCTCTTCTCTTTTCACCTTGCTCATATCTTCAGGTAGAATCCCGCTCACTCCTGCAGGGTCCTCAATTACTATTGTAAACTCCAAATTACCTTCAATGGCTCTATCAATCATTCTCAGAATCTCTCTACCCTTCTCTTTTTCTTCCTCCTCATCCGCAAACCTAGTAGCAGTTTCAACAACTGACTGCGTACGGACCAAAACCCCCTCCACATTGGAAATATAGGCCTCCGCTGAAGGGCCCGGCTCTATATCAATCCCAAATTCGGGAAATCGCACTGTGCCTGAGCCCGATCTTACAACCCTAGCTCTGAGAAGATCCGGTTCGTTGACACGGAGGGTCCATCTCATTGGGCCTCTATCTTCAGGAGAAAATACGTCATTATGGCTAAAACCACATTCTGGACAATGCATAGTGAACATGGCAAGCTCATTGAAGAATGGGATGCTATACATCATTGACTGAACTTTCAATCCCATATGTCCACAGCTAGGACATGCCATCGCAACCTGCTCATCATCGTTCATGATAGGGCTGCACGAATAAGCTCCTTATAGGATTAATGAAATGTTATCTTACAGCTTGCCGATACAGTAGTACAATAATCAGAGAAATCTCACAATTGTAACCTACTGGAGAGAGATCAGGAGCATTGCGGATGAAAGTAAAGAGCTTCTATATCATCAAGAAGGATTCAGGAAGATGCCTTTACCACAAAGAATTCGCAGAATCCATCTTCGACCCTGATTTGATATCATCATTCATCTCTGCAATGACTTCATTCTTCAATGAGGCTACCCGATCTATAGATTCTCAAGCAAGAGCATTCGAAGGCACGGATTACAAAATCCTTGTTGAATTTGGCAAATGGACACTGGGTGCCGTTTCAGCTACTGAAGATTCTGAACTTATTAGACAGAAGCTCAGAGGTCTGGTCGAAAGATTCGAGCAGATATTCAATGTGCTTGAGTTCGTCGATATGGACTTGGCTATCCACTCCCGGTTTGAAAATGAGGTAAGGGAGGAGTTCGTTCGCGAGCAAATCTCTGAAGATAGCATTATTCATCCCAAATTGAATTGGGACATGATTACTAAAGATCCAGATGTTGTTGCATTTCTAAGTCTCATCCCAGATGCCTGTACTGTTGAGGATGCGGCAGACTTTCTCGAGGTGCCCCTTGAAATCGCCATGAATTTGGCTGCGAAGGCGTATTGGGAAAAGGCAATAACAATCTTCAATCCGGCGAAGCCTGACGATATATATCAAGCGACATCACTTGTACGCACTGGACGTGCAGTTGATGGCATGTCCCAAGAGTCTGCGGAACTACTGACAGTATTAGACGGTGAAACTCCACTATCAATAGTCGCAGAACGAATCAAAACCTCTGACTTGAAAAGATTCTTGGACAATATTACTTCATTAGCTCAACGCAGAGCTGTTGAACCGGTTTCAGAGGCTCAAGCAGCACTCGTAATGAATTCACACGCCCTTCAGAGTATTCTTGATAAATCTGCAAGCATTATAGGGTATGCCAAGGCCCGAGATGTGTTTCTTGCATCGCAAAAGGCTCTAAAGGGTGCTTATCCGTGGTTGGTTTTCATCAGCCTTGAGGACACTGTTGATGTCGAGGTAAAGAGCTCCCTCTCATCAGCCGCAGTGAAGGGCGATATCACTCCGGAATCTCTTCGAGATGGCTATCGTGCGCTGATGCAATTCATCACCAAAAGAGTGGCGAGCCTGACAGGATCCACTGTCGTCAACCAAATACTCTCCTTGTCGAGGAATCAATTAAGAAGGAATTTTCCAAATACAGCTTATAGCATTGAGTGGGAGCTGATGACAACATAATGGGCATCACTAAAGAATCTGACCTTTGAAAAGAAATTGCCATGTGTCATAGTAATATACAAATTGAAGAAGGAAACTGAAAAAACGATTTTGGAGGCTAGTAATCTATATGGAACTAAGAAAACTAATGCTGCCATTTATTGCCGCTGCATTAGGTATAGTTGTTCTCGGCCTCAGCCTCTGGGTTGCTGATCAGGTAACATTGCTGAGCATTATTATGTCAACAATAACCCTGCTGTCGGCCTTTGGGGTAGCTATTATGGGTCTAGCTCAATTTGGCGAAGATGGGCTTGTCAGAGAAGATCCATTTCACATGATGAATATTCTGCTGGCCTTTGGGCTGTTCGCATTTACTGCGGGAGAAGGCGCTGCTCTTATCATAAGTCAATTATCTGATGGTACTAGTTTCTATTTCTCCACCGGCATTCTCCAAATGGTTGGAGTTGCCCTCTGGTTGACGGGCGTATTTAGCTACCTTGCAGCTGTGAATGAAGTAATGCAGTTCCTGGAGAAAAGGAAACTCGGGCTGTCTATTTTTGTCTTGTCTTTCCTAGTCATAGCGATTCCACTAGGTGCTTCTCTAATCATGTCAGGAATCGTGCTTAGTCTGGATCTATTGACTCATATCCCTCTAGCTATTGGGCTCACAATGATCGTAGTTTCACTGGGTTTAGTATTCACATCATATCGAGATGGAAATCTTGCTGTACCAATCGGGCTGGCGTTATTTGGATGCCTTTTATTTCTGATTCGTGTGGCGTTTTGGATATTCTTCTCGTTTCCTCATCTAAATGCCTTAAACCTAATCGTGGCTAGCGAGTCTTATATCCTACTAGGCGCTTCTATCATTGCTGCACGGCAAGTAGAATTTTCTGTGTAAACATCCCACCCATCAGGTTTCATCTCTACTTCTCTTGATAGCATCCCTAATGTGCGGTGGTAATTCATCAATGTTTTCCTTCATTTGCTCAAGAATCTCTGGAGGAATCTCCTCAGGGAGGTCACGCATCTTCTTTCCGCTCTCTCCACTTCCGCTTATCATGGCCATCATACTCTGACCTGCGGCAACTGCCTTTCCTGCATCTTCCTTGGAAATTTCGTCCCCTGCCCTGTGTGCAATCTCTTCCGTGATTTCATCAATACCCTGATGTACATAATATGTTTCATAGAGGGATCTGAACTTGCCATCTTGAGCTAAGAGTTCTTCGTGGGTGCCCCGTTCAATTATTTCCCCTTCTTCGAATACGAGGATTCTTGAAGCGTTGGCAATGGTTGTCAGCCGATGTGCTATGACTACAGTTGTTCTTCCTGCAAAGAGCTTATCCTGAGCGTCTTGTACAAGTGACTCGCTGTATGCATCTAGTCTGCTCGTGGCTTCGTCTAGAATTAGTATTTTTGGATCCGCGAGCATAGTTCGTGCAATGGTTATCATTTGCCGTTGTCCCGCACTTAGGTTCTTTCCACTCTCATATACCCTCGAATCGTAACCCTCAGCAAGGACTTCAATAAACTCATTTGCCCCTATAATCTTGCAAAGCTCAATGATTTTCTTTCTCGATACTCCTGGTTTTCCATATCGGATATTCTCGATTATTGTCCCATCGAAAAGGTATGGCTCCTGTGGAATGAGGGATACATTATCATGTAGAGATTCTAGTGTGATATCTCTCAGGTCCTGGTTTCCGATCAGAATTCGTCCTTTTGTTGGGTCATAGAACCGATTGATGAGAGCAGCAACAGTAGTTTTTCCTGCCCCAGTATGACCAACAATGGCTACGGTTTTGCCTGGCTTGACTCGGAATGTGACATCTTTCAGTACGGGTGTGTCTTCAACATATTCGAATGTGACATCCTCAAAATATATTCCATCATTTTCCTCTTTGAGTGGTTTTGCATCTGGCTTGTCATCAATAGCCCGTTTTGATTCGATCACATCAGATATTCTATCCATTGCGGCAAGGGATGCTTGAAGCTGGGATGCCATCATAGTAAGTATGAGCAGCGGCCACATGAGTCTGTTCACAAGGATGATGCCTAGAAAAACATCTGATACAGAAAGTAGAGGTAATGTTCCCACAGCCAAAGTGCCCCCAACAAAGAGTAGTGCTGCAACTGCAAACTGACCAATCCCGCGCATCAGAGGTTGCATTGCACTCATCAGAATCATGAACTTGGAGCCATGGTGGTAAGCTTCCTCGTTAAGCTCACACATTTCTTCAGCTAGCTCATCTTCTCGATTGAATGCTTTGGCAACATGTATGCCTGCAAGACTCTCTGCAATCTGACCTGAAACCCGGCCATATGCCCGTTGGGATTCTAGCATTATTCTTTGGCCAACTGTACCAAATAGTACTGCAATCAGAGCCACTCCTGGCACAACGACAAGTGACGTCACTGCAATAGTGGGTGAAACAAACCAGAGGAGTAGGAATGTAGACACAAACATGAGGGCTTGGCTTGCAAAATCGATTATGATTTGTATTCCAATCGTAAGACTATCTGTATCCGATGTGACCCTTGATGTCACATTTCCACTTTGTTCCGATTTATGGTATGAGAGATCTGCCTTTACGAGATGGTCGTAAACATCTGACTGGACTGTCTGCGTGAATCCTGCCTGTGCCTCCGCCAAGATCCATACATTCGCTCCATTTAGCGCCCACGATACAACCTTAAGGAGTACATAAAGGCCGACTAGCCCAAATAAAACAGCGAGTTCTGTATTCTGCAAACCCACCGCGTCTATTCCCCATTTCAATGCAAGGGGGTCGAAGACTGCAACAGCGGTTCCTAGTATGGAGAATATAGCTCCAATGGCTACTATCCTCTTGAATTCTCCAAGATAATCTATCATTCTTCCAAGTAGGACTCTCACAGGCCTGGACCGCTTGTTATCTTGCTGTCCTCTTCCATGCCGTCTACGCATTGCCATTAGACAGCACCTCCCTGGGTGGCGATGGAATCAAGCAATTGCCGTGCTCCCGGTAAACGTTCAAAGATTCTCCTATATTGCTCAGAACTCCTCATCAGCTTATCGTGACTTCCTACATCAACAAGCTGTCCCTTATCGACAATTACAACCATATCTGATTCCAGAAGCGTTCTGAGTCTCTGGGTTACTGTGATACTGGTTCTTCCGACCATGACCTCCTCAAGGGCTTGTCTGAGTAGATATTCTGTCTGAGCGTCAACGGCACTTACTGAATCATCCAGTAGCAGAATTTCTGGGTCTTGAACGAGAGCCCTGGCTATGGCTAAACGTTGACGTTGGCCGCCGCTCAGGGTCATTCCTCTCTCGCCAACCATGGAGTCGTATTGCTCGGGCAGTTCCTTGATGAACTCATGTGCCTGTGCTCTTTTGGCAGCCCGCTTGACCTCTTCCAAGCTTGCATTCTTATCTCCAAATGCTATATTCTCACGTACACTCATCCTGAACAGGAAAACATCCTGTTCCACCAACCCTACTGCATCCCGAACGGTTTCTGTGCGGGCATGCTGCAAACCCTTGTCACCTATCCTAATTTCGCCTTCAGTTGGATCATATAGACGCAATATGAGTTTTAGAATCGTGCTTTTTCCTCCACCTGGCCCACCTATAAGTGCTACACGCGACCCTCCGGGAATTGTTAGATTAATATTTTTTAGAGCATAGTGGTTTCCGTTCTCATTCTCTGCTCCATACCGAAAACTGACATTGTCAAATACAATGTCTCCAGTCCAATCGAATCCTTCCTCCTCTTCTGGAGGTTCAATCATCGGATCTTCCCAATTCAAAATATCAACGACTCTCTGAGCATTAACGTAGCCGCCTCGCAGAACTAGGAGCATTCTGGGTAGTAGGAAATTCAAGCCAACTAGGGCTGAAAGAAGAGTGAGCACTTGAATGAACCCTCCAATAGTTAGAGCTCCGGAAATCACGGCAAAACCGCCATAGAAGAAAGCCAAAGCGGTCATTCCTGTTAAAACAAGTGCAGGGATGTAGAAGGCTGCCAGCTTTCCCTCTTTTGCAACAGACTCCTTATACTCCTCACTGGCTTTCCGGAATTTTTCTTCTTCTCGATCTTCTGCACCAAATGCCCTCACGACTTCAATGCCGCGAAATACACCCTGTGAAATAGAAGTCAGCCGTTCCATGTCTTCAGATCGTTTCCTCCTGATGGGCTCGACTGCGTTAGCGTATCTGTATGCGAAGGCAAGGTATAGTGGCGCGCCAATGAGCATGATCAAAGTGAATCCGAGAATTGGAATTCCTGCGATGGAGATGAAACCGGTCATGGACGGTAGCAGGTCGATAGCTGCAAGGAAAGCTCCAGTAATTGCAAATTGTGCCAATCCCCCTGCAAGATTTCTTAGTGCTGGATTTAGGGAAAATCTAACCCATCTAATGTCCTGCATGGCAATGGATAGTATTCTTTTGCTGTCTATTTGGTCATGAAATGTCATGCTGTATTCCTGTAATCCCTCGAAGAATTCTTGTCTGGCATCTCGTTCCCATCTCAGTGTGACAATTGCCCAGATATACCCAACTACAAAATAGAGGCCCATGTATAATGCAGTGAGACCAGCTATCTCCCAGACATACATCACGAATTGGGCACTAAGACCGGACAGGGCTAATTCGTCAATTGCCAAACCTACAATCACCATCGGGATTGTCAGTAAGAAAGTTGATACTACTGTAAGAATAAGGGCTAGTATCGTGATTCCTTTGTTTCGCAGCAAGCCGCTAAGCATATAGCTTGCAGCTCCTCTACGGGTTGTTCTCTCTCCGCCTAGATACTCAATCTCACTCATTTTTGCTCAGTCTCTCTGTCAATTCACTAATTGTCTGTCTATGATTGTCAAGCTCGTCAGCGAGCTTCTTTTTCTGTTCAGATGTCAAGTACTTCAGATTGTCCCTCAATGATTGTAAGTTGGATTCAATCACCGAATTCAGAAACTTAACTCGTTCGTGTGGGCGTAACAACGAAATCCATAGTCTGGCTCCAAGCTGTGCCTTATCTTTGAGCTTTGCATGCCGCTTTATCATGAGTTCAAGTCGCTCTTTGCCAGCACTGGTTAGGATGTAGACCTTGCTACGTCCCCCTGTCGGTTTGGGTTCGATATAGTTGTCCTCTTCCAACGACGCGAGTATCGGATAGATTGAGCCCGGGCTCGGTTGCCACTGACCATTGTTTCTCTCATGGAGCGTATTCATGATATCCGTCCCGCTCATCTCATTGGACTCCAGAAGACGCATCACGACGAAACGGAGGAGACCTCTTGGGATAGAATGCGGTTCTCTCAAGTCCTCGCATTCATCAGTGTCAGTTTTTGGCATCGCTCTCATTTCCTCCAATTTGGGAATTAATATCGAATATGATATTGGAAATAATATCGAATGCGATATAAAGCTATAGATGGGCACGCTTCTTGGTTGGAAAAGGAGGTGGCAAGTTTCATAAGACGGACGGTGTGGAACATTTTAGAACCAACGGTGATATTCCATGGGTGAAAAGGCTAAGGTAAAAGAAACAGTCAACCTTTACTCAAAGGTATGGCAACTGCCTTCGTTTGGTGGAATACTAGCGAGAATCTTTGTGACAGTGTTGCTGAGCTCATTTATCATTGCAATAACGAAATTCTTTCTTTCAGCAGTTTCTGATGTGTCTGTTGTGTTCGGGTCTTACTTGTTGCTGATGCTGAGTTCTTCATATGCGGGAACCGGGCTGCTCTACTTGGTCGTGAGAAATCCTGGGTCCCCGCTAGATACAAGGCGAACATTTGGAACTATATTCCTTGGAATAATCGCTTGGTGCTTATTGGGCACAATTGGTGCAGTCGTAGATTCCATTTTGAGTTCTTCATTCCTAGAAATTCGGCTCTGGTTCCTTGGACTAGGTATCGCTTTCTTGCTCTGCTCGTTTCTAATCACCGGAATGAGCGACTATGGCTCTCTACGAAATTTCATCGGGGCTCTGATGATTCCTCTGGTCTGGACAATATCCTTTCTTGTAATTGAATCGATGGATGGCATACTTCCGACATTACCTCCATTTTGGCTGTTTGCTCTGGTAGCCATTCTTGCTGTGGATGTGATTGTTGTATTGTACATCTTCAAGGCCGTGAGCATGCCATTCGAGCGTGACTTGGGTATTGATGGACCAACACTCCTGAGAGCCTTTGGCTACGACTACCTGGCTGAAAATCCAACTCCATTCGAACAAATCATGAGGGATATCTCTGTAACGCAGGATCTTCCAATGGAGGTTATTGTGATAAAGGCGCATGGAAAGCTCAAGGCGGTTGGAGCTGTCTTGTATATACACCCGGGTCCCTTCAGGGATATTGGAAGTAGTGGCCTTCCCGCCACAATCATTCAACACATTCGAGATGACTTCGGGGTGCAGGGATTCGTTTTGCACGGGACATGTACACACCACCAGAACCTGGCCAGCAAAGATGAATATCCGCGAATTCTACAGACGATTGATAGATTGGTTAAGAAAACCGAAGTGGCGCACGAGGTTTCAGGGCCAATCAAAGCCAGTTCTGGCAAATTCACAACGTGGGCAATAGGGTCGGGGGAAAACGCGATTACGATTACCACTAGTGCCCCTCATTTCACTGATGACATCGCACTACAAGTGGGAATGGATGCTGCAGACAAAGTCAGATCCCAATCGCCTGAAATCGGGCAAGTTTCAATAGTGGATGCACATAACACAATAGGTGATGATGCTGTGTCCGTTATGCCTGGTGATCCTGAGGCCGTACAATATGCGGATACGGTGGCAAAGGCTGTAGACATTTTGGGTGATTGCTCGAAGAGGCAGGTTTCTATTGGCATTGCTCAGAGAATCCCGAAGGAATTCAGTATCAAAGAAGGAGTGGGTTCCGGAGGTATCATCGCATTGGTAATGAAAATGAATGGAGAGATGTATGCATTCATTGTGGTAGATGGAAACAACGTTCATCAGGGATTCAGAGGCAGAGTGTTGGAGCGCCTCCAGAACGATGGATTCACTGCCTCGGAAATCCTGACCACAGATACACACGTTGTAAATGCTGTTTCTATGTCTAGCAGAGGATATCCATCTGTGGGGGTAGAGAAACCGGATGAGATTCTCGACATGATTTCGCAAGCTGCTGAAGATGCTGTCGAAGATATCGAAGAGATAGAGATGGGATTTGGCTTTGATGTGATCAAGCAATTGCATGTCTTTGGTGAAAAAGGGTTTGACACACTGACTATGGACATTGCAGAGGCTGCGGCCATCGCAAAGGAAAAGGGTGTTGCAGCCGGTGCTATAGCATTTCTTTTCATGCTCTTATCATCACTTCTTATGTAATTTGGAATGGGAAGTGCTACGCCGGAAAGAGTATATTAATCCAATAAATCAGGTAGACAGCTAACTGGATTGTGGTATTTGTCATGAAACGAATTCTAGTATGTATCACCGGTGCTAGTGGTGCAATATATGGTGTACGATCGATTGAGGCGTTGAATGAAGCCAACATAGAGGTTCATCTCGTCGTAAGCAAATGGGGCAAGAAGACACTCCAGTACGAAACCGGCGTTTCGATGGCTGAACTTGCGAGCAAGGTGCACGAAGTATATGATGAAGAGAATCTAGCAGCTAAGCCCGCCAGTGGCAGTTTCCATCTAGATGGGATGCTCATTGCACCGTGTTCTATGAAAACATTGTCAAGTATCGCAAACGGATTTGCGGACAATCTAGTTTCACGAGCAGCTGACTGCTCACTCAAGGAGAAGAAACCCTTGGTATTAGTGACACGAGAAGCACCGCTTAATTTGATACACATTCGCAATATGGAGAAAGTAGTTGAGGCTGGAGCCACTCTATTTCCAGCAAGTCCCGCATTTTGGAGCAAACCTTCCTCGATTGAGGAATTGGTGGATTCGTTAGTAGATAGAATTCTCACTCATCTTGGAATCAATGAAGAAACAGCTATTGAGTGGGATGGTGACATTTAGCAGCAAGCTTGTTAGAAAAAATTCATCTGCTACATCATATAGAGGCCCATTGTCAATGTATGTGAGCAATACCGACATCTTATCGGCGTTCTCTTGCCAAGATGCTTGACCTCCTCAGGCTCAAGGGGCGCACCACACCTAAGACAGATCCAGGAATCCATGGTCTCAGCGAGCTCATCGATTGTGGTGGGCAACATAGCAATATCGTCTCCCAATGCTTCAAGTTTAACAGTTGCATGCCTGCCCATCTCTGGTCCAGATATGAGCATAACTACTGCCACTCTCTTTTCTGTGTACTTCCCTTTTGCATATCCTCTAATCGTGCCAATGAACTGATTGCTGACAAGATGCTCCTCCGTGTCAATAATATGGAAATTCTTCGTCGGAAGCAGTTTCTCCGCTTTTGTAAACAACACTCGGGCATTCCACTCAAGCAATTGTTCCTGGTCTGTCTTTGTTAGGCCATTGAGCACGAGGTCGAATTCTTTGCTACTTGCCTCCGTGGGCTTTAGCATATCACACACAGAGCGGATAAGATAAGGTTCAACCTGAACAGTATGCAATCTATCTCTGAAATCAATATACGAAACGGTGGCGACAACTTTCCCCTGAACGCAGTCTTTAGTGGGATAGAATGTGAATTGCGGACTTCTAAAGCCCCCGACCTCAATCCTTGAAATGGTTTTGACATTCTCACCACCCAGGTCCATGCAATCTTCAGGATACGCAACAATGCTTACAGTGACATTTGTGATGACGTAATCAGAGTCATTCAGAACTTTCACCTTATAGTCGAACTTCCCCCCCACTATTTCACAGCCTCGTAGTACTTTGACATTTTTCCCTCGTGGGCTGGAAACCTCTATTTCCGGTTCTATTTCTCTCTCTTGATCTAGGGTTGGAACTTCCTCTGGGGGTGTCAATTTATCCAATTCTATCTCTTCGTGGGCAAGTTTTAGGGCTTCAGCATGGTTATGAGGAACATCCAGAACAAATTTCCCATGCAATGGGCATAAACGCACAACTCTCGTCTTACTATCCTGAGGATCCAAATAGACCAGGTCTAGCTGCTCATAGCACTCGGGACACTGATAGAGATTTTTGTAGATACTCACCAGTGCATCTTGGTCCATATCGGGTGTAAAGAATCTCTGTGTTCTGTGACCTTTTTTATCATCCATATCAAATTCTATGAGCCCATGTTTTTCTTGGACATCTCTCAAATGAAGTGGATTATTGCATGCAAGACAGGTCAAGCTTCTGACAATAGAGGGTATTCTATCAATTGATTGCTCCTTATCTAAAACGATTGAAAAGACCTCTTTGGGAACCTTTCGCTCCAACACGCCATGAACTGGACATACGACACGAAACTCGATCTCATTTCTCTTTTCCTTCAAGTCCCGAATCTGTGTGAATAGCCCACATTCGCTGCATGTCAGCAGAGCCTCTGTAATGAGTGCTGAATTGGAATCGTTCCATTGAACAGGTTGTACCATGTCAGCGACATCACCTTGCCCTGGGCATACACATTTGAACTTGTAGCCTGACTTGTCATCCTCAATCTCTCGGATTGCCAAGGGTATTTGGCATCGAGTTGAATTTAGCATGGCTCTTACGACTGCGTCTTCAGGAATCTCGTCCTCAGCCTTCCTCACTGCTTTAACCAAATCTTTAGGAATGTCCTTTTTTGAAACTCCATGCGTTGGGCATGATACATGCGCTCGAATGGATTTTCTGCGTTCTTCTAGTTCCACTATTGTCCCTGGCAGTCCACATCTATCACAATGCAGCAGCCTCTGCAATACCTTAGTGAGCAATCTCTCCTCGATATCTTCAGAGATATAGCGGGTTGAGTCGTGTCCGTTTGGGCAACGAACATCAAGTTCGAATAGACCATCTCTCTTCTCGATCTCTCTAATCACATATACATGTCCACATTGAGAACATCTGAATGAATCAATTATTGATTGAGAGGTGTCTATGTCAGCACTTAGAAGTGAAATCGATGCGAGAAATTTCGCAGGGAATTCGCGTCGTTCGATTCCATGAATTGGACAAAGAAATGTGCTTTCAGCCCGTTCGTCATCAACTCCAGTGTCAACTTGACTCATAAGAGAGCCGCACTCGGTGCATACAAACAGTTTGTCGAAGATTTCCTCAACCATTTCTTCAGCTTGATGCTCAGCCATTCTCCTAATGCTCTTATGGCCATTCAAGCATTGTACTTCCATTCGGAGGATATGGTCCTCAAGCTCTGCATTTTTGATATAAACTGGTTGACCACATTTACTACAAGAGAACACATCAGGAACCTCTGAGCATCATTGGTGATTATCATGATTCTCCTTCAATGAGTGCTTAAGAAGATTAGTTCTACATATATCAAAAAAGAGAAGCATATCGAGAGGCTATTTGCACCTCTCGATTATTGATTCCGAATTGCCAATGACTAATATCCTTCGTCACTAAATTCTTCTTGTCCTTGTGCTGCTTCGTCTGTTGTGTCTGTTGTTTCCTCAGATGGCTCCTCGTCTTCTTTGGCCTGCTTTTTGATTGCCTCTTGAAATTCCTCTACGAATGGAATTTTTCCAGTCTGAACTACGAGAGGAATTGAAAAGAAAATAATCATGACTCCACCCACTACTGTCAGAATTGGCGAGAGAATCCAGCCAATTAGGAAGACCCCAGCTAGATAGCCTCCAACAATTTGGATAATGGCACCCATAATCAAGCCAACCATTGCCTTGTCAATGGGACGCTTCAAAGCAGTGACTGCGGATGCCAAACATACGAGAGCGAACCCACCAGTTGAAAGAAGTGGTCCAATAAATGGTACATAGAAGCTCAGAATCCACACCAATGCACCGGTTCCAATTAGACCAATATTTGGGTCTTTCATCATATCGCCAACAGGACTCTTGTCTTGCTGTTCTGTCATTGTAACACCATGCTGTCCGCCTATTAGGAAATATTATACATTGTCCGTATATCATGCCAGAATCTATGATTAAACTGTATCAATGCTCTCTAAGAGCTTCTCTGCAGGCCTTCGTACTTTGGAACGATAGCCTCGGGTTGTATACACACGTATTGTTTTGAGTTTTCTTCCAAAGCTTCTGGCAATGCCGCTTATCTCTTCGACTCTCCAAAACTCATAGCCTCTCGAACCCCTCTCATATAGAGCAAGCTGATCCAGAGGATGCTTGCCAGGAAAATAGCTGACTGAGAGTCTATCCGGATAATCCACCCAGACGTTATTCGGGTCAATATCTGCTTCTTCCGCTATTTCCCGCTCGACCGAGTACAGTCCATCAGGAGTTGACAATTTTTTCAAGAAGCTCTCATTGGCTATGCCTCTTGAAGTCACTGTCTTAATGAGGTATCTCTTCCTATAGTCTTCAAAGAGCGACTTTGCATTTTTCATCTCTTCTGAGTCGCCTGGACCAGCTTGTAATAGCGTGTCATGGAAAGTTATATCGTCAGTAATGAGATATTCGTCTAGATTCGCCTCTGGCGATGGCATGATGTTTGAGCCTGCCTCATCTAGAATTCTAAGTAACATCAGTTCAGCCGCTCTGACCGTTTTGTGATAATAGACGGCATCAAACATGTTGGCTGCAGCGGAGAGATAGGAATCAAGAGTGAATATCGCAGAGCGGTCAAAGGCCATTCTATTCTTGGCAATCCGAGTGGAACTGAATAGCTTACGAAATTCAAGTTGAGCGTATTCAACGCCCGCGAAATAGGAGTCGCGTTCAAGATTATCTACCAACTCTGGATTGATGGGTGTCCTGACCAAGTCGAGTGTTAACCCCTTGACTTTCACACCTTTCTCAATCATTTCTGTTGCTTCATTAACGGACAAGCTACTATCTCTGATGATATCTGTAACAGGCGAATTTTTGATAATCAATTGGGCAATGTTCTTTCGACTCATCCCCCTGACAGTGAAATACTCCTCCATCACATTTGGCCAGGGACCATAGGCGAGCATAAGAATCATGGCTGCTAGGCGGGATTCTATGACTTCTTCCATGTTTGCGCCTAGATTTTCAAGGAATATCTCAGTCACAAAAGACACACCGAGGAGCCGCCCCATGAGAGAAGTATCTGCTCCAGGGAATACAAGATTCACGCCGGCTGGAGACCGGATGTACCTCAACCTCTGACTGAGTCTAAGGTCAATTATGTCACGTTCTATTTCTGTAACTGATATGTAGCCATGAATTGGATCCTTCATTTCCAAGGCTATTGGTAAATCTTTGAGTGGCATCGGTAACCCCCTATACGTAATTCTTCCTTTTTACTGTTAACCATTGAAAAAACCAGTAGCGTTAATCAATACCTTGATGTATTTTCAAGAAAAAAGGAAGATTATGCCGAGAAAGCAATATGCCTGCATGCTCGTAGTTGTCATTTTCATTGTTCCCGTATGCCCGTCATCGGGTCTTACTATTCCAGAACTTCCACAAGACGACTCTGTGAAACCCGTTCGCATTTATGGCCAAGACATTTCACGTTCTATCTTTCAGGGGGTTTCACAAGCAAAATACTTCACCTTTATTCAGAAACTCACTGAGAATGGTTCTCGTTCAACCTCGCTCGGAAACCCGCCCCACTTCAGCGCAGCAAACGTACACGCTCGAAATTGGATATCTGAACAGTTAGAGGCTCTCTCGAAGGAGAGAATTGAAGTTGAGATTCTTGGCAATCACAAATCAGTGGTTGGAAGGTTGCCCGGCTATCTTCCAGATGGAGCTCCTGTTCTTATGGTTGGTGGGCATTATGATTCTGTGCCTGGTGCGCCAGGTGCGAACGATGATGGAACCGGTGTTGCTGCAGTCCTTGAACTTGCCCGCGTTATGTCAAAATATGAATGGCCTTTGGACATCTACTTTTGTGCTTGGAACTCAGAAGAGATTGGCTTGGTAGGAAGTGGAGAGGTGGCTAACATATTCGAACTTCGTGGTATTGACATTCTTACCTACTGGAATATTGACATGCTTCTTGTCGAAGATGAGAATGCTCCTGTAGATGAAAGAGTCTTGATGGTCCACAACGACCACAGCATGAAATTTGCCCAAGTATCCCGCGCCATGAGTAAGAATTTCGGTAGGAACCTTGTGAAAACCCTCATGAATGACCAATTCAGTGGTTGGAGCCGTTCTGATCATGCCTCATTCCTCAGTGAGGGGTACGAGAATGTCCTGTTTGCCTTTGAATCCGGCTTTGACTCTGACACTGCCTATCACAGTTCAGAGGATACATGGGACAATCCGCTCTACAATTATACAGTGGCAAGAGATGCCGTAGCCTCTATTGGCGCAAGCATGGCATATACCATGGCTAGAGCTCATGAGCAACTTCATACTATCCAGTACTACGGTTATATTCGTCCGTCTACTCATCTTTCCTATTACCTACCGATTTCAACCACTACCCGATTAATCTTGAATGGCGGTTGGTCTGGCGTGGGTTTGAAAATGAAGCTGTATTCCCCAGGAAAGGAGGAGATATTCACATTCAGTAGCGTTCAAGAGAATTCTCAGGATGAGCTTATTGCGAATATTTCTCTGAACTCGATTGGTCTCTATGAGTTAGTGATTCATGGCAATGAGTCGGCCGATGTCAGCTTCAACCTGAAAGCGATGTATGATGAGGATCTGGATAATGATGGAATAAAGGATAGCACTCAATTCTGGCTGGATAGCGAGCTTTTCAACCTGGACCAAGATGGTGATGGATTGAGCGATGCAGTCGAAATCATAATCGGCACCTCCTCTGATAACACGGACACCGACAGGGATGGTATGCCCGACCTATGGGAATATGAAGAGGGGCTGAATCCATGCTTGCCTGATGCCCATCGAGACCCTGATGGTGACTATCTCTCGAACATCAACGAGTATGGAAATGGTACTGCCCCAAAAAAGGCTGACTCCGACTCAGACGGAATTCCTGATGGATGGGAAGTCGTCAATGGAACAGACGCCCTGATTGATGATGCGAGCTTGGACCCTGATGGCGATGGAGTGCTTAACATCTACGAATATGGTAATCGTACGAATCCTCACAATACTGACTCTGATTCTGACATCATGTCTGATCTCTGGGAAATCATGAACAATTTGGATCCGACAAAGGATGATGCACAGTTGGATTATGATGAAGATGGCTTGACTAACGTTCAAGAATTCTTTGCAGGAACAGACCCGTTTAGCTCGGATTCTGACCAAGATGGAATGCCAGACAGCTGGGAGCTCCTTTACTCTCTTGACCCGAACGAGGATGATGCAGCAGAAGACCCAGATGGTGATGGAATCCCGAATATTGAGGAGTTCATGAATGGTGGAGACCCCAGATTCCCCTATACGACACTTCCTGTCATGCTCATTGTAGTATGCATTCCTTTCATCTTGGTCGGTATCTGGTTTGCAAGAAGGCGGTTAACTAAAAGTCAGTAATTTTGTGGTAATCGAAAACATTAGTTGCAGCTCAGGAGCTCCGAGGATAACCCGAGCTCCATGCTGCAGGATAGTTACTTCAGCCGCTTTCTATGTGAAAGTTCTGAGTAGGACATCCCAACGGTGCTGTACGTAGTTCTGAAGGTCCTGGATTTTCTTCTCATCCTTCTTTGGTTTGAAGAGGTGTGAGAAACGGCCCTGGAGTCTGAGGAATTCCTCTATTGGTTTTCTCTTTTCAGGATCTTGGTATCTCTTGCTGTGGCGATTCAGTTTGAAATCTTCGCCGATCCGTTCCCATTGAATCCAGTATCCAGTTTCTACTGCTAGCTTGCCAATCTCAACACCTTTCTCAACAGGGTAATTCCATGCTTGAGGACAAGGAATGAAAATATGGATGAATTTTGGTCCTCTGATTTCTTTTGCGCGTTGGAATTTCTCGTAGAGGTCTCGAGGATAGGCTGTGCTCGCTGTCGCCTGATACGCTGGCTCATGTGCCGCAACAATCAAGTCCAGCATCTTTTCTGGCTCGCTTTTTCCATACCAAGTCGTGGTTGTCTTGGCATAGAGGGGGGTTGCTCCTGACCGTTGTGTGCCAGTATTGCTGTACACCTGGTTGTTATAGCACACATAGAGAAAGTCTGTTCGCCGTTCGAACGCTCCACTCAGGGCCTGTATGCCGATATCGAAAGTTCCCCCGTCCCCGGCCCAGACCATAACTTGAGTGTCATCTTTTCCTTTGGCTTTTAGAGCTGCTCGGACTCCAGAGGCCGTCGCTCCTGAAGCTGCAAATGCGGTATTGAGCACTGGGATTGCTAGTCCGCTTTTTGGCCATAGGGACTGTACCACGCTTGTACAGCATGCAGGGACGACTTGAATAACATCGCCTTCGAGAGCTTTGTGAGCATGACGAAGAGCTACCATATCTTGACAGCCTGCGCATGCCGCGTTACCCTTTAACACATATTCTTTCATTGGCATATCCCTTGTTGCAACCATTTTCATTCCCTCAAGTCGTGCCAGATTTCCTCTGGCTCAATTTCATTATTCTCCACAGCTTCTATGGTTTCTAATAACATCTGCTTGATATCATCAACAGTGATATCACGTCCTCCAAGTCCGCCGATATAGTCCTTGATAATTGGATGATGTTTGCTACCGTACAATGCTGAGCGCATGTCGCTTGCAACATGCCCACCAAAACCATATGAAACTCCTCTATCAAAAGCTGTGATTCCCTTCACTTTGCCTGCGAGCTCTCGGACGTGCTCGACTGGGAATGGCCGAATCATTCGCATCCGAGCGTTTCCAACTTTGTATCCTTCTTCTCTGAGCTCATCAACCGCATCTATTGCTTCTGCTGCTACTGAACCCTGGGAAGTGAATACAACGTCTGCATCATCGCACTTGTGGCAATCGATTGGACCACCGAAGTGCTTTCCAAACAGGTCTTTGTATTCCTTCTCAATCTCCTCGTAGACATCAAACGCGTTCCTGTTTGCTTCATGCATTCCGTATCGGAATTCCTGATAATACTCGGGGAAGACGATATTACCATGCGATATAGGATTCTCTGGGTCCATCACCCAATGCGATGGTTTGTATGGGGGCAAGAACTTGTCCACTTCTTCTGGCTCTAGATAATCGTACGGTTGTACAGTATGACTCAGGACGAATCCGTCTGCATTCACCATGACCGGCATCAGAACTCTCTCATTCTCTGCAAGTTTGAATGCTTGAATCAGAGTATGGTAGAGCTCGTCTACACTGGAGACATAGAACTGAATCCAGCCAGTATCCCGCTTGGACATGGAGTCGTCATGCGTGACGTGGATGTTCCAGCTCGGCGAAACTGATCTATTGATATTTGCTAGCACTATGGGCAGTCTTGCTGCAGCAGCCCAATGCAATGCCTCGTCCATTAACAAGAGACCATTGCTCGATGTGGCAGTGAATGCACGTGCGCCTGTCGAACTTGCTCCAATGCACGCAAACATCGCAGAATGCTCAGACTCAACACGGATGAATTCTCCTTTGTAGGTTCCTTCCTCGCTGAGTAATGCAATCTGTTCTGGGATGGTTGTTGCTGGTGTGATTGGGTATGCTGCAACTACTTCCACGCGGCTTGAGAGCACCGCTCGTGCCGCAGCATAATTGGCACTCTGGAGTTTGGCTTTCATGCTTCCGCCTCCTCATCAGTAGCTGTGCGCATTCCTACCCGCACCATCTCGATGCATCCCTTTGGACACACTTCAGCGCAGATTCCACAACCTTTGCAATAGTCATAATCAATATGAGGAGTTCCGTCCTCATCAAGCTCAATCACTGCCTCAGGACAGTGAAGCCAACATGTCCGACATCTTGTACATTCATCATAATCAATATCTGGTTCGAATGTCCTCCAGCTGCCAGTTTCACCGGTGGAGCCAATGCTCGGCTTAGAATAAGATGTCTTGGGCATGTCCGCTCGTTTTTCTGGCTCAATATCTACCTCATTGACCACAAGTAACACTTCCGCGTGAGCCTCGTTGAGCTCGATGACTCCATCAAGAACTTAAGGCTTATGTTACAGTTAGTTTTTCTATCCTATAGGCTTTGAGTTGAAGGAAATGGAATTTGCATTTACCCTCGTGCAAATGAGCTGCTATGAAGGTCACCGTGAACGGAACTTCGATTTAGCTCGGATGATGCTAGAAGAGAGAAGACCGGATAGAAACAAGGAGTTCATCCTACTGCCCGAACTTTTTGCTATCGGATTCAGACACAGTGACTATGATAGACTGGGAGCAGGTATTCCGGGTCCCACCAGTGAGTTCATTGAAGAACTAGCTGAGGAACAGAGTGCCTATGTTGCTGGAACAGGCATCGAGAAAGCAGGTAAGAAATGGTACAACACTTTAGTCATGGCATCACCCGACGGGAGGATACTTGCGCATTATCGAAAGATCCATCCCTTTCAGGAGGAGAAGGATACATTCACGGGCGGAGACCGATTAGCAATGGTTGAGGCTGGTGGGATAAAGATAGGCCTGCAGATATGTTACGACATACGTTTTCCGGAGGTATCTCGCAAGCTTGCCTTGGAGGGCGCAGAGATTCTAATCTTTCCTGCTGCTTTTCCGGATCCACGAAGTGCTCACTGGGACTCTCTTGTTCAAGCTCGCGCCATCGAAAACCAAGTCTATGTTGCAGCTGCAAATCGAGTTGGAGCGGCCTTTGACGACAAGATTTACTTCGGGCATTCTCATGTTGTGGACCCATGGGGTGTTAGGCTCTTGAGATTGAACTCGGAAGAGGGTGTCAAAACAACAACCGGGGACACAGCGATGATACCCTCCGTTCGAGAACAAATAACCTGTTACCAGGATAGAGCTCCACAGAGTTATGAAGAGATAGAGTATTTCAATGAATGAACTATCACAAGCATTAAGTGCTGACACATGAGTGACAACACGACGCGGAGTAGCCCCAAAATGACTCAAGATGCATCTGAAGATATCAAAGACGCAGTACGAAGTTGGTTCTCTAATGAGGGAGTCAAAATCGAGAGTATCTCAAATCCGCGAGCTGAATTTCTCTACAAGGTCAAATTCATGCGGTTCTTCTTCACAGTCGTTCGACCCAATGATCAGAATTACATCCAAGTTGAATCGCAGGTCATGATTTCCCCTCAGCACATGAAGAAACTCACAGCAGAGAAGATGAGAGAGTTTCAGATTGAAGCTCTTCGAGAGAGTTTCTCGAATGGCATCAACATGGGCTTCATCCAGCCGAAACCTGGCAAAAAGGGTCCACAACCACCTGGTCCTGGCTTTGTGGTCTCTGACCGCATCTATGACGATGGTTTCTCCAATGACCGTCTTTGGCAGGTTATGCGCAAAGTACACGCTGCAGTCGACATGACTATTGCAGTCTTGAATGACATCACTGGAATGTCGATTATGAAACCGCCACAACAACCTGATGACACAACTCCCTCATACTACACATAGCGATTGACGACGGTTTCGAAAAAATGCAGTACATTTTCTTATTTGGAAAGAGTGAATTCGAGATATGTATATTAGCGCCAAATCCTAAGAAACACTCCCTAGATATAGGTGAAAAGCTGTCCAGTGGAATCCATAGAAATCCCTTCGCCCGAGAGAAAGACCAGCGCAATGCCCCCGTGAGGTTCAAGGAATGACCATGAAACGTGCCCTTGCAGGATTAGTTCTATTGATGCTAGTGGCAATGATTCCAAACCAAGCAACAAATGCCTCATATACAGTTCACTCTAGTGGGCCTGATTCTTCAGATCGAATTGAAGAATA
>SDNP01000034.1 GCA_004524445.1 Candidatus Thorarchaeota archaeon | reverse complement strand
GGACCCTCGTAGGGTTGAGTTGGACCATAGAGGTACTCAAGCCATTGGCTCTCGGGAGAGGCACCAACAGTGAGAGTTGCAGCACTTGCACCAGGAGGACCAATTGTCATGAAGCCTGCGCCCTCGTTGCCTGCAGAGCAGACGTGGAGTACACCTGGGTAGTCCTCATGCAAGTAATCTGGAACTGATAGTATTGTCCAAGTGAATGACAAGTAGTCAAATTCGCTGAAGAGAGTCGTTATCCATCCCCAAGAGTTGGTCGTAAGATCGGACTCGTGGTTACCGGAGTAATAGAACTCCTTCGTTGTTTCGTCGTAGTCAAAACCACACACCCATAGGTGACCGTTCAAGCGAGCACCCGCGGTTATGGAAGCGACTGATATTAGCGTAGCATTGGGGGCAACACCCTCTAATGCGATAGTCTGGTTGTTGTCAGGATCATAATACCAGGTTGTGGTATCATTTGCAGCAACATGAGCAGCTGTAGCAGTACCGTGTGTACCATGGTCAAAGTACAGTGCGATAGCGTCACCATCTGACCTGAAAGCCTTGAAGACTTGCTCGTCATCAAAGAAGCCAGGGTCCCAGACATGTCCGAAAGCACCTAGGCTGAAGTCATCTACGCCATCTCCAGAGTAATCAACAGTCATGATCGGATTAGCCATGTTGAATAAGCCACCGTCATAAAAGTCGTCGGTGAAGTTCCAGTCGAATAGGGCCTTTACTTCATCTCTGTCAGCTGTTGTGTTCAGGTCCATGTCTTCATACCAGATAGCTCCGTTCCACATTGCTGTCCAGCCCTCTGCACCTTCCCAGTCCACAACGACATGCTGGGTGTTGCCAGTACCATTCAGTACCACCATTGGTGCGAAGACCTTTGCATAAGGACCGTTTCTCTGCTGGAATGCCCAGCCAAAGCTGTAGTTGCCTACAAGATTCAACCCTGCTTCATTAGGAGCAGGAATTTGCCAGTCCTTCCAGAGCTCGTGATACACAAACTCTGAAACATTGTTTACGCCGTATGCCCACTCATAAAGGCCGATGAAACCTACTGTCGAACCGTATGGATATCCATCTCCGTATGGAGGTAAGAGACCCATAAGATGTCGACCTGCACCAAGGTTGTTCACGACTGGATCCCAGCCGGTAACGTTCAGGTAGTAATTTCCGCCCATTTCATATGTGAGCAGGTTGCCTTCGGCAAGCCACTCGGTAACGTTGTCGACGTTGGTCATATTTCCATGATAGTTTGTTGGAACCAAACCATAACCTGTCGGATCATAAGAGTCCATGCTATATGCGTTCTGAAGAGCCGGATGTCCAAAGTCTACACCAGTGTCAACGTGACCAACTACTACACCAGTACCGTCATATCCGACGGCACTGCCTGCGTTGGCATTAACTTGGTCATTGATATTCGCCATATCAGTACCAATTTCGGGTAAACTCGGTGGAGCCTGATCGAGTACCTTGTTCAGGTCGTCCGTCGCGAAAGCTTTCTCGTCGGCCGCGATGGTTGAAACACCATCAACATCGAGCAGGAAGTCCAATGACTCTACAGAAGGAAGCACAGCCTTAATGATCCAGAAGGCCTTTAGGTTTACCTTCCAATCAATTTCGACTATTGAATCGATTTTGTCCATGTTCATCCATGGGGTTCCGTAGATTAGAACACTCGGACTCCCGTCCCTCATGACCACCTTGTTTGAAATATCAGATCCGCCCTGCCAAGCTGCGAGAGTCGGATGTACTTCAGGTACAAAATTCGGTTGTGAGACCATGTCATAATAGTTGTTGATCTCTTCAACCTCTTCAGGTGTGAAGTCGGGAGGAGCGTTCCGTTCTACTGTCCGCACGGGAGCCATAGGAGCAAAGCACAAGCTTAAGCTCATGGCTGCAACAAGGACAAGAACGAATGCAATCCTCTTTTTATTCATTTTTTATTCATTCCTCACTATTTGATTATAGAAAACGACATCTGGCAGAAGGTGCTCCCAAAAAGATAGTAGCACCTCTACACAGTATACCTCTCGCACTCATCGAGAACAATAGTTGCCGGCTATGTGATGAGCGCGTCTCCTCTTCCGCGTTCTCTACATTTCATACGTGATTACTTGCTTCCCTTCATTCCCTACTATTAAAACTTGTGCCTAAAATAGCGTGTAAAAAGAGTTATGGGGCTTATTTTTATGACAAAATTCCGTTATATGGCCTTTTCCTGATTTTTGGAACCCTATAATCTTCAAAAAGCTGATGGAGATTGCTATCAGGTTTGAGGGCATACTTGCAATGTTCATTGGGGCAATTAGAAAATCATTGCACTAGCTCATTGCCGCAGCATGCGTCTAGTTGATTTTGAAACATACCTGCAAATCTCGCTATCGAGCAATTTTCTTGATACCATCGATTATTTCATGCATCATCAGTACTGCCCCTATGAGTTCAACCGGAGGTTGGTCAGCTTTCGAGTCTGCAGAGGTGGTTGAAACTCTACCCATTGCTCTACCGAGATTCTCGACCAATGCAACAAGTGATTTCTGTGTGGATTCATCAAGAGAGCTATTCTCAATGTCAGAGATAAGCTCCGCTAAGTCGGAGATCAGGCTATCAGAGACCTCGTTAGCGGTTTCGGTCCGTCGCCTCATGTCTTCTAACCGTTTCTTGAGAGTTTCAACTTCATCCCTTAGTGCCTTGACTAGTTCTTCATCATCAGTAGCTGCACCCTCCTCGCTTGGCTTCTTCTCAAGAGCAGAACGCAAATTGCTGATTTCATTTTCTAGGGATCTGATTAGTTCGTTCTTCTCTGTAATTTTCTTCTCCAATTCAGTAGTCTCTATTGATTCAGCGGCCCTTTCCAGTTCCAATTTTGCCTTCTGAAGCTCTTTTTCTCTCTCACCGATGGACTCCTTCAGAGAGTCAAGTTCTCCCTCAAGAGAGACCAAATTCTCTTCACGCTCGGTCAAGAACTCATTCAACTCCTTATTCTCTGCTTCAAGTTTCTGTACTTTCTCAGTTAGAGATTCTGTCAAGCGATTCTTGGTTTGCAGGTCTTCTCGTAATGAAACAAAGTCAGGATCGGGGGGAGCAATCACGCGGGTCGCAATAGCTGCGAAAACAATACTAGCAATAACAAGATAAACCACCCCTGTGATAACTGACCCGAAAACCAAGTCAGTTCCAAATTGTAGATACCCTATGAGATACCGCCAAGACCCTAGAGTGAAGTCATCTCTCCACCACCACACGGAACCAAATCCGGCATAAAGAACCAACAGAACAGCAATAACAAATCCAGCAATACTAAGAAACAGCATAATGTTTCTCTCAAGACTCTCACGCATCAGATGCCGCTGATACAAAGCAAAGATAATTGCCCCAAAAATGAGAGGGATTACGTAGGGCATCACTGCCAATAGGTCTATGGCAGGGAATGGAACATCAACCTGAATTACGGGTTCTATCGCTGGACTCAGAGAAGTCAAATCAAATCCTCCTTCTACAGATGGTATTATCTGTTTGTAGCATTTGATATATCTGTTCTGGCGAGGAATACCCAAAAAGAAATCGAAGCCCAGAGAGCCCCTGTATACCGAAAAAGAACGAAACTACTTGTTCCATTCCTTCCATAAGGCCGCTTTTTCACTCTCATGAGCTTCAACAATGAGCTCTAATGCTTTGTATAAGCGCGATGCTTCTTCCACTGAAAGCAGAAAGGCACCCTTAATGTCACGGTCTTCACCCAAGGAGAGCCTGACGCGTCCGTCATTTACCCAGCCTTCTTCTGTCTTTTCAGGTGGGCTCAGTTGGACTTCGAGCCAAGTTCGCTTGGTCTTTCCAGTCTGTCGATCATCGTAGAAGTGCTTAATCTGCAAACGGCGCTCATATCTCTGGTTGCTTTTTGCCATGTATACTACCTCTAGATTGCTATATACTCTGCAATCAAGGTCATACTAACAAGAAAGCTTATTGCATCATCTCTCGGTGTAACCGAGCTACTCTCTATGAGTGGGTGCATCAGCCTCCAAGAAAAACCTTAACTAACTGTGGAATTCTCTGCCGGATGGATGGCTTGACTGATATGGGTTATAGCGATAGAACCAAACGACTCCGTTTTTCCTCGGTAATTCTCATTATGCTATTAATGATGCCACTCCCTCTTACCCAGAGTATAGAAGGTTCAGCGGCTTTGACTACAACCCCTGAAATTGGTGTGCATCTGAGAGACATGATTTCTTCATCTGAATCAAACGAGTTGATGCCGGTTCTTGTTCAATTTGAACAAGGATTTGATTACGCAGACAGAGTTCATCTTTTTAAGAATCTCCAAGAACCGGAGATGGTTGTTAGAAATGTATTCAAGACGATACCAGTGGTCTCGCTATATGCAGACTCAGATGCTGTGGAAATGCTATCGCGATTAGAGGCAGTCATAGCTCTAGATATTGATCCAGTGAGGTCAATAGGTCAACCTCGAGGAGATTTTCAATCAGCACAGTCTACAGGTACAGGCTATACCCATCCCGATGGGATTCTAGGTGCAGATGATCTTTGGGAACAGGGATACAATGGTACCGGTACAAAAGTCGCAATCATAGATAGTGGTGTAATGAGTGACCATCCAGATTTGGAAGGGAAGATAGTCGGCTTTTACGATTTGATCGATGAAGAGCATGACATGGACCCGTCCGACGGAATTGACGCATATGATGATAACGGACATGGAACAGCCTGTGCGTGGCTAGTTAGCGGAACGGGAGATGGTAATGGTGGCGACTACAAAGGGATGGCTCCAGGTGCCGACCTACTAATAGTGAAAGCGCTCGATTCAACTGGGAGTGGAGATGACTCAGTTATTGCAGAGGGAATTGAATTTGCAGTGGAACAGGATGCAGACGTTATTTCATTGAGTCTTGGAGGAGCATGGAATGACGACCAGTTCATCATTGAACCATCAATATTGGCCGTAAGAGAAGCAGTCGATGCTGGAGTAGTTGTGACGATCGCCGCGGGAAATTCTGGCCCTGCTCCAATAACAATTACCTCCCCTGCTGTTGTTGATGAGGCAATAGCTGTTGGATCCTCCAGTGGAGACACGGGTATCATATCCTTCAGTAGTCGTGGTCCGGTCTATCGCCCCTTTTCAGAACCAGGCGGATACTATGCCAAACCAGACCTTGTTGCACCAGGCGACCAAATAATCTCCGCTCTATCTGATCAGGCGAATCCTGCTGAATACCCCCGATACAATTCCACTCAATGGCCCGCAGCATACACCATTTGGTCGGGCACCTCGGCTTCGTGTCCTCAGATAGCAGGCTTAGCAGCCTTGCTCATAGATAAGCACCCTGGAATTACTGCCCTAGAAATCAAAGCGTTCCTAATGGCGGGTTCTACAGACTTGAATTCTGACCCGATGACTGAAGGATATGGGATTGCTAATGTCACAAAAGCCTCAGAGATGATTGAAGCATCCTCAGGACAAATCACGCTTATGACTCCCAACGAATACCCAACACTCCCAGGGACGTCAAGTGTCTTCATTATCGGTGAAGAGCGGAGAGGGCAAAATGTCACTGTGATATCAACCACAAACCAGGGCACACTTGAAATCACTACATCTGGGAACGCAAGTCAGTTCGTAGTAACGTATGATGATTCTGTTTCTGTAGGAGTGGGATATTCCTATTTCGGGATCAATCTGTTTGTGCCCGAGGATTTACACCTGAGTGCAATAGGTCACTACATTGGTCAGCTAAATCTCCAGAATTCCGAAGAGGAGATAGTTACTAGCCTTGAGCTAGATCTAACAATAACGACCTATGGGGGAAGTATCATGGTGGATATGGCGCACCACTCGGCCCAAGACCCAGACGATGTTTCTTACTATAGATACTTCCGAAAATACCTGCGTGACCTCGGAATGGTATTTTCTGAATATCCCGAGAATTGGGCGGAAACCTCCAATATGCCCACAATAACCAGCAATGCCCTATCAACAACAGAAGTACTAATGATTATGGATACTGAGTTGCAGTACTCAGCTGCAGAAATCAATGCAATCCACGAGTATGTTGATTCTGGTGGAATACTGCTCATATTGTCCGAGGGATACGATACTCAGAACGGTGGACCAGCCTTTGCTCAGACCTCCTACAACCAGATATTAGCGCCCTACGGAATTCAGTGTGAGAATAATTGGATTGGACAGGGCGATGATATATTTGTTGGAGAGGTTTATGGAGAAGATTATGGCGGCATTTCAGAAGACCATCCGCTAACCGATGGAGTGGAGAACCTCTACATTCTCAACGGTGGTACATTCAGTGTTGACTCATCTGTCGCAGGTGCAGAGGGGCTGTTTTGGACGGATTCCGATCGGACTCATGCCATTGTGGCCTATGCGACACCAGGAAAGGGAAAGGTCATTGCAGTTTCTGACGGGTCAATACTCTATGACAGCATAAGCTATGATGCAATACGAACTGGAAGCGACAACTTGGTGCTCCTGAGAAACATAGCAGGTCAAGTGCTCACTGAGGCGCCTCGTATTTTCGATGTGAAGCTTACTGAAGCAGAGTTGGGCGAAAGTTCAGAAGTTATTGCATATATCTTTGATGAAGACTTGAAATCCGTAGAAATAAAAATAACTACGCCGAGTGGGCAAAACATAACGAAAGCACCGGTGGAGCAACTCGGATATAAATTTGTCACAGAATTCACACTTGAAACTGCAGGGTTTTATGATATTCTGGTGAGGATGGAAGATGATAGTGGGAATGTTCGCATTTTCAGCAAGACCATACTGGTTCAAGTTGACACAGTAGATCCTGCGACAACTCAGATGGTAGTTATAGCACTGCTCGGAGTAGTTGCAGTAGGAATTGCTATAGTAGCAATAATCAAGTTTGGCATTGGCAAGAGGGCTCGGAGTAAGATGGAGAGCGAATGGGAACCTCGCTGGGAGGAACATGATGAAAAAGAGGGGCCATCTATCCAATAGCCCCATACCGGTGCTCCATCGAAGCTAGAATGCGGTCATGCAATGGATCCAGCAAGGGGTTGTCCTCTAATGTAGTTCCCTCTTGCATCCGCTGAAGGATTTGATACCCCATCTTGGCACCTAGTCTCGAGGAAATGACTTGTCCACCAAGAACCTGTCCATCCTTTGCAGTAACAACTGCTATCTCCATTTGTTCTGCAGGATGCGTGACAAAACGAACGTCGACTTCAACTCCCACTCTTGAGGCAATTTCTGATGAATAGCCAACGCAGACGATATCGGTGTTGAAAATACGATCATATTGGAAACGTAGGTCAGTGTCTTCATAGACTTTCTGACCACCAACCGCTACAACTCCAGCTTGACGACCACATCTTGCAGCTACGCTACCGATTGGCATCATTACAGGTTTTCCAGTATAGAAGTCAGCCATCTCTATGCAATCGCCCACCGCAAAGATATCCTCATCAGATGTTCGCATTTTGGAGTCCACAACAATTCCGCCCAAGCTGCCAATTTCCAGTCCCAGCTTCCTTGCGAGCTTCACTTTTGGATTCACTCCAGTCATGAAGATGACCGCATCAGTCTTGATTTCAGTATCATTGATTGCTAGGCCGGTTACTCTCTCATCGCCCAGGACAGCCGAGGGAGATTTGCCCTTGTGGACCTCAAGTGAACGTGGCAGACGGGATTCCAATTCGTCACTCATTCTCTTTTCCAAAAGACGCCTCATGAGGCGAGATCGAACGATAAGGTGAACCTTCTTGTCAAGCTCCAAAAGCTTTTCAGCGATTTCCAGCCCACTGAATCCTGCTCCGACCACTACGATATCCTGATAGTTTTCCATTTGCTTTCCAATTTCAGTGCTGTCAGACACATTCTGAATAGTAAACACGCCCTCCAAGTCAGTACCAGGAATCTCTGGGACATATGCTTTTCCACCAGTGGCGATGATAAGCTTCTCATAAGATACTGAATCGATATCAGATTCAGAACTCTCTATTTCAAGAGTTTTTGATGAGGCATCGGCATCTATGACCTTTATTCCAGATCGCACCTTAATACCCATTTTTTCCAGGGATGCGTTTGACCAATCAGGTATGTTGAGCGTTTCAGTTTCCGGGTATTCGAGAGCCATGGCTGAGCCAGGCTTCTTGTGAGCTTCACCAGTATCTTTCGAAATGATTATGACTTCCGCGTCCCGGTTGAATGACTTAGCCGCCCATGCTGCTGAAAGCCCGCCAGGCCCAGAACCAACAACTACAATTTTCATTTTTTACACCTATCTTATACGCTCAGCAATTTTGGGATAGAGTATGATGATTACGATTACAGCCACTGCCGCCGCCCCCAAAAGGATTGCGAGGGAGTAGTCACTTACAACCTGCAAAGTCGCGAACTCATATGAGATTTCTTCTCCAGTTCTGAGTATGGCCACAGCAACAACTGAGTATTCGCCTTCTGAGAAACCAGCAGTTGAAATATCAAAGGAATATTGCCCTTGATTTCCTGATAAGGTAACATTGGGAGTGAATCCGGACTTTGGAATAAACGATAGCGTGACTTCATCTACAAACATATGGCCCTCCAATGTTAAAGAACCACTGATCCTATCCGAGATGAATGGCCCGACACGAACGTGAGCAGTTTCAAGGTTGGCAATGATAAAACGAACTTCTGTTCCGAGTTCTGAAGAGAGCATCACAGGTGGTGACGCCAAACTTGCTGATTCATCACTGGCCATGGCAATCAAACTCAATAATGAACTGCTCTCAAATTCTCCAATATCTACGTTCCAGTTCAGTGAAGAATCCGCTTGGTTGTTTTGAGATGTTAAATCATCAAGCCCACCATCGACAATGCTGGCTTCAATACTCAGCTCTCCTACCGGAGTATCGTGGTCATACACGGCAACCCGAATATCAAATACTGTCCCTTCAGATTCGTATGATATCGAGCGGAATAAGGGTCTCCACTGGTTCTCCAGATCACTATAGTCCAAGGAGTCCAGAGTTGAAACAGTCGAGTTTGATGTTCTGAATCTCATCCTACCCCTGTTTGAAGGATGTGTCCTAAGAACTGAGATGTAAAGATAATTCAATTCTGTAAAGAATTCAGGGGCGAAAGGAGCGAGCTCGAAAGAGGAGTCAGTCCATTGGTAGGCATGTGCCTCTCCCGCTGAAATATTTACTAAGACATCAACTCCCGATGGTCCTGTTGCCAATGATGAATCCGCGTCCCACTCCAAGGTAAAGACCGAGTCAGTAGTAAAATTGGCTACTCCGTCGAAGCCAACTCTTAGTTGAACCGCTGATGAATTCTGATAGAGCTTTACAGACAAAATGTCTAGAGAATCGTTGACCGACGGGTCCTCATTGTCACTAGCGAATGTTTCAATATATTCCCAGTTGGTGTCTGCAAGGCTCGTGTTGAGAAAATGTTGAATTGAATAGGTGGGGTTAACGAGTCCATAGCCCCAGCTAGACGAGGGCGATTCATAGTGGTTTCCAGAACCACCTGCTCCTTGGTAGAGAGATGTCAGGTCAATCCAACCGTTCCTAGATTCTGAGGCCTGACGGATTAGTGCAATAACACCAGCCACATGAGGCGCAGCCATGCTAGTACCACTCTTCGACGTCCAGAGGTTTGACAAGCTGTTTCTTGCAGCATTGATTGTTTCGCCGGGCGCAACAACCTCAGGCTTGACTGAACCGTCAATACGGGGGCCTTCGCTTGATGTCGAACTGATGCCTTCACCGGTTCTACTGGATGATCCAACTGCAATACCCAGATCAGCAGTCCCAGGCGAACTGATTGTTCGCCGATTATCAACTCTAGAAGTGAATCTCAAGTTGGAATAGTGCCATTGAGTGTCCCACGCATACGCATCCACTGTCACAGTAGCACCGGAAGGATTTGAAACAGATACCAACCAAGTGCCAGAATCCCAGAAATGGTCAGATGATGAAACTTGTACTATCAACCGATTAGTACCACGAGTACTAGTGTCTGCAAAAACGTATGCGCTGATATTGTCTGACTCCAAAGAATATGCAGAACCCGTTATTGAGCCAAATTCACCTATATCAATCGGGTCAGCATCGCCAGGTGGGGTTAAGATTACATGCTCGTCATCATCGTCGCTTTGCCATAATATGTTGATGAAAGAATTGTCTGGAGGATTATTCACAGAGAGAGTTGTACCGGCGGTTTCTCCGGACGCGCATTGGAAATTGGCATGCTTTGATCTTCCGCCCAGATTTCCTGCGGCCAGAGTAGATAACGTGCCATTGGCTATGAATGCCTGAGATACTGCGAGATCCTCCAAATCGGTACCATCTAGAAATCCCAAGTAGCTTGAGAATGACATGTTAATAACATCAGCTTCGTTCTCCACAGCAAAGTGTATCCCCTCAATAATCGATGCAGAGTCGAGAGGACTTTTTATGATAATCAGATCCGCACCGGGAGCAGCACCGACGAATGAGGTCATTCCTGGTTGACCCCCAGCAGCTGTGGATGCAACGTGAGTACCATGTCCGTAAGGGTCGCCTACGTTCGTAGCTTGCGTCAAATTGACGCCTCGAATATAAACATCATCATTTTCTTGGTCAAAGAGTACTGCGATTTTGGACTCTCCTAGTATAACAACAGATTCAGTCGTGAGAGAGATATCGCCGTCTCCATTCGCGTCTACTCCTCCTAGCCAACGATCGCCGTTATTGTATTGGAATGTCCCATCATCATTGATGTCAATAAACATGTAGTCTTGCTGGTATGAAATTGTAGAACCCAATTGACCTTGAACCGTTGAGATTGGGCCTTCATCAGCATCAGCGATAGAATTCGAATTGATATCAACATAGAACCTTGAACCCGATTGTAGAACATTCAGCTCGCCAGTATTTGGTCGCCAGAATGTGGGATGCAGCCAGGATGCACCAGTATCAATAATTGCAATCCTAGTTCCAGTCCCGTTGATTGATGCATCACCCTTCTTCATGTTATACCAAACATTTGGGGCGCCAATAGCAGGAACAGAGGTTGTCAACGACGGGTAATGCGTCCTCGACCCGGAACTGGCTCGCATCATCCCTATTTCATCGAGTCGTTGAATGCTAGCGAGGGTTGGAGCCCAGACAGAATAGATAGAACCTACATGAATGAGAGATGACTGTCGCCTAGCGAATTCAATTCCTTGGGATTGTGCCCAGCGCACCTGCTGTGCCGTCAATTCCTCCTCGAACTGCAATATGGCTGAAACCATCTTCTCGTCAGCTGTTGCAGTCATTGACTCCCTGGTTCGGAAATCAGAAATCAGAAGGGAGTCAATTCGTGGGTTGTATCCATCAGAGCCCTCATACGAGAAATCAACGGACTCTGTTCTACCGATCATCGAAACCACCAATGAACAGATAATTAGGAGCAGTATCGCTTTTGACTTCACCTTCTATCAACTCGGGATTCGAACTTGTTCAATGCTAATTCTAGGGCTGATATTCTTTTTCCTGCAGGAATAGAGAAATGTGGGGTGACAAAGGGTCTACTCCTTTGCCACGATATCGACATCTTTGAAAACAATCTCCGGGGCAATAAGTGATTGAAGTAAGTGGGGCTCCCTTGCAATCTCCTTCACCTGTTTTAGGAGGTCAAAAACATTACCCGATACCATCAATCCATGAACGGCGCCCATGAGTTCTCCATTTTCAATCAATATTGCAGGATTGCCTACAACGCTGAAATCGCCGGACTCAGGATTTGAGCTATGTGCCCCCTGCACTCCAGTAATGAGATATCCATGATCTATTTCAGAGATGATATCATCAATATCTCTCTCGCCGGGTTCTACAATTATGTTTGAAGGGGATATTTCAACCAGCCCCTGCCGCATATTTCTGCTGGCATTGCCTGTACTCTTAACACCCATCTTGTTAGCCCAGTAGGTATCCCAGATAAATGATTTGAGAACCCCATCTGCAATGATTGGAGTTCTTTGTCGGGGAACGCCTTCGTCATCTGCTTCAGAAGCGCTCAATCCACGGATATCAGTTCCATCATCTGTTAGTGTCAAGAAGTCAACAGCTATGGTTTCTCCAATCTTATCGCCAATTTTGGATTTTCCTCGGGCAACATTGTCCCCTCTTATTGCTTCAACCAGCGTGTATTGAAAGATCTGACCGTAGGCGCGAGGATGCATTACCACGGTGTGGCTGCCGGTCTTCCCCTCTGCTGAGTTCTTAAGAATGCGTATTTCAGAAGAAACTTCATCCACAATCCTGTTTACATCAACATCCATATTTCGTGCGATATCGAAAGAGAACGTCATGGGGGTCACACCCTTTTCCGTTCTAGCAATTGCCCCAATTGAACAGTATGATACGGCCAGCCGTTCCGAGTGTTCGACGTCATTGCTGTTTGCATAAGCTCTAATCATGGCAATCGCCCCTGTTCCGCCATAAGCTGGTATAAGACCCTCTTCAGCACTAGCACTCTTCGCTACAGCATCAGCTAGCATATTTACTATGCTTTCTGGTTTCGCATCCCTGACATCCGAAGACCAAAGGTCCTTGATTTTTGGATACTCAGCAGATGCCGGTAGGCCTTGATAATCCTCATCTGGTGTTGTGGCATTGGCTGCTGCAATGGCGAGCTCTACAGCTTCATCAGCTGCTTCCTCGGTCGCGATATTGAGAAAGGCACTACCCATCTTCTTCCCAATATAGAGTCTAATGGCAATCTCTGTTGCCTTCTTTTCGTTCACAGAGCTCACTTGAGCCATTTCAACCTCTGATTCAATTTCTGCCATATTTACAACAAGGGCTTCTGCATCATTTGCCCCAGATTTGATTGCGCCCCCAACAATGTATTTGCATAGGTCAAGTAGTTCTTTTTCTGATTTCATGCTCATGGCCTCCTAGTTCTTTCCTCCAAATGTAATACCACCCTTGCTGAATCGGATTCTCGGACCGCCAGCGGCTGTGAATGCCTCTTGTCCTTTTCCACATCGACCGTACTCGAATGGGAAATCCTCATCTGCAATTCCTTCTATCTTGAACAATGAGTCAGTAGCAATCCCCGATATCGAGAGATCCTTTACAGGTTTCCCGATTTCGCCATTGACAATTTCATATGCCTCCTGAACACCAACCTGAAAGCTAGCATTCATCTGAGCTTCTCCACCTCGGAAATCTGCGCAATAATATCCGAAGTCAATTCCCTCAAAAATCTCAGAAGGATTATAGTCACCCCTCTCAAACATGGTGTTTCTCATTCTGATTATGGGCGGATAAAGGTAGTTTTGAGCTCTGGCATTTCCAGTTGGTGGCAAGTTGTCCTTTGCAGCATATTCCCTGTTAGTGAGTAAACCTGTCAATACTGAATCTTTGATGATTTCCACCTTGCTGGTGGGAACGCCTTCGTCATCATATCTTGCAGTTCCTACATTACCTGGTTGTGTTCCATCATCAGTCATGTTTACGCCTTCAGCCGCAACAACCTCCCCCAGTTTGCCATTGAAAGCACTCTGAACTGTTAGGTCCGCTTCCGATAAATGTCCCAGGGCTTCGTGGGCTAGAACTCCGATAACCCGGGGGCCCAAGACACAAGGAAAAGAACCAGCTTTGGCTTTTACTCCTTCGAGCTGCAATCTTACTCTCTTTGCTGCAGCCTGTCCTATTACTCTAGGAGTAGCAACCTTCTCCATATACTCCCATCCTTCATGAGTTGAAGCATCTTCGTATCTCGCGGCACTCAATTGTGTGCCTTCCTTTCCGGTGACCCATGGTAATGACCAAACAAGTAGAATAGGTGATTGTATCTTGGTACCGTCTGATGTCATGAGATACTTTGTTCCAGATGCGGTTCTAACTTTCACCGTCACAGCCGTGATTCTCTCATCAAAATCGCGGATTTCCTTCGTCATATCAGACATGTACTCAATCTTCTCCTCTATCGGCACATGCCTTGGATCTCGTTTTGCTCTAGACTTGATGGTGTCCTCGTGCACCTTAACATCTGCAAGTTCTATTGGCTCTCTCCTTGTTGCACCTGCAGCTTTCGACATGGAGTAAGCATTGCGTACGGCATCAGGCAATTGATCCAATTGTCCTGTAGTAACGAATCCCCAAGCTCCGTTAGCCAGTACTCGTACTCCAACCCCTCGCTCGAGTCTCTGAGTCAATGCGTTGATTCGTCCGTCTTCCATCTGAATATATTCGATGAATCCGTTCTCACCTCTAAGCTCAACATAGGTTGCACCCAAATCTCTTCCAACTTCGATTGCCTTTTCGAATTTATCAAACAATAATATCACCAGTTAGCTCTACAATGTGGTGGAGTTCTTAATCACGCAAGCATTCATTCCTTTAATAGCGTTACAGTTTACGCCTTTTCATGGAAAAGAAACAGCATAGCCTCATAAGTGAACTATTGCATAAGGCATCCATCATTTGCAGAAATGAAATCTGATGAGAGAGGATAGATTGACTTCGGCAGCAATACCTCCAGAATTCACTGATATGAAAGATCGGAGCGGCATTCCCTGGGAAAAAATACTCAAGGGCTATGATGGTAGAAGGTCGAAAGGGGAACCCAATGTTTCCGCATTTACTGACGTTGTAATTGAGATTGCATCTAAGGAGAGCATGAAAAGAAATCCTAACCCTAACATGTTATCGCTGGGGATGAAAGCATGCCTAACAAGAGGTAGGCTAGCGGAGGGTCTGTTTATTTCAACTGAGTCAAGATACCCGGAGGTGTTGAGCCTTAGTGCAATTATTTACTTTGTTCTTTCAGATGTTGAAGGTTTGGGAAGGATCCTCAGCAAGTTAGAGAAAATAGTAAGTGAGGAGTCAGAGCCCTCTGACAAGATACGTCTATCCAGTGTTAGAGTGCTCCAAGCAGCTGCCGAAAGAGATACAAGCGTAACCATGTGCGTGATGGAATTTGATAATCTTCTCGAAACATATCCCCAACAGGTAGAGGATCCGTTAACTGAAACCATGTTCGCTCTCTACGTGGTAGGTTCTTTGTTGAGGGAAATTGGAGAAGCCAATCGCGCCTCCCGGATATGTGACACTCTAGAAGATATGGCGGAGAGGAAAGACAATCGAATGTTCATCGCCCTAACAGAAAACCTCAGGGGGAATATCTGCAATCTCAAAGGAGATTTTGATGCTGCTGAAGAGCATTATCTGAGAGTGAAGGAAATAAGCCAAGACCTCTCATTTGAATTGGGTCTTGGAATTGCATACAATAATCTGGGAACACTTCATACCCACTCACTTCGAATAGAGGAGGCCGTGGAGTATTTTGAGATGGCCTATGAACATATGGAAACTGATGCAACAAAACTGGCGCCGCTTGCAAATCTTGCGGAACTATGCACCATTATGGGAATGTACGATAAGGCGGAGGAGTACCTCGAAGAGGGTATGCGCATTGAGAAGAAAACAAAACAGGGGATGATTGAGGTTTTCAGTTTGAATGCAATTCTTCTTTCTTTGACGGGCAGACACGATGAAGCTTTGGAATATCTGAAAGAAGCATCAAGAATTGCTGAATCCTCTGACAAGCCTCTTCAAATTGGAGCCTACTATCATGCAGACGGGGTATTCAATGCTTCAAGGAGCAATTGGCAAGAAGCTGTTTCGAGCTTTGAAAAGGCACTCAAAATAGGACGAGATAATGCTGCTTTCGAGATTCTTGTGAAAGCGGAACTGGAACTGGCTAGAACATACATGAAAGCATACGAACAGGAAGATGACGATGAATTCCTCGCTAGTGCAGCATACCATTTGGATGATTTGATTCAAATTGCAAAGGAGCAGGGATTGAAAACTCTCTATGCAGAAGTGCTGCTTCTTAGAAGTGACGTATTCCGATTTGCCAATAAGAAGCTAGAAGCCAAGGGTGATATTGACCGAGCTCTGAGTCTGGCAAACTATGTTGAGGACTCACGACTTGCTCAACAAGCGCAACATCGAATGGATCTACTAGAAGGGAGAATTGAGAGAGATTCGGCTAGAGAAGTCGGAGTGTCCAACCTGATGGACAGGGTTTCAGGATTCAAGCCTGCAGCTCAGATGAAAGATGTACCCAAGCCAACAATCCGTGCATTGATAGCATTGGACAGAGGTTCAGGGATTCCACAATTTGTTCATTACTTTGACGTAGAGCTTCAGGTGGATAGCTCTATTGTCAGTGGATTTATTTCTGCAATAATGTCTTTCACGAGCGAAATGATGGGTACGAAGGGACTTCTGAGGTCTATAGGCCATGAAGGATTTACACTGCTGATGGAACATACAGAAACCCGAACAGTGGCATTGATTGCAGATGAGGAATCATTTGATCTCAGGTATCTTCTTCGTGAATTCTCCAACAGATTTGACGAGATGTTTCCACCAAAAGAAACTGATGGTGTTTCAAGGGCTGAGTACGAAAAGGGACGTAGTCTTGCTCATGAGATATTCCTCTGACATCTCAGGTCTTAGAAGTCACATAGAGCTTATATCAAAACGTTATCTTGAGATTTCATACAAGGTATTTCAGTAATGACATCAGTACAGGACATATCTGAGATTCTGGTGAATGGCGAGAATCGGAATACAGAATTTAAGAGAAAGCTAGATACTTCAGATCTTCGAAAAAAGAGGAGAGAAAAACTCGTTACGCGGATCAGATATATGACTTGCGAGGCTCCTTTCGAAGGCACATTTCTTGTAGGCATCGAGGACATCAATGGCCGGGAGTGGAAAGTCTTCGGTCTTACAGAACAGGGTCTAGAAACATCTGAAGATATTCTAACTAAGATATGTCAAGATGCGGATGTAGAAATTGTTGAAGAGGAACGAATTGAAACGGAGAAGGGACTTGTTGGGGTCTATCTGCTCAAGAGATTGGCTGCACCAGAAGTCAAGGAAACTTGCTCAGTGAATGTGGCTGGTAGAGTCAATTCCGGAAAGTCTACCTTAATTGGGGCACTCGTTACGGGAACCCCTGATAACGGAAGCGGAAAGGCAAGATCTTTTTTGCTTAAGCATCCTCAAGAAATTACACGAGGTCAGACAGCCGACCTTCATATGTCATTCATGGGATTCAATCAAGAGGGTCAATCGCTGCATCTCCAAAATCCGTTGAACAAAGAGGAGTCTGCTCGCGTCTTGGATGAGTCAACGAATATTGTTGCTTTTTTCGATGCACCAGGTCACAAGGAATATAGCAAAACGATGATTCGCAGCATTCTTGGCGCAGATGCGCAGTATGGTCTCGTTCTCGTTCCCGCGCCGGAAGAAGCATCTCTGATTCAAACAGAAGAGGAACGTACTGGTATCCAAAGGCTTGACGACATAACCCGAGAACATCTTATTCTGATGTCAAATCAGGATGCTCCATTCATGGTCATCATTTCTAAGCCAGATAAGGCCAAGGAGTCTGACAAAGCACTGGTCATTGAATTGGTGAAGAAGACACTGAAAGATATAGGAAAAATACCAGTTGTGCTGAGAGATAGGAATGAGATTAGACCGGTTATACGAGAGATTGAATACGGTGTCATAGTTCCCATACTTGAGGTGGCAGCAACTGAAATTGATTCACTGGAGCTATTGATCGAGCTTCTTTCAAAGCTTTCGGCAAAAGCAAAGTCTCATGATTTGTCATTGCCAGCAAGAGCTTATGTTGACAAGGTCTATAGAGGCATCAGAGGAACCAATGTGGTCGTAACAGGAACAGTAAGAGCTGGCGTGTTCAAACAAGGACAGAGTGTAGCCATAGGTCCCGATCAGAATGGAAAGTTCCGTAAAGGTAGGCTATTCAGCATTGAGATGTTCCAGAAACGTGTAGCCAATGTACGAGCGGGGGACTTGTTTGGATTTGATATAAAGGATGTTGAGAAGCACGCTATTAGAAGAGGACAAGTTGTTGCAGATCCTATTGATAATTTGAAATCCTGCAAAGAGTTTGAGGCGAATATCGTCGTAACGAGGCATCCAACCAGAATAACGACGGGATATATGCCCGTCCTCCAATGCAATACTATCCAGACCACCGTCATGCTATCGGAAATATATGATAACGAATTCCTGTCGGTTGGAGATTTCGCCAGAGTTAGACTTCAATTTCTTAGAGGATACGAAGCTATTGAGCTTGGAGAAAAGATTGTATTGAGAGAAGCCAATACTAGGGCTATTGGCACAGTTGTCGAAATCCTTTCTTAGTTACTGGGATTCCATGCATCAATTTCGCCAAGGTGGGGAAAAAGGTTCTCATCACGGAGCCACCTCTTAGCAGAACTATGTTTTAGAATTGGGTAGATAGAGCAATCGTATTCAGAAAGAGCAAGAAGTAGCATGGAACGCCATTCTGAAGGAGCAGAAATAACCGAGAATGAATCACTTGATGTTTTGAATACAGTCATTTCCAAAGCGTGCTTTCTTACTGCTTCAAAAACGGTTTCATCCTTTCCTTGGATAAGTAGATTGGGTTTCAGACCGATATGGTTGAAGTCTGGTATCATAATTAGTCCCCCGCTATGTATTAACGAGGTAATTCTGGAACGAGAGCCAACTAGAGAATTCGCCAGTATTTCCAGATCACCAGTTGAAAGGCGTTCAAGAACGGCGAGCTCTGTAGGACTTGCAGTTATGTCGCGAAAAGACAGTGAAGCCGCAAATGTTTCTTCTCTAGTGCTAGATAGCCCCAGCTTTTCCAGAGCCCAAGAGATGATATCTCTTCCATGGGGACCCAGACCCGTTGTTTTGGGAAATGCATCCGACAAATTGAGGTAATATTGATATTCCTCAATTGGATTTGCACCTCCCCGGGTTGCGGTCAGACGTTTCTTCTCGCTGCCTTCAGCGATGAGCAAATCAAACCAAGGCGCCTGATTGGATACCGGCTTCATGTTCCAGCTAATACATATTTCATAACCGAGGGGTATAGGGTTGCAAATAGCTCTTGGAGCCAAATGGATCTCAGGTGAAACATGCTTCTTCTGAAGAATCTGGCATGCATTATCAAGCTCATCGCAGAACATGGATATGGTGTGGGACGCGCCTGTACCCAAGGAAACCTGCAGGGTATCATGGATCAAAATGAGTATGTCTTCCCAATGGGTATGAAGCGTATCCACTGGCGAGGATTTCAAGATGGTTAGAATTCTCGAAAAGCCCTCATCTTTATAGACAGGAATATGGCGGATGAAATGCCCCACGAACTTCGCTTCGCTTGTTTCTTTTGACTCTTTCAACCACCTTTGCCGCCATTGCTCTTTTGCATTCTCATTCAGAAGAGCATAAGCAATTGAGTTGGAAAGAGTCTGAATGAAGCTCGACTTAGCCTTCTGCGGGTCTAGGTGGCTCAGAAAGGATATTCTTAATGCGATGCCCTCAGCTAAAGCTGATTTTGATATGTTCTGGTCCAAAAGATAGGAACCGTCTTCATCGATACTGGTTCCAAAACTCTGTCCTGAGCTTTCGATATTCTCTGATGTTAGATAAATATCCGGAAACTCTGGTGCGCTTTCGTTTAGGTAACGTGCAACCCTTTTTATGGACTTGCTAAGTAGTTCCCGAAATTCCTCTGTAAGTTCCATGCGTACTTCAAGTTCCGTTGGAGGAGTTGGTTTCTCAAATTTTCTCAGTAGCCTTGATTTATTGCTGATATCTTCATAGTGTTCGGGCTCAATGTTGTCCCCCATGAGCATAACTCCATCCTCACTGAAGAAGTACACTCTCACTCGATCCAAGTACAACACAGAAACCAGAAACCTGATTCCTCTCAATTTCTTAAAGTGCTTCCGTATTGTTGATGCCTTTACTCTCAGAACTTCCACCCGAGAGGCGCCAGTTTCCTCAAATTGCTTTTCTCCAAAAGCAGCAAGCTTTTTTGAAATACCACGTTCTCGCCTTGGCATGGAGCACACTAATTTAGGAATGAGGGCAATCACAAGATAAAGCTCACTGATGAATGCCTAGGACATCATCTTTAATTTAGGAAAATTAGGGAGAGAATAACAGTGACGATTATGCTTCAGATGGACATGACAATGCTCATTATATGGTGGCTGGCACCCCTTCTAATTCTAGTTGGAAGAGCTGCACTAGTAGCCTATCGAACCAAGCAGAAAAGGGATGAGCTACGAAAGCTCGAAGAAGAGTCGACACCCTTTACTAGGGAATTATAGTTAGCTCAGGCTGCTTCCGTTGCAACTTCAACCTCTTCATAGACGGGCATCAAGATGTCTCTTGTTCTTTCGGTGTTCATGACTACATCTAAGATTTCATCATCACGCTTCAAGATAGCACCAAGAAATTCATATTCAAATTTATCCAGACGTATGTTTACACCTCTGCGGGGAACCTGTGTCAATAGAAGAACAATGCTGAAATCGCCTCTGGGAAGCTGATTCAGTATTCCTCGTTTCATGTCAGGCTCGAGTTCCTCTTCAAGTTGACGGGTTCGAATGCCACGTTCAATGAAGCTATATCTAATCCGTTCGAAGTTGCCCGAAGAGCTCTTCTTAGGACGAATGAATGAGATAGAATAACCAAGCCTTTTCAGAGAATTGTATCCAATGAGGGTTCTATAGAGTGGAGGGCTCAGGGGTTCCAGCTCTACCTTTCTCAACTCAACTAATTCGCCATTTCTTATAACTTTAAGATTCATTCAGTCACACTCGCTTGCTAGGTCCCGTTTGGGGTCATGTCAACACATCAAATAAAGGGTTGTGACAAATTACTCCGCGAATGACTAATATTTCAGCCCTGATATTACATGTGTATGAAACGAAATTCATGAATTTCGTTTAATAGCTATTGACAACACTTCTCAAATACATAAGCAAGACTGGCTGTTAATTCAGCATCACTCTTTTTGAAGCCGGGCAATGACCATCCACCATCGGGATTTTGCGATTCCTTTATCAATACCAAGCCGTTTTGTATTAGCTCCTCTTCTTTCCTGTTCTTCGGATCGCCAACAGCAATTAGGTCAACCATGTCAAAGGCATTGCCTTGTTCTATTGCAGTCATTAGGTGGTGCATGAGTGCGGCTCTTCCGTCTTCGTATACGTCACTATCCTCGGAAACGCCGACTTCTCTCAAGGCAGGAAGTATGTTGCCCGTTCCTAAGGGATCGGAGGTTTCTTGTCCTTTATAATCGGGCCAGTGACCATCCTCATTCTGAGAATACAAAAGGAAGTCTCTTGCTCGTCGAAGCCGTTCTGTGCCATCAAATCCAGCTTTGCAAAGGGACTCCAAAGCTTTCCCGGTCAACCAAGTAATACTCTTGGCAACAGGATACCAATCCCTCCCTTCACCTGACCCGTACTTGTCCTCAATCGGCATATCGAGATTGAGTGTTTCAGCAAACCCGCCATCTTTTTTCTGTCGAGACACCAAGAAATCGACCATTCGAGGGACGAAATCAACTTCCACATTCAGGTCTAACTCCATGATGAGTCGCAAGATCTCAGAGGTGGTTTTCACAGAACTGGGATTCTCTTGGTTCAAATCAAAGGGCAGTCCACCATCCGGGTTCAGATAAGTTCCCAGCTCAGTGATAGAGCTCTTTATGTAATTTTCACCAAAATCGAATCCCGCAGCCATTATTTCTAGTTTGTCCGCAATATCACCATTTTCCAAAATGAAACTCTTTGCATCATAGAGAAGATCTACTTTTCTTGTCAAATTGATTCCTCCGCCATATTAGTTCTTTCTTAAATTACTCTGTAGCTACTCAAGGGAGAAAGAACTTTATCGAGCAGAACATATGTTCCACAATAGTACAGTTTCAGCCTCCAACTTAAAGGTTATTCAGAGAGGATAATTGTACTAATCTTCCGCCTCGAAGTGCTCCAAAATAGCCTTTCGACGCTCTCGACGCTCGTCTTCTGTCATCTCCGGAGTTTGAGTACTCCCCTCTTCCACGACAACAATTTTCTCCCGCGGGCTGTGTTTTACCCTAAATTCGACCTTGTATCCTTTCTTCTGCAGGCTTGTTTCAGCTCCACATTCTCTGCATTTCAGGACTGTTTTCTTGTCCTTCTTCACCGGAATCATTAATGCGCCGCATTTATCACAGAATTGCATATCTAGGACTCCCCTAAGAGGTATGACTTTGGCGTACCCACATAATTTGAATTTAAACTTGGTGTTTTCGCGTGTGGTTTTTGAGGAGATAACATTGCACTGTCATTGAGATACTGCTCATTACAAAGATAGTTGGAACTGGTCGGCTAGATTTGTAATTCTTAAACATGTTTTTGGCAGAATTCATGTTTAATTGGGGGCATATATTGGTGCCAAAGCACCATCATACTCTGGATTGATAGATGTTCTACAGCTTGAAGCCCTCTAGAAAATCTGTCACGTAACTCAGTAAGGCGAAGTTATTTCCCAGGAAATTCCGTACCATCCAGAAGACTTAGAAACGTGTCTTATTGGGATAAATCCTGTATCAAATTTGAGAGGTAAGAAAGATGGTGCGAGCGATACCCTTCAAGGGATATAGGTACAATCAGAAGAAAATCAGCCAAATGTCAAAAGTAGTGTCACCACCCTACGATATAATCAAAGGTGAGAAAGTAGACAAGCTTCAGGCAAAATCAGAATACAATATTTCTTGGGTGATAAAGAACAAGCCCCAAGAAGGAGATACTGAAGGCAAGAATCAATACACGCGAGCTGCATCTTTGCTAAATCAGTGGATTTCTGATGGCGTTCTAGCACAGGATGATGAGGAAAGCTTCTATGTCTATGGTCAAAACTTCACAGTGGATGGAGAGGAATTATTTCGCTTCGGATTTATTGGGCTTATAGAGCTTGAGGAGTTCGCCACGGAAGCACCGAAGACAGGTAGTTTTTCAGGAGTCCTACAACACGAAGAAACACTTCCAAAGGATATCAAAGACAGATTTAGTCTCTCTAGTGAAACCATGGCATATTTCGGACAGATTTTTGTGATATATCCCGATCATGAGGGAGATGTTGACGAGATTCTACAGGATGCAATGAAAGAGGACGCAATTATTGACGTAAATGATGATGATGGGGTTAGACATCGAATCTGGAAAATAAGTGATGAAAATAACACCAAACAGATTACCGCGCTGATGAAGGACAAATATGTAATAATTGCCGATGGGCATCATCGATACAAGACAGCCTTGAAGATGTGTAAGGAGCATCCAGAGCTGGATTCAGCTAGATATCGAATGCTGACATTTGTAAATATTGATAACCCGGGACTAGTAGTCTTGCCGACACATCGTCTTGTGCAGAATTTAACCAATTTTTGGGAAGATGACCTCAAGAAGAAGCTCATGCAATATTTTGAGATGGAGGTCCTAAAGACCGTAGATGATATGTTCAGCCTAATGGATAAAAGATTCAAGGATGGCAAGCACTCATTCGGGATGTTCATTGATGATGGCAAATATTACGTCTTGACGTTGAAGGATATCAAAATCATGGATGAAATGCTTCAAGACAAGTCAGAGGAATTACGCAAGCTCGATGTATCGATTCTCCACACAGTCATTCTTGATTATATTCTTGGCATCAACAAGAAGAAGCTCATGGAAGGAACAATGAGCGGTGGCGGCTATGTGGTCTATCTCAAGGGGATCGGGGACGCAGTTGATGAGGCTATAACCTCTGTGAAGGGCGATGCGCAAGCAGTGTTCTTCATGAACCCAACTAAAGTGGAAGAGGTTGAAGCGGTATCAAAGAACTTCGAATGCATGCCGCAAAAGAGCACATTCTTCTACCCAAAGGTGTGGACTGGCTTCACCATCTATAAGCTTGAATAGACAGAGTATATCGTTGGATTGTCCTCGGATTATTCTGATGGTGCGGGGACGGTTCGTCACCTTATTCGTCATTCCAAAGAGTGGTAGGCTCTGGCACAATAAAAGGCCCTATTAGCAATGTGGTCAAACCAACAATAGGAAGTGGAATGTCGATGGGCTCCGGATATCCGCTTGATGCAAGGCTAAAGAATATGAGCAGAAGCAGATGGATGAAAAGACCGAAACCAATTTTCGAATAATAGTCCCAACTAGAGAAGCTTTGAGATATTGCATCTCGAACGACCTTGACGAAGTAGAATCCCGGGGCAAAAAACGGGAAGTATATCAACAATGGAAGGGGGGAAAACTGAAGGTTAGGGTCAACTGCGGTCCAATATTGCCAAAAGGGACCCAAAATATGGATGTAAGTCACTTCGTCGCTAATCTGTTGGATACTTAGAAAAAAAGGAAGAGTGAATGTCAATATGCAAAGGACTACAGAAGTAAAGTTTCTCTTCTCAAGTTTCAAGCCAAATTTCCCCGCATACTGTTTTCTTCATGATCTCTTAAAGAAGTTGTCAATGATGGCCTGCAGCAACGCCATTTCATGCATCGATGTGCTTATTTGTAAGGAGAACGGATTTAATTTTGTCAATCTTGAAGTATGTTCACAACCTCAATATCAATTGTGGTTGAAGTAGACGAAGATTGCGGTGTTTGAGATGACAGATAGAGTATACAATTTTTACCCAGGCCCGGCGACGCTTCCGTTGTCTGCTCTTAAAAAGGCGAAGGAAGAGCTGTTGAATTGGAATGGAACCGGCATGTCCGTTATGGAAATCTCCCATAGATCAAAGGAATGGGACAACGCACTGAATGAAGCCAACCTCCTATTGAGAAAACTGATGGACATTTCTGATGATTACACTATCCTCTGGATGGGCGGAGGAGCATCTACCCAGTTCTACCAAGTACCTTTGAATCTTGGTTTGGAGGGGCGCCCGATGGAATATGTGAATACCGGAAGGTGGTCAACAAAGGCTATAGCTGAGGCAGTTCGCTTTGGTGAAGTCAGAACAGTTGCTTCATCAGAGGATGATGATTTCAAATACATCCCTAAAGACGTGAGTTTCAGCGATGGTGCAGCATTCGCCCACATAACAGGCAATAATACCATCTACGGAACTGAGTGGCATGAGTGGCCTGATACGGATGGTGACGTTCCCCTTGTCAGCGATATGTCTTCGAATCTGATGGACCGTGTTACTGATGTTAAGAAATTTGGAGCCATTTACGCTGGCGCCCAAAAGAATCTTGGTCCAGCAGGTGTCACCCTCTTGATTGTAAGAGAAGACCTTCTTGGAAGAGTACCTGATGATACTCCAAGCATGCAAAAATGGATAACCTACCACAAGAAGAATTCAATGTTCAACACCCCGCCAGTATTCAACATTTACATGTGCAAACTCTCTATGGAGCATCTTGATGAAATTGGAGGAGTAAAAGCACAGGAGAAGAAGAATAGGAAGAAAGCAGAACTTCTCTATGATGTTATTGACTCATCTGATGGATTCTATGAAGGTTGGGCAAGAAAGGAAGACAGGTCTCTGATGAACGTATCTTTCCGGCTCCCAAGTGAAGAACTGGAGCAGAAATGTGTCGAGGAAGGTGCAAAGAGAGGACTGATTGGCCTTAAAGGACATCGATCCGTTGGCGGAATGAGGGCTTCAATCTACAATGCCATGAGTATTGAAGGCGTTGAAACACTGACCAAGTTCCTAACTGAGTTCAAGGAAAAACACGAGTAGGTTTTGAATGTCCGGGAGCAGGAATTCTGTAACCGGGCACCTTCTCCCTTTTTTTACGAAGATCTGATCTTGGAAAACTTGGAAATACTGTTCTCAAGAACTGATTTCATCTCCGGAACTTCAGAAGTATCGAGAACGCCACTATATTCGCGCATCATCGACGTCCCAGTCATGGTGACCTTTATGTTTCTCATTTGTCGTTCTTCGAAAAACTCTTTGAGCGAAGATGCTATTGGAATCAGCACACCGCCTGGAAGTCTACTTGAAATCATTTCTTCACAGCAGCTGCAGTCAAGAACGATTATGGTGCTCTCCCTCTCAACAAAGACCTCTACGGGCATAATGCGTTCTGACCCAGAGAATCTGAACTGTAGGTCGAACTGATCAAGCTTCTTCATAAATCAAGCCTTCTTCCTCTTTCGTTATAGAACTGAAAATAAGTTTGGCGCATATAAGAGCATCTCAGCACGCACATTTACTTTGTCATCTTCAAAGATATGAAGCAAATTCAAGACTTTCGACGCCCGTATAGAAACCCAACCGCTACCACAGCAGCGACAATCGTCAAAGCAAGTCCTAGCCTCAATAAGTCAGGTTCTAACGCCGGTAATTCAGTATCATTGGCTGTTTCTGTTGTTGTCGTTGTTGTAGTGGTGGTCGTGGTAGTTGTAGTTGTGGTAGTAGTGGTCGTAGTTGAGTCTTGTACTATGTACCAGTAATAGCTAGTTGAATTATGGTTACCTGCTGTGTCGTTGGCGATAATCCTGTATGTGATATTCGTTCCCGCTGAATACGCCGGGATTTGAGCAAAATAGATGTCAGTAATCACACTCATTGTCAGATTAATTGAGTACGTTCCATTAGCATATTCCAGTAAAACCAAGTCGATTCCACTCGGATCCTCTGACCGGACTGTGATATTGACTTCCTCTTGGTTAGTCGGTTCATCAGGGGTCCTATCTAGATCATAAATATTTGGCATGGTAGAATCAATTATTTCACTTGTGACGTTATTCACGGCTGCAAACGAATCAAGCTTCCCGGATCCCCACGCTTCATTGGGCATATCACCTGTAAACGAATCATTGCGAGCTGTTATCTGTATAATATTGTTCACATCTGGCCCACAAGTCGAATTTACTTGAAGCATCAGTGCGGCTGTTCCTGCGACATGGGGACCCGAAGCACTAGTACCGCTGAAAAGACGATATGAGCCAAACGCAGGGCCAAAGGTCAAGGTATCAAATGCATTGTACCATTCCTGCCACGATGATTCATTTGAGTAGGAACTTAATACGTCGTATCCGCCCGGTGCGGCTATGCCCTGCTTCAATACGTCATCAATTCGGGGACCACGAGATGAGAAGCTGGCTATTTCACCTACTTCTGTGCCAAAAAACAGATTACGTGTGTGATAGCTAGCAACACTCAATGCACTATCCGCTGTGGACGGCCAGATAATTTCATAGAAATCTGAAACGTCCGTTACCCATCTCGCTCCACCAGTCCAGGAGGTTTTGTCATCAGATATGTAGTAATGCAGCTTCGTTTCGGAGGGAGCGGTTATATTGACCTTATTGAACGGAGGCGCATTTTCAGTATCTGTGGTGGGAAGATCTCCACTTTCCGCATAAATCCATAACGCCAGCATCTCAGTTGACCTACTTGAAGTACCCACAAAACTCTTCACCACAAGCGAGTTTATGCCCACTGATACAATTGTTCCAGATGACCAAGTGCCGTATCCGTCATGCGGACTCAGTGTGATTGTATAAGATTCACTGCCACCCCATTCCTTCAGATTCATTGTAAGCATGAAGTCACAAGTGGAGAAATCTGTCCCGCTGACTGATAGGATTGTGATGTAGACTTGTTTAATATGTAAATCATTAGCATTCAGGGCACTATCATTCTTGGGAATACGAAACTCTGTCTGGCAAGGTTGATTCGCTGTGGCGGTTGCAAGGGCATGTTTTTCCTTTCCACCAAGATTTCCGCTTGGTGCGATTACAGGAACTCCGTTCGAAACAATGGTATCAATCAATGCTGCGGCGGATGATGAGCCATCAAGGAAGTGATAGGTCCATGAGCCAAGCTCCAGTAGAATTACATCTGCACCATGATTATACGCCCATGCAAGGCTCTCTTCTACCGTTAGGCTTTCAGTTCGTGTTCCAAACGCCTTCAGCATCATTAGCTCAGCTCTAGGTGCCACACCTACATACTTTCTGAATCCAATCTGTCCACCAAGGAGAATACCAGATACTGCAGTTCCGTGACCGTCGGTATCCTCATGTGTTGAGGATGTTAGGTTCACTCCCCGAACCCAAGTTATTATTCTGTCTTCTGAAACTCCATCCCCCTCGACAATGTACTTTGTCTTCGGTTTGGTCAGCATCACAAGATTCTCATCAGCATCTAGGATGTCATTCGAGTTCGTATCGTTGGCAACAAAGAATGGTTCACCGGGATCGGGTACACCATTTTGAGTGACATTATCGACCCAAATCCATTCAGTTGATGTATTGTAGGTGCCACTTGAATCCAAGTCTAAGAAATACAGGGTTTCATTGGCGGTCCCTTTCAAGTCATTATTCAGGTCGATATAGTCAGTGCCATTGTCAGGAATGCCGTCATCTGATGCATCCAACCATCTGTATGAATCATTGCCAGCAAACCACAAATCGGGATGACGCCAATCAACTCCCGAGTCAATGTCGGCAATCAGGATATCCTGTCCTGTGATATTCCGTCCATTGGAGTCTAATGCAGTCCATACATCATCT
>SDNP01000013.1 GCA_004524445.1 Candidatus Thorarchaeota archaeon | reverse complement strand
TTCTTATTCAAAACGGTTTCAAAATTCGGGTGAATTTTCAAGAAGTGCCTCCCAATTTGCTCTTTAACTGCATCAAGTTCTTCTGGGACCTCAAGTACTGCAATATCCCCAACTAAATCGTACGCGCGCGGAATCATTTCCAACTCGTCCTGAGAGAGATAGCCCTTCAAGGCGTCAGGTAGAGATGAGGGGGGCGTAACGATTTCTTCGAACCTTCTTGTGCCAAAGGTAAGTGAGCGCGGACTTAGAAGAAGCAGTCTTTCAGCTGTTTCATGATTCCTCTTGAGGGGGAAATACAATCTGTTATCCTTTGAGATGATACGAAATGCAGGATTCAGAAGGTCGTGTTCAAGAAGTGCTCTCCGTATTTCTTCACCGTGTTTTTTCTCAACACATACATAGGGCATTTTTTGACTTGTTTGATTCGATTTCATCGTCTATACTAGCCTTTTCATAATATCTTTCTGGAATATCATTCACTTAACCGAATGAACTCCTTTCCAGCACCATCAACTGTACCTACCATCAGCTGGTAGAATCTCTTTTGATTTCCCGTGATTTTGCCTTCCTTCACTGCTTGAACTTCTTGAAGCGTGCCTGATACCTCGACTGAATCTCCTTTTCGGATAACTCCTCCGAAAGCTCCATCGTATACCATTATGCGAGTAATCTGCCCATTATCAGCCATCGTCACTGGCTCTGACTCACCTAGATATAATGCTGGGTGAAATATGCCGTGCTCGTCTTTTTCGATATACATCTTTACATGGATTGGATCAGGTGAGACTGTCTTGTATATCTCTGAATCGTATGGAATTGGCGACTCATTGGGATACAAAATGGGAGAAATACCTATGCACCTGTCTTTATGAAAAATTGCCTTTCGCCTAGAAAAGAGCAGTTCCAAATCAGAGTGTGACAAGCACGGGATTCTCTGAATTACTCTGGATATCGCATTTTTCCATTCATTCTTTCTTCGGGTACGGATATCTGGACTGGCTTCTGCAACCCGACCCAATCTTTCCTGTAGCTTTTTGGAATTCTCAAAACCGTATACGTTCATGTTGATATCTGAGAAACTAGTATTATGGGCCTGCCAGAGAATGCTGCCTGCAACACCCAGAGATTCTAATCCAATCTCAAGGGACTGATTGATTGCGATAGCAGTTGCCTTCACGGATTGTTCTAGTTGATCATTGAACTCTGCAGCCAATATAGACGCCAATCTTTCCTCCGGTTGATAATGTTTCTTTATCATAGACACAGGAACTTCTAGGAGTTCTGTTCCAAAATGCATATCATTCTTGATGAAGTCTGGGGGCACCAAATCTTTTCCCGTGTCAACTGATTGCACTCCTCCCCAAAACACTCTCTCAAAGGACTCATTACCCTGTTTCCATTTGCCATTTGGACTGGGAACGTACTTCAGAAAACAAATGACTTGGGAATCAGGCTGAATATGACCTAGAACCACATAGATGCGATTAGAGTAGTCTCTGATGATATCACGGTCACGGAACTGCATTCTTGATACATACCTTGTTCATTGCTTACCTTGGTCATCAATCTGCAACAAAGATTAAGTTTCGGAATAACTCATCTTTGTTAAGAAGGTTAGATAGATGCGGATTCTACATGTTTGTGATAGTATAAATCCCGCAGGAATTGGAGGCTATGAGAGCTACCTCCACTATCTATCACTGGAATTCCGCAAAAGAGAGCACGATACAGAGATAGTAACGCAAGCATCAAGCAGAAGCTTGCCGCTGAGTGAACCCCAAGGTCCTTCTGAGATTCATCACCTTCGTGGTAACTTACTCGAGGCAAGAAAATGGGAGTTTCTTGCGCATCCAGCAGAGAAACGAGATTCATTGGTTGATGAATACTTCAACCAAAACGATTTGGAAGAGAATATCGAAAAACTTGCAGCTGAACTGTGGCAACTCATTGATAAGAAACAGCCCCATTTGATTCACTGCCATAGCACGTATGTTGTGTTCAATCACGTTTTGACCCAAATTGCAGCACAGTATGGCAACGACCTGCCACCCGTCATCCTCACTGTTCATGGATTGCCCAAACCGCTTATACTGCCTAGCGGGGAAGAAACCACAGACTATGAGATGCTTTTCCGTGCCTTGCCCTTTGACCTGATCTTGGCTGTTAGTGATACTGTCAAAACTGCTTTAAAAAAGCAGGCTAGAAAGCGTGGTGCTATCCTACCCATTAAGAGACAGTATTTGGGCATCAATTTGGATGTCTTCAATCCGCAGAAGACTGAAGAGAAGTGGGATTTGGCCTACATGGGAAGATTAGAAGATATGAAGTCTGTTCATCTCTTCCCGGATGTTCTATCCAAGCTCAAGGCAATACGAGGCGTGCTCAGGTTTGTTATGACGGGGGAGGGTTCACAAAAGCAGTTTCTATTTGACGAGTTCAAGAAACGGAAATTAGGCAACACAGTTGATCATTTGGGGATTATTCCTGCCAAAGAAATACCAAATATCCTGAATTTGTCCAGAGTCTTCCTGTATCCATCCAAGAGAGAACCATTTGGGCTCTCGATTGTTGAAGCGATGGCATGCAAAACTCCAGTGGTCACCTCCAATAGATATGGGCCCCGAGAAATAATCACCGCTGGAGTTGATGGCATCATGGTGGATTCTGCAGATACTGATGCGATTGTGCGGGCGGTCAATCTGCTGCTAGAAGATGCAGAATTGAGGGAGAAAATAGGTCAATGCGCCAGAAATACTGTAGAGAAACGATTTGACATACAGCACCATGTGGACTCTCTACTAGAAACCTATCATAGCGTATTGAGAAGTGCCGAATGAAAGCTGCTTATCGACTGACAATCTGGGTTGATGTAGATGTGTTTCCCTTCAGATAGTCTGCTAGGTTCCCAGATTCCATCATCGAGAGTATCGAAACTTCAAGGCCCGCCTCAAGCAAGGGTCTTGCAGGGATGAGAGACTTCAGTTTTCCTTTCATTGCGCCACTTGCATCAATTACGGTTGACTTGCCCATCTCTTCTACGGTCCTCTCAACCTCTCCAATATCTATCTCAGAATAGAGTTCGGCATCGGGATTGGTCTTGGGATCTGAGTCGAATATGCCCGCGACATCTGAAGCAAAAATAATCTTCTTAGCTTTGAGTTCCTTGGCTATGAGGACAGCCAGTTGGTCACCACTTCCCACGGTGAATCCCATCACTGAATCAATCAGAATATCGCCTCCCAATAATGGGACCATTCCAATGGATAAGAAACCACGCAGCGGTTCAAAGAAGTATCGAGTCATTTTCATTCTCTCTGCCACCACCATCGATGATGGGTACATAAGACAAACCGGAATATCCGCTTGTTGGAGTTGTTCAACCAGCATTGCCCGAAACTTTCCTACAGTGGATTGTGTGTCAGAAAGAGGCAGTAATTGCTTGGGACCTTTGAATCCCATGTGAAGATGGTGTTCGAGAACTGGAGGATGCCCGAATGAACCGACTCCCTGAATCAGTATCAATGAACCCAGTAATTCATCATTTATGCACTGGCGTATCTCTTCACAAACAGACTTCATGACTGCCATTCTAGGAGTATAAGGCTTGGATTTGTCTGTAAGCAGAGAACCGCCCAATTTGAGCACAGTTAAGTCATTGCTCATGGGCGTTCACCAGCTTATATTGTTAGGAGGGGAAAGGGCCACCAACTCGGAATCAAAAAGGTGAATAACACAATCACGATAATGACTGAGATTGGCACTGTCCAATTATCGAGTCCTTTCGGAGAGAGGGCTTCAGTGAATGTAGCCACTAAACTTAGTATCAAGATGGGGATAAGTAATGCAACAATATTGAAAGAGGGTACTTCGATGGAGAATATTGCGACTAAGGTATAACTAAACAGGAATGAGCCCACGAACATTGCTACAGAGCCAACCACTGTGCGTTCAGCTCCGCCAATTCCAAACTTTTGCGTGCCCCCATATTTACGGCCTATCACATCTGCAAGACCATCTCCTCCAGCCACGCATCCAAATATAATGAATGCTGTGGGAACAGCATTACCGATTCCAGTAACGGGAGCGTAGAACCAGAAGAGGGTGACAACTACTAGCATGATTGAATAGTACAGCGTTCCACCTAACAACTCTCTAGGATCACCAGTACGTGACATCGAGCCAACAAATGCCTCATTGACCATTTTCCCGGTTCCAATAGCAACAAAGAGTAAAACAAACATCAGTGGTACAGTTGCTGCTATCCACCTACTAAACACTCCGCCGGAGAAAAGAATCCAAGATCCTAAGAACACTGGGGCTGCAAAGATGTGTACAATCTTTCTGGTGACATCTGCCGATAACTTACCGCTCTTCTCAATAGCTCCGTTTATTTGAACAACAAGTAATACCAAGATGAACGAGATGAAAAAGGCGACTATATCCCATAATACCTGTAAATCAGGCCCGAGTGGATTGAATACCATTTTTCTGATTCCTCCTATGAATAAAGGTCGACTCTCACAGGGTCAAGAGGAGGCTATAAATATGTTGAGAGCGCCGATGCCCATTTAGGCATTTGTCGAACTAGCTCTGTATATTCAAATTGAATCAAAAGAAAGTAGAAAGAGGATCGTGGAAAGAGCCCACGTTCCTCGGGATTTTGTATTCAAATATTTACTCGATTGTCTTCTTGCAGAAGAACCAATCTGCGCAGTCATAACCTTCTTTGAGTCGCTTCTCTGCATCTGCTTGGGTCTTGGGCGGCGGAACAATAACTGCGTCTCCAGGCTGCCAGTTTGCCGGTGTCGCTACTTTGTGTTTGTCGCTTGTCTGGAATGCGTCAATGATTCTGAGGAATTCCTGCATATTTCGCCCATTGCTAAGTGGGTAGTAGATTAATGCCCTGAGTTTGAATTCCGGATCAATGAAAAAGACTGCTCGGACTGCAGCTGTAGCATTCTCGGCTGGATGGATCATCCCATATTTCCTGGCTACGTCCATGCTGAGATCTTCAATAATTGGAAACTCGATGTCTTTGCCCAGCTTCTCTTTTATTGTTCTGACCCATGAGATATGCGAATAAAGGCTGTCAATGCTCAATCCAATTAGCTTCACATTTCGCTTCTTCAATTCCGGGTAGATGTCTTGAAATGCCATGAATTCCGTGGTGCAGACCGGAGTGAAATCAGCGGGATGTGAAAACAGGATTACCCAGCTGTCCTTTGCCCATTCGCTAAACTTGATTGGGCCATGAGTGGTTTCCGTTTCAAAATCTGGAACCTCCTCACCAATTAATAGCATTCTCTTTTCTACGGTTTGTGCTTCTTCCATAATTCTATTCTCCTTGATAGACATTTTATCTTGATTTCAACAAACTTGGTCCCCCACTCCCATTTTCATGCCGTCAAATTGTAGGTTCTTCAAGTTTGTTAACTTGTTATTTATCAATAATCACTATTATTTAAGTCTTATTATCTATAGATAATTGCTTTCCGTAAAGAATATCTTTATTTGTTTGGGCACCATCAACAACCTGCAATGGCTGTAGATAGAGAAGAGATAGCAGAAACAATTAGGGATAGCGGCCATAGGGCCACCTATCAGAGAATTTTGATTTATGAGGCCTTGTGGAATGCAGGGTCCCATCCCACAGTGGCAGAGATTTATGAGTACGCTCAGGAACAGGATCCTTCAATCAGCCTAGCCACCGTCTACAAGGCATTGCAGCTATTTTCACATATTGGTTTGGCTCAAGAACTCGCAACGACCGAGGGTGGGATAAGATACGATCCTACTATCAATCTTCATGTTCACTTAGTCTGCAAGAAATGTGGAAAAATCATAGACCACGAATCTCAAAGTATCAAGGCTCTGGTCACTCAAATTGCGGAGGAAAGAAACTTTCTTCCCGAAAATAGTACATTCAATATAGAGGGTATCTGCCCAGAGTGCCAAGATAAATAGTATTTCATTTGCAAAAATAGATGCGGGGGCCCAATGGCCCCCTTGAATCACCTCTCAGGAATGGCTGATGGTATGATTTTTGATGTGATGACTTGCCAGCCAGCTGCAAGAATAGGTGGCAACAGAAATGCCGAGGGTAATCCCAGTGTCAACATTGGCAACATGACAAACCCAATTGCTGCCATCGTAGCATAGCCTTCCACTATGAGTCCAATGACAACTACCAAGAGGGTTGTGAAGACAAACCCAATCATTGATAGCACCGATAGTTTTGCCAGAGAACGTCCTGTGTCAAAACGGTACGATGCCATACCTACAACAAAACCTGTTACACCAAAAGCCATGGCCGGCAGTGTTAGGGTTACTACCAGACCATAAGATATCCAGTCGTAGATTAAGACTCCTATATAACCCGACAGAAATCCCGCGAGGGGACCACGTATTGCACCCGTGATCGCTACTATTGAAATAGAGGGCAGAAGGCCGAACTTGAACAGGGAGACCATGGTATATGGCATTGGAATAAGAGATACCAGCATATACAAGACAGCACCCAAGAAACCATAGACAATGGTCCATGCAAACATTTCCATGCCATCAATTTGTAGAGTGGCAAACAAGTCTATGTCCGACTCTTCAGACTCGATGCGTTGGGAATCATTGGTATTTTCCTTCATCTTTTTGTCCTCCTACTTTATCACCAAGAGGTAGCTGCCTTCTTCTAGAGAAAGCTGGTGTCCAGAGTCTAATTGTAGCAATTCGCCGATAGCCACGCCATTAGCATATGCTGTTGGACTGGATTCAAAATTACTAAACACGAGAGTTGCTGGTTGGTCTACTTGTATATTGAGGATGAATCCCTCCTTTTCAGGATCCCATTGAGCTTGATAGACCCAGATTTTGCTGTCATCTGCCTCGCTGATATATGGAAATTCCCAGAATCCTGCATGGCGAGCATCAGCCAAATCCATTATTGTCACTGGAGCATGTGCCCATATGGAACCAAATGCCATAACTGGCTGAAGAAACGGTTCGAGGTCCATTGTGTCGTAATGCAGTTCGCGTCCATCTTCCGACCATACTTTGTTGAACGAGCTATAGAGGAAATTCACAAGTCGGTTTCTAGTCACATAATCCCCCATCTGGTTGGCAAGGTGCATAGTGAACATAGTACCAAGAATGTCATAGGTACCAAAGCCATCGGGGTTGTTGTATGTGTCCATCATGTAAGCCATATCTCCGGATATATCTTTCATGAAATGCTCTAAGAAGATTGGATAGTCATGCAATGTTTCCTCGGGTTGAATATGTTGCAGAAAAGCGAGTGCCCAACCGTTGTTATAGGATGATACCTTACAGCGCCCATCATCTGCGTAGAGAGATATAGCAGGGCCAGGTATTTCTTGAGGAAGACGATCGGTATCATAGTAAGAGGATGTTGGCCTATCTACATAATAGCCATCCATAAACAGGTCATATCGGTCCTGCATGATGGTGTTAATGAAGTTGAGGCCATAGTCCCACATACCCCCTTCAATGTACTGCGTACCATAGAGACTATCATAGAGTTCTGTTGTCACAATCGGGATTGAGTTGCATTGGGAGAATACAATATATGGTTCACAGGGGATGAGTCCGGTCCCCCAGATTCCTCCATCTTTCGGGTTTCCATGGCCGTCTGTGAGAAGAGAATTGTTCCAGTCATTCACGAACCAATTAATCTCATCCTTAAACTCGCCAGTATTGAAATTGCGTTCATAGAGACTCTCCATAAGCGCGAAGTGCCCCGTCCACATGATATTGGCAGGACCACGCCAACCCCCTGTATAGATTGCATCAGGATCGTCTGGGTCATTGGGATGGTAATAATCTACGTAATTATATTCTGGGTGGGTCCATTCCTTCCATTCAATGCTGCTGTTTCCCCATTCCTCCTCTGTTGTGTTCATCTTCTTGATGAGATCATAGGCGAACTCACGATAATAATCAGTACGGTATCCAGGTGTGGTTTCGAAGAGGGATGAAACTGCATAGTCCATGAAAGCTAAGACATAGTGATGCAGTCCGTGATAATGCTCAGCATACCAACCATCCCACTCGCCATAGCCTTGATAATCGCTACTAACGATTGTGTTGAGATAGTTGAAAAGTGCTAATTGTTCGTGATTTATTGATTTGTAGTCATTGAAATCATAGGTTATGCCGTCAATTGTCTGAACCGTAGTGGGCGTCGCTGGCCCCGGAAGGTTCCCAAAGGTCATTCCAGCTATTACTATGGTCAGGACAAAGACTGTCAGAACGTATTTGTTCGTCTTCAGTATCTCACTCATATGCATTCCTCATCTTGGGATTACAACTGATAGGATTCTATGTGCTCAGTTTTTGGCACAATAAATACTTTACAACACTGTCTACATCAACTTCGACAAACAGCGAATAATCAGATTTTTCTTTTGACCTAAATTGAAAGGGCGGGTCCTACTCAATAACCCCGTAGTAACTGATGCAGCCGATGCCTGTATAACTATGCAGAGAGTTATATTGCTTTATGGTGAAAATTGATACGAGCGCATCCACTTTGAGCCAGCCAAGGATTTGATTCTATGATAGACCTTCACGAAATCTTTAATGATATTCCCCACAGTGTGAAAAAGAGATTTTCAAAAGAGGAGATTCCCGTGCTGCCGTCTTGTTTCAAACCGACTATTCTCGGTGAACCAAGGTGGGGGATGATTGCTCAATATCGATGTGCCTGTATGAATCTACATGCCTATGACTTTGGAGATCACTGGGAGATTCATAGAGATAAACAGAATCCCTTGACACATCCGATTGAACATCTGGTGGAGGATGCGCCTCGAGTTCTGGGAGCAATAGTTGGTGTAGGAGCGATTGTTGCTGGAGCCGCAGTTTACCAACTGTTCAAGTCCAGGAAAAAGGAATAGAATCTTCACGATTGCATTGCTCTATTCCTGCAGGGTCAAAAAATCATAGAGATAATTGGCTCATCACCAATCGTTTTCCACCCGTTCTTCTCGCATTTTTGGAATAGCCTATCCATGACGATATTTATCTATAAGCAGGCAATCAATTGATGAAAGCTGTGTGTGAACCAAATGATAAAGACGAAAGTTACGGAGATTTTGGGATCTAAATATCCAATTATCGCTGGAACCATGGCAAGAATTTCTAATCCTGAGTTTGTGGCTGCTGCTAGTAATGCAGGCGCCTGTGCAGTATTAGCAAGTGCAAATTACAAATCGCCTGACGAATTGCGTGACGCAATTAATAAGACTCAATCGCTTACAAACCAACCATTTGCAGTAAACATCAATTTATTCCCCGCCCTGATGCCCCAAGATAAACTGGACGACTATGTGGATGCAACATTAGCAGAAGATGTGAAAATCATCGAAACCAGCGGTCACAAGGCTCCGGAGGAATTGGTCCCCAAATTCAAGAATGGAGGTGCCATCTGGATTCACAAATGCGCTGGTGTAAGATATGCAAAGAAGGGGGAGTCTCTGGGTGCCGATTTGATAACGGTTGTTGGCTATGAGAATGGTGGAGCTACTGGGAGATTGGATATTGGAACCCTGGTCATGGCTCCATCTGTGATAGATGCAGTAGATATTCCTGTTATTGCTGGTGGCGGAGTATCAGATGGTAGAGGAGTTGCTGCCATCTTGGCACTAGGCGCGGAAGGGGTGATTATGGGAACAAGAATGATGGCCACTAAAGAATGTCCTATTCATGAAAATCTAAAGCATGCCTTCGTTGAAGCTGCAGAAACTGACACCTGTTTAGCATTGCGTTCGGTTGGAAACACACATAGGGTATGGAACAATGAGGCAGCACAGAAGGTACTTGAGCTAGAATCTGAAGGAGCACCCCTTTTCAAGCTTATTCAAGCTGCTTCTGGAGAAAAAGCAGAAGAGATGTATAAGCACGGAGATACAGACCTCGGGGTTGTTAGCTGTGGTCAAGGGGTAGGCCTAATCAAAGATATTCCCACTGTGAAGGAATTGCTGGATAGGATAATGGCTGAGGCTGAAGAAACGATTTCTCACCTCCAAAGAATATCCAATTAGATGGAAGTAAGTCAGCGTAAAGAGTGAATGGCGGGCCAGGAGGGATTTTTGGGCGCCCAATTGGAAACCAAGAGAGCAGAACCCTCGGCCATTCCTTGAACGTGGGGAAGTCCCAAGCTCTACAAGTTAAGAGCTTCGACACACCAGAGAAATTCTGGAGGTCCTGTCGCTCTACCTGGCTAAGCCACTGGCCCGCGATTGTTCGGTTCTTTACGATTTTCGGTTATAGAGGTTTCGGAATAATCTAAGTTTCCAACAAGACTGTCTACGATATATTCCCCTTGTGGACAATATACCAATGTCATGATTTCAATTAATGGATATTGAAACCACTGGAATTACACAGACTTATAGTTTGTAATGAGTTGTAGCAGGGCATCCAGGGCAATCATTCTCTTTGACCATGGGACAGGTTGAACAATGGGATCCACAGGGTGATACTTCTGATTTCTTTTCGGGCAATCTCAACTCATACTCCTCAGGGTAGACAAGCTCTTCGGTGATATACATCTTAACCGATTTAGCGCCAAGAATCTCTGGCTTTGCCTCGGGTATCTCGAGCCACCAAGTCTTGTCCTTGGGTACAATGAAGACACAATAGTACGTATTCCCGTTCGTCCCCACTGCAATCAACCGTGGACATTCCTTCATTGCATTAGATGATTTGAGCGCTTCCTTCTCCGACTCCTTTTCTACAATCAGAATACCACATACGTTTTCTACCTTATCCTCATCCGGCAGATGCATAACAGAGCGCAGGAATTTGTAAGTATAAATCGATTATGCTAGGTGAACAGCAAATCGTAAACCATGCCTTCAAAATATATTAGAACACGTGTTCTAATTTTTCCAATGGGATTGGCGAAGGTAGATAACTGCTTTTATGAGGACTAATAAGCACGGAAGGAATAACTGATCCAATCTAGGCCATCAACAGAAAGGAATTTTCAGCTGCGAAAGCAAGAGCCAAGTGCGCCACTTGAGTAGGATATGCTCAATTGTCTGTTATGAGTCCAGGCGTGAGTACAAATTTGTGGCAGATGAGTTATACTGCCAGCCTTTCTATATGTTGCGTCCCAAGGTCTGGGAGTAAAGGTTTTTGAATGGGTCCTGTTTGAATCAATTTTAAAGGAGAGCCATGCATACTATTGTAGGTTCCACTGAGATTTCGAAAGAGGAGAGAAGAAAGTGACAGAGCATAAAGAGCGCTATGATCGTATTTTCGATCTGATAGAGCGTCACGATAACTGGATGAGTAACACTATCAACTTAATTGCTTCAGAGAACGTATCATCCCCCGCTGTACGTTCTGCAACGGTCTGCGACTTTAGAGATCGCTATGCAGAGGGATGGCCGGGTGAACGTGTCTATGCAGGATGCAAGTATATTGATGAGGTTGAATTGATTTGTATTGACCTTGCCAAGAAGCTATACAAAGCTGACTTTGTGGATGTCCGACCCATCTCAGGGGTTGTTGCAAATTTAATGATGTATACAGCAGCTATGAAGCCATTGGATAGAATGATGGCACTGGCTATTGCGCATGGCGGACATATTTCCCACGCGCGACAAAGTCTGGGCGGTACTGCTGGAGCTGTTCGAGGACATAAAGTCAGAACTTGGGACTTTGATGAAGAAGAGTTCAATATTGATGTTGACGCAAGTAAGAAACAGATTAGGAGACTCTTCGAGGATGGAAACGAGGTCAAGTTCCTTCTCTTTGGTGCAAGTGTCTTTCCATTCCCACATCCAGTTAAGGAATTCACAGATATTGCCGATGAATATGATATGACAATTGGATATGACTCGGCACATGTTTCAGGCCTCATTGCTTCTGGACGGTTCCAAGACCCGTTAAGGGAGGGTGCCGATATTGTAACGGCTTCAACTCACAAGACTCTACCGGGCCCACAGCATGGAATGGTCTTGGCAAAGGAGGAGTGGGCTGATAAGATCAAAAGGGCGGCATTCCCCGGCCTCATGAGTAATCATCATTTGCATAATGTAGCAGGCCTAGCGGTCGTACTTGCAGAAATGATGGAGTATGGAGAAGACTTCACCGACCAGATTCTGAAAAATGCGAAGGCTCTTGCTCAGGCACTACACGACAAGGGTTTTCAGGTAGTCGCAGAACATAAAGGTTTCACCGAGTCGCATGTCGTTCTCGTTGATGTTGCTGATACACCCATGAAGAATGGTAGAAAGGTGGAAGAGGAACTTGAAAAGGCGAATATAATCATCAACCGCAATCTGCTACCGTGGGACAAGAAGATGGGTCGTGATTATCGCAAACCAGGCGGAATACGACTTGGATCTAGTGAGGTTACTCGATTAGGACTGAAAGAGGGCGAGATGGAGGATGTTGCGGATTTCCTCTATCGTGTAGTCATGAAAGAAGAAGATGTCAAAAAGGTCGCAGAAGAGGTTTCCGAATACAGAAAGGAGTATCAGAAGGTACACTATGCCTTTGACACTGAGACTCCTGCTTACGAGCATCTCCGCTTCAAGTAAAGGCCCGTTAAATCGGGCCACCTCTTTATTGAGGTGTTATTATGGATATAAGTGACGGACAGAATCTTATGCGTGAAATATATCTCGAGAGAGATAACACGAGAGGGGTGAATGGAACCTTGATTCGCACCTTTCAAGAACTCGCAGAACTGAGTGAGGCAGTTTCTAAGAATCAGACTATGAAGGATATTCAGGATGAACTAGCAGACGTATTTGCTTGGCTGCTCTCGCTAGCAAATTTGCTCAAAATTGATATGACACGTGCCTTTTTGATGAAATACGGGAAAGGTTGTCCGAAGTGTTTCCAAACACCCTGTGCCTGCAAATAGGAATTATGGCCTTCAACTTTATGGCAATAGGAAAGGATTAAAAACTGAATAAACTGATTCTCATCTAGCCTAGGAGGCAAAGACGGAATGCCAAAGTCCGCTAAGAGGAAGAAGAAGAAAAAGACAAGACGGAGTAGCAGCCGAGATTCCGGTCCTATGCCCTCCGGTGGCGCTGGGCTCATTAGGTTCTTCGAAGATGAAACTCCCGGAATAAAAGTTGGACCAACCCTTGTTGTCGTCATGGCAGCTATTTTAGTAATCATTACCGTGGTTTCCCATATTGGGCAACAACTTCAATTTTGGGGCTAGTAACTAAAAGGTGTGTTCGTTCTGGCTAGTTTTGATACCATGCTTTGAATTAATACCGTCATAATGTCTTTCAAATTCTAACGCATGTCTAGGTATCTCGATCTTACCTTTGTGCAAAACGATAAGATTAAGAAGCCAACCGACTGCGAGAGCTTTAGCGAACACGTTCCATGCAAAGGTGAATTGATGATGAAGGTCCCTGCCGTAATGAACAAATATTGCCCCAAGTGCAAGACGCATACTGAGCATAGCACAAGTATTTACAAAAAGGGGGCACAGAGCCCAATGGCCCAAGGTGCTCGACGGATGAAGAGAAAGACAAAGGGGTATGGTTCATTTCCAAAGCAGATTCAGAAACGATTCGCCAAGACAACAAAGAAGACGGTACTCAAATTAAAATGTCGAGAATGTGGATATACCATTCAGACCGATGGTATGAGACTCAAAAAGGTTGAAATTTCCAGAGTTTAGCAGATAAGCCCATAGACGTTCTTGAGGGCGTCAAACGAAATGGCGTGTCGATAGAGTTATAATGCAACCCTGTTCCGACGTTAAAGTGTCCATATGTTTGGGCCTTTTTCTGCCGTGAAGGCAGTACTGAAACCTCGAACAAACTGGTGGTAATAGTGACCAAAGGAGAGATAGTTCAACAACCCAACTCACGATTCTTGAAGGTAAAATGCCTAGACTGTGAGAATGAACAGATTATTTTCGGCAATGCTTCTACAGAAGTAAAATGTCTAAAGTGTGATAAAGTTCTGGCAAAACCTGTTGGCGGGAAGACAAAGCTCCAGCCAATCGCAAGAGAGGTAGAAACGTTACAATAGGATTCTGAAATCCAGAGGTCCTAGTGGAGGTTCCCGAGATGGTTTTGAAACGAGCAGAATGGCCGAGTCCTGACGAATATGTAGTTGCAGTAGCAACTAAGGTAGCCCCATACGGAGCATATGTTACACTTCCTGAATATGATGACAAGGAAGGCTTCATTCATATTTCAGAGGTCTCGAGCACATGGGTTAGGAACATTCGTAATCATATTGCAGAAAACCAACGGGTGGTTGTACGAGTTCTTAAGGTTGATGAAGTCAAGGGACATATTGATTGTTCACTTCGCCGAGTTTCTTCAGAGGCCAAGAGAGTAAAAAATGAAGAATGGAAGAGGGCACAAAGAGCAGAGAGGTTGTTGGAGCTCGTTGCTAAGGAAAATGATATGACTCTGGAAGAGGCTTATGAGAAGATTGGATGGCCAATTCAAGAGTATTTTGGAGAGATATACAAGGGCCTTGAAGCAGCTGCAGACGGAGATGTTTCTGTTTTCGATGATGTGGATGCGCCCAAAAAATACCTTAAGCAGGTAGCTGAACTTGCAGAGGATAGAATAGAGATTCCTTCCATTGAAATAGATGGCGAAATGACCATTACTGTTCCAGGAGCCGAAGGGGTTAGTGTGATAAAAGAGGGCCTCAAAAAAGGACTTGAAGTCGGAAAAAAACAGGATAAATCATCTGTCGAGATCTATACACTTGGCTCCCCAAGATACAAACTTAGAATCGTGAGTCCGGATTATAAAGAAGCAGAGGACTTGCTAGATGAGATACTGGACTCCGTTAAAAAAATTATTGAGAAGAAAGATGGTACTTTCAAGTTTACTCGCAAGTAGGTAGCTCATATGCCGCCTTTATTCAAATGCACCGAATGCAACAAATACACCCTCGAACAAAAGGGATGCCCTTATTGTGGGGGACAAGTAACCGGTCCCGCTCCTCCGAGATTTTCTCCTCAGGACAAGTATGGAAAATACAGACGCGAAGCCAAGAGAAAGGCAAAAAGACTGGAATCCGACTGATTATTAAAAGTGGAGATGGGGCGGCTTGAAAGAAAAGCCGCCGCCTTCTGATCTAATGTAGCTCTACAGGAACCCAGAAGACCGTCCAGTCACTATTGAGTGTTGGTTCACCAGTTTGCATATTGTTCCAGAATAGGAAGCGTATTTGGTACTTATTTCCAGGGGCAAGATGTATATCATCTGGATCATCGGATTCCAACGGTAGCAGGAACTCTATCACATTTTCACCAGTTGCCGCCTCAGATTCGTTTGCACTTTGGGCATCAGCCACCCAGTCGCCATAATAGTCGATATGTCCATCGAAATACTCCTGCCCTTGGTAGTTAACAACTCGAATGTCTGATACTGAAGTAGTATCGATTGGAGATATCTGCAGTCCGAAGGCGTCTTCTCCAAGAGTGTAGTTATCCATCTGTATCCCATAATAGACATGGGTTGAGTTCGCCCGTGTGTAGACAGTAGCGTCGTAGCCACCACCAAATACCGTATTGAAACTCTGAAAGTCCTCCTCTTGCGGGGAAAGGCTGCCATCAATTGATACTTGAGATAGTGAGTCTTGTCTCAGCCGCCAGTCTGAACTGGTACGGTTGTTGTACTGCTCAAGCATTGTATAGTCAATCTCGTAAATCTTGACAAAGCCATATGCATAGCTGATGAAGGCTTCTTTGAAGGCACCGTGAAGGGTCTGTGGAATATTATTAAGCCAGCGCTTATCTGGATTTTCGATGTACTGCCTATCCCAGCCCAAGCGCTCATTAGTTAGTCCCCTCTGTTGCCCGGATTCTAATGATGTTGGCTCGTTGTACATCATAAGCTTGTATATAGTGGACTGGAAGAATGCGTCCTGGGTGTATTCTGACTCCTCCTGGTCGGTAGCAGGATTGTCACCAAGATAAGTTGCATCATCGATGACTGAGCTGCCAAAGCGGTCCTCCGCAATTCTTACCATCCAGGGCCATTTACCTTCATCACCGCCAACACCGGAACTGGTATGACCCCAATAGACCAATACATGTGAGGCATTCCAGAGCTTGAACGTCTTTAGTGACTCTGTTAAATTGAGCGCCATCAGTGCGTAACCCATTAAGGCAATTTGCGTACGATTCCAAGTGGCATTGTCAACAATCGTTTGTCCGTCACCAGCCCCATTTATCCAGTAGCCGTAATCCCACCAACTAGCAATAACTGCATCATCTGGTAGAACGTTCCTGATATAGTTCATCGACGTCTGCCAATCAGCAAACTGGCGGTCGGATGTGATCTGAGACGGCGCAAATTCGGGATTGCTCACCGAGTTCGTCACATAAGAAACGCCAAGAATCAGATTTACAGATAGAAGCAGACCAACAAATCCGAATGCGGCAATGGCATGCTCGGATGTCAGAGATGAACTCATTCTGAATCTTCTTCGCTCAAAGACCGAGTCCTGAGTTACAACCTTGGCGAATGGGCTCAATATTCCGTTAACTGCTATACCTGAAAGAATTGCAGCTGCAGGCGCAAGAATCAAACTAAGTCGAATCATGCTTCCTGCAAAGTATACAGCTGTGATGCCAAAGAGGAGAATCAAATAGTCCTCATCTCGACCTCTTCGGAATAAGAAGTACATTCCTAGAGGCAGGAAAAAGATTAGTATCAACAATGTCTGATAGAAACTTCCCCATGGGCTTGGTAAGTGCTCAGCCACAGATGCAAATATCCGTTGATCAAGACGGTAAAATGGATTAATTACACTAAGGAATTTATTTCCAATAACTGTAAAGGGATTCGATGCTGTGGTAACAATCGCGAGGTCTAATCCACTCGAGTAAATCACATAAGCGATCATTCCTGCGACTGGGGCGATAATTCCAACCAGAATTGACTTCAAGTGAGGTGCAAGTCTTGTCGCAGTGGCGTCCCTAAGTGAACCTATTCTCAGCCAGACTTCATACCCCGCAAGAAGAATTCCTACACCCATCGGGGCAAGGTATGTAAACGACGTAAGGCTCTCGAAACCATTTCGCGGCACAAGACATCCAATGAACATACCTAGAGCCAATGTCAATAGATAAGAGCTCAGCAATCGTTTGCTGTATCGCCCTATCATGAGCATAATAAGGCCATAAAGAGCAAAAAGGCCCAACATGAAATCAGCAGCACCCCATGACGCAAGTAGATACCCTAGGGACAAACCTGCAGCGACTCCCGAAATGCTTGAACCACGTCGAATACTACGAATGAATAGGTACATGGTAAGTACAATCGCAAAGATTCCTATGCTCTCATTGTCAAAGAATCCAACTATTGTTCTCTGGATAAATGCTGGCATGAAAGCCATGAATAGGGCATTCAACAATCCAACAGTATTGTTGTATAGTTCTCGTCCGAAGAAGAATGCAACAATAGTGGTCAGTGCGCCCATGAATGCAGGGAGAACTATTGCAACATAGGTTACGGATACTTCGATTCCGAATAGATTTACGACCCAATAGAAGAAAGCAGTGGTAAATGGCACACCGACATAGCTAGTTTGTGTCATATCACGTCCAAAAGGCACCCATGTTGTATAATCATACCAAGAGAAATATGCAGCATACCCATTTTCCGCCACATATTCTGTCACTCGCAGCTGGAACCAGGGGTCAAAAGCTCTTACAACAGGCTGAGCATTGATTAATGGTTCCAGCCTTAGAGCCAGTGCAGATATGAAAATGATTGCTAATGCCACCATTATCATTACGGACCCACGACTAATTTCTGCCTTTGGCCTTCGGAAGACCCTTTTCAGGAAACGACCCGCGGACCGTTTGAATCTATTGAATTTGGACATTCGGTGTGCTCTCTCCATTCCGACTCGAAGCTAAGCGGAGCAATCTCGTATTCGCTAAAAGGGTTTCGGATAGATTCATTTCTGTACCAACCAGAAAAGAGGGACGAAATGAACTGCCAAATAGCATTTGGTTGTTTTAGGTCGGACCAGAAAAAATAGGTTAGCTTCGGACAACCGTGGTATTCTTTACAGACGATTGTCCCAAGCATTGATCAGATGTATTATTCTAAAGATCTTCAATGAACTCTTCGTACTCTTCTGCACTCATGAGTGAATTCATATCATCGTCAAGATTGGACGGTTCGATTTTCAGTAACCAACCTTCGTCATATGGCGATTCATTCACAATCTCTGGAGCGTCTTCAAGTTTATCGTTGACTTCGACTATTTCGCCGCTTACTGGCGTATAAATGTCAGATGATGCTTTCATAGACTCGACCAGACCGCATTCATCTCCCTTTTCGACTTTTGTTCCAACCTCTGTGACTTCTACATATGTAATCTCATGCAGAGAGTTCTGAGCGTAATCACTGATGCCGATTACAACAATTCCATCATCGACTTTAGCCCATTCGTGCTCCTTACTATAAGACCTGTCTTTTCTTACGTCCTGACCTTCGGACATCTTTTTCCACCAACGAATATAATGGGATTGTTCAGTCCCTTTAAATGCATCTAACTGTCAGTCGGTTCGTGTGGCGCCATACTCGGTAGAATCATAGAATGGCCATTTGGTAACCTTGGCCTTGCGGACCCTGCCTTTGATATCAATCTCAACAGTATCACCCTCTTCAACCGTATCTGGCGGAACATATCCCATTCCAATTCCCTTATTGAGGACAGGTGAGAGACCGCCACTTGTGGTCACTCCAATTTTTGAGCCAGATAGTAGGATGTCATAGCCCTCTCGGGGTATGCCTCTGTCAATCATCTCAAAACCAATGCGTGTTCGTTCGACACCCTCCTTCTTTTGTGTCTTGACCACATCATATCCAATATAGTGAGGGTCGACCTTGAACTTTACAGCATAGGGAATTCTCGCTTCAATCGGTGAGGTTTCTTCATCAAGTTCGTGTCCATACAGGACAAATCCAGCCTCGAGCCGTGTGGAATCACGAGCTCCAAGCCCACAGGGTTTGATACCAAACTCCTTACCCTGTTTCAATAGCGTATTCCAGAAGCTGATTGCCCGTTCTTTGCCGTTCTCTGTTAAGGGCGTGTCCAGCACCAACAGCTCACCGCCATCTTCACCCGTATATCCGGTTCTACAAAGGTAAGTATCAAATCCAGCCAATTTGACCCTATTTGCGGTAAAGCGTGAGTATTCTGCAACATCAGATCCGGCCAATTTGGATAATAGTGCTACGGCTTTTGGACCTTGAACTGCAACCATTATTATCTCTCTTGAACGGTCATTTACGCTTACTTCAAAATCATCGGTGTGAGCATTCATGTGCTTCCAAATTTTGGGCCCATTTGCCGCATTGGTAACCCAGATGTATTTCTCTTCACCAACTCGGTAAAGCATCAAATCGTCATGGGTACCGCCGTTCTCATTCAAACACGTTGAATAATGACCATCATTTACAGATAGCTTGTGAACATTGTTTGTAGTAAGAGTCTGCAGAAAATCCGCTGCGTCGGGGCCTTCAATAAAGAAGCGATACATGTGTGAAGTATCAAATATTCCAACAGCATCTCGTACCGCCATATGCTCCTCTCGAATGTCGGTGTAGCGTACGGGCATCTCCCAGCCAGCAAAAGGAATTACATCGCCATGCTCCTTGTGCCATTCATAAAGCTGTGTTCGTCTGAAATTGTTATTCATTGGAATTCACCTGGTATCAGTAGGTCAGGAGAACAGTAAGTAGGTTTTATTTCATTCTATGGGTTCCTCGTCTTGTTGGAGTTGTTGTGTTTGTTAAGGAATTCCGTGCTCGTTGGCACACTTGGCATAGGTGAAGAATTTCCAGTGCGTGTAATGGGGATTCTAAATATCTCACCCGAGTCATTCTATGCTGAGTCAGTAGAGGTCCAAAGCGAGGAAATAGTTGCAAAAGCCAGAGAAATGGTAAACGAAGGAGCAAATATTATAGATATTGGTGGGAGTTCCACTGCACCGGCTGCCTACTATGATGCCAAAAAAGTTTCAACGGAAGTTGAAATCGAAAGAATCGAACATGCTTTGGAGGTGCTTACTGACGCTGTGAACGTGCCTATCTCTGTTGATACAACATCTTCTCAAGTGGCTGAGCGCGCCTTAGAACTGGGGGCCTCCATGATAAACGATGTGTCAGGGCTACAAGCGGATAAAGACATGGCGCAGATAATCTCAGATGGAAATGTACCTGTCGTGGTGATGTCTTCCTGTGCAAGTACATGTACCTCAATAAAGCAGTCATTACATTCATTGAAAAGGAGCCTTCATATCGCCAAGAGAGCACATATAGAGCCGACGAAGATAATAGTAGATCCCGGTATAGGATTTGGAAAAGCCCCGAACATAGATTTTGACATAATCCGAGAACTTGAGAGATTCACATACCTTGGTCATCCCGTCTTAATTGGAGTTTCCCGGAAGGCGTTCATCGGCTTCTTTCTTGACCAGAAGGACCCTAGTGATAGATTGGAGGGCAGTATTGCGGTGACTAGTATTGCAGTAGCGAATGGGGCAGATATCGTGAGGACCCACGACGTGAAGGAAACAGCAGTGGCATGTAGGATTGGCAAGAAGCTGAGAAGAGCGGAATGATATAGGTGTCGAGTAATTCTTCTGAAGGTGATTCAATGAAATGGTCAGAATGGCAACCATTGTACAACGGAATTGTAAGCGAGCTGGGACTTAATCCTGAGGAGGACAGAAGAGCAACACAGATTCTAAGTTCGATTTTAATAGGACGGAATTCCAGCTTGTTGTTACAAGAATTGAGAGTGCTGATTAGAGAGAGAATCGTGGTAGTCTGTGGGGCGGGACCTTCATTGAAGAATCATCTAGAGAGAATTGAAAGACAAGAACTAACTGAGAGATTGACATTTATTGCAGCTGACGGTGCCACTTCGGCTTTACTGGAGGAAGGAATTCAAGTGGATATTATTGTGACTGACCTAGATGGAGATTTAGGTGATATTAAAAATGCAATAAAACAAGGCGCAATACCAATAGTACATGCTCACGGAGACAATATGCATATTGTTGAGGATTTTTTGCCTTCATTGAAAACGGTTATTGGTAGCACTCAAGTCGAGCCACAACCTAATGTATTCTTGTGGGGAGGATTCACAGATGGAGATAGGGGTTGTTATCTTGCAACGCATTACAAGCCAGCCAAGCTGGTTCTCGCAGGGATGGATTTTGGACATGTGGTTGGGAAATGGTCTAAACCAGAGTATATCGACCATATTAGAGCGCCAGAGAAGAAAAGAAAGAAATTAGAAATTGCACAGCGTCTGCTTGGTCATCTCTGGGAAACAACCGATGTAAAATATGAAATTATGAGGTAGCAAAGAACTACCCCATTATTGTCATCTTAGCCTTGCGAAAAGGCACCCAATTTGTACCCAAAGAGATAGCCAAATATGAGGAAAGAAAGTCCACTGAGTAACATGCCAAGCAAGAGAAGACGGTTGGCATAACCTGGTTGAAATACATATTTTGAAGCGTAGTAGATCAGTCCCAATCCTATCGTTCCCATTAGAATGACGACGGAGGCAACAATACCTTCCAAACCTAATTGTGAATCGATGCCAGGAGAAATCAGGATTGGAGAACCACCCGAACCACCAGCAATAGCTGGCGGGGACCTAACTAAGGTATAGATATTACCGCCAAGGATGAATAGTACGACGATAAACAGGACTCCAAATAGAACCACATCTGGAGGTCGAGTTGGAGTGGTAAATCTCGGTCTCTTGAGTCTGACTCGAGGTCTTATGATTCTTCTTGGCCACCATAGCTTCATGTTAGGACCACAAGACGCTTCCTTCGGCGGTCTGCTTTTAAGAATATCGTGATATGCAGAAGTGTACCACCCAAAATCGTGTATCCAACACCTAGAGAGGATATAATTTGTCACAGATATTGATAATCTCTGAAAAGCCAACGGCGGCGAAACGCCTTGCGAAAGCACTGGACGAAGACGGTGATCCTGAAGAGGTCAAGAAACGCGGAGGGTCGTACTTTCAGAGCCATCGTGATGGTGATGTTCTGGTGGTTGCCTATGGGCTAGGTCACCTCTATGAGCTGAAGCAGACAGAAAAGGGGTGGAAATATCCCAGATTAGAGATGGAATGGGTCCCGAAGTATGAGGTTTCTAAGAAAGACAAAAAATCAAAACATCTGATAACACTGATGCGCAATTTGGCGGCCAAGTCTGACAAGTTTGTTGTTGCATGTGATTATGATATTGAGGGGAGCTTGATAGGTTATCTCATCTTGAAATATGCATGCAGTGTAGAACCAAACACAGCCAAGAGAATGATATTTTCCGCATTGACAAAAAAAGACATACAAAGAGCGTATGAAAACGCCCTTCCGAACCTTAATTTCCCAATGATTGATGCTGGGGAGATAAGACATCGTATTGATTGGCTATATGGAATCAACCTAACTCGTGCTCTCACATTATCTGTGAAGGCTGCTTCAGGCTGGTTTAAGATAATATCAACAGGACGAGTTCAGGGCCCGAGTCTGGCCTTCGTTGCCGGGAGGGACCGTCAAATCAAAATATTTGTCCCGGAACCCTACTGGCATATTGATGTAAAGGCGAGTCATGAGGGGGAGGAGTTTGAGCTACAATACATCAAGAAAAAAATTGAAACTTTGGAAAATGCCACGTCTATTACTAACGCATTACGTGAGAAGAGCGCAGAAGTCAATGAAGTAAATAGAAGAACATATGAGCGTCCTCCACCGTCGCCATTCAATCTGAGTGATCTCCAAGGAGAGGCATTCCGCCATTTTGGCTACAAACCCAGCAGGACGCTTGCCATCGCCCAAGCACTATACTTGGACGCACTAGTATCCTATCCACGAACCAGCAGTCAGCAGATTCCTGATTCCATTAACGTTAAGCAAATCATCACGAATCTTGGGAAACAGAGGACATATAGTAAGATAGTCAGCTCATTATTGGTCGCTGGACGAGTTGCTCCCCAACAGGGTAAGAAGAAGGATCCGGCGCATCCAGCAATTCATCCCACTGGGGATCAACCAGAACGCAAACTAAAGGCTGCCGAGAAAAAAATCTATGATTTGATTGTGAGAAGGTTTCTTGCTTCTTGCGATAGGAATGCTGACAAGGAGAGTATGCGCGTTGATTTTGTCTGTGGAGATCATCGACTCTTCACAAGAGGATCGCGTGTTTTGCAGGATGGTTGGTTGAGAATCTATAAGCCGTTTATTATTGAGAAAGATACTTTCGTTCCAAATTTAAAAAAGGGAGATGTCGTGCAAATAATTGATGTGAGAAAGGAAGAAAAGAGATCGAATCCGCCGTCCAGGTATAATCCATCTTCATTACTGAAGAAGCTAGAAAAAGAGGAGTTGGGAACAAAGGCTACAAGAGCCGGCATTGTAGACTCAGTGAAATCAAGGGGGTATACTCTAACTGACCGTTTTGAGATGTCCGACTTAGGATATGCGGTATTTGAAACCATGCAGGACTACGTGCCTGACTTGCTATCCGTCGAGTTTACAAGAAATTTAGAAACAGACATGGACAAAATACAACGAAACGACATCGAGAAAGAGATTGTATTATCAAAGGCAAAGAGAGAACTGCTGAGATTGCTGGAACCATTCCAGAAGAGTGAGGAGGAAATTGGTGAGAAGCTGGTCAGAGGACTTAGAGGGTATTGGAAGGAAAAGCGGGAGATTGGGCCCTGTCCCAGTTGCGGAGATGGTACTCTCATCATAGTCAGGTCGCCAAAAAGTGGAAAACGTTTCATAGGTTGTTCCAACTACAAGGAGGGTAATTGCACCCAGACGTACCCACTCCCTCAAAAGGGGCGTATTGTTCCACTTGAGAAGGAATGCCCCCATTGCGGTTATCAAATGTTGAAGATAGTTTCTGGGAGACGTGCCTGGGAAACCTGCGTCAACTGGGCGGATTGCCCCGGTAGGCAGGAAGACCTCAGGAAGCTAGAGAAACAACGTGGGAAGAAAGGAGAGGATGAAAAGTGACCAAAGAGTGTGATATATGCTCAAGGCCTGTTCTAGAACAATGTAGTCTTTGCGAGTATCATGCCGAAGCGAAACATAGTCTGGAGTGGGCATTTGCGGCTTGGAAACGGGCATATGGGATTGGATGGGAAGAGTATCTGGAGAAAGTGGTGGGCGAGGAGAACCTTGGAGATTGGGCTAGAGAGGTTGTAGTGTATCTTATTGAACAAAATGATTCTTGAGCAGTTGCATTAATTCTATCATAGTATTTGGGTTCAAGTCTTGAACTCCCGCAACAATCATGACCATTTGCTTCGTTATGTCTGCAACTCGTTCTGCTAAGGTGCGGACCAGAACAGAATCTGGGCCGGTAGAAAAGAGACCCGTTGAGGTTGGTTGTGGTCTTGTATGGCTGGGGGGTATTGCTGCTGCTGAATGCCCCATCCGATATTTTTCGGAGTCAGATAGGAGAATGAGCAAACCATTTTCTAGCTCTACAATTCTAATTTTGAGTTTGCCTTCAGAGAATTCCTTCTCAAATTCGTCAATGTCATCGAAAGGCATGGTATTCACTCTTGAAACTTGCATTACTTTGGAGAAAAATGTCTTGGTTTGCATTAGGATATGTGCTCGGGCGGGCAAACAAAGCAACGAGGAAAACAACATGATTATCAATGTTGGATAGAACCAAAATATGAATCCCACATGACCGACGAGCTTTCCTATATTGATTTCTTCCCTTATGATGCACCACGCGAAGGCCAAGAGGACATGATGCAGACAATAAATCAGGTAGTGAGAGAGGGACGTAATATATGCTGCGAAGCACCCAATGGATTCGGGAAGACCTGTGTCACACTAGCGGGCGTTCTGCCATGGGTTAAAGAAAATGAAGGAAAGGTATTATACTGTGCGAGAACTCACAAGCAGCTTGATAGGGTCATCGAAGAGCTCTCAGCAATTGATGATGGTGAACGTGTAGTTTCAGGAGTGTCCTTTCGCGGGCGAAGACACATGTGCATTAATCCATTCATAATGGAGAACATGGATTCCTCAATACCACTAAGTGAAGTCTGTGGTCAGCTAAAGGCGGAACACCGCTGTCCATTCTATGAGAGACTACGTGGATTGGATCCATATGATTTTCTTGATAAAATTGCTATTTCAGTACTGAGTGCCCCTCAAATCATCAAAGTAGCAAAGAAGAGAAAGTTATGCCCTTATGAGTTGGCTAAAAAACTTGCAAAAGTGGTAGATGTGGTTGCTCTATCATATCTTTATGTCTTCGACCCGTTCATAATGTCAACATTCATTCCAGAGATTGAAACTCGGCTTTCGAATGTGATTCTCGTTCAGGATGAGGCTCATAATGTACCTTCTACCGCACTAGACTCAGCCAGCGACTCCTTGACTCTGGGAACAATCAGGCAGGCAATGAGAGAAGCGAACAAATACAATGATACGCTTGGTAAGCAATTCTGTCGAGGGCTCGCCAAGAGTGTCCTAGACCTCTCAAGTGAGATGGGAGATAATGAAGAGATGATCCTGAAGCCCGAGGGGATAATGTCTGCAGCGTTGGAAAATTCAGGGGTGGAGCGAGAGGAGCAACCGCTGGCACACATGGAAGACCTCGGAGCAAAAATCAAAATAGGGCTGCTTAAGGCAGGGAAATTTCCACGTTCAACGATATTTCGTGTTGCTAAATTCATGCAAAGATGGGTTAGTCATAGTGACCGTGTTGATTATGCATTTCTCTTGAAATCGGAAATCCGCAGAAGTAGTCGAAGAGTATCGTTGGACCTTCATGCATTGGATCCAACATCGGTAACTCAACCAATCTTATCCATGATTAGGGGATCTGTGGCAATTTCAGGAACTCTTTCCCCTCTTGAGGCATATTCGGAAATGTTGGGATTCGAGAACTCAGCCGTGAGAGCATCATTTAGAAGCCCATTTGCTCTGAAAAATAGAATTGGCATTATTGTAGACGGAGTTGATACATCCTATAAATCTAGAGGACAGGACGTATACACACAAATGGCTGAACATTGTGCAGCAGCAGCAAATGCAACTCCGGGAAATACAGGCATTTTTACAACAAGTTACCATATAGGTCGAAGCCTCCTAAAAATGGGTCTAGAGAAGAAGCTAGAGAAAAAGCTCTTCCTTGAAGAGCAGGGAATGAAAAGCTCAGAGAATGACAAGATGATAAACGAATTCAAGAGCAGAGCTACAGGCAAAGGCGCAGTTCTTCTCGGGGTACAAGGGGGAAGAAATTCTGAAGGGGGCGATTTCCCTGGTGAAACCATGGAATGTGTGGTGGTAGTAGGTGTACCCTATGCAAAACCAATGCCCCGTATTGATGCCTTGATTGCCTATTATGATAGACGCTTCAATAATCGTGGGCGTGACTATGCCTATGTCTTGCCTGCTGTTACACGAGCTACCCAAGCTGCTGGAAGACCGGTTAGGCGACTCAACGACCGAGGCGCAATTGTTCTTCTTGATCAACGATTTGCCACGCCTTATCTAAGAAGATTTCTTCCATCCTGGTTAGAAGAAGTAACAACTGTGATTCCAAATAGCCCTGAGATGCTATCTAACCGTATCTCTGAGTTCTTTGCTTCCTAGGGGTCGATGTCAATGAAATCATCCAAAGAAGATTCTCCCTGCAAGACTTTTCGAGCCTCCTTCACGCTCATGCGTTTCTTATTATCAGATAGACGTCTGACAAGATTTCGTAGTGATCGAATGTAGCCCCTCTTGTTGGTTAGACGCGTGTCTTTTGGTGATGGGGGCCGCCCCGGCCGTCCTGAAATTAGGATAGCGGAGAGCTGATCTTTGGTGTATCCGTTTGGGATAGTGGTATGCTTCTCATCCACCAGCTCGATGTTCGTGTTTTTGGTCAGCTCGCCCAGACTACGTAGGAATAGTGCTGAATAAAGTCGAGAACCCGTTCCCAAACGAATGGATAGTGCAGATTCGGGAAAAAGTGAATCAAGGTGTTTTACCAGTTTCTGTGCAAGATTTGCTGCCGAGGGGGGAGATGTTACGGTCTTGGTATAGATAACATTCCCATCTATTACCAGGGCTAGACCAAATCTCATACCCGGATCGACCCCGATTATTGCTTCTTTGGGATTACTGATTCCGAAATATGCACACATTATTCTAACGGATGCAGTCATAGGATCTGGTTCTTCTTCAACCAAAACTACTGTCCCATTGGCACCATCCACGGATTCTACCTTGGTCGTCACTACCACCCTAGCATCATTTGCTAAGCCAGAGTCTGGAGTACAGCTAACGAATTCCAAATTTAGTGCTTTGAGAATTTTAATTAGAAGATAGTATGTCTTGGGGTTTCGTGTCGCGATTGTTACATCACATCTTTGCACGTTTGCTTCCTTCTTAGCTAGGCTTATCACTCTGGCAGTATAATTCACAGCGTGGTGACCTATAATTTGATTCTTCCGTCTGGGGTGAATGTAATCGATAAAGTTCTAGCCGGCGGAATTCGTGGAGGACTACTTACACACGTATTCGGGGAAGCCGCATCGGGAAAGACTACGTTTGCCCTTCAGTTCGTGAGGAGTGCGATACGGCTGGATATGGCAGTCATTTATGTCAATACTGAAGGCTCCTCACCTATTGAAAGGCTAGAGCAAATTGCAGGAAAGGATGTGGAGAGTATGAAATCGCATTTCCAAATATTTATGCCCCATTCTTTTAATGAGCAGGGGACACTAATTGAAGACTTGGAACTATATATGAAACCCAATACGAAATTATTGGTATTTGATACTTTAACGAGATTGTACAGGACGGTTCTTGATGATAAGAAGAGCAATTATGTGGCGCATCGCGAATTGAATAGGCACTGTGGGTTCTTGAAGGGGTTGGCTAGGAATAAGCGAGTAGCTGTGCTTGCATTAAATCAAGTTACAGCTAGTATGAATGGCATAAATAGGTTTGAGCCGGTTGCAAGTAATATCCTAGATTACTGGTCAGATGTAGTAGTGAGAATGAGAACTCGTCCTCAAAGAGGAGAACGGCTTCTTGAAAGGCTTGTACCTGATGGTGAACCATCAAAAGGGCTCGTTAATATCACTAGTCATGGACTGTCTACCAACGACACGCAGTAGAAAGAGTGAAATGAAATTTACGTGGAATCATTTTAGGAGCCATAATCTGAATGTATGAAGAAATCGCTCTGCTGGAAATTGCCATTTGGTTCGCCCTTCCAGCATGGATTGCAAATTCTACACCAGTCATCTTTGGCGGGGGTATGCCCATTGACAGAGGCACACTATTTCGTGACGGGCATAGGCTTTTAGGCGATGGCAAGACTATCCGTGGTTTTGTAGTTGGGGTTCTCTTGGGGACCCTAACAGGTTTTATTCAGAGCAGCATTGCGCCCCTTATTTTTCCAGTCTTGACGGAGTACGTTGTTGTCACTGCAGAGATGGAAAGCCTGCTCTTCATTGGCCCTATTACGGGGTTTCTTCTTTCCTTAGGCGCTCTTATGGGCGACCTTATTGGATCATTTGTGAAAAGAAGAATTGATGTGAAGAGTGGTAATCCAGCACCGGTTTTGGATCAAATTGGTTTCATCATTATGTCCCTTATCTTTGCATCACCTATTATCCAACCAGCTGCGATTTATGTCATCATTCTTGTTGGTGTGACTTTGGGAGTTCATTGGTTCTCAAATGCAATCAGCTTTCTTCTAGGGCTAAAAGATAACCCCTGGTGACACTACATCCATATGTTCGGAGATTGAACTAAGGATACACATAAAAGGCTCTCAAGCACTCTATTCATGTTCCGAAGAATTATGCAGTAAGCGTGCTCATTGAAGAATATATTGAGGTACGCTATGTTCAACCCTAATCTGGCAGAGGAGTACTCAGCAATGTTAGTAAAAGATTGTATGCAATCAGATGTTGTATATGTTTCAGTACCTGGTACTAGAGAGGACGTTCTACAAATAATGGCTGAAAAGCAAATCAATGGACTGCCCGTTGTGAAGAAAGAAAACAAGAAATTGGTAGGGATAGTTACCAGGTCAGACTTGTTGCAGAAAGCTGATGAGAATCAGCTTGCGATGCTTATGGTACGAGACCCGGATACTGTAACGCCAAGAACTCATGCGAAAACAGCCGCCAAAATGATGCTGGAAAGGGGATATAGAAGATTACCTGTTGTTGAAGATGAGGAGCTTGTGGGACTGATATCGATTCCAGATATTCTTGGTGCATTATTGGAGGGCGACGAAAAATACCAATCAATGAGTATCAAGGACTTTGTTTCCAGACAAATAGTTTCAGTGTGGGATCAAACGCCCCTGCCGCTATCCTATCTGATAATGGAAATGGCCAATAAGAATGCACTGGTTGTTGTGAATACTGCAGGCGGCATTTCTGGTCTCATTTCTGTAAGTGATTATATCCGACTCTCGGAGGTGGAGATAGAGGACAATGTTTCTACTACTTATAGTGGAACAGACAAGAAGGTCGACTGGGGTTGGACCTCCAAAGACTTTCTTGTAGTAACCAAACGCCTCCTGAAGCTGCCAAACGTGCCCATAAAGGAAGTTATGACAGAAAGCATCATCAGTGTTAGTGAGGTTTCAACGGTTTCTGAGTGTGTCCGTGTTCTTCGCAAGAATGACATAGACCAAGCACCAGTTCTATCGGCAACAGGCAATCTGATTGGAATGATTGAAGATAAAACGCTCTTGAAACTCACAGTTAATGAGTAGTCTAGAAAAATTCCTCAAGTAGTGTCTGTTCGGAAACGAAAAGCGAATCAAGTGATTGATTAATCAAGCTGAGCCGCTGTTTTAGATATTCTCCAAGCCCATGATTATCAATCACATCTTGGGCAAGCTCAAGATATTTGCTAATATTTCGCTCCCGCACCGTTAAGGATAGGGTTTCACCACAGACGCATTTGCCTGAGAGCGGAGGGCGACGATATACACGGTGGCATTTTACACAGTGTGTCTTCTGGGTGGAGTATGCTCTTAGATTGCCTCGAATGTCCCGCAAAAAGTGATGAGAGAGAACTCGTTCTGCGACATCCTTTGAGTCTACTGCATCAATAAGCGTGGCAAGCTGTAATTGCGCCTCAAGTTTCTCAACCATGCTGCCGAGAGTCTTGTAACGGGTGTTTGTAGGACCCATATCAAAGTTGGAAGTGTTGTGAGTGAATCCAAAGCCCTCATACTGAGCTTCTGAATCCAATCTGGATGCAATGATATCTACTAGATTCTCAACAATCTTGGGATGCTTTGCCTCTGCGACCATTTCATAAAAATGAGCTGGATAGCGTCTGCATACCTCCATATTGTGGCTCTCATCATCGACTTCGGAGGGGTTTAGAATCACTGAGAGAACGAGAGGGGCATCCATGAACCCGCCCCGTCCCTTCGGAAGATAGTGCCTTGAAAAATTCGTTAATGCGTCCATGACGAGAATGATGGCATCCTCATCACCGTCACAATTACGGCGCTTGGCTGCATGCCAATAAGGATGAGCGTATGAAAGACTCGCTGTAGTAAAACCTATGATTCGTCCAATGATTCCAGCTGATGTATGAGGAGCGAGGCCGATGACTAAATGTCCAATCACGTCTTCTGGCACAGAGAAATTATAGAACCGTTCGAGACCATATATCTTATCTAAACAATCATCGACAAAATTTCCGACTCGTATCATGTATTCTGCACATTTCTCAGGAATGATAATATCTTGAACTTTCAACTCAAGAGTCTGGTTATCAGAAGTCAGTGGTTCGCCATCATAATCGGAATGGTATCCCAGTTCTCTTAGTCTCCAGAAGGGTACACCGATTTCGTTTGGCGTGAAATGTGTCAAAGGTGCATCAGTGGCATCGAACCGTGCTGTCCCATCGCGATAGCAGTACACATCGTGTTTCGCCCTCAACACCCCTTTACCTAAGAACTCGGGAATTTTGAGATCATTGGTCAGGCCAAGAACGCCTCTCAAGTCATAAGTCTGTGGCTCGTTTAGCATCATTTTGACTTGATTCAGCTCATCCTGAATGTCAACAAATACTCTATCCGTTGAGAGTAACAGATTGAGATCATGTCCGCGGGGACAGGTGCCCTTTGATTTGTCAAGAGGAAGATCACATTTTTCCCCACGAGAATCGACATGAGAACAAAAGAGTTGGGTTTCTGTATGTGTCCCACATGCCGGACATTTAGCTTTGAAGGTTTTCTCCCCACACTCGGGGCACTGCCTATTTACGAGCTCGACCTCAATACCAGATTTTTGTTTTTCTTTTGTGGGTGCCCGATCTTGACGGTCAGTTATATGGAATGAGTCTAGTTTTGCCACAGATTCAACGCCCTCAGCAACTCGCTCGATTCGACGCTCACTGGCCATTGCACGGCCCACCGGAAATAGTACATGAACTGCTGGGCGCATTTTTCTAACTTCAGCTTTTTCAGGGCGACCCATGCGAGCTCCAATAGAGAAACCGACTCGGTCTCGAATCTCGACTTTTGATACCGAATTGACGGCTTCAAGAGGGGTTTCTCCGATTGGAGTCGATTTACTATCACCCAACTGAGCCAATATCACATCTAGAGCTGCTGTAATCAATAGATTGTTTTCATCATCTAGGGAATGAGGAGTTCCCATCTTTTCTAGAAGTTTCTTGTTTTCGAGGTGGTGGGGCAAAGTGATGGAATCTTCTTTCTTGTTTTTTGATTCTGTAAGTGAAGATAAAATCCAGCTCCTCAATTCGAGAAATTCGTTAACTGAAAGAGCTTGCCACCGCCAAGTGTATCTTGGATGAAGAGGGATATCAAGTGCCAGAGAGATATCAAGAGCCTTCTCGGGACGAGGAATCAGAGAGAGTGGTGATTCGATTAGGGCATTGATTTCATCAATTGAAACGGATTTATCATGAAGAATCTTTTCCGACTCAGTGCTACTTAGTCCAGTATACGCATTCTCCAAATCATGGGACCACCATTCCTCACAGTAACCCGATGGCACAAGTGGATGGTTGTTTTCCAAAAATTCGCCTAAAGCGATAAGAATGTCCCCCAGATATAGAACTCTTTGAACCTTATCTGCTACTTTCTTAGCCTCTGTATATGAAAATATCTGCCGAACTTCTCCGCCTTCTAGCAAAACTATAGGCCCCTCAATGGTATCAACTGGAGCTACGATTGAACCCTTACCAGGGCGTTCTGTGCGAATGTGCGTTCCAGGGGACAGAAATTCGTCAACCAAGAGCATAGTTGCAGGATGAACCCCAACTCCAGCGAGACCTGTGTTTCTTGACCGCCCATATCGAAGACGAAATCCTCCAATTCTGGAGGGATGAGCAAATACGGGTCTGCCACCAATCACATCCGCGAGATAGTCAGATTTGGGTTCCAATTCCTTCGTGGATGTTTCTTCGGATTCGCTAGCATCAGCTTTTGACATCTTTGCGGCAAGTTCATCCAGCCACTCCCAGCCAGATATCTTGAGGCTATGTACAATCTTAGCTAGTTTTGATGCCCTGCCTACCACACCATCATTCAAGACTAAAACTGATCCGCCCCGAACTCTATTGGTTTCAATTCTATCTAGGTTGCGTCCAGCAGACACCTCGAACTCTTCAGTTGGATCACCAGTCAGCATTATAGACAGATTTGAAGCCGCAAATCGCACAAGCTCGGGATGAACGGGGTACTGAAGATGAACAGACCGAGCATACAGCTCAACTTCTTCCAACGATCGCTCAACTTCTTCTTCTGTAGCAACGAATGCAGGTAGACCAAGAACTTGTCTAACATAATCAGCAACCAAGACTGTTACGGCCGCCTCTGTACCGCCTGCAGCCCTGATGGGTCCCGCAAGATAAAGGGCCAAATAAGGAGTTCCCTTGGGGTCATGGATCCGCACTTTGGAGATCCCTTCAAGAGGGGCTGCAGTGATACTCTCTGTGAGAATAGCCAAGGCAACACGTACCGCCTTATCAGCCGCTTTTTCCATATCAGTAATGTTTCCTAGAGTTCCCTGGGCGATTTCCTTAGCGACTTGAAACGCTACCTCTTCTCGAGAGTTTTGTTCCTGTAGCTCCCGTATGCGGCTAGCTACACCAGTAGGACCATCAAGAGTAGCCTCCACACGCGCGGCCACATCATGGGCTTTTGGTATTTCTACCCTTGGTGCGGGATCCCATCCTGTAGCTCTAGCTTTTTCAGCCACTTTGTATATCTCATCTATCTGTTCACTAAGAGAGTCGAAGTATTCTTTGTAGCTGACACTATGCTTTGGAAGAGGAGGTCGTGAATCATTCACTTCTATTCACTCTTGTTATTGTAGGATTCATATTCTATCTTTCGGACGTTTTGATTCTTGATATGGGTGTCTGTTTTTTAGAGTTGCCATGCCGGCCTGTAAGTTTTCTTCACTTATTGTGTTTCTCTCTTTTTACGAGTAGTGAGCTTTAAAGCATATACGATTATCACTAGTAGTGAGGTACACCACCATCTTGCCTCAGGAATGAGATTGAATATGATAACACTGGAGGAAACCATTCAAGCAATACTAAAGCATTTGCCGGAGTATGATAGAAAAGAAGTCCTCAATTTGATTGAGGAAAAACGGCAAGAATTGGGTCCTGAAATTATCAATGAAGAGTCTGCAGCAATGATTGTGGCACGTGAATTGGGCATTGATTTGCAACAGGTTTCTCCGAGATCGCGCCAAAAGATTGAGGACATTTCAGAGAACACTCGAAATGTAACACTTACAGCTAAAGTTGTTCATATTGGGCCGGTTCGTAAGTTCTCCCGGAAGGATGCCGGAGAAGGCAAAGTTGCTAGCATGGTTGTAGCAGATAAGACTGGAAGCATTCGAGTGGCATTGTGGGATGATGTCACAAAAGCAGTTTCTGAGGGGGCTGTAAGCATCGGTGATGTAGTACAACTCAGAAGTGCATATGCAAAGAAAGGGCTTCGAGATCAAATCGAACTGAATCTTGGTAGAATGGGCGGGCTGCGCATACTGGAAGACTATGAAATAGAGGAGCTCGAATTGGACTTTGATATTGATGCACCGGATTCGTTGAAGATTGAAAGCCTAGAGGAAAGACAATATGATGTCACCCTGACTGTTGAAACCAAGAGGGTATTCCCGCTTTCTACATTCACTCGTAAGTCAGACAGTAGTGAGGGGAAAGTAATGAGTATGATTGTCGCTGATGAAACTGGGAGCATTCGGTTAGTCTTCTGGGATGACCTTGCTGAGCAAATGGATGGTATTGAAGAGGGAGAGGTAATTCGAATAAGGGGGGCTTACACGAGAAAGGGACGATCAGACGAACTGGAAGTTCATAGTGGGCGCTCTTCAAAAGTTGAGAGAAATCTCGATGAGGAGATTGATGCGGTGTCGGTTGAAACACCTCGCAGAGAACCTCTTGGCAGAAAGACTATAGATGAGATGAATGTGGGCATGAGGGATGTTGATTTGGAGGGAAAAGTCTTCCGCATATTCCCCGTTACTGAGTTCGATCGTGATGATTCAACTGGACGAGTACAGAATATCATAGTGGTGGATGAGTCTGGACAGTCTATCCGTGCAGCATTCTGGGATGATGATGTTGAAAAGATTAAGAGTTTGAAAGAGGGAGACATAATCCGTATTGAACACGGATATGTAAAGAAGGGGTACAGAGATGCCGTAGAATTTGGAGTAGGAAAATTTGCTGACATATCAATCGATCCGGATGATTCTGAGATTGAGGATTTGGAGCTTCCGGAGGCGCCTTCAAGACCAACGGGGGCAGCAGATAGGACAGCTATTGTTGACATTGACGAAGCAGTTGAAGGACAGAATGTTGAAGTGTGTGGCATAATCGTGGGAGTAGGGCAAATTAGTCCCGTATATCCGGCATGTCCAAGCTGTAAGAAAAAACTCGATGTGGGAGAGAGAGGGAACTACACCTGCAAGAGTTGCGGCGAAGAAGTGGAACAACCGGAATATCGAATGCTATACAAAATAACGGTGGATGATGGCACTGGTTCGATTAGAACCACACTTTTTGGGGAAGCAGGTGAGAAGCTTCTGGAGATGACGGCTGAAGAGGCTCAAGATCTAATTCAGAAGACCAGTAATGAACGAGCACCGATTGATGAGAAGATGGACAAGATGTTAGGAACCTATGTTGTTGTTAGAGGACGTGTTAATCGATATAGAGAATCCTTAGACATTGGGGCGAATAGTCTTTCCTTCGCCAATCCGGTGGAAGAAGTGAAGAAGATGAAGGCAAGTATAGAGGATCTATTGGGCTAAGTACTTGCATCTATTAGCGTGTTTAGACCATCAATGAACATCTTGGCGTCTTGCTTATTATTATACAGATAGAAACTTGCCCGAGCGGTACCCTTTGTCAAAGAGAGACCTAATTGATAATGGAATGGATGGGTACAATGTGCCCCACTTCGAATCATTACTGCAAATTCTTCACTAAGAAATGTAGCAACATCATGGGCAGATTCGACTGTGTCGACATAGAAAGTCACAAGACCGGTCTTTATGTCGATGTTATCTGTCCCAATAATATGCACATGTTCCATATCTTGCATCTGGGATAAAACATCAGTCAAGATGGAGCGTTCGTGCTTTTCGATAGCCTTCATTCCAATAGATTGAAGGAACTCAGCTGCGGCCCCCGCTCCTATTGCTCCAGCATAATTCTGCAAACCTGCTTCATATTTCTCCGGAGGAGGTAGATATTCGGGCACTATTTTTCCATTTTCAAGACGGACATTGCTGACAGTATCTCCACCGTGAAGGAGCATATCCATTTCATCCAAGTGTTCTTCCTTGCCATATAGCACACCCATGCCTGTAGGACCGCACATCTTGTGTACCGATATGGCGGAAAAATCAACATCTAATTTCCTAACATTCAAGGGGTGGTGGGGGGCATATTGTGCATCGTCTGACACAACAAGTGCGCCTCTATCATGTGCAATCTCAATTATCTCTCTTAGAGGGGCCACAGTTCCCGTGACGTTGGATGAATGCACTACGGATACCAGTCTTGTTTTGTTATCGATGGCCTTCTTCCAGTCCTCAATATCGAAGGTTCCATCATCATTAGCTGGAATAATCTCGATATCAAGACTATCTCTCTGAGCCCGTTCAACAAACGGGAGAGACCCGCTATGATGCTCAAGAGTTGTGGTAACTATCTTTGATTTTTTGGGAAGGTCAATACATCGTGCAACTATATTCAATGACTCGGTGGCATTTCGGGTCCATATGACTTGTTTTGGTTCGGGCGAATTTATGAAGCGGGCAAATTTATCTCTTGCCGCTGAATAGGCATTGGAAACCTCCTCCCCAAGGTGATGAATACTTCTGCCACCACACGCGGGAAACTTCATGTAGTATTCGTCCATCGCCTCAATTACTGAATTAGGCTTCAATGACATGCATGCACTGTCAAGATACACCAGCTTCCTGCCATTTATTGTACGCTGAAGAGCCGGAAACTCTTCTCTGATTGTTTCCCATTTGTTCATTCTAATCATTCCTTAACAAGTTCCCAGCGGTAGCCGCCTTTGCCAAACTTCCTCTCGATTAAGCCTTCGTTCACTAAATGATTAGCGGCCGCCACAAAAGAGTCTCCACCTGCACAGTCTGAACAGTACTGTGAGTAAGGTTCTTGTTTCGCGACTTCTAGGATCTCTGATGTGGTCAGTGATCCTTCTCTTTCTAAGATCATCAAGACGCATTTGGCATTCTTCGATAAATCTGACATTAAGCAATCGGCATAGGACTCTAATATGAAAGCTTTGCTCTTTGAGCTAAATAGGTATCATAATCTTTAAATCAACACCCTCGAGGGTCCAACTGCTCTGTTTCTACCTAGACTTGAGCTCTAAGTGTGAAATAGGCAAGTTTGGTGACAAACAGTGGGAAGAAGACGAAGACAAAAATCCAGAAGAAGGCCGCAGAAGAGAATTCCTGATGTTTATCCTTGTCCTTCATGCGGAAATACTGCCATCAAAATTGACTTGTATCGTAAAGAAGTGATGGCAACTGTCAAGTGCGGATCTTGCGGACTAGAGATGACAATCGACGAAGTCAACGAGCTGACTGAACCTGTTGATATATACGGTTCATTTATTGATAGATTTTATGAGGCCCGGCAAGCGGGCACTGCATAGGACTAGTACAAGTCCATCTCTTCAGCAATGATTATAAGACCAGCCCAAATGTGCAGAAGCGATTCCCATGCAATCAACAACCTTCATCGAATCGGTGCTCTTTATCCTATTGAACGCACTGGGCATCATAGCCTTGGTCATAATCCTTGCATATTCTGTATATGGAGAAGAACGCGGGGAAGAATAGAGTAGTTGAAAAGGATGGAGAACCCATCAAAACTAATGAATTACTCCAATTAGCCTACGAGAACATAGTATCTCATATTTCTAATCTTCATCAAGTAAAAATCATAGTAAATAAGCTGAAAATCGATTGACGGCCCATTGACGAATCCGTAGTGAGTTGAGTAAAATTTCAAAAGATGCTGATGCTACCATCCGAACTGATATCAATATTTTGCTCAATGAAAGAAGACATCTCGTCGCTGGACAGAAGAAAAAATGAATGGATTCGAGTCGCTTCATGCGGACATAGTTGAATATCTCACTAGAGAAGGCATTACTAAACCAACAGAGATTCAAGAGAAGGCGATTCCCAGGATTCGTAGTGGAGGTTCTGCACTGCTCCTTGCGCCCACGGGAAGTGGAAAGACAGAGGCATCAATATTGCCACTTCTGAGTAACCTTTACGAAAGAAAGTTACATGATGAGTTATTTGGTATATACATACTCTATATTACGCCGCTGCGCGCATTAAATCGGGATGTCTTTCGCAGGATAGAAGACCTCTGTGAGCACTTGGGAATCACTGTTGCCGTACGCCATGGAGACACTACTCAGTATTTCCGACGCAAGCAGGCAATAACGCCTCCAAATTTACTCATCACAACACCAGAAACGCTTCAGGCAATTCTACCTGGAAAACGGATGAAATATCATCTTCGCTCAGTTATGGCAGTAATTGTTGATGAAATACATGAGTTGGCAGGAAGCAAGCGAGGAACCCAACTATCACTTGCATTGGAACGATTAGTCCATTGGATTGGCAATAAGATTCAAAGAGTTGGACTATCCGCTACAGTGGGAAATGCCAATGAAATAGCATTCCTTCTTAGAGGCAGTGGGAAAAAAATCCATACATTATGGGCGGGATATCAAGAGAGGCAAATACATCTCAAGGTGGAAATGCCTCAGCCTAACAGCCAACATATAGAACTAGGTAGGCAAATTTCCTATCCACCACATTCTGCCGCTAGGCTAGAAAGAATCAAGGATCTTATTGAAAGCCACCAGACCACGATTGTTTTTACAAACACGCGTTCCTTTGCAGAGGTTTTGGGAGCAAAGATGCGTACGATTTCACCACCGTTTGAGTTTGATGTGCATCATGGATCACTCTCAAAAGAAGTGAGATTGAGTGCCGAAGATAGGCTGAAAAGAGGCGTGTCAAAGGCAATTATTGCGACATCTAGTCTTGAGTTGGGAATAGATATTGGGTTGGCGGATTTAGTAATCCAGTATTCTTCACCCAGAGAAGTATCTAGAGCGGTTCAACGAATCGGTAGATCGGGACATCGGGTCGGGAGAGTTTCCAAAGGTATAATCATTTCTACAATGAATGTGGATGATATCACGGAGTCTGCCGTAATACTGAAACGAGCTCGAATCAACAAGGTAGAACCCGCTGATATTCCCCAGAAGACCTGGGATGTCCTTTGTCAGCAAGTAAGCGGAGTGTTACTGGATACAGGAGAAATCCGCAAGAGTGAATTGCTGAGGATTATAAAAGGCGCATATCCTTTCAGAGAGGTTAATGAAAAAGAACTCGACAGATTGTTGGACTTCATGGTTAGACGTCGATTTCTTCTCATAGAAGACGACCTAATCAAGCGATATGGTGGTACGTTGCCCTACTACTATGAACATCTGAGTACAATACCCGATGTGCAACAAGTCAGAGCTGTAGACATTGCCACGAGAACAGGAATAGGAGTTCTTGATGAAGATTTTGTCACTGAGAGTGTAGAAACCGGATTTATATTCGTTATCAGAGGAAGGCCCTGGCGGGTTGTATCAATTGATGAAGAACGTGAAGAGGTTCTTTGTGCTCCTGTGACTGACACTCAGGTTGAGGCACCAAGATGGATAGGGGAAATGATACCGGTTCCATTTGAGGTGGCAACTGAAGTGGCCGATGTTTGGGAACGTCTTGGGGATTTATCATATGAAGCATCAAGTTGGTTGGAAACAAATTATATGATGAATGAAACGTCATCAAATTATCTCGTTGAGAGTGTCACAACTGCGAAGGAACAACTAGGTTCGATACCTACAGAAACTCACCTCATAATCGAAACTATCCCGGACGGGATTGTATTTCACGCCCCTTTCGGAACGAAAACAAATGACACAATTGGAGTTGTTCTAGCGGCATTACTCACAACTAGGTTGGGAAAGGAGGTGGCTGTGGAAACTGACCCCTATAGAATCCTTCTCACCGCCAGCGGCGGAATTGATGCCCAGTATTTACTAGATGTCTTTAGTAGCTATCAAGGTGCCCAAATTTCCACCATTTTGAGATTAGCAGTAAGGCAGACACAAACATTTGCGTCACGTTTCATTCATGTAGGAAGAAGAATGGGAATTATTCGAAGGACTGCCAAATTTAAGGAAATACCATCTAGACGGCTAATCGATGTCTTTGAGTCGTCACCAGTCTTCGATGAAGCCATGAAGGAAATACTTAGAGAGAAGCTTGATGAGAATCGTATGCTCGAGGTTTTCGAAAAAATCGACACGGGAGAGATTCAAACGGTAATTTCTAAACGGAAACAACCCTCCTTGCTTGCCCGACTCATCATTGAGGAGAAGACACGCTTTGAGGTTATGGGGGAGATAAGTGATGAAGATGAGGTCTTACGTTTCTTGGAAGAGCGATTATTGTCTAGAAAATTTAGACTGATCTGCATGGCGAAGAATGACTGGAATTCTGTACGGACTATATCTACGCTTGATGATGAGATCACCTGTCCAATCTGTAATTCAAGGATGATTGCTGCCGTCAGAGAGAGGGTCAAAAATTTGCCTACAATATTGCGAAAAGTCAAGGCTGGAGAAATGTTATCAGGTGAGGAGAAAAAGAGATATGAAAATGCATCACTTACCGCGAGTCTTGTTGCACAATATGGAAAAAAGGCGTTATTGGCATTGGCAGGAAGAGGGATTGGTCCGACAACTGCATCAAGAGTTCTAAGACCGGGGCAAACCGATAGGCTTACACTGTTGCATTCGATAGCAAAGGCGGAGCAAGAATATGAGCGTACACGACCCTTCTGGGATTGAATCCGGAAAACCGCTTGTCATTTTTGCAGGCCGAAGTAACGTTGGGAAAAGCAGCGTAATTAGGGCTTTAACAGGACTTCGGATTCGAGTCGGAAAAAAACCTGGTAGTACTCGAACCGAGCAAATCATAGACTTGGGTAATGTGCTTTTTATCGATATTCCAGGTTTTGGGCATATGTCGGGCCAAAGTAGGAGACGCATTGATCACACCAAGACCCGGATTGTAAGAAACCTTGAAAAGCGAAGCGACCAAATTGCTCTGTGCGTATTGATTATAGATATTTCAATTTTCAGAGAACTGGTAGAGCGTTGGGAAGAGAGAGGAGAAATACCGATAGACATAGAATTCTATTCTTTTCTCTCGGAGATATCACCGAAGGTAATTGTGGCCGCAAACAAGATTGACAAAGTGAGTCATAGACGACGAGATGAAGAAATTGCGTTCTTGTACCACAAGTTGCATGAGGCAGTTCCAACGCAAATGCCACATATTGTAGCAATGTCAGCTCGCAAAAAGGAAGGAGTGGGAGAGCTGAAACGAGCAATTCAAGAGAGCCTGCAAGAACAGGATTTCAAACTGCCCAAATGGTGAGTATCTATCTCAGTTTCTTGAAGAGGTAGTATGCTACCCCAATCAATAAGATTACTGATGAGATAATCAACATAGGAAGAATTGGACTTTCAGGGTTGACAAAGTCATATGAAAGCCAGCTCATAATGTTCATGAATAACCTAGAATTATCTCCCTGATAGAACCACTTTTCTTCACTCTCCGGCAAGTCGAGATTACGTCCCGTAAACATCAATGCGGAGCCTCCCACAACAATTCTGCTATTGCCATATCGAAAGGCAGAGAGCCATGGAGGGAATGTCCCGTTTATGGCGGAATATGATTTCGGAGCTTCTTGAAATTCTTCCAAAGTCATATTGGGAAACGTAAGGTTCCCGAATGTGTTTGGCCCACGCCGGTATTGTGCAAAAGAGGTCTCATACCCATGGGCAATTCCACTCACCAGGTCAATAGGTTTGAGAGTTGCCGTCATGGATATTACTGTATTAATATCCTTGAAAATCGGGTGGCTTGTATCCCACGTAGTGGAATCGAATTGAATAATTGAAGGATACGATGAATTCAACGAATGCTCGTAATCAAACATGGTGTCACCAAAAATTCGACCAGTTGCTGATTCATTAAGACCAAATCTTACTGTTGTAATGTTCATCTGATCTAGAAATGTATTGATGGCAACATTTTCACCTAAATCTCTAAATTGCTGATTGCTCCAGTATGCCGAGTTTTGGTCGATGCTGGGGTCACCTAAAATAAAAAGGGAACTGCCATTAGTTAAGAGCTCATCAATGGCAAGAATTTCTTCATGTTCAAACTCAGCACTCTCATCGGGCTCCGCTATTATTAGAATATCAACATCCTCAAGAATTGTATCATTGAGGGGTTCATGATTAACCCGCAGAAGGTAGCGTGTTGACTCGTTGACCATATCCAACATTAATTTGAGCCCGTCTTCAGCATTATCTGCAGAAAATTGTGGAGCATGGCTGGCTTCGTACATCACTACAATGGGGTCTAGCTCGGTGTCTTGAGCCTTTGCTGAACACTGGACTCCGGATATGAATATCATTAGAGTGATTGCCACAGCGAGTAGTTTAGGAATTCTCTTACGATTAATCATTGGCTAGTCGCGACCTTCCTGCTCAGTCAGCGTGTAAATTTTGAAGCGAGTTTTAAATGTATCTTCAGAACAAAAAGAGTACACCATGTCAGTCAGTCCGTCGCCATTTGTCATACAAGATTCGACGTTCAGCATCATTGGATTTTCTAGCGGTGAATTGGTTTCTGATTTCCGCTATCGATTGTGCAAGTAAATGGTAACAGAACTTGTAAGCGCCCGCAATAACAACATCTTGATAGAAGCTCCTACAGGTACAATAGGTATCTGGAATGACCAAGTATTGTCGCGCACTGCCCTTTACAATCCATGTGATAGAATCGCTCGGAAAAAAATGATACTGTACTACTTTATCCTCTTCTACAGCACGCAAGGCACGAATGAATCGCTTGCCATAACGGTTGCGAAAATACTGAATATCACTCTGAGAGAGTGTGGTCCTACCAATCCGTTTTTCTTCGTACGGAGAGAGTATCATTGATATACACAAACTGACAAAGAAGCGGTTTAAAACTATCTGGAAAAGAGGAAATTGGGTATAATGAATATCTTGTTTGATGACCGAGCCATGTTAATTAGCTCAGAAGAAGCTACGGCTTTAGTCATTGCTGATATTCATCTCGGCTACGAGGTTGCGCTGTCGGAAAAGACCAATGTCAGCTTTCCTCCACAAAATGCGGCGATGATTGAGCGGATAGAAAAGCTAGTCTATGCCTATGATGTGACTGACTTGTATCTCCTTGGTGATATTAAGCATACGATTTCACCAGACAAGCACTACAACTGGAGTATCATTCCGCAGTTCATCGCTAGATTGGCACAACTAGCCAGTCTTACCATAGTTCCTGGAAACCACGACGGTGATTTGAAGAACTTGCTGCCGCGGGGCGTGGAATCGTCAAGTATACGAGGTGTTATTCATGAAACATCAGAAGAGCAGATTGCTCTACTTCATGGACATGCTTGGCCTGCATCAGATCTTCTCAACTGCAAGCTTATGCTTGTGGGTCATAATCATCCATCAATCAAACGAATCAAGGTGGTTTCCACCCCTAACCTTGGAAGAAGAGATAAACTTCGATCTGCAAAGTCAATTCCTGTATTTGTGAAGTCAAAGTTGGATAGGGAATGCGTTAGAAGAAACGCGGGTCTGCCCAAGTCCGATAAAAAGGGATTTCAAACAATGGTAACGCTACCTAGTTTCAACGAACTTGTCATAGGAATTCAGATTAATCGCCCTGATGCTCGGTTCCTTGGACCCATCTTCGAGAATAACTGTAGTAATCTGCTGTCTGCCACTGCGTATAGCAACAATGGTATCAATCTTGGTTCGGTTGAGCACCTTCAGACCCGATTATCGGAGGCATTTCTTTAACGAAATCATTAAATCCTTAGTTAAATCGATTGGGTTCAACAAAGGGTCGGTGGTCTAGCTTGGTATGATTCTTGGTTCGGATCCAAGGGATCGGGCGTTCAAATCGCCTCCGGCCCACCATCTTTTTCATCTCGTGATACCATTTAGAAACTGAATATACATGACGCGTGTGACAATAGTAGACATCGGAGAGAGTCTTCAAGCAGCCATAGCTAAGGCATTCAAAGACACCATCGAAGCACGCAGATTGATTAAATCCTCTGGTGAGGTATATATCAAGCCCAATGGCATAGATTTTCAGCCCTATGCATTTACGGATCCCAGAGTTCTCGAGTTTCTAATCAATCATCTGAAGGAGGAGGGGGCAGAAGAGATCTACCTCATGGAAAACTCGACACAAGCTAATATGACCAGAATTGTGTATGAGTTCACAGGCTACAAGGATGTCTGTAACAGGACAGGGGCAAACCCACTCTATTTGGATGAGATGGATACAAAAGAAGTAACACTGGATAATTTTGAAGACCCTATTGAGTTTCCCACGGTTGTTGTTGAAAAACTGATTGAGGAATCTGAGGATCATACCTACATATCAGTACCAAAACTCAAGACCCATTCAATGACGACCGTGACACTTGGTGTGAAGAACCAAATGGGCTTTCCACGTCACAAGGATCGCGGATATCATCATAACTATAATCTCCACAGGAGACTTGCTGATTTCTATAGACTTGTACAGCCGGATTATACTCTGATTGACGGTACACATGTTGTGTTTAATGGTCATTATCCCTTGCAGACGTTTGTGAGTGAATCAATCGAGGAACTTGGTATCTTGGTGGCCGGACGTGATACCTTGGCAACGGATGTGGTTGCATCCAGAATACTGGGTTATGATCTGGAGGAAGTCAAACATCTGAAACTTGTTTATGAAGATGGCTTGGGCGAAGGAAAACTCGATGAGATCGAAGTCATTGGTAATCTTGAACGTTTCAACAAGAAATATCCCTGTGATATCCTGGACCAGATGCCCGAGGATGTGAGAATTATTCGGGGCAGAGAGAAGCTATGTGCAGAGGGATGTGACCTTAATGTCAGAATGCTGCTCCAGTTGCTCTACTATGACTATGATGGGAAGGGCGGTTTCTCGATTGTCATGGGCAAGGGATTTGACAAGAAGGAGCTCGAGTCCATTGATGAGCAAGTATTGATTGCTGGCGATTGTGCAATCAAAGAAACACAACAGTTTCTTGAGAACAAATTGGGAAGGGAGAATGTATTTGTTAGCCCCACATGTAATCGACTTGCAGCCACCACCACCGCATTATGCAAACTAATGGGAGTGAGTCCATTGGACATGGTGCCTTCCAAGAGGAAAGCACTCAAGGCTTTGCTGTTGGCAAAATTAAGAGGGTCAAGAGCACTCATACCAGATATTCTCTGACACCTTCAGATTAAGCTGTGATACAGAATTACTGCAATTGTTCCCGCAGGCCCAATATCAACATCAGCATGTAAACTACGACAGATACCCATATCCATTTCCTTTCTGGAGAACGAACTATTGCTTCCTGATACCACAATAACAATGCGTTCCCCTGATTTGATGTCTTTACTAACGGTATCTAGGTCGAGCCGCTCCTTGGTAAGTACAGGGGATGGAATGATAACAGGCTGTTCAATATCTAGTAGTTCCTTTACATCAACTAAGTCAGGGAGAACCATAAAGTTACGTTTCATTTTCAGGGCTAAACGATTTGCGTCAGGGACGCCTGTCTGAGCCGCGGAACCGGCAGCACGAGATACTACAAAATTTTTGAATCCAAGTCCATAGACAACTTGGGCGGTCTCTATTACCTTCGATACCGCATGCACGTTATGCAATACTACAAACACGTTATCATAATTATTTGTCAATTTGTCTCATTACCTCCTCTGCAATCTTCTGTGAAACTACTGGGGGAACACTTTCTCCAACTTGGTCGAACTGACTATCGGTATGTCCTTTGAAAATATATTCATCGGGATAGGACATCAATCGAGCATGCTCTCTCACTGTTAGTAGTCGATTTTCATAGGGGTGGATGTATCTAGACTTTCCAATTATTGATGTGGACACCTGCTTGGGATGAAGACGAACCCAATCCTTCAGGGTGCGCCTCCTTGATACACGTACATGTCTTGCTCCAAAGCCCCAACGTGTCCGTCGAATCCGTTTTAGTTTGTCTTTGCTCACAGGAACATAGTCGTGGTTAGGCATATGCCTATGTGGTGAGAGAATGGTAGTCACATCAAGTGGAGGGAGATCACCGATTACATCTATAACTCTGGAGGGAATTGTTTTGGATAGCCGGATTTTTCTATTACTGATGAAGACCCGCAACCGTTTAGATGGGTTCCCGTGATGATGGCACCTAATCAAATTGAAGTGGATTCTGTCCATCCCAATTCGTTCTAATTCTGACCTGATTACACTCGCTCCATCGCCTTTCAGAACAGCCGCGACATTTTCTATAATGAAAACGGAGGGGTTGAGATCGCCAATCAGACGAATTGCATCAAGTATAAGCCGTGCACTACCATCACCGTAGATACGATTTATAGCAGACTCTGCACTCTTTGGATTCGCCAAACTGAACTCCTCACATGGAGGAGAAGCCAAAACAATGTCAGGATGGCCATCAAGCATTGAGATGATATGATTGGCGTGGAGCGTACTGATATCAGTGTGATATGTTATTCCATCAGGATGATTCCGAGAAAAGGTTTCCAAGGCGATTTGGTCATAATCAATGCCAACATGCAGAGACGGCTTCAGCTGAGCGAATCCTGTTGAGAAACCGCCTGCACCACAAAATAAGTCCACCAATTTAACTGACATATCTGACGTTCCTGCTCCATAGCATGAGATATTTTTTCCTCAAGAGATGAGTCACTGCCCCCTTAAAGACATTTAGCGATTTGTCGAAGGAAGAATTCAAAAGAGGCGATTATTTACGGGCAAGTGACAGACTCAATATATCGAGTGTGATAACATGGGAATTGGCAAAGGCCGTGGAAAAAGCATCCTTTTTGGTGAACATTTTGTTGTATATGGTTTGCCCGCATTAGCTGCAGGTATAGATTCAGAAACAGTGGCGAAAGTCACGAGAAAAGATAAGCCTGGATGGAGTCTGGATGATGATAGACCAGCTACTCCAGGATACAAGGAAAAGAAGCTTGATGAACAGAAAATTTCGATAAACAACATCATTGACCATGTTGGACTAGATATTTCGGAACAAGGCATACACATCGAGCTTGGAGGAAATTTGATTTGTGCGTCGGGCATTGGCGCAAGCGCCGCAAGCTGTGTAGCCATTGCACGCGCCCTGAATGATGAATTTGACCTTGGTTTAGATGATGAAAAAATAAACGAAGCAGCTTATGAGGGGGAGAAAGGGTATCATGGAACTCCCTCGGGAATTGACAACACTGCATCCACGTATGGCGGACTTGTATGGTATGAGAGAAATCTTGATGGCGGGTCACCAACTTTCAAAAGAATTGAGTTAGATGACCCTGTGAGCCTTGTTATCGCATCCACCGGTCGCACTGCAAGTACGACAGAAGTGGTCGGAGATGTGCGTCGAAAGAGAGAAGAGAATCCTGAGTGGTTTGATAATATCGCTGATGAGTACAAATCACTCGTTCAAGATGGTTTGGAGGCTCTAAAGCAGCACGACCTCAAGAGAGTTGGCGAACTAATGAGTAGAAATCACGAACTACTACAGGAACTAACAGTTTCATGTAAAGAGCTCGACAATTTTGTTGACATTGCTTTATCCAATGGGGCCTTGGGTGCAAAACTAACGGGTACAGGCAGAGGCGGAAATATGATTTCACTTCCACCAGACAAGCCTGCTGGTGACAAAATCGCGGCTGCACTTGAAGGACGTGGAGCTGCGACAGTATTGCGAACTACTTTCGGATAGAGAGGAGGCATGATTATTGATTTTGGAGAACTACATGAAGGAACTAGAAAAAGAAGGGAAGTTAACCGTAATTGGAAAACCGGTATCGAAGAAATATGAGATTGCTGGAGTATTGAAGGCTCTTGAGCCCAAACCGGCGATTTTTGAGAATTTGACCGATTCGGACTACAGGGTGGCAGGAAATCTATTTTGCACAAAAGGTCAAGTTGCATCATACTTCGGTATTGAGAAAGAAGACATTATTCCTACATTAAGTGCGGCAATCGATAATCGTTCTTCACCAGAGATAGTGAATAATGCACCTTGTCAAGAAGTTGTGGAGAAAGAGGTGGACTTGGATATGATTCCCATTCTTCTCCACAACAAGGCTGATGGGGGACCGTACGTATCTTCAGGTGTGGTTGTTTCGTCGGACCCAGAATATGGCCAGAACTTAGATTTCCATCGCGGAATGCAGTTTGATAAAGACAAGATGGTGATTAGAGTCGTTAGGGGGCGGGACTTCTCGAAATTCCTCGAGAAAAGAGGACAGGTAGACATAGCAATGTGCATAGGGAATACTCCAGAGATTCTTATTGCTGCTGCTACGTCAGTAGAAACCGGGGTAAATGAATTAGAGATAGCCAATGCGCTTAGGAAGATTCGAGTGACAAAAGCAGAAACCTCGAGTTTGCTTATTCCTGCTGATGCAGAATTTGTGTTGGAAGGGACTGTCTATTTGGAAGAGAAACATGACGAAGGTCCATTTATTGATCTCACTGAAACAGTCGATGTTGTGAGGCAGGAACCAGTATTTCATGTAAAGAAAATAACCCACAGGAAAAACGCGATTTGGCAAGCATTACTACCGGGAAGAGCAGAACACAAGATTCTGATGGGAATGCCTAGGGAGCCGACGGTTTACAAGAAAGTAAAGGACCGCGGCGTAGAAGTGATTGACGTGAATATAACACCAGGCGGTGCAAGTTGGCTTCACATTGCAGTGAAGGTCAATAAAAAGAACGAAGATGACGGCATTAAAGCCATGGAGGCTGCTTTTGAAGGACACACAAGTGCAAAACACGTCTGGGTTTATGATGATGACATTGACATCTATAATGAACAAGAGCGTGAATGGGCTATGGCTACACGATTTCAGGCAGATGTGGACCTTCTCATCAAGGACAAGGAACCTGGAAGTTCCCTCGATCCCAGTGCTGAACCCGGGACGAAAATGACGACAAAAGTTGGATTTGATTGTACAAAAGTTCTGGAGTCTAAAGGAAAGAGCTTTGAAAAGGCGGAATTTCCAGAAGTAGAATTGGACAAATATGTGGGGTGACTGTGAATGGGACTTGAGCTTAACACAGAAGAGAAAGCTATGCTGAACGGAGATTATGGAATAGCTACCAAAAAGGCCATGGAAATTATCACAACTCTGGGTACCATCTATGGTGCTGAGCGTTTGATACCAATTTCAAGCGTGCAGATTGCTGGGGTTTCATACCATAATCTCGGAGAGGCTGGACTTGAGTACCTAGATGAAATGGCAGAGGATGGAACGACTCAAGTACTCACAACCCTTAATCCTGCAGGTATGGATCTTGAAGAGTGGAAAAAACATGGCATAAGCGAAGATTTTGCTGAGAATCAACAGCGGGTGGTTGATGCATTTTCCAAAATGGGAGTTGTGACCACCTGTACTTGTACCCCGTATCTAATTGGTAATCTTCCCCATTATGGCGAACATATTGCATGGGCTGAATCATCAGCAGTGTGTTTTGCAAATTCGGTGATAGGAGCACGGACCAATAGAGAAGGCGGACCAAGCGCACTTGCAGCAGCCCTTACTGGGAGAACCGCTGAATATGGTCTTCATTTGGAGAAGAATCGAAACGCACAGATTACATATGAAATTGAAGCGAACATTGAGGAAACAGATGATTTTGGGTTATTAGGTCAGGTTATCGGTGAGCGAACGGGGAACAAGATACCGTATATCACAGGAATAGAACATGCATCAACTGAGGAATTGAAATCATTCGGTGCATCTGTTGCCACATTCGGAGGGGTGGCAATCTATCATATGGAGGGCATCACGCCAAATAGAACGACTATTCCTGAAGAAACTGAGATTGTAACAAAAGACGAATTAGAGTCGGCAAGAGTTAAGCTTGACGATGAGGATGCGGATATCGATTTTATCAGCATTGGTTGCCCGCATGCTAGCATAAAGGAAATTGCCCGCGTAGCAGAAATACTGAAGGGGAAGAAAATAGCCGCTGGCAAGACAGTTTGGATTACCACTGCGCGTCCAACTAAAGACCTCGCAAGAAAGATGGGGTACTATGATATTATAGAGAATGCGGGCGCATATCTCGTCAGTGATGCGTGTTGTGCAGTAGCGCCATTGAAGGGACGTTTCACAGGCCTAATGACAGACTCTGCAAAAGCTTGTTTCTATGCACGAGGTAAGAATGATTTTCGCACCAAGATACGGACTGTTGAAGAATGTTTAGAGGAGGCAATCAAATGAAGGGGAGAACGATATTCAAAGGGAAAGCCAGGGGAGAAGTACTGATGACCTCGGAGGATATCTCCTTCTATGGGGGATGTGATCCTGAAACGGGTGTGATTGTTGAGAAGGGGCATGAGCTGGAAGGCAAGTCCGTATCGGGAAAGGTGCTGGCTTTCCCAACGGGCAAAGGGTCGACTGTAGGCTCTTATGTACTCTACGCGCTTAGTAAAGCTGGAAAGGCGCCATTAGCAATCATAAATGAGTCAACGGATCCCGTTGTGGCTGTGGGCTGTATAATATCAGAAATTCCTGCTGTTGATAAAGTAGATATCAAGAAATTAAAGACGGGGCAGAAAGTAGAAGTTGACGCCGCAGAGGGCGTCATCTCCATTGTTAGCTAGAGTGAAACTATATCCTCTGTAGTTGGGGTTCAAAGTCCTCTGTACTGAATGCGACTTCTGCATCCACAGGGATATCACCCCGTTCCCTTAGAACCTCTCTTGCCAATAGGAAATACACCAGAGCAAGTGCCTTGCGACCACGATTATTTGAAGGGATTACAAGGTCAACATTAGTCGTGTTATTGTCCGTGTCACAAAGGGCTATCACGGGTATGCCAATTTTGGCAGCTTCTGATAGAGCTTGTTCATCGGTCCGAGGGTCTGTTAAGATAACAAGTTCAGGCTCAATGTAAATTCGTGGACCTGCAATATTTGGATTGGTTAATGTCCCAGGAACAAATCGGTCGGTGAAAGCATGAGCACCAATGAATTTAGCAAAGCTTTCAACTGGTCGTTTCCCGTAGACACGTCCAGAAACAACGACAACCTTGTCTGGGTCAAATCGAGAGATGAATTTGGCAGCTGTACGGATTCTCTCATCGGTTTCTCTCACATCCAAAACGTATAGACCTATTGGGCGCTGTCTGTACACAAATGGTTCCATGTCCTGAGTTTTAACCTGTGTGCCGATATGACAACCAGCTGCTAGATATTTGTCCATCGGGGTCAGAAGGTCAACCTCTCCCAAATCACTCTCACTAATCAAAATCTTTTACCTCCGCACGAGCTTCAGTTGTAGAAAAAGCTATGAAACTGTCAATAATGTCAATATGGGACAAAAGCATCCGACGACAGCAATAACGCTCTAGTCCTAGCTTATCAAGTACATCTGCTGGGTCTTCTCCCTGCCGCACTTCACGTTTGAATTGCTCATACTTGTCAGCAACAACTTTGCCACAAGTAAAGCACCGAACTGGAATAATCATCCTTCTTCTCTCCTCACCTGTAAGACTTCTGATATCTAGACCGAGCTGATGGCCCTCCAAACTTCTTTGACTCGGTTCGTCTGGGGTCACCAACAATCATGGTTCTATCGTGTTCAAGCATTTTTGACCGTGCCTCAAAGTCTTGGCTCATCCTCACTAGACCTGTGGCAATTGCCATTCGTACAGCATCAGCCTGTCCCATGAATCCCCCACCGCTTACTCTGACTTTGATATCGTAATTCTTCCATGCATCTCCAAACATCATAAGAGGCTCCATCATTCGCATTCTTGCAACCTCGGGCTGTATTATCTCCAGAGGCTTCCCATTTATCCGAGCTTGCCCCCTACCATCCTTTACCGTGGCCTTTGCAATCGATGTTTTTCTCTTTCCTGTTGATACTACTACACGCATTCTATGCTACCTCCGGATTTCTCCAACCTAATTCATGGCAAAGATCGGAAATGGTGATGTATTTCATTGTCAGACTTCTATACTTAGAACCTTCGAGAATTACCTTTTCTTCTTCCTCATATTCATAGGGTATGCCCATGTATACTTGAATGCGTTTGAATGCTTTCTTTCCCCGAGGTTTGGGATAGGGAAGCATTCCGCGGATTATACGGCGCAGCATCTTGTCGGGCCGTCTGTTATGAAATGGACCTCTTTGTGGATTGTATGAAGTCCTGATATTGGATTTCTCTTTGTATGCCTGGACCACAGTATCTCTATCTCCTGTGATGATGGCCTTTTCCGCATTCACAACAACCACGTTCCTTCCGAGTAGTGCTGCCTTTGCAACTTTCGATGCTAAGCGGCCGGCAACCATATTCTTGGCATCATAGACTATTACGCTATCGTCGCTCATCTCAGTCACCTATGTAATTATCGTTACTCCTTTTCCGCTGGGAGCCTGATTCAATAACTCGTGGATTGAAATTAGAGAACCGCCAGCATCAATAATCATCGACCTAGCAGATGTTGATGCGTTTAATGCAGCCACTGTGACTTTGTTCGTTAGAATTCCTGAGCCCAGTACCTTTCCAGGTATTACGATGACATCACCATCGTTGGTATGTCGCTGAATCTTGCTGACATTGACTGTGGCCCGTTTTCTAGTTGGTGCAGATAACAGCTCAGCCACTCGTTTCCAAATTCCAGTATCGTGTTTCGTTGAAGTCTTTCTAAGCGCATTAATTAACGCGCGTGTATTAGGGTCAGTTGGTCCAGTCCTTACCATTTTTGCTCCCTCAGAGTGAATTAGCAAAGTCAAGCGCCACTTGAATTCGTTCCATCAACAGTTCTGCAGCTTTCTCCACTATCTCTTCTGGAGGAAGCGCACCTGTAGATTCTATTTTAAACAGAAAGCTGTTCTTTTTGGTATCGATTGTTATGGCCCCGGATTCGCATTCTTCTACACATGCCTCACAAAGACTGCAATCTAGCGTGTTTTGTGTGACAATTGTATCATCCTCAAGCTTCAGAATATTCTTCGCACATACCTCTACACAGTCTCCACACTGATCACACTTTGATTTATCAACGGTTACAAGCGGTACATACTTGTATGAAACTGTTGCAACGGGCTGGAATTTTGCATTATCAACCCCTTTGCCAAGCTTTGCATATGTTTCAATAATGAGCCGTTGACGTGGTGCTAGTTTTACAAGAGGTATGTCGCCTGAGGCTGGAACTACCTTCGGATCTTGAGAAGACAAATCACGTGAGTAGACAATCTTGTCATCATCTTCGGCCTCGATTTCCAAGGTGAGTGTACACTGACAGAGACTACATCCTTTTCCTTCACAATCGCATTCTTCTGGAAGGTTGTAGTCCTCTAGAACTGTTGTCAGTGGGACAAGTCCAAGTCGATGTGCCAACATCTCGTCATACATGACACTTGTATTTTCGAGTATGAGGACCTCATCAATTGCCATTGAAGGTAAACGGGTTAACATGGTTCTGCGAAGTGCATTCGCAAAGGCCACATCCACACCCTCTAAGAGGAAATTGACCTTTCTCTCATCTTTGTGAAGGATTGTAATCTCCATATTCTCACCTAATCATGGTGGTAGTTACACCCAAAAGACACTAGTCCCGGACGGACTCGCTAGATGGTGAGCAAGCTCCAACCAGCTCTGTCGCCCGTGTCCTGGGCAATCGTCCAGACCTTTGTTAGTTTAAAAGAGTTATCATAAGACTGATGGAATCAGACCATTAGTCTAAGCCGCTACTTCACACATATCTCTAAGCCCACTTACTAGCAACTTGTAGCCATGAAGTCGTTGCTTGGGGTCAATTGCAACCATACCATAAGTGGGTATTCCAAGTAAGTCCTGTACGGATCCCGGTTTCATTGAACCTGGAAGGTCTTGCTTGTTGGCAATCGCCATGACTTGAACTCCTTCAAGTTCATTCCTGTATTTTTGAAGAAGTTGTCGGGTTCTTAACACAGCCTTGGGTGTGCTTTCTGTAACTACAACAACCATTTTACTTCCTTTCAGCAAATCTGGCCACATAAACTCAAAGTGCGTTTGTCCGCCCATCTCAACGAGGGTCACCTTAGTAGAACTGTCTAATGTAATCGTTCCGCAGTCCATCCCGGCAGTAGGGGTATAATTTGTCTTTAATTTGGTAGTTTCATCGGTTAGAAGTCGTATTAGGGTAGATTTGCCTGCATATCCTGAACCCATGAGCGCAACCTTGAGATAACGGGTCATATGTGTTGACTCCTCTCGTATATAGGAAAGGGAACATTCCAGACATATCAGCTAGAGTATTTCAGAGGTAACACTCGCTTTCTGTTTCCTACCATGGTAATATGTTTCTGAAGGCTTCTATTGGTCAATGTTAATAACGACCACGTCTGCTAACAATTCACTGCAGACAGTGATGATGATTAGAAGGATTGCAACTCATGACCTCCAATTGTTCCAGTAAAGTAATCGTTGCAAGGGAGGCGATAGAGAAACTTGATGGCATTCTAGAAGGGTATGACAAACCAATTTGTGTGACTGATTTACTGCTTTACGAGAAGTACAGCAAATTGGTTTCATCAATTGTAGGTGAGAAGCTTGAGTGGTTAATCATTAATGATAGAATCGCTAAGAATACCAAGAGTATGATTGATGCAGATATTATTTTGGGCTTTGGAGGAGGGAGGAGTATTGATCAAGCAAAAATTATGGCGAGAGATTCCCACATCGAGTGGATTTCAATCCCCACCGCAGCATCTCATGATGGCATAGCAAGTGAAGTGGCATCAGTGATGCATAACGGATATCGCTATTCAGAGAAATGTAAACGACCCAAATTGATTCTGGCGGATTTGGACATCATGGACGATGCTCCACCTCATCTTCGACTCTCAGGATTGGGAGACGTCATTAGTAAAGCTTCAAGTCTTGCAGAGTGGCGCCTTGCAAGAGATTACGCTGACGAGGAGTATGATTCTGATGTATATGCGACCGTTGAGGCTGCCTTGGAGGCGGTATTAACTAACAGCTCACTGGAGGTACTCGTTGGGTCGGTAATTGATGCGGGTATTGCAATGAGTGAATTCGGTAGTTCACGACCTTGCTCTGGAACTGAACATGCAATCTCTCACGCCATGGACAGACGTAATCATAATCTCCATGGAATACAAGTTGCATTCGCAACTCCATTTAGTCTCCATTTTATGGAGCAGACTGACTATGGAAAATATTCCCCTACAGAAATTCTGCGATTCATGAAGAGAGAAGAAATGCCTGTTACCTTTGATGAGATGGATTTAACAAGGGAGTTATTCCTCGATGATATCGATCATGCGATTAGAATCATGAATAAGCGCAATAGGTATTCTGTCCTCAAGCATGTCCATGCAAAGCACGAGGACATGCTGTTAGCCATTGAGAAGGTAGGGTACTAGGATTCATTCTGTCAGTTCGACAGTTTTAAAAGAATTCTAGACTAGGCGCAAAAGGACGCAACCCCATGGTTGCGACAAGTTCGTATTCAGGTAAATGCTGAGTACCAATGAAGTAGAAACTGAGGTAGACAGTGATGCCAAAACCAAGTTTTGTAGAATGGGAAGCTCCCGAGGAGCTTCAAAAGAAAGCACTCCAAGCCCTAGAAATTGCCAAAGATACTGGCAGAGTCAAGAAAGGGATTAACGAGACAACAAAGAGCATTGAAAGAGGTAATGCCAAAATCGTTGTGATAGCTGAGGATGTAGACCCCCCCGAGATAACAATGTTCCTGCCTGGATTATGTGATGATAAGAAAGCACCTTACATCTATGTGCCCAGCAAACAGGATTTGGGCGGCGCAGTAGGCATTGAGAGGCCAACTGCTGCAGTTTCAATTGTTGTTGAAGGAAAAGCCAAAGACCTTGTAGAGGATGTCGTCGACAAAATTACAGGACTTAGGAAATAGTATCGGGTGAAGTAGAACCATGAGTGATACAGACACAACACCTGCAATCCCCGCTGAAGTGATTCAGCTCCTGGGAAGAACTGGAGTTACTGGTGAGATTACGCAGGTTAGAGTCAAAATCCTGGAAGGGCGCGATAAAGGGCGAGTCTTGACTCGCAATGTGAAAGGGCCCATCCGACAAGGAGACATACTCATCCTTCGTGAAACAGAACGAGAAGCACGTAAGATGAGGAGGCGCTAGAAGTGGTCGGAACCCAAAAATGCGATTTCTGTGGAAAAGACATCGAACCAGGAACGGGTATCGCTTTTGTCCGTACTAAGGATGGGACAATGCAGTGGTTCTGTTCTAACAAATGTAAAACCGCCATGTTGAAACGCCGGATGAAGCCTCGAGATACAAAATGGACAGAAAATTTCGAGAAAGGTAGCTAAGCTCATCTGGATGGCAGTCCATTCCAACCCCTACAAAAGCACATGAAACAGACCCAATTTCAATGAATTCTTATCTTCATTAGATGGAAAGCAAGGGTTGCTCTTAAAGGGACCAACCTGCTGCTTCATCTATTATTCAACTTCTTCTTTGATGTAATCAAACACTACCCTTGCTAGATTGTTGATTTCCTCTTCTGTGATGTCTTCGGCATCTTTGCTTAATAGATCGATTAGCCTCTGTAAAACATCTTCCGAGGTGTCCTCTCTTTCAATTGCAGTATTGACGGTGTTTCGAATTTCCGATGTGTAATCACGCTTATTGGCGCTATATTTCCTGATATAATCAAGTGCCATTTCTTGAGCGTCGTCGGTTTCTTCAAGTCCTCCCTCCTCTTTCCAAAGCATAATCTCTTTGGTAGCAGTATCGGGCGCATCTGATGCGTGAGCAATATTAATTCCCGCCCAAACACCATACTTTCCTCTCAATGAGGAGGAATCCGCTTTTTGTACGAATGTGGCTCCCAATGCATCTCGAATATCTTCGATTGCATTTTCTCCCTCGAGAATCATTGTAATAACGGGAGCAGATGATATGAAATCAATAAGCCAAGGAAAGAAAGGCTTGTCTTTATGGACGTCATAATGCAATTTCGCCAGAGAGTCAGGGACATTCATCTCTTTGAATGCTACTACCTTCAAATCACGGTCCATGAGAGCTTTGATAACAAGAGCTCCTATTCTCCTTCGAACTGTTGCGTCGGGTTTTATGATTACTAAAGATCGTTCCAATTTATGTCACCAATAGTTTCTATTTGCAATGCCTTCGAACAAAGTATGTTTGGCTTCAATTCAGCCAGCCACCCTGTTTTTATTTTAGCGTTATGACAATGTATTTTTCTTGTTGAAAGAGATTACACAAACGACAGTTTCATAAGATTAGGATTTTTCAGCGAAAATAGTCTTCTGTGAGGTGCCGAGAATTGACAGAGAACACCAAATTGCGTTCGCCTATAGTTACTGTACTAGGTCATATTGACCACGGCAAGACATCGTTACTGGACAAAATGCGTGGTACAGGAGTACAAAGTCGTGAAGCTGCTGGAATTACTCAGCATATTGGCGCCTCATTTTTCCCTACAGATACCATCAAGTCAATTTGTGGAGGCTTATTGAAAAATTTGGCGAGAGAACTTACAATTGACGGTTTGCTCTTTATAGACACGCCAGGTCACGAGGCATACTTAAATCTTCGACGACGGGGAGGAGCAATCGCAGACATAGCAATCCTAGTTGTTGACATTACGGAGGGGCCACTTACTCAAACCTACGAGTCTCTCAAAATCCTCCGGTCTGGGAAGACCCCCTTTCTTATAGCTGCCAATAAGCTAGACAAGATTCCGGGGTGGAATCCTAAACCAAATCTCGCCCTTGCACAGGCAATGAAGGCACAATCAAAGACTGTTCAGAGTGAGATTGATAAGAGAATATACGAGATTGTGGGGGCACTCTCAGCAAACGACATTATGTCGGAAAGATTTGATCGAGTAAGAGATTTCAGAAAGAACGTGGCGATTGTTCCAACAAGCGCCATAACGGGAGATGGGATCCCCGAGCTTCTAATGGTATTATCTGGTCTTACTCAGCAGTTCTTGAAAGAGCGGTTACAGGTCACATCAGGTCCTGCAAAGGGCGCCATTCTTGAAGTACGTGAAGAAACAGGACTGGGGCTTACATTGGACACGATTGTCTATGATGGGGTTCTTCGTAAAAATGACACGATTGTAGTTGGAGGACTCGAAGATGTTGTGGTGGCTAAGATTAGGGCTCTCTTGCAGCCCAGAGAACTCGATGAAATTCGCGACCCTAGAGAACGGTTCACAAACGTGTCAGAGGTACATGCTGCAGCAGGTGTCAAGATTGTGGCACCAGATTTAGAGGGGGCTGTTGCAGGGGCGCCAGTCTATGCTGTCTGGGACAAAGAGAATCTAGAACCAATGAAACAAAAGATTCGGGATGAGGTAAGCTCAATCAGGATAGAAACTGACAAGTCTGGAGTCGTATTGAAGACGGATACACTTGGGTCTTTGGAGGCGGTTTCTACATTCCTACAAGAACGGAACGTACCGGTTAGATTAGCTGATGTTGGACCCATTATAAAGAGGGACATCATCGAGGCAAGTGCAGCAGGGGACACAGACCCATTAAATGCAGTAGTCCTAGGGTTTAATGTCAAATTCGCACCAGACATTGAAGAACTGGCTGCAGAATATGGTGTTGAGGTCTTTCTAAGCGATGTCATTTACCGACTCTATGATGACTACAATGCATGGCTCATTGTCAAGAGAGAGCAAGCGAAGGCGGAGTCATTAGGCTCCATTATCAGGCCAGGTAAGATTGAATTAATCCCGGATTATGTATTCAGACAGAGTAAACCTGCAATTGTGGGAGTCAAAGTTCATGGCGTTATACGTCCCAAAGTAGCTCTGATGAATAGTGAGGGAAAAAGAGTCGGCATAATCAATCAGATTCAAGATCGCAGTGTTAACATAGATGAGGCCACTGAAGGTATGGAGGTCGCTGTTTCAATAAGAGGACCTACAATTGGGCGTCAGGTCAAGAGCGACGAAGTGCTCTATACATTCATGCCAGACAAGCACATCCTTGCAATACGTAAAAAATTCAAAGAGGACTTGACACCATCAGAACTTGAAGTACTAGAAGAGATTGTCAGGATAAGGCGTGATGCAGGCGCCTTTGTTTAAGCCTCCGTTTGTATCCAATTGATAATGTTTTTAGGGCTATCAGCCTTGAACTTGAACTGCGGCAGGTAGGGCTGGGTCGTTTGCCGCGACCTGTAACCGGTATGGCAATAGCCGGAGCCAGTAACCACCACTGAGAATGAACCGGGAAACCGTTGGACCCAGCTGCGGGACGTTGATGAGCGGTCTCTGGAGTCCGCTTCTGCTACAGCAGTAATCGTAGGATTGCTGTGAGTAGCTTAATCCTCGGAACCGTGTCAGGTCCTGGCGGGAACAGCACTAACGAGGGGTTGTGGAGCCCCGGAGGTAGCTGCTCTGAGAACCGCACTGTTCAGTCCAGCGCCTACCGACATACGATGAGGTGGATCTGCCGCACCTCCTTTTCATTCAGAGCCTTATATTTCATGGGCAGCTGCTTGTTGCATAATCCATGGTAATGCAGGAATCAAGAAACAGGTGGGAATGACAAGGAAGAGCTCCACTATAGACCGGCAGAAATCATCTTGGAACGGTTGAGGGAGAAGACCTTCTAGTGTTTGTGCTTCAAAGACCGGATAGAGAGATAGCAACAAGAGACCAAGAATGATAGGGAAGGCAAACCAGAAAGTGGGGTCAGACACTATCCGCTTTGCTGTTCTCCGAGGTGTATCCGTGAATGCCATCACAGTGACTAATGTATGGGCCATGATTAGGGTTAGAATGAGGAGAGCGCCCGTCACAACATATGTCATGGACTCCCAATAAGCGCTTTGAATTGAATTGTTTACCCAGATGGCCAAGAAGATTTCTGCTGAGGCCACAACCACACTAATGATGATGCCTAACAGAACACGGGATTTATTCTCGGTGATGGTTCCGAATTCCATGCCAAATGAATAGAAATTCGATGCAAACAATGTGAGGAATGGAAGGACCAGCAGGTATAGTATTAGAATATCGTATCCACCCATCTGATAGTAAATCAACGCGACTAGTCTATCCTCTAGTATGAAGACAGGGCCCAGCAGTAGGATTGCTGTTGTTGCACAGTAAGCCACTGCAAAGGCCAAGTATCGTTTTACAACACTCTCCGTTGTTAAGTCGCTCATCGTTCGCCACCGATACAATAGTAGGACTTTTTCCGATATCAAATCTCTGCCCAATTATAAGCTTAACCGAGAATATCTAGTTTCAGACGATAATGTTTAAGTGACTAGTATTGACCGCTCTGATTCGAGCTGAGGTCTCCTAGCCTGGTATGGAGCCAGCCTGCTATCAGCTCTGCGCCGATAGATTGGGCTGGCTGACAGCTGGTGCGCCGTGAGCGCGCGAGGGTTCGAAAGCCTCATTGACTTCCAATGGGCGGGAAAATCCCTCCCTCAGCGCCATTTTACACAATACAATTGGTGAGCAAGCATCAGTGGACCTAGAGTTCCGATTCCATGAAACGGTCGAAATGCTTCCACCGTTGCTTTGGATCCAGTTTCATCTCTTTGCTCTGAATCACTCTGCGCTCAAGTCTGTCTAGCGCCAATGAGAATGCCTCTTCAGCACTCCAAGCTTCTGCTTTGCTATAGAATTGTGCAGCACTTGTATGGAATTGAAGCCTGCAGTGAATAAGTTGGTCTCCCTTCTTCATGGATCCATGACCCTTCATGTAGACAAAGAGCTTGCCCAATCCTAGGTGTTTCTTGTATTTTCGAATAAAGGAGTCAAAATCCTTGAGTATTGCTTGGCGTGCCCCCTCTGATATCTTGATATCAGGTTTGACCGAGAACTGGAGAGTCATCTGACGAGACTCCATTGACTCTTGTGCAATGGGCTCCAACAGGTCTTTTTTCGTTATAATCCCGATGGGAATTCGATTTTCAGCTATGATTAGACACGAAACGTCGTTCTGTTTCATTCTTTTCCAAGCATTGGCTAGCTTTTCGTTTCGTTCAGCCTCTACTACGGGAGTTGACCAAACGCTTGAAATTGACATGCCTGATAGATCAATCTTCTCTCCAGCCCGCTCACCACGACTTTGTCTCTTTCGTGGGCCATACGCCACATCAATTACGTCTTGAATACTCACAACTCCCTCAAGAAGCCCGTCTTTGAGAATAGGTGCATGAGAAAAACCATTCTCGCGAAATAGAGTCATTACTTTTGCTACCGAATCATCATGGTTAACAGTTTCAGGATCCCGAGTCATTACTTTGTCAATTGGAGCTTTACCCCAGTCTTGTTGCGCGAGATGATTGAATATGTCTTCATCTGTCACAAAGCCCTTCAGTTTCTCACCATCATACACTGGCAGCCTCATTACTTGGTTCTCAATCATCAATCGAGCTGCCTCCGTGATGTTGTCATGAATTCCAACTGTTGGTGGAGAACGAGTAAGTGTCTTGACCTTGGTCGATGAGGGGTCAAGAGCTGAACGCCGTATCCATCTCCTACTCAGCATTCCAACAATCTTTCCATTTGCACCTCTTACAGCAAGAGCTGGTACTCGTTTTTCCTCAAAGAGATTGATGCACTTGGATAGATTATCAGTTTCGTTTACCGATGCATAGTCTTGCGTGTATATGTCCATAACTTTCGTTTGTGACATCTCAATTATCCTCTGTGTAGTGATAGCGTGACTGTGTTTATGTATAATATGAAAGGTGAACTCCAGTACATGACAACATTCGATTTAGGATGCGTTTTATTTTTTGCACTATTTATACATTTTATTGGTGCATATTATGCAAATTCTTAAAAGTTGGGTATATAATGTAGCATTAGTGCAAGGAGATTCCTTGCCTGAAGGTTTTCAAGATGACCAGGACAGAAGAATCACTCAAGAAACGCGTTGTTGACCAACTCTATTGGGACGACCGTGTTGATGCTTCTGACATAAGTGTCGAAGTGCATGGCAGTACTGTGAAACTATCCGGCAATGTGCCCAGCTACAGGGCGCGAGAAGATGCAGTCCTTGATGCCTGGACTATTGACGGTGTAAGCGCTGTGGAAAACGAAATTGAAGTCGAATTTCCCACGACGTACAAGGTACCGACAGATGACACAGTTCAAACGAAAATCGACAACCGACTCCTATGGAATACGTACATAGACTCAACAGATGTGCATACTAAAGTTGATGCTGGATTTGTTCAGTTAGAAGGAACTGTTGATGCATATTGGAAGAAAATTCGTGCTAAACAACTGGCAAGCGATGTTGACGGAGTCATAAAGATTCAGAATGAGCTTGCTGTAGTTCCGACAGAGAGTATTGTCGATAAAGCAATTGCAGAGGACATCACCTCGGCATTAGATCGAAATCTCAATGTTGATGTTGACGATGTCGATGTTAGAGTCAAGAATGGTGAAGTGACCCTAACGGGCACGGTTCCCAGCTGGTCTGCATATCGAGCTGCTATCAATGCAGCTGAATTCACTGCAGGCGTCATTGAAATCGAGGATAGTCTCAAGATAGAGTAGACAACAACTCAGCAGACGGTGGCCTCATTTGAGCCACCTCCACACTCTCTTTTTTATGGTAAGAGCCCAAACTACATGAACTCAAGGCCCCGCAGATTTTTTTGTTGTAGTAGGATATGTTATCCTACTAACAGGCGGGTCCCACAATGCGGGCAAAGCACCGTATCATCTTCAATTGGCAGTGCATTAACAATTTCAAAAGAGATTTGACAGCCTGGGCACCTGTACATTTCGAAATCACCAACTCTCTCTGCACGAAGAGCATGCTTTCTCATGCTCTCGAGAATTCTTTCATCCTGTCCGCTGTTATAACCTGATACAGAGCTACCAGATGCCCACCGATATGCAACATACACCAGGAAAACAACTATTGGGATAGCTAGTAAGGAGAAGGGAACAATTGTTTCGAATGGGGAATACAGGAATGTTAAGAAGAGCGTAATAATAGCTAATACTCCAATTACTCCAAAGACAGTCCACCGACAGCATCTTGACCGTTTATTCAAGCCGGATTCATCATGCCCCTTTTCCCCTTCATCAATCATTAGTGAACACAGACCTCGTTGGTGCATTTTTCCAGATATTGCTTTATGATTGCCGATTGCTGGAGCCATCACCTATTCCTTCTCACTATCCAATACACGATTGATAGTGATAAGGGAACTGAGAGAAGGAGGATGACAGGAGCTAAGTTTTCTGGGCCAATGAATATTATGAAAGCACCAGGGGACACCAGCAAAAATAGCAAAAAGAGAAGAATGATTCTACGATACTCCTCTGAAACATTCTTAGGGGAGGCTTCTTGTGCCATTTGCCATCGTATTTCTGGTGCTAGTGACTGAATAATACTCCTTCGACATGACTACCGATATTTGAGCTAATCATCATCGTCATAGATGGAACCGAGGTCTTTTCCGCCTAGTGCCACCCACTTGTTGTCTGAGGGGCCGGTTTTACCGCCATGATACCTCTCAGGGGTGAACATTACTACATGATCTTGCGGGTCGCTTTCCTCCAGAACACCCTTTGTGCTGTGTCTGCTCCTCAAAGTAGTACTGTAAAGATAAAGAAGAATGAAAAAAATTATGGCACCAATGATGCCGTACAAAAGTATCATTATTCATCCCATGACCTATATCCAATTATGGCTTCATTATAGTATTAGTATTTTGAACAAATAAACCATAGGACCTATCAACTGTGAGGAAAGTAGCTACCTTATCTCTTTCGGGAACATGGCATAAAGTGAACTGCAAGCAGAACAGGTGACACGAATGACATGCGATAAACAGACACCCGGATTGTATCTCATTGTAGAATTTAGTTGGCCGGCAACTAGTGACACAGAGCCAGACCAAGTTCATGCCGCAGTCGAGCTTCATGAGGCTGTCCAAGAGGCGGATTGGATACATGGGATTTTCGCAGCGACTGACGGTATAGGCGGAGATATGGATTCGATGTGGGTCTTTTGGGTACCCGACTATTCATCACTTGATTGGCTGCTCAATAATAAAAGAGACAAGGTAGCAAAGGCCTATGCTCATTTCTTTTCAAAAATGTCCAAAATGCGCACAAAAATCAGGGAAGAAGTGATTTTCTCATAATTTTATGGGTTTCTCCCCAACCTAGGAAAGAATCGACCGGTTCGCTGTATATATGTTCGATACTGATCACCAAGATTCTCTTCGGAAGACAAAAGGTCCTCTTCAAGCCGAGCCCTATAGACGAAATAGGCTGCTGCCGCAATCAAGTCGAGAACGAGGATTATATTCAGCAAAATGAGAAAAACAGAGAGTGCTAACATGAATGTGGCAACATATCCAGGATGACGGACTCTCGCATACGGACCTGTGTCAACTAGTATATGATCCTCAGCCACCGCTATTCTCCCTGTATCGTACTTGCCAAGAGTCTTACTACTCCATAATAGAAGGATTGCCCCTGCAAGGTAGATGACTACTCCCAGAACTTGGATGAGTGTATTGCCATAGAACTGGATGTTTAGGACTGTTCCATAGACTGTCCCAGGGAAAAGAATCAGGAGGACAACGGCAATCATCGGTACAAAAATGGTCACTATGTTCCCCGCAACCTGAATTGATGGTGGCTCAATAACCTCTTTCTTCACATCAAAGCCTTCACTATCTTTGTTTCCTCCGGAGTTCACTTGATAGATCAGCAAAAAAGATGAAGTCAGCAAGATTCCTGCCAGTATCCGCAGCAGAGAAACATCAATCACAGTTTCATCACACTTACGAAATATTCTTGTTAAATATAGTTAAATGTTGACTTGGGTAGGCGCCGATGTTAGATTATCTTCTTGGAGCTAATAATCCATTTTTGGGAGGCTTTGTGAATTGCAGCCTGGAACGATTCAAAACAAGGTGCAAGTCAAGATAATTCGCTGTTTCTTTCTAGTCCTGGATAAAACAGAATTGATCGTATTCATTCTGTGGGAGCTTTCCTACTCGTTGCCGCCACATAATCCTGTAAATAGCGTATCCTCTTTTCAAGTGCTTCTTGTTCCATTTGTTGTATTTCGAATGCGGGATCTGTTGAGTGCTTCACTCTCTTATCACGGCTCAGGTACCATGCCAATAAGAGAACCCCCCCAAATAGGAATACTAGATATATGCCTAGCAATTTGCTTCTCTCATGTCATATAGGGAACTGATTTCTTATAGGTTTTCCATATTTCGCTGTAGAATATTCAATATATGATAGAAAAGAAGAATGGAACACGGGCCGCGCTGGCCCGGTTCTGCTAGTATGGGTTAAACTATTTCTTGCTTGGCTCGCGAGGAGTGACCTTTGTGACAACGCCTACAGCTACTGTCATTCCCATGTCACGAACTGCGAAGCGACCCAACTGTGGGAGCTCCTTGTATGGCTCGATGACCATGGGCTTCAGTGGCACAAGCTTGGCGATCATTGACTCACCGTGCTTGACAAAATCAGGATTCTCCTCAACCACTTGTCCGGTGCGCTGGTCCAGTTTCTGCAGCAGTTCATCGAATCTGCAGGCAATCTGGGCTGTATGAGCGTGAATGACCGGTGTGCAGCCAATAGTAATGGCTGTTGGGTGCTGAATGACCATGATCTGACCTGTGTAGTCTGCAGCCACTGTTGGAGGCTTGTCAGTTGGTCCTGCAACATCACCGCGACCGAGGTCTTTTCTTTCGACTGCACTAGATAAATTAGCTTTATCTAGCCGGAGCGTGAATGATATAGTAGGATGATTCACAACCCTAAATACGAGGACTGGTACTTCTCTGAGATTGTTACAACGTGGGAAGCGGTGCATGAGATGCTTGCTCAAGTGGACCAAATGCGGGAGCAGGGGGAAGAAGTATTACTCATATTGATGGAAAAGAGCTCAAAGAGGGGTGTTGTTTCCTACCTCTTCAATGAAAGGGGGCTTGAGGACTGGCTTAATAGCTGGGTAAGAAAAGGTATGAGATACAACCGTGATGACCCTGAAACTCCACTGCCTACTGAAGTCGAGGCGCGAATTGCAAGTACCAAGTTTCTTGAAAAAGTGTAGGAGGTGGCTGAAGAGAACTCCTCTTCCAGTACCTTCACAGTCCACCTACAACTGCACCAACCATTAATGCATATGATGCGAACTGGAATGCGACCATCAGCTTAAACATCATGACACCGTAATAGCTGAAACTGAGTACTCCTCCCGTGACTTCATATGATTTTGAAAGGATGTTCTACATAGCTTTCATCCGGACAGGACCGCCCCACAACTCACCTGCTGCTGTTTCCGTCATTATCTCTTCCTCGACAGCCATGTTGAACAGGTCACCTAAGCTGGACTGATTATCAAAGAAGAGGGTCTATTTGAGAGAGCTGAGAAGTGTCTGATGGCAGCCCATGAACGACAGCCCAATCATCAAGCTGTTTGTTGTAGGATTCCCAAAACCTTTCATTAAGTGTGTGTACAAAGCCCATTGGATTACTCTTACTTCTCATCCGCAATTCAATGGGAAAAAAGATACAAATAATAGGATTCAGTATAGTTACTGCTTAAGTCTTGGTGAGGCCGCATTGAAGGGCAATACAATTGTATCGGTGCATAATCTTACAAAACGATTTGGAAACATAATAGCACTTGATAAACTATCATTAAGAATGGATTATGGCGTATTTGGGCTCATTGGACCAAATGGTGCAGGGAAAACAACGTTATTGAGAATTCTCTTAGGTCTTATCGAAGCAGATGGGGGAAGCTCAATAGTCCTAGAGCAGGATACTGCTACACACTCCTTTGAGATTAGACAACGAATAGGCGTATTACATGAACGTCCAACATATCCCTCATCACTAACTGTTGGCCATTTCCTCAAACGCGTTTCAAACCTTTACGAAACGAGTGAAGATATCGATATACTGTTGAAACGAGTGGAACTCCTGAATGCTAAGGAGCGCAGAATTCGTGCCCTTTCTGCAGGGATGCATCAAAAACTTGGTATTGCACAAGCTCTAATTGGGAAGCCTGAATTGGTGTTCCTTGATGAACCCACCTCCAATCTTGATGTTATGGCTCGAGTAGATTTACTGAGAACTATACGGGATGTACATAGAAATGAAGGTGTATCTTTTTGTATCATTTCGCATGTACTTTCGGAACTTGAACGGGTATGTGATAATGTTGCATTCATCAATAAGGGCAAAACGGTTGTTCAGGGTCCTATTCAGGAGATAATTAATGAATACTCATCAAACCAGTATAATGTTGTTGTTTCTGACCCTCACATCCTTTGTAAGGACCTCCAGACCATTAATGATGTTATGCATGTAGAAGTTACAGGTGCAAAGACATTAACCATCATGGTGACAACTAATAATCCTAAGCAATTAAGAACAGATATTGAGCGTTGTGCTAGACTGAAGGGCGTTAATGTGTATGAAATGGAAAAATCACATTCACTTGAGCAAGCATTTGTGGAGGTAATGCGGAATGGATAGATTGCTTAAGCGTGTTCGTGCTATCTTCGAGTTTGAGTTAGATGTTTCATTTCCATTTCCTTCAGCGGAAGCAGTCTTCATGACACTGACAACGCTCACATCTCTTCTCATTATTCAACAGGGATTCAAAATTGGGTTTCTTATTAATCCAACATCGCAATGGGTGTCTGAAATTGAGCTGGATCGTGTTTCAGAGTATGTCAGGCAGGCAGCCCTCTATTCCTTAGGCATGCCATTGGTCAGTATGACAGTTCTCCTCATGGCTCTGATACCCCTATTAAGTGCATTTAGAGTAGCTGGACAACTTGAAAATGATATGTTTAGGATTACTCTATCTTATCCAATTAAGAGGCTACATCTTTTAATCCTCAAAGCCATGCAAATAACTCTCATAACTTGTGTACCCATAACTCTTAGCGTATTTGTCATTTTATCATTATATAATTCACTAAGCATTGGAATCGGTGTCATCGTCATTTTGATAGCATTTTGGTCTCTCTTTTTCGCAATTTTATCAACATCGTTCGTATTGTCAATCATCGCGGGAAGCTCTGCAAAATCAGCAATTGGTGGCATGGCTCTTTGGTTCACGCTTCTCGGTGTTTCCTTGTTTACACATTTTCCAACAGTGTTAAGAGGCACATTAAATCCAGTAAATCTGGCTATGTATTTCTTTACCAATAGGAATATGTTTGGTTACCAATTTACAGAAGTGGTTTTTATGGATGTCTTGGTGTCGATTATTGGTTCTTTCCTGCTGGGACTAGTTACATTCTTACTGAGTATTCGGTTATTTGAAAGAGTTGAACTATAGAATGAAAAACAAATCACGTCTTGCTAGATTTATATTACTTGTTGGAATCACTCTTATAGTTCTCTCATTTGCTGGCCCGTTTGTTGAGCCTTCCTATGATACATATTTCGGAATAAACCACGGTTATTACCGGGGATATGCTGTTAAGTGTGTCAGTGATATTGATATTCATATTATATCTAGAGAAGCAGAACCTTTCTCAGCGTATTTTATGGATTATGAAAACGGTCTTAGTGCTTTTGAAGACCAGTCATTAAAGAACGCGACGGTGATGTATGAGTTCATAAATAGGACTTCAACAACTGCCCACATCTCAATACCTGCCACAGGATGGTACATTGTTTTAATAACCCCTGCAAGTAATGAATCGATTTCATTTATGACTATTGAAATAAAAAGACCGACCCCTAATCAAGGACCTCTTGCATCAGGAGTTTTGCTTGTGGCATTCGGTTTTTTGGTTTATATTGATATCAAGAAATTAATTGCAAACAACTTAAGGCGTTAGCTTCTAAATCCCTTTGGATGTGCAGAATTAGCAACTCAAACTGCAAGTAGAGGACGCAGAGGGCAATATAGCAACATCTATGACATCAGCGGGGCATATCGCTTTGTTTGGAGAAAGAGTTAATAGACAGAACAGGTGATATATACTCACATTGCTTTCGTGGTAGGGAGCATGTAGGAGCAATAGTATGAAGAAGCATGAATTATATATGATTTCAGTATTGATTCTATTTGTGATAATTGGAGCAAATAGTGTCGATGCCTGGTCAGAGAGTGCAGATGACGCATCGAATTATGATGCGTGGGACTATGTGGCTTCTATATGGTGTTTCAATTTCATTTCTGTGTCAACCGATACAGGTGAAATCCAGTTTAGAGGCTCAAATCCGTATGATGCGGTGCATTACGGTAGATTTTGGATTGCAATGCAGTTCACTGCTGGCGATACAGGACAAGTTACCTGTACAGTTGATTATGCTGCAACATACAACCTGATTGCTGACGGGTATCTATATGGTTATTCAGATTTATCGATTCGCCTTGTATTGATGAATAGTGCGTATAATCCTCTAGATACAGACGAGGTCTATGACGATAGAGCGTACTGCTCATCTTCGGGTGTAACAGATTATGCTAAGGGAACCCCTAGTGGCGAACTTGAAACAACGTGGAGTTACTCGTGCCAGAATGATGTAGTATATTACGCGGCATTAGAGGTCTATGTAGAACTCTATAAGCATGGATATGCATTCAGTGAGTCGGGTTCAGTTGCCGATCCTTCTCAGTTTGAGTTCGATATATCTGAAATCACAGTATCTGGATAGTAGGCATAAAGAAGGGCCCGTGATGCATATTACAGTCCTTCTCTCTCTCTTTAAGAATTCCAAGAACATAAGTGCTTATCTCCTGTGTAACTATGGAATTGACACTGGGAGTGTAATCTGTAGGTATATGCGCTTTTGGAAAAAACGGTAGTGGAGTTATCGGGGGTTGACTTTAGTAGTTCATGTCCCAATGACTATTAACCTACCACAGTCGACAAATGGCTCCGCTGCCACCTATTCGTGAAATGCTCATCTATCCGGTCTATAGTGGCATACAGGGACGAGTTTTCTAGGTGTTATTGTATTTATACTGTTTTTCGTCTAATTAAACACCATATTATAGAAATCAAATCTCAATCTAGGATCTCTTTTTGATGAGTTATGTTCTATGAGTTCTATTCAAAATGATAAGTGTGCAAAACGATGAGATTGAGAAGCCAACCGACTGCAAGAGCTTTTGCGAACACAGCTCATGCAATATGAATCGGTGATGAGGTCCCTGCAGTCATGAATAAGCATTGCCCGAAGTGCAATGAACATACAAGAATTATCGTGTAACTTGGACACGGACAGCGTATTCTATTTTCATCACTCTTTTTGCAAAGTGTTCAATCACCACGTTCGCTAAATGATTGCAGTAAACAGAAATGGGAAATTGCTGTATTCAATTCGCATCCTCTAGAAGACAATGCTCACAAGTTTTGCCATGATTGCAACCGTCAGCACTTCCCAGAACAGGCAACAGCAACCATTTTCAAGCCCAGGATACATCCCCAACGAGCAAGGCAATTCTTCTAGCTATGTTCAGAGGCAGATGTTTTGACCTTGAAAGGCTTCAGTGAAGTATAGGGGCAAAGCAGGAATACGGTTTCCGTGTATCTCTACCCCAGATGGGAAGCAGGAGTGCTGGGGCATCGAGCTTCAGTTTTGGACAGGAGATTCCATGGGACTTACATCAGAGGGGGATGTGGCCTTTAGAGAAAAAGTTTCAATTGCGAATTGGCATATAGAGCAGGTTGAAATTAGAGTAGCCAAAACAACGCTTGAAATGTGATTCATGAGATTATGGGGATGTCACGAATCCGTTCAATCATTTATTTGATGCGGTTAGTTCATATGCCTATCAAAAAGCGAAGATGAAAATGTGGTTAGAAAAATAGAGAAGGGTCCGGTTATTGGACCCACTTTCTATCGATTGTACTATTTCTTGCCTGGTTCGCGAGGAGTGACCTTTGTGACAACGCCTACAGCTACTGTCATTCCCATGTCACGAACTGCGAAGCGACCCAACTGTGGGAGCTCCTTGTACGGCTCTATCACCATCGGCTTGAGAGGAACTAGCTTTGCTATCATGCTCTCACCCCTCTTGACGAAGTCAGGATTCTCCTGTGTGACCTGACCGGTCCGCTGGTCGAGCTTCTGTAACAACTCATCAAATCTGCACGCAATTTGCGCAGTGTGAGCATGGATCACAGGGGTATACCCGACCGTTATTGCGGTTGGATGTTGGATGACCATGATTTGACCCGTATAGTCTGCAGCCACTGTTGGTGGCTTGTCAGTAGGTCCTGCAACGTCTCCACGACCGAGATCTTTTCTTTCGACGCCTCTTACATTGAAGCCTATGTTGTCACCAGGGACAGCCTGATCGAGCATCTCGTGATGCATCTCAACAGTCTTGACCTCACCAGTCTTGTTGGGAGGCATGAATGTGACCTTCATTCCCGGCTTCAAGACACCAGTTTCGACACGGCCAACTGGAACAGTACCAACGCCCTTGATAGAGTAGACGTCATTGATGGGTATTCGCAGTGGTTTGTCGATGGGCTTCGGTGGAAGCTCAATAGTGTCCAGGGCCTCGAGAAGGCTGATTCCTTCGTACCAGGGAGTCAAGTCCGGAGTGCGTTCCTTGAGGTTAGCAGCGGACAGAGCTGACGTGGGAATGAACTCCACTTGATCTGTCTTGAATCCGATGTTCTTCAGGAAGCCCATTACCTCTTCCTTGACCTCTTTGTAACGGTCTTCACTGTAATCAACGCTCTCGTCGTCCATCTTGTTGATACATACAATCAGGTTATCGACACCGAGTGTCTTTGCAAGGTAAGCATGTTCTTTGGTCTGGCCGCCAGGGCCGATTCCAGCCTCAAATTCTCCCTTCTTGGCTGAAACAACAAGCAGAGCTACGTCAGCCTGCGATGCTCCAGTAATCATGTTCTTGATAAAGTCCTTATGCCCAGGAGCGTCAATAATGGTGTAGTAGAACTTGTCAGTTAAGAACTTGAAGAACGCAATGTCAATAGTTAGACCGCGCTCTCGCTCTTCTTTAAGCCTGTCAAGGGCGAAAGCCCAAGCCCAGGAGGGACGACCAAGTTTCTCAGCTTCAGCTTTGTGTGCTTGGAATGTCCTTTCGTCTACTGCACCCGTTTCGTACAGCAATCTGCCCGTCATAGTGCTTTTACCGTGGTCGACGTGCCCTATGACGACCAGATTGAGGTGTTCTTTGTCTTTATTACTCAATCTAATTCACCACGTTTTTTTGAAGGCCTGACCACTAGGAGTGGACAAGGCTTTTTGAGGCCACGTTGTGCGATGCTTTTAATAATTTCGACAGGTTCGTTTAACCAAATGGCCTACAGGAGGGGCATAGACGTATTAGAGGAAAAAGTTTCGCTTTTCTGTCCGCCAAGCACTCCTTTGCGAATGTCATGAATACAACATCTATTCTATAACCCAGTTTCCTGAACAAAATGCGCAAACAAGATTCAATTCCACCAGAACGTACATTTATCAAATAAGATGCAATATGATACAGGGCCTGATTACGGACTCCGATATGGTCTACGTGGTGACACGTAGAGCACAGCCACCACGGTCGGTTTCGTGATTAGGCCCTCTATTTTGCCGATGTGAAGATACCAAGTAAATCAGAGAGTTTTGAGATGGTTAACCATTCATCGGAATGCATAGCATCAGAAGGTTGCCGAAATTCAGTGGTAAGAATAGGTAGCATTCCTGCCCGTTTTGCAGCTCTTATGTCATACTTGATCGAGTCACCGATGTAAGCACATTTCAGGGGATTGATTGACAGTGTTCCAGCCACTTCAAGTAGCATAAAGGGTGAGGGTTTTCGATAGCCAGGTACTAGCGAGTATTCAACAGCTTCAAAGAATTGATCGATGTTATGACGTCTGAAATACCCGGAGGGATTACCAAATCTGTTTGAAGCGATTCCAAGATGGTAACCGCGGGTAGAGAGGTTTTCTAAGACGCCCCTGCAGTCTTCTGCCATGACCGCACCTAGCTCCTCCACTGCAAACTCCAGCTTCTTGTCATATGCGGTAGCAAGACGCTCAGCGGGCTCGTCAACCCCCAATGATTCCAGGATCATGCTGGAATAACGAATCTGCTCAGAGAATGTCATCTCCCACTTTGGAGGTACATTATTCTCGATCATGTAATCATCAAGCCAAGATGATGCTTTCTCTTGTGCCTCCCCAAGTCTGTCTGAAGGTAAACGGCTTGCATTTGCCAAGTCTGCCTCCTTTAAGAAATAGCTTAGAAAATCAACTCCATCAAAGCTTGGACCGTTTATTGTGCCTCCAATATCGAAGATAAGGCAATCAATTGACTCGGATCTCATTGGATTCGAACTATTCTGTACAAAACCAGTTCAATAAGCATGTCGAAAGGCGATAATAAAGCAACACTTGGCGGGCAGGAGAGCAGACCTATGGGATTAGGCAGATAGTTAGAAAAAAGAGGGATGGGCCTACGTTGCTTCCAACGCAAGCACTTCATCTACAGTTAATTCGTCATCTTTGCGGGATGACTCAGAGAGGAACTCTTCGGATAGGAGAGGTGATGTGTTCTGACGAATCATCGCGTTCTATCTCCGGAAGTAAACTTGAGCGATTGCCTCAGTAGATTGGGGTTTCCTGGGATGCTTGGTTTTGGTTTCCTTAGCAAGAGCCATTTTGTTTTCACCTCACAATGTATTGGTAAGCATAGGCCAGTGCGTTTGTTGACTGGGTACTTCGCGTGGTGTTCTTCTTCTCGTGGACAACTCGGTTGTTGGATGTTAGAGCCATTTTGTTTCTAAGAAATAGTGAGCAAGGTTAGTATATAATGCAAAGCCACGTTTCGGGGTCACGCAAATAGGTCACAAATTGTTACTACGAAGAGCTGGAAAACCCAGCTCAGGGGATGGATTTGGCGGGCACTATGGCCTCTTTTTGACGTCTTCTGTGCTGTACTACCATCACACCAAGAATAGTTGCAATGCCTCCAAATATCTGTGCAAAGCTGATTGATTCTCCAAGAAAGATAGATGACATGATGACGCCCCAGACAGCAATCAAACTCAACGCTATCTGGACTTTTGATGCCTCGATGTATTTCATAGACTCATAATAGAATAGAAACGCAATGGCTGTGTTTACAATTGCAACCCAGCAGATGATAATCCACACATGAATGGGAGCGGAGAATAGGATTGTGATGTCCTCGAATAAGAATGCGGTCAGCCAGATAAATGGAACGGCCACTAGAGTACTGTACGAGGTGACCGATAACGAGCTAGACGCCTTGATTGCGACCTTTCCAGCAATACCATTGATGGCAAAGAGAAGAGTGGATACTACGATTATGAGATCTCCCAGTATTCTGGTATAGCTCACAATCTGGAAATCGAAGTCCCCAAGCACAATAAGAGTTGCTCCAGAAACTGCTAATATCAATCCAACCAGTTTTTGACGGGTGATCTCTTCCTTGATTAGAGGCGCTGCAAGGATAACGGCAAAGACCGGGCTTAGATTTAGGAGGAGAAGAGTCTCCGATGCAGAAGTCAGACTCAATCCTATGTATTGAAGAATTTGTGAAAGAAATGGCCCCGCTAGACCAACAATTATTATGACGCTCCATTTGGTGGGCTGGGTGTCCTTAACATCATCTTTCTTGAAGAAGAGCAGAAGAAGGAGAAATGGGAGGGCTAGTGTATATCGGAGAGCGACAAAGAGAATAGGTGTGATCGTAGGGTAGATAATCTTTGCAAGAACCAAAGATGAGGCCCATACAATCGTTGTAAATAAGATTGCCAGCCAAGCCAAATCTCTCCTGTTGACTGCCATTTATCCATTCCGTTCCTGGAGAATGCAACATGTCCTGTATTAAGAGGGGTGTTTCATCTCTTGGATACACCTTTGTAGCAAGTAATAACCACTACGTACAACTTCTCTGAAGGCTTGTAGATCCGAGAATTTGGACAGAAAGAGCGTCCAAGAAGACATATAGAACCTAGTGTAGAGATTGGCTAATTCATGATGATTTTGGGCTTCGAGTTCGTCTATGATTCTTGATCGATTCCATGCCCATGTTTCAATGGGATTGTCTGAGGTTTGATTCAGAAGCCGAATTGGCGCCGGCGAAACCCGCCAATTCATTTTTCGGATAACATTCCAATAGTCAAGGCCGGTCTTGTCCAACACCATCATTGGCATTTCTTGGAGATATGCTTCTTCATTGAGGAGATTTGTTCGATCGATTGCACGTATCCTAGCAGCCGGGGGAAGGGGCGGCTCTTGGTATGCTCCGAAGAGTGTTCGTACATCCTGTTTCCGTGGGGGAGTGTAGTTATCCAATTGCTCCAATTTACCCATCAAGATTATCTGATTTCGTGGGATGTGTAGATATTTGGGACGGTTACCTAGAAATTGACTCTCAAATTCCTCAGACATTCTCATGGCCTGTTTGAAAGACTCGTCCTCCGGAAACAAGTTGCCATCTTCTGTTCTTATGTGAATGTCCAGGTCACTGATTACGGGTACGTAATCCACCGGCGAGTCCCATGGCTTGACAGAAGAGCCCTTGGCATAGGCATACTGAACTTTGATGTCGATTCTATGTTGTAAAATATCAGACCAGACATCAAGTGCAGTTTCCACATCCTTCTTGGCATCCTTCTGAAGGGCGTGATAATCAGGCATATCCGAGTTGTGCCTGAATTGTTTCAAAAGCGTTTCTTTGGAGTGCCGCATGGACAGGCTACTCTGTAACAAGTGACTTGGCCCAGCTTTCTATTTCCTCCCAGTCTCTGAGGTCCATGTACTCTGAAACCTCCCTATCACCAGCGTTTGAGCTGACCATACGTTTCATCAGAATGCGAACTGCGAAGTTATACTTGCTGAAATCGATGACTCCTCCAAAGAAGCCCATTGATACAGGTGATATTGGTTTCAAATCTTCAGCCACAGAAACGAGATAGTCTTCGTACACTCGGTCATGCTTTTCCGAGTCAGCGGCATAAGCAGAAACCACAAACAGTGCCACGCTCTTCTCGGCGAGCTTTTCCTTGTTCTGTTCTAAGAATTTGAGAGGCTCCTTGGTCCATCTGCCAGCTAAGATTCCGCTACCCACGACAACTAAATCATATTCATCCAAATCTGTTGGTGTACCATCTTTCTTGAGATCACGAACCTCTGTTTTCATGCCTTTCTCCGTAAAAATCTCTCCCATGCGTTCAGATATTTCTGCGGTTGAGCCATACCGTGTACCGTAGGCAATCAAAACATGTTTGCTCATCGTGCGTCAGGTAATGCGTTCGATTGCCTGTTATTCATCTTTCGGTACTCTAGCTATTGTTACAATGAAGGATATCAAAATGGAACTGGATTTTCAAAAAAGAAAGTGATTGCACGGGAGTGGTCCCGCGCTAAGTTGAATTTATCGTGCTGAGCGTGCCACTCTCTCGCGCTCTTCCTTTCTGGAGATGGCAAAACTACCCGAGTCATTCTTGTAAGCGAGTAGTAGTTCGTCTACAATGCACTCCTCGAACGTCT
>SDNP01000012.1 GCA_004524445.1 Candidatus Thorarchaeota archaeon | reverse complement strand
TAGCAGTTACACATATGATGAAACTGCTAACGTCGAAACATCTGAAACCTTTACAATTTGATGAGGGGTCTCCCTCATCCCCTCTTTTTTTATTTTCCGAAGACATATATAAGATGCTTTACATTTTCCCGAACTATGAAATATGGAAACAAAGCAAGGCTCTTAGCACTTGCATTGCTACCACTGATTTTCTTATCGATGGTTCAAGGAGTTTCTGCTGTCAGTTCCAGATTCCAAGTAACCATAGAGAATGCATATTATGCTGACGTTGATGGCGATGGGCAAGAAGACGACGTAATAATCGAGTATCTCTGTGAAGTCACTGAAGGCTATAAGAGCCCCTCAAAGACAGACTTCTATTTCACTCTCACTCTGCCATCTGGAGCTCAGTTATTGGCGATGGTAACACTTGTGGGTAAATTTGACACAATCAGAATTCGCCTGACTTGGTTCGATTCAGCTTGGGAATCTGGTTGGTATAACGTCTTGATTGATGCATTAGCCTTTGGCGGATCTGTCTATGGCTATACAACAGACAGCTATGACTTTGACCCGCCTACGGGTTCTGGAACAGGTGACCCCCATATCAAGGTCACAGTGCTATAACCGGACACACTTCAGTAAGAATCTTGATTTCAGAGGGTAGTGTATTGGAAACGTTCAGACTGACCGGTAAACATCTAAGTTTGCTGCTGGCTTTGCAGGAAGGTCCATTAGAAACAACTCAGGATTTGTCTCAGCGAGTTAACTATTCCCGATCCACAGTGGCCAAATACCTAAAATGGCTAGATGGTAAATTAGAAGAATCTCCAAAGAAATTCTTCAGAGTTGTGCCAGAGTTTGACGAAGCGGCTTTGGGGCTCTTTACACTTGATGTATTCCTCAAGACTGATAATCATGAATCCATCATGAATCTAGAGCAGCTCTGTGATGCACATCCCTATACGAAATATCGGGCACGATCCTACGGAGGTATCCCGGGACTGTTCGCCCAATTCAGGATTCCGATTGGGACCCAGAATCAACTTACGACTCTGCTAGAAACCAAAATCAAAAAGAAATACCTTGATAGTTTTTGGATACTGCCTGCCTCCCACACGCAACCCATCTTCAGTATCGCACGATTAGAACATTGGGATAACAATTCTTTCACATGGGATTTTGATTGGTCTTCTTGGATTGAATCGGATATCGAAATTCCTGCGGTAAAGAAGCCTAAGCAGAGCACGCCAATGTTGGACTTACTCTCCAAGAAAGACATGCATATTCTGAGCGACATGGTCCATGGAGCTCGACGAAAACAGAAGGAGATAATAGACAAATTGTCCAAAAGGGGCATAGAATTCACATCACAGGAGTTTTCTCGACGGCTCAGGATATTGCAGGAGCACTTCATACAAGGATACCACGTCTTCATTGACCCAGAGGCATTTGATCTCTATAGCAACATTATTCTCACAGCCAACGTAGAAGAGAGATTCTCTTTGGAATTGCAGGCTAAGATGCTATCCAATCCGATTCCATTCAGGTCAACACTAAAAATCGAGGATGATTTCCTGTTTTGGTATCTCAGGTTGCCACCCTCGCACATGTCACGAGTGTTAGACTACGTCCACCGCAATAGCTCCAATCTTATGGTTTCTCTCATTGACTATGAGAATACTGAGGTCTATGGCATATGGCCTGAAACATATGACGAGGACTCAAAGTCATGGAGAACCTCTTCTGAATTTATGATAGACTTCAACGACTGATTGAGAACTAACTATACCTTCTCCTTAGCAAGAATATGATGATAATTATAGGAATTGGAATAAGGATTGCCAGTGCCCAAAGTGTAGTAGTTGGGAACTGAACTGGAGGTGGTGTTGTGGTTCCTGTGTCCGCATCAGTTGTCTCTTCTGTTTCAGAAGTTTCAGTTGTTTCAGAGCAATATTCATAGGATTCAGTCCCGAAGAATAATCGCATTTCTGAAAACAGCTTGGTGTTGTCTATGGTGGTGTCATTTTGGAATATTGAAAACTCTGGACCAAGTCCGAATATAGGAACAGGTGATGCAGTATGATAATCAGAGGACCAAGATACAGTGACATTATTAGCTCGCTCAATTCGGAGGTTTCGTTTTTCACCGGCTCCAGACACATCCGAAGGCAATTCCTCTGAAAGAGTGTTCCCGTGAACAGACAAGCCCCCTGTTTCGTGATCAGCTGTTACAATTAGGAGGGTATTATCTTGGGTGGTAACGAAGTCCAGTGCTACTTTCACTGCGGCATCAAAAGCTATGGTTTCAAGCGCACCATCTACCTTGTCATTATCATGTCCCGCAAAATCGATTTGGCTTCCCTCTACCATCAAGAAGAATCCATCTTGATCTCGCGATAATAGCTGAATGGATTTGTTAGTCATCTCTGCAAGCGAGGGGATTGTTTCCAAGTCCCGTGCCTGTTCATTATCCATATGTCCATCAGCAAATAGACCCAAGATTGGAATAGCATTTACTTCTAAGAGACTAGTACGATTTCTAAGAATTGAGTATCCCTTTTGTTGCATTGATAGAATCTGGCTATCGGAGAAAAAGGAATATCCGCCACCCAATAAGACATCGACATCGCTGCTTTCAACAATTTGTCGAGTGATTTCTGCATAGTCACCTCGGTTGTCTACATGTGACATGAATGAAGCAGGAGTTGCGTGTTGAATGTAACTCGTAGACACTACTCCTGTCGCTTTTCCTATGCTCTGCGCCATCTCAAGAATAGTAGGAAGTATTGTTCCATTTGGTGCAATCGAAATCATGCGATTTTTTGTTTTTTCTCCGGTTGCAATGGCAGTGCCAGCGGCTGCTGAATCTGTAATTTCGCCATCCACATTAAGCGTTTCTGATGATAGCTGGGTTGGCAATTGCATCATTGTCAAATTCCGTGTCGTTCCATACTCCACGAGCCGAGCAAGATCTGTGTAGTTGAATCCCATCCCGTCTCCGATCATCAGAATAATATTGCTGGGATTCTCTGATGCTATAGCTGTACCATTGTGTGCTGGATAGACAATAGGCCCCGAGCAGCCAATGGCCAGAACCAATACGAGGATAGTACCAAGTCCTTTGAAATCCAAAGTGAAATGCACCCGATGTCTTTCGCGTTACAATAATTTAAAATACATTAGCATGCGTCTTTTCGAAAAATCGAACAGAGGGGGAATCTGTACTTGGCTCTCATACCTACGGGAAGTAGAGTTTCTGAAACGAATCTATCAAAAGCCCTATAGTCTAGATTATCCAGACATATCTTGCACAGGGATGAAATGACATTGTTGCACATTGGTTTCTTGGTTAATCCTATTGCTGGGATGGGCGGGCGTGTAGGCCTTAAGGGGACAGACGGTGTAGTTGAAAGGGCAAGAGAATTGGGGGCAGAACCAGTATCTCCAGATCGAGCGGAAGACTTTCTTGATGCCCTCTCTCCTCTGTTTGAGGACGATAAACATGATGTTTCCTTGACTGTATGTCCTGGCGAGATGGGTGCCAAAGAGTGCGAGAATGAGAACCTCCCTTTCGAAACGGTCCATTTGGATATCTCCGATGAAACGACAGCTGACGATACCAAACGATGCGTTTTGGCATTAGCAGATGCAGGTGTTGATATAATAGCCTTCGTTGGCGGTGACGGTACTGCCAGAGATATCTTAGATGCTATCAAAGACCATGGTCTTGAAGACATCTTGGTCATTGGTATTCCGGCTGGTGTCAAGATGTATAGTGCCATTTTTGTTCTGAATCCTCGGGACGCCGCAGAGGTCATACGTTTGGTGGAGGAGGGAAAAACTGGTGAGACTGAATTCGAAATAATGGATATCGATGAAGAGGCCTTCAGGAATGATGAACTCGAGATCAGGCTCTACGGCTATATGAAGGGACCATCTGTTCCTGCCCGCTTTCAGGGCGCCAAACAGGCCAGCCCCGCAACAGTAGATGAGAAGGAAGCCCAAGAGGCAATTGCCCGATATATCCTTGAAAATATGGATGAAAATGAGACCTACATACTCGGTCCGGGAACTACGGTAAAGAGTGTGGCAGACTTGCTTGAAATAAAAAAGACCACTTTGGGGGTCGACCTGTATAAAGACGGAGAGGTTCATAACGATCTCAATGAAGATCAGATTCTAGATCTGGTGGATGACTTCAGCAAGACAAAAATCATCGTGTCCCCTATAGGACATCAAGGAATGCTGTTTGGAAGAGGTAATCAGCAAATCAGTCCTAAGATAATCAAGAAAGTCGAACGGGACGACATCATTGTTATGAGTACCCCTTCAAAGCTCAAAGGTATCGAGGGTGGGACACTTAAGGTTGACACCGGAGATAATAGTGTGGATGAAATGTTGAGAGGCTACATTCGCGTCTTAACAGATTATAAAGAAATCCGATTGGTGAAAATCGAATAGAACGCTGGTAAGAACCATGGCTATGAGGAAATCCCCACTTATTGTTTTATTGACTGATTTTGGAGAATCCGAATATGTGGGTATAATGAAAGGCGTCATAATCTCTTTGAGTCCAACTTCTCGAATTGTTGATTTAACGCACTCGATTCGACCACAATCAGTTCGCGAGGGGGCTTGGGTTTTGTTGAATGCCTTCACGGAATTTCCACGGAACACCATCTTCGTCTGTGTGATTGATCCGGGTGTTGGAACTGAAAGGGACTCGGTATATGTGAGAACCGAGAATTATTCATTCATTGGGCCAGATAACGGTTTGATGTATCCAGCGGTAATACATGACGGAATAAAGAGCATTTCCACGCTAGTAGTTGAAAATGATGCATCTAAGACCTTTCATGGCCGTGATGTATTTGCTAGAGCTGCAGGGTATATGGGACGTGGTCAGGCAGGTCAGGTGCTTGGGGGATTCAAACCAGAATTGAGTGTGAAATTGGAATTTCCTCTGCGGGAGCGCGATGGAATAGTAGTACGAATTGATAGATTTGGAAATATCATCACAAATATTCCCCATGCAAATAGCAAAGAATACCGGATTGAAACCTCTGACTTGAAATGGGACCTCAACTGGTATCCGACCTATTCCGAGGGCCCTGATGAGGGTCTCTTCTTGGTCACTGGCAGCTATGACACTCTTGAGATTGCTGTGAAAAACGCAAGTGCTGTTGAGGAGCTTCGGTTGTCAGTTGGACAGAACATCAGGATTGAATGATGCGCTTGACGACTGTATCATTACACTGCTGCATTTATCTCTCGTCAAGTAGGGTTTGACTTAACGGCGGATTCTCTGCCTCTCAAACCTTCAGATGTGTCAGCAAAGTGGGTTTTATTCGACATACCTATATGGAGCAATTGGTGCATACAGTAACCATGTCAAGAATTGTGGTTATTGGCGGTTGCGGCATAGTGGGCAGCGTGGCAGTTCGAGCGCTCGCTTCATTCGATGACTTCGATGAGATTATAATTGCGGACATAAATGAGGAAGGCGCCCGACAACGAGCTGAGGAAATCGACTCTGAATCTTGTTCTGCTCTTGTAGTCGATGCTGGTAACCCCGACAGCACTAAGAAGGCGGTAAAAGGTGCTGATGTGGTTCTAAATTGTTGTGGCCCCTTTTACAAATATGGTCCAATGGTGCTGAGAGCGGTTATTGAAGCCGGAATCGATTATGTCGATGTTTGCGATGACTTCGACGCCACAAAAAAACTGCTGGAAATGGATGAAAATGCCAAAAATGCCGGTATCACTGCATTGACCGGAATGGGGAGCTCTCCTGGGGTTGCCAACCTTCTTGCGAAGTTTTGTGCTGACCATATGCTTGATGAGGTTGACTCAATAGATATTCTTCATGCCCACGGCGGCGAACCCAACGAAGGCCCCGCAGTTGTTGCTCATAGGATTCACAGCATGCTTGCTGACATTCCAATGTACCTAGACGGGGAGTTTACCACAGTGAGATATTTCGAGGATAGTGGCAAGGCTCTTGAGCAAGATGTTGAGTTCCACTGTGTCGGAACCTATCGTTGTTATCCCTATCCCCATCCCGAAACCATTACGCTTCCCAATTATATCGATTGTCAGAGAGTAACAAATCTTGGCTGTGTCATTCCTGATGAGTACTATGATCTAATCCGCAAAATCGTCAGACTAGGCATCGTTGAAGAAGAGGCAATTAATGTAAAGGGCCAAGAGGTAATCCCCAGAGAGTTTACTATTGCGTATATCATATCACGTAGAGATGAAATTCTTGAAGAAACGGGTTTTGGGACTCAACGAGGTTGTCTCAAAATCACTATGAAGGGGACTGTAGAAGACAACCCGCACCAATTTGACTTCTCTCTTGCTTCAGAGGGCCAATCCATGGGGGAGGGAACCGGTATACCCGCAGCTATCGGTGCACTTCTCATGAAACGTGGCAAAGTCACTGGTAAAGGGGTTCTTCCTCCCGAGGCATGTATCAATCCACTTGAGTTTCTTGGCCTCATGCAGGAGTATCTGAAACTAGATGATGTGACCGGAGAGGGCTCTCCATTGATTATTGAATCAATTGACCACGAAGGCAATGTTGAGCAGATTGACCTCTGATTCAAATTCATTTCCATGAGAGCTACATTAGATTTACTAGAACGCCTCAAAAAGAGCGAAACCTATTTGTCGTGCCACATACATCTAGGATGAATTGGAGAGTAGTTGATTCTTGACCGGTTACATTTTGGCGCATGATGTTGGCACGGGCGGAAACAAAGCATCACTAGTTGATATTGAGGGAGAGATTCTTGCCTCCGCTGAGAAGAGTTATCCAATCCTCTACCCGCAGCCAAACTGGGCTGAGCAAGACCCGGAGAAGCACTGGTGGGATGCAATAAAAGAAACTACAATGAAAGCTGTTTCAAAATCACAGATTTCAGTGCGAGATATCATAGCCATCACTTTCTCTACACAAATGATGGGTACTATCCCGGTTGATCGTGAAGGAGTACCGTTGATGAATTGCATGACTTGGATGGATTCTCGAGCCGCCAAGCAGAACAAGGCTATTGTATCAAATCCCATCAACCTGCTCAGAATGTTGAGGATTACGGGTGGTGTGCCCTCTGGCAAGGATATCATTGGAAAGATTCTCTGGGTGATGGAGGAACGACCTAAGGTCTACGAAAAGACTCACAAATTCTTAGATTGCAAAGATTACTTGATTCATAAAGCAACAGGAGAATATGTGACATCTTGGGACTGTGCCAACCTTACTTGGTTCATGAATACGAGGAAGGGAAAGAACGAATGGTCTGACACTATTTTAGGTTGGATGGATCTAGATGAAGAAAAGCTGCCACGACTAGCTCCATCTATTGAGGTAGTTGGTTCACTAACTTCAGAGGCATCATCCGAACTTGGACTCACTACTGAAACAAGGGTTGTTAATGGTTGCGGAGATATGACTGCCGCAGGGGTTGGGTCCGGGGCTGTCCGTGAGAAGGAACTTCACCTCTATGCAGGGTCAAGTGCATGGCTAGGTGCACACGTTGCAGACCGGAAACTGGACATCAGTTCATATACGGGCTCGATAAGGAGTGCTATCCCAGGCATGTATTTCATGGTGGCTGAACAAGAGTCTGCAGGTGCTTGCCTGAAGCATCTTCGCGAGGAATGGCACTGTAATTTATGCGAGAACGTAAAATCCTATGCCTCTGAAGAATGTGCAATCTGCAGACGTGGGGACAGAAATCCATTCAAAACCATTGACAAGATTGCTGAGCAAGCAGTGGCAGGTTGTGATAATTTACTCTTCGCTCCATGGCTATTTGGCGAACGGACTCCTCTGGATGACCACAATGTACGAGGTGGTTACTTCAACCTCTCTCTGGCACATACAAAGAAAGAAATGGTCCGAGCTGTCTTAGAGGGTGTTGCTTTTCATACACGCTGGATGATGGAGGGTGTGGAGAAAAGTAAGATGCTGGGTGAGGTTCCAAGCATCAACATGATTGGTGGGTGTGCAAATTCTAATCTCTGGCCGCAGATTTTTGCCGATGTTCTCCAGAAGCCAATAAATCGGATGCGACATCCATTAGAAGCCGGCAGCATAGGCGTATCCATGGTCGCATTCGTAGGTCTCGGGGAGCTGAGAGACTTCAATCAAGTGAGTGAAAAGATACCGGTTGAATGTATATTTTCACCCAACCCTGACAACTTCGAAACATATACTCATCTATATGAAATCATGAAAGAATATTACAAGAAGAATAAGGGCTTATGGAAGAAACTGAACAAAAAAGAGCACTGAATTCCTTACTTGATATTTGTGCTGTTTTCACTTTGGTTCCGTTCTTCTCAAATCCAGCACAAATTTTGTTCCCTTGGAAAAGCTTCTTGGGACACGGTCTCTTACAGACACTTCACCGCCATAGGATTCTACCAATGCCTTAACTAGCGATAGTCCAAGACCCGTCCCTTTAGCCCCTTCCATGAAACGTCTAAAGAGATCTTCCTTTCTACTTGGCTTGATTCCTCTTCCAAAATCAGCTACTTCAACCCTCCAAAAGCTCTGCATATTGCTAGTTATAGCATGAATATCCACCTCGATTCTTGGCGAGTCATCAGAGCTCTCTATAGCATTGAGAAATAGGTTCAGAAATACATCAATAAGTAATTCATTCGCAAGCACAAAACACTCACTTGCCTTCTCTGGCAGTTGTATCTCTGGCTTTCTGTCGGTGGAGGATTTGGCTATCGTCGCAGCTCTCTTGAGGACTCGCTGCAGATTTGTTGGCTGAAGATTTGCGTGCTTCATGCTTTGGGCAGAAATTAGTTTTCGAAGGTTTGAAACAAGCCTTTCAGATTCATTCAGTGCATCTAATGCATTATCGATTCTCTCTTGTCTAATCTCATCATGGATGCTCTCAAAGGTGGCAAGCTCTAGGCTGGTCTTCATTGCCTGCTGGTAGTTGCTCACATCATGCATCAATATATCCGCGAACAAACTTGCTTTGCGGTCCGATGCTTCCGCCTCCGAGATTGCTTGAACGTACTGGTAACCGAGCAGCGCAGGTCCAAGAGCCAGGCCCATGGCCATAAATACTTCAGCTACCCACCAACCTATGGTCCAAGCCAGAAAGATGCTTTTCATTACGTTGGGTACAATCCATAGAGTTAGAAGCCATACTGCAAGAGTCTCTACAGAGATTCTCTTCTGGTCTCGAACTGTAAGAGTTGATGCAACATATACGAAGAGTGCCATGTTCACAAGATTGAATGCTAGGAGTACTGACCGGCTTACTGGGGTTCTTTGGAGCCCAGGTATTTGTCCCATGACGATGAATTGTATATACTCTCCCACTAGTATTAGCGCTAATGTATGGACGATACCTAGAACCAGCCACCATGTTGGCTTGATATGCTCTTTCACATTCTTGTGTTTCAACCGTCTGATGAGCGCTACCAGCATGGTTGCTGTGACGAAGCTTCCAATAATATAGGGTATTATGGACTCACCAGACTCGAGTCCTATTGCGAGACTCTCAATTACCTCAGCTAGATTTACTATAGCCCATGAAGCGAACATGAATATGAGGGGAGCTTGGTTTTCATTTGGTTTTATGTCCGAATAGACTTTGATCAAATACGCCATTACAGCCGATAGTGATGCAGCTCCCAGATGTGCAATTAGATAGGCGCCAGTATCTATCAGAATGTCAACTGGCAGTATGATTTGAAGAGCTATGACAGCAAGATATGGAATTAACACGACGAAGATTGGCAGTGACGCATTGACGTAAGCGATGCCCAGTTTGAGCCCCTTTGAGGTAAGCCAGGGTATCATAATTGACAGATAGAGTATAAACAAACCAGTGCCTTGGAGTGAGAGTGATAGTGTCCAATATTGCATTGAACCATCGACAATGAAGGATAGAGGTATCACAGAAACCAGAAAAATCATATTAGCTGCTGAAAAACGGAAGAAATCCACTCCAGAAATACGGTTCCTATATCGGACTGAAGCTCCAGCGGATAAGAGAAACAAGAGAATAGATAAGATAGCCGCCACATTGCTCAACACAGAACCGAACTCATTGCTATTCCCTATTGAGAAGATGAAGGAGTAAGCAAGCGATATAAGAAGAATGATGACTGTGATTAATACTCCAACACTTGCTATTGATTTTTTGCGTTTTAGCCCGTGTATCTTGCTGATTATGCCTGCTAGACTCAGAATGGATAGTATGGTGATGCTTATCACTTGGTAGAATAGCCTTGTCACAGTCAGTAGTTGTTCGGGTGTTTGCTGATAGTATATGCCCATGATAGATGTGCCAAGGTATTGTACGGCGTAAAAGGAGAACAGCAATCCTATAATGACATTGAATAGGGAATTATCTTCATCTAATCTCAGGGCTACTATTGATATCCCAGCTACAGAAACAAATGCGGTAATTGTAAAGAAGCCCAATATTGTGAGACTGGAATACCATAATGCCCCTCCAAAATAATAGAGACTAATGGGAGCTAGGATGATAATGGCAATCCTAACTACTATGTTTCTTCTAATCAAGAACACCCTCTCATTACTGCAGGTCTAAGTTATCTTCTTCTAAGTACGGGAATCTACGGGGATTTTAAGTCTGCAGAAGCTGATAATTAAGCTTTGATGTGATGATTCCTAACTAGGCTCATAAGTCGAAACCCGTTCTTCCTGAGCCCCATGAGTCCATCGCTTTCTTGAGTTCTTCATGTTCTTTTGCATACACGCTGACATGAATTCCCTTCATCTTTGCTTCAATAGCCTGCCTAAATGCAATTGCTCCAGCCTTCGGTCCATCAGGGTGTGCATGTATTGCACCACCTGAACCTATGACAATATCCGGTCCAAGATCATCCACTGCCTCTTCTACCATGCCTTGCGATATACCTCCGCTGGGCATTGGCATTGTTTGGTCTATATTTCTAAGCGGCATGATCATGTCATGTGCCATGGCTAAGAATCGTTCTTTCAGCAGCGGAGCTTTTCCGTATGGGGCTGGAAATACTGTTATGTCCGATCCACAAATCCTTGGAAGCTTTCCAATCACAATGTTGCTTCCAATTCCGGTGATCGGAGAATATGACAGGGCTCCAGTGATATCCATATGTGCCAGAACTGGGACATCGATTGAGGGGTCTTCACAGACATGCCTGAATGCTGAGTATCCCACAGCTAAGAAATTAATCATCAGGGCATTGGCACCTAGTTCTATTGCCTTTTCTGCGTTCTCGAACAGTTTTGGGACTTTGTCGGTGATATTCACCGTGAAGAGTGTTTTTTCTCCTTTCTCAGCATCTGCCTTGTCGATTGCTTCCATGAACAGAGGAATTCTCTCTTCAAGGGTATTGAATTTGGGATCTGCAAGTAATTCGTCATCCTTAATGATATCTGCACCGCCGGCCGCAGCCTCATAGCAGAGATCTGCTCCCATCTTAGCTGAGGTGTACACGCAAGGCTTGATCATATTGTTCAATAGTGGCCGCTTCTTGACTCCCAGCAGCTTGCGTAGTCCCTTTATTCCGAATTTTGGTCCCTTGAATTCTTTTAACCAAGACTTTGGAAACCTCATATCAAGGCATTTTATTCTTCCACCCAAAGAGATGTTCCCGATCACTGTGCTGAGCAGCATTGGTATTTGTGCACCAAAATTCTCCCATGGGAATGCAACCTGAATTATGTATTGTCGCCTCTCAAGGTCCTTAGGTGTGCTGTACTCATACTGAGGCACTTCGTAGAGACCAACTACTTTGGCTACATGACGTTTCCGGACTTGCAGGGTTTCACCTGGTACCATCGTCCAAGTACCTGTGCTCTGTTCAATGGCTGCTGCATGAGCAACCTGCTTAGCGTCCATAAACGGCGGTAATCCCACATAATATGTACAAATCACATACTTCTCGACATCAATTGCATCAGGCAACGCATCAGGCAATGCCTCAAGAGGAAGCCTATCCATATTTCTCAGTCCAATAAGGGGATATACACGCTGCCTTATTTTCTTTTTCAGTAAAACTCAACAACATTATTATGATTAAGCGAATTTCAGGGTTTATGTTGTACCATCAAGCTCCTCTGTAGCTATAGGGTGCATTTTATCAATGAATACTCGCACTCACTTGAACAACCAATCAATAGTTTACTTTCGCTGGTGTAGGAAAAATGAAACCCATAACTGAAGTCGCAAAAAAGGCAGGAATTCCTGAGAAGTATCTCGAGCCCTATGGAAGGCATATGGCCAAAATCAATCTCAACATTCGGAAAGAGCTGGGAGAACGGAAAGGAAAACTGATTCTTGTAACCGCAACCACACCCACCTCCGCGGGAGAGGGCAAGACTACAAACTCTATTGGGCTATCCATGTCGCTTAATGCTCTCGGCAAGAACGCAGTGGTCACTCTTCGCGAACCATCACTAGGTCCTGTCTTTGGGATTAAAGGTGGGGCAGCAGGTGGAGGAAAATCAGAGGTCCATCCTTTCGAGAAGATAAATCTCCTATTCACGGGGGACTTTCCAGCAATATCAGCAGCTCATAATCTTCTTTCTGCAATGCTAGATAATCATGTGAACAGAGGGAATGAAGCAGGCATTGATCCCCGAAGAGTCTACTGGACGAGAACAATAGATATGAATGATCGAGCGCTAAGAAAAGTCGTTGTGGGGCTTGGAGGGAAGGATAATGGTTTTCCAAGAGAGGATAGCTATGTCATCACCGCAGCATCCGAAATAATGGCAATAATGGCATTGGCTGATGGTTATACTAACCTGAAGGAACGACTCGGCAATATCTTGCTATCTAGAGATTACGATCTTAATGAAGTATACGCCAAAGATATCAATGCAAATGGAGCAATGTCTGTCTTACTAAGGGATGCACTGAAGCCAAATCTGGTACAGACATCAGAGGGAACACCAGCTCTGATACACATCGGCCCCTTTGCGAATATAGCTCATGGCACAAACTCAATAATGGCCATCGATATTGCGTTGCGTCTCTTCGACTATGTAGTAGTGGAGGCGGGATTCGGAGCGGACCTCGGTGCGGAGAAATTCATGAATATCGTCACACGTGCTGGTAATCTCAATGTGGATGGAGTTGTAATCATTACGAGTATACGCGCACTAAAAGAGCAAGGTGACGATGACCTCAAGAAGGGGTTGCCCAATCTTGAAAAACATGCAGAGAATATCCAAAACTTTGGTCCGTCATTCGTAGTTGCTGTGAACCGTTTTCCCGATGATACTGATGAAGAGATTGCGGAAGTCAGGGAATTCTGTGAGAAGAATGGGTGGAGAATGGAAGTTTCGGAAGTATTTGCCAAAGGCAGTGAGGGTGGAAAGGACATGGCGCAGGCAGTACTTGATGTTGTAGGAACTGGGAAAGAAGTGAATTATACTTACTCTATTGATGAAGACCTCAAAGTGAAAATTGAGAAGGTTGCGAAGAGTATCTATGGAGCAAAGGACGTCAGATACATAGACAACGCCAACGGAGAGTTATGGTCGTTGAAGAAGCGTGGGCATGGCAAGCTCCCGATATGCATGGCGAAAACACAATTTAGCCTCAGCGATGATCCTAGCAAGAAAGGTCGCCCAGAAGATTTCACCCTAACTGTGCGTGGGGCTGATGTAAGTGCTGGGGCCGGTTTTGTTATTGTATACACTGGAGATGTAATGCTGATGCCTGGACTCCCCAGCGAGCCCGCAGCAGAAGAAATGGATATAGATGCGGATGGGAACATATCCGGTGTATTTTAGGAGGCTATTAACCTGAGCGAATACGACATTGCTCCTGAGGAATTTGTAGAAGGAAATGTCATCGATGGCAAAACCCTTGCAAAAAAGATACGACAACACATCAAAAAAGAAGTTGAGCATCTTACTGAGATTCATGGGACACCACCAAAGCTAGTCGCCATTATTGTTGGTGAGGACCCTGGTTCGAAAATGTATGTTCGTATGAAACAACGTGCTTGTAAAAAAGCCGGTATCCTTTCTGAAACTTATGATTTGCCTGAAGACACGAGTGAGGAAGAGCTCATCGATCAAATACAAAAGCTCAACCATGATGGTGATGTTCATGGAATACTCGTGCAGTTACCTCTCCCAGATCATATTGATGAAGAAGAGGTCATTGATGCAATATCGCCTGGCAAAGATGTTGACGGGTTCTCTCCTAGGAATATCTATCGGTTATTCCATGGAGATGACTTCTTGAGTGCCGCAACTCCTCAAGGCATTGTCACAATGCTGGATTTACTGCCCGTAGAATTGAAAGGAAAAGACGCTGTCATCATCAATCGATCCACCATTGTCGGCAAGCCATTGATATTCATGTTGCTTGATAGAGATGTCACTGTACATGTTTGTCACTCCAAAACAGAGGATCTCTCAAGCAAGACTAAGAAAGCGGACATTTTGGTCACTGCAGTTGGGCTTCGTGAGTCGGATGATGACCCATATTTTATCACTGAAGATATGGTCAAAGATGATGCCATTGTCATAGACGTGGCTACACCAAAGGGTGATGTGGATTTTGAAGTTGTTAAAGAGAAAGCATCCTACATAACACCAGTACCTGGGGGTGTGGGGCCAATGACCATTGCCATGTTACTTAGAAACGTGTTAGCTGCATATTCATACCTGCAGAATCAAACTAACATTTTCATTGTTGATGCAATAGACTATGGCGGATATACAAGCTGAACGTAACCACTAGGAAAAAGAATGCACATGACTGCAAAAGATGCGGAATTAGGCTTGCCTTTTTGCGCATCCCATGTTGTTTTTTGGTTAAAACCCCGATTCCCAAATCCTTTTTTGCCTGAAATTATCCGACCGGCTTGGTGACACGCGTGAAGGTTGTTGAATGTGTACCTAATTTCAGCGAAGGTCGTCGAAAAGAGGTAATTGATGAATTGGCTGATGCCATCAAGAGTGTTGATGGTGTTCGTCTTCTTGATGTTGAGTATGACCCTGACCACAACAGGTCTGTATTCACATTCATAGGAGAACCACAAAAAGTCAAACAGGCTGCCTTGAAGGCTGCAGATGTTGCAGTAGAGAAAATCGATATGAGAAAGCACGAGGGAGCCCACCCTCGAATGGGCGCCGTTGATGTTGTTCCTTTTATTCCCCTTCATGGTACGACCATCGGGGAGTGCATAGAGCTGTCAAAGGAATTTGCTGAGGAATACTCTAAGAAGCACGATGTTCCTGTCTATCTCTACGCCAAAGCCGCTACCCGTCCTGAAAGGGAGGAATTGCCTAATATTCGTCAGGGAGAATTCGAAGGACTTAGCGAAACAATCGGAGAGGATGAGAGCAAGACTCCTGACTATGGCCCGAACAAAATCAACCCAAAGGCTGGTGCTACTGCTACAGGAGCACGATTTTTCCTGATTGCAATCAATTTCAATCTAAATACAACGGATGTTGAAGTGGCTAAGGTCTGTGCAAATGCTGTCAGAGCAACCACTGGTGGTTTCGTAAACGTGCAGGGTATTGGTCTAAACTTGCCAGACAAAGGAATGGTCCAAGTTTCATGCAATCTCACGCATCCGAAGAGGACAAAGATACATCAGGTTCTTGAAGTTGTGAAGAATGAAGCAAGGCGTTTTGGTGCCACTGTTGTTGAAACCGAGATTGTTGGGATGGTACCCCTCTTCGCTCTCATTGATGCTCTCAAGTACTATTTGCAGCCGGAGAAGCTTGATGACTCAATGATTCTCGACTTGTACTACCTTGGCGGTGCTGAAGAGCCTACTGAGAAATCGTTCACTGAGATGTCCTTGATTGAATTCGGGAATCAGGTACGCCGTGCTAGGGCAACTCCTGGTGGAGGAAGTGTTGCTGCAGCTATGGGCTCGTACGGTGCGGCTCTCGTCTGCATGGTGACAGGTCTCTCATTGACTGGAAGGAAATTTGCAGCCATCAAGCAGGAGATGCTTGATCACCGACATGCGTGCGAAACGAATCGGGGTGTTCTTATGGATTTAGTTGAGAAAGACTCCGAAGCCTTTGAAAAAGTGATGGAAACATACAAGCTTCCGGAAGACAACGAAGAGGAGAAAGAAAAGAAGGCGGAAGCAATTGAGGAGGCTACTATCCATGCTGCAGAGATTCCTCTAGAAACCATGAAGCAGTCATATGAGGCACTCACTCATGCGAAAGTTGCAGCCGAGAAGGGCAATATCAATGCCATAACCGATGCTGGCGGTGCTGCGTATGCGTTATCAGCAGCGATTAAGGCAGCAGCTCTTAATGTCAAGATAAATCTTGATAATATCAAAGACGAGAAATTCGTCAAAAATACCCGGAAAGAAGTCGAGCAACTAATTGAGGAGAGCGAGAATCTCAAAGACGAAATACTTGAAATCGTTAAAAATAGAATGGAAGAACTCGCCTCGAGCGACTGACCAACTCAATCTGAAATGTTCAGGTGGGCACCCTTTGCAATGGTGGCCTCATATGGTGTCCCCCCTGCTCTCTGGATAGCTAAGGAAACAGCATCCTCCCTTCCTGGACAATATGCCAGCATTGTTCCACCACCCCCGCTTCCGTTGATTTTGCATCCCAAAGCTCCTGCACCCTTTGCAGCACGTATCATCTCCTCTATTTTCTCGGTTGACCGATTCAGCCCATCACGGAGATAGACATGATGTTGGTCAATCATTGAGCCTAAATCTTCAGGCTCGTAGTTACTGGTCTTCAGAGTGTCATATGCACGCTGAGTCAAGTCCCTGTTCTTGAGGGTTGTTTCCACCACTCTTTGCTCTCTTGAGGAAAGCCGGTTCAGAAATGGTTGGACCTTTTCAAGGGGTGCTTTGGTCTGATCGAAATTCTCTATATACCGTGCTAGTTTGCTGTATCCCCTCTCAGCCAAATTACGGATCTCTGCCAAATCGCCAACTGTATCTTCCTTCATCTCCCCCGAGTCGCCGATGACAAGCCCACTGATGGATGCCGGGATTCTTGTCACCTCTATCTTGGCTTTTGTAGTTAGGTGTATAACTCCCCCGCATGCAGAAGCATAATGATCCATCATACCTCCACTCTCTCCAAATTCCTTGACCTCTGCCTGGAATGCAAGCTCCGCTATCGCCCTGGGATTCAGAGGTTCTCCAGCCATCCTAGAATATGCCAAGACGGATGCCACAGCTAATGCTGACGAGCTTGACAGCCCTCCTGCGATAGGTATGTTCCCTCTGACATGCATTGACCAACCTGAAACGGGGACAATTCCATGCCTTCTAAGAACATTAAATGCACTTCTAACATAGTTTCTCTCATGCGCATATTCGATTTCTCTGTCAATCTTGAACGTATCCTTTATTCCCACATCCGTGTATCTGATATCCATTAGATGGTCATCACGTGGCGAACAAGAAATTTCGATATACATGCTAATAGCAGCGGGAATCACATTCAGTCCCAAGTAATCACTGTGCTCTCCAAAGATGCAGACTCTTCCTGGTGCAATCGCAGAGAAAGTGGTATCCGACAACATGATTGGTTACCTTCAAGACTTTTTTGCAATCCGTTAAATCCCTCTCGGGTCGTTCGCTCTACCTCTGTTCGAAAGCTAACTCTATGGTGTCAGCAATATCTTCTGGCTTGACTCCTGGTGAATCGATATCAAACTCAGTATAGCTTTCCTTTATTTTTTCTAGTATCGCGTCCTTAGAAAGAGTCGTGCCCTTCAGGTTATTCTCAAGTGCTCCGATGGCTGTGGATGGAAGCATGAAGAAATCTCCACTAATGACAATTTCCTTAATTTCATTTTCTACCTCCTCTGCAGTCACCCGAATCAGCCCGCCTTCGGCCTTATGGCTCGCTGTACCAACAGATGCTGTTGCGGATATTCTAACCGTTCGGGCATCAAGTCTTCCACCGCTTCTCCAATGAAGCCACTCATCTGATTTGTATTTAGGGCGGAGCTCCAACATCCTGCTCTTTTCCCAAGAAGACAACTCGCCCTTTTCCAGCTCTATGCCAAGGGTTTCTTCGTAAAGACCAATTAAGTCCATCTTGACCTCATCTTTTTCTGGCATTGATCCAGTTTCAAGTAGAATTGTTGACATCCGGTCTTTGAGGCTCTTGTAGATTTTATCTCGAAATTTCTCACTTGGTACTCGAAGAACCTTCACCATCATTTCGAAGTCAAAATCCAAAATCATGTTGCCGGTGAGAATGCGTGCATCACCAACATCTCCTGCTCCATTTCCCGATATTTTCTTGTCATTGACCTGAATATCATTGACCGGCCGAAATTCAGCTTCAATGCCAAGGTTCCTATATGCCTGAACTGGTGCTTTGAGAAACTTCCGATAATAGGCATCAATGGGCTTTGGCGTAGTCGGACTATCAACTCGCCCAATTAGTTGATAGAAAAGCTGTCCATCATCTAGGTAGACACCACCCCCGCCGATTACACGGCGTGTAACCACGATATCATTCTCGCGGCAAAATTCGAGGTCAATATCTTTCTCTATCTCTTGGAAGTACCCAACGCTTACTAAGGGCTCAGCGGGCCAGCAAATAATGATTGTATTCTGCGATTCTCCCTCTGTAATCCCTTGAGCGACCATATCATAGATGATTTGAGTCTCCAGGGGGTCGATTGCTCCTAGGTCCAACAATCTCCAAGTTTCTAGCGTCATGGTACATGAGCGAATCATAATGAATAATAAATCCGTTGGATGCTAACCGGATATATATGCGAACGCATAAATTACTCTGATAACTGTCAAATTTGATTCTAATGATTGAGTCGCAGGACCTGACAAAGAAGTTCGGAGACTTCGTCGCAGTAGACCATCTCTCGTTCACTGTAAAGTCGGGAGAAATCTATGGGTTACTGGGACCAAATGGTTCAGGTAAATCAACTACTATGAGAATGCTGCTTGGTTTACTCAAGCCTACCGAGGGAACCGCTAAGATAAACGGTCATGGAATAAAGGATGAGATTGTGAAAGCAAAGCGAGTCACCGGATATGTTCCAGAAAACCCTGTGTTACCAGAGCGTCTCACTGGCTGGGAATATGTCAATTATGTTGCTGATATCTGGCGAGTCGACCGTGGTGAAGAGAGAACGGAGGACATTGAGGAGCTCCTTGAACTGCTGGATATCAGAGATGCTAGTGATGATCTCATCGAAACATACTCTCAAGGCATGACACGGAAAGTGAGTCTGGTTGCCGCGCTCGTTCATAGACCACAGGTTCTAATCTTGGATGAGGTGCAAGCCGGAATAGATCCGCGAGGTGCCGCGACAATAAAGGAAATCCTAAATGGATTGAGGAGGCGTGGAGCCTCTATTCTTATGTCAACTCACGTATTAGAGATTGCCGAACAAATGTGTGATAGAGTTGGAATAATTAAAGATGGCAAGATGATTGCAGAAGGAACTCTGGATGAGCTCCGCGAAAAGGCTGAAGGGCAATCCTCTCTTGAAGAAATTTTTCTTGAACTTACTGGCGGACCCGATATGCAATTGATTGCTAGCTACCTTGAGGACTCTGGTGAAGAGAATTGAACCTCTCTGATTTGATCTTCCTTCTTCGACAAGACTTGTCCAGAACATTTCGTTTTGTGAATCCTGGTGGCAAACGCACTGAGCTTGAGCCTCTCTGGAAGAGGTCTTCAAGATTAATAATAGCTATTGCTATCGCTGTGATTATCACACTGTTCATTGTTTTTCTTGGGCCTGTGTTGTGGCCCTTGGCACGTTCAGTTGCTACGGAAAATCCTGGGCTTGGAGCAACAATCTTCAATACACTCATGTTGTTTTCTTTTCTGGGCTCAACTGCAGTCATGGCTACAACTGTAGCAAATAGCTCCCGAATGGAATATCTTATGGTAATGCCCATCTCTCTCAGAACTCTATTCTTGGAAAAGGTTATAATTACAGTATTTTACAACAGCATTTTCTGGCTCGTAATTGGCGGATCAATATTTGCTGGGTTCAGTATACTTTCCCCCGTTCTCTTTGCTTTCCTGTCCATTCCCGCGTTTCTATTATCGATGTATCTCCTGATAGCAATTGGCGTTTCTTTTGGGGGACTACTTGGCCTTGGGGTTTCTAGGCTAGTGGCTGGAAGGAGAAGACTGAAGCAGGTAGGTTATGCGATACTCACTGCTGCCGGAATAATTGGAGGCACTCTCTGGTATGCATCATTCTACCTCTCGGATGGCGGTTTTGGTTCGGGGCTTTTTGGTGGTATCTTTGATATTCTCCAAGCCTTGGGGTTCTCGTCGGACCTCACACCTGGCTACGCTGCCAGCTCCATCACCCTTCGCACTCTTGTTGGCATTCCCATCCCGATGCAGGACTTGGCTATGGCAATTTTCTACGGATTCATTTCAGTCGGCCTACTCTATTTGACTGCTATTGCAAGCGAGAGAGCGCATTACAGTGGTTGGCTTGCTTCCGCTGAGAAACGCACACCGAAGAAGACTGTGCCTATAGAACATTCAACCTGGAATCCACAGCCAATACCCGGAATAAAGTTCAACCAAACGATTAGTGTTTCAATATGGTATAATCTCTCGAACATAAGACGAGAAGCAAGAGTATTGACACAATACCTCTTGGGACCCATTAGATATGTGATCTGGATTATACTACCGGCGTTCGCAGGGGGCGAAACAACATTTGCGTTCACTCCATACCTGATGATATCAGCGGTGATCCCCATTGCTCTCGCATATGGGTATTATTTTGCCGGGCTCGAAACAGTCTATGAGGGTGACAATATAATGAATCTTCAACTTGCGAGTACAAATCTGCAGGATTACCTCAAGGGGAAAGTGTACAGCGCTCTTCCATTTACAATTGGCGCCGGAATCATAACCTCGGTCGTCATCTACTTCCTCACTCCTGTTCTTTTAGTATACCTTCCCGCAATCACGATTAGTCTAATATTCCTGACAATGGCATCAGGTGCGAGTGCGGCCTACGCTGCTGCAGATGGAGGAGAATTCAAAGCTGAGCGTCAAATAGAGAGACAGCGTGGCTCTTCAACACAGATGCCGATATCTATATGGAGCCTAGTGCGAACTTTGGCTTTGCCTCTGCTACTGGGCTATCTCGGGATTTTTGGGATGATTTCGATTGGACTCACAATGAATGTACTCTATACATACCTCGCTCTCCCCGGGTTTGCATTGATATGCTATCTTCTCTTTAGACGTAATACTAGGCTTGCCGGTCTGAAGCTAGCTAAACTTGAGGCGAGTGAATATCTATAACTCCAAATTCGCGATTTCTTTCGCCGCAGGAACAATCATGTCGCATTCAAAATAGAGCCCAATCATTGAGCTCTCAATTTCAATGGCATCAAGACCATTCTCGGGTGTCCCATGAATGTTTATCTCCACATCACCCGAGCGGCCATTCTTAATATCATAGGTGAGGTAAGCTGCCGTCAGAGATGATATTGAATGACCAGTTCCATCGGTTTTCGGTATTACCTTGGCATTGATGTTGGGGCCGCTATCAATCCATTCACCTTCGTCTGATAATTCGCAAGTGGTTTCTATCAGAAGGGTTCCGTTTCGAATCACCTTCGTGCTCAATATATCTCCTTTCAAATCCAAAGATATATTCGCGAGTTTTCTCGGGTACCCCCAAATCTCCCTCCCTGCCGCCAGAGCAATGTCAGAGTCAACGAAGTTCTGAGCGAAATAAACCCCCACATCTTCTTGACCTGAATCCGGATTATCAAACATACACTGTACGAGTACCCCTGCCTCCATGAAAGTGCCCGTTTCTTTGCATGGCTGTTCAGCGACAAGCAAAGCCATGAGCGGAAGCTGTGAAGGCTTTAGTGGAGTTGGGAGAAGTGATTGAACTGAACCCTCCGACGGATAGAATAATGAAAGAGATAATCGTGCATTCTCATAATGGTAGGGTGGGGGAGGATACAGAGGATTGTTTAATGGACTGCTGAAACTACTTTCCATAGGTTTCAAACTCCTTCTATTAGCTAGTGTCCCTGCTATTGAATCTATCGAGATGCGTTTTATTACTGTCTTAGAAACCGACCCGCTTGAATATCAGAGGCCAAACAAAGGAACCAATTATGACGACAAGGGTATATCTTATAGCCCTGAGAAATACATTCTCGGTCACCAAGATTGGCGCCAGACCAATCATTACTCCAAGAACTAAAATCAGACCGATAAGAACCCTGAGTATTATTCGCCACTTCTGTCCATTTGGTGCAGAAGTTTCAAACATCACATATCGCTGTTCCAAAGGAAGACCAATTGCCAAACCCATGATTAGTCCGCCTAATGCTCCGAAATTATCTCCCGGTGGCTGTGGAAGTAGAAACGAAGATATAATTGTAGCTAAAAGTCCGAAGATGAACAGCAGACCATATGCGAGTAGCCCATCCATTTTCTCAAAATACGCAGACATAGGCTCTTCTGCGAAATAAAGCAATGTGACCGTAAGAATTCCTACTCCCCACCCAAGTAAGACATCACCCAAATAGTGGACTCCGATATACACTCTAGATATTCCAATGAGAAAAATAAGAATCCCTGATAAAATGTACATCCACCACATTTTCGCTTTTGCAGCTATCCATCCAAATAGAGTAGCTGAATTCTGAGAATGACCGCTTGGTGTGCTATAATTACTCGCTTCGTAGTCGCCTAACCAGTTCGTTGGGTCTGGTCTTGGGTTTGCTATTGCTAGTTTTAGCCAGTAATTTGATACAACTGATGCGATAAGAACATATGCCACCTTAATGGAGTCCTTCTTCCGAAATGCCCAGTAACCCACGAGAATTAGTACTACATAGAAGGTTTCAGAGCCAAGCTCAGTGATTGCCAAGAAGAATGGGCCTGCCCAAGGTAGCGCCTCGCGAAGTGCTGTTGTTAGTGCGGGATCGAATACCATTGTAATCCTCTCAATCAAAATTGATTTGAGAACATAGACAAAAAGATAGCGTCTCTGTGGTAAAGACTATTAGACGGCTGCTCTTTTCTTAGAGCACTGGAGATTGAATATCATGGTGCTTGAGAAGCTAGAGCCACAAATTGTTTGGCATATTTTCGAGGAGGTCTTTACAAAGACGCCACGCCCATCAAAGAAAGAGGAGAAAATCAGACAGCGTCTAAAAAAGTGGATTGCCAAGAAGGCCGAAGAACTTGACCTAGAATTTGATGTTATTGAGGATGAGGCCGGAAACATTCTCATCAAGAAGGAAGCGGACCCCGACATGGAGGATGCCCCAACGGTCATGCTTCAAGGTCATTTGGATATGGTATGTGAAACCGATAAAGAAGGTGGATTTGATTTTGAGAATAAACCAATACCTGTTCGAATTCAGGATAATGGTGATTGGGTCGATGCGGACGAAACAACCTTAGGAGCAGATAATGGAATTGGAATGTCACTTGGCCTAGCGATATTGACAGACCCGGATGTCAAGCATGGCCCTCTCGAGATGCTTGCAACTGTAGACGAAGAAACTGGTCTCACAGGTGCCTTTGCATTAGACCCAGAAGAAATGGGCATTGAGAGCAAGCTTCTCATAAATCTCGATTCTGAAGATGTAGGCGTGATAACTATAGGCTCGGCTGGTGGTGGAGATACAGTTCTTGAGAAGAAGATCCAGAAATTTGAGCCGAAGAGTGATGACTTGTTCCTGAAACTTTCCATTTCAGGACTCCAGGGTGGGCACTCCGGTGTAGATATTCATGAGCCTCGAGCTAATGCAAACAAACTTGTTGCTCGATGTTTGTCTACCTTGGTTGACGAAGTCGAGGTAAGATTATCCAATTGGACCGGTGGGGGTAAGAGAAATGCGATACCTCGAGAATCTCATGCTATCTTTGCGGTGAAAAAAGAAGATGCAGATGAAACAAAGAGACTGATTGAGGAAGAAATCTCAGCAATAACCGACTACTACAACAGACAAGGTATCAACGGGGGTATTCTCGAACCAAACATCGACATTGCTTTGACCGAGTCGGTTCCCGTTAGCACATTTAACACAGAGAGCTCAGTATGTGTTATTCGGACAATCCATTCTCTCCCACATGGGCCCCTGAGATATTCACCGACAGTAGAAGATCTTGTCGAAACATCGAACAATGTGGCAGTAATCAATACTGATGAACATGGCATTGAATTACAGATGTCCTCACGAAGCAGTATTCAAGAGGAATTGGAGTCTGTGAGGCGACGATTGATGTTTATTGGAAAAATGGGTGGATGGGTCGGCACAAGAAGCCCGGCGTATCCTGGCTGGGCTCCAAATCCACAGAGTCCGTTTCTGAAGTTCCTTCGGAAAAAGTATGAGGAAGTTTATGGGGAAGATGTGATTGTGGAAGCCATCCACGCAGGATTAGAATGCGGTATTCTGGGCGCGGGAATCCCTGGACTACAGATGGTATCGATAGGCCCAACAATAAAGAATCCCCATTCTCCCGACGAGAAACTGAAAATCGAAGACGTAGGTATTCTCTATGATGTGCTAAAGTCTGTTCTAGCTAATGTTGGAAACATGAGCTCTTGACTCCGCCTACATACCGTCCAGTCCAAGCTTCTCGAGTTGTTCCGTGCTCGGTTTGCCTGTCTTCCGATCCCACTTGCGATATTCGTACCAAGTGGATAGCTGTGCATCCATATCAGGAACATGCCCCTCTGTAGGTCCCTCCAAAGGTTGCATTACAATTTGAGGCAGCTTTTCATTTTCTGTGGAATAACCGAGTCTCAGGTTAAGCAATCTCATTAATGTGAATATTCTCTCCCCAGTCATTCCTAGCTCCGATACAGAATAATCCCACCCAGTCACCTTTTGCACGAGTTCAGTAAGCTCTTCAGCCTTTATTGGGTAGAAATTGCAGATTACCGCCGAGTTAGTGACACACCTGAAGTCTTGTTGCTTGGCAGCTATATCTGCTTCATTGGCGAATCTGTCCTCACTTACAATATCTAGAGCCTCATTCTGCTGGCCCATTTGAACGTTATACATATCAGCGCTCATATGACAGGCACCGCGGGGCGAGGTAGCATAGGCTATAGCCATACCCGAGAATCCGCGGGGGTCATGCTGAGGAAGCTCTAGTCCATTCACTTGTGCCGCCAACTCCTCAACACCATATTCAGCTCCGAAAGACTTGCTTCCCTCGGCAAGAAGGTCACCCACTCCGTCCCTTTTCGATATCTTCTCCAATAGTGACAGTGCGCTCTCGACTTCTCCCCATTCAGGCTCTATACCATCTAAATCGCTCGCTGTTAAGATTCCTTCCTGAAATAGATAGTAGGCAAAAGCTATCGTGTTTCCACCTGAAATGAAATCGACGCCTAGCAAGTCGAACTGCTTGCTTACATATGCTAAGGCTTCAAGATTGTTGTTTAGAATGAGGGAACCCATGGTGCCGGTAATCTCCAATTCGGGTCCTGCAAACTCTTCTGTTGCGTATCTCCCCTTCTCAACTTTGATTCTCCTGCCACACCCAATAGGACATCGATAGCATGCAGACTTGCCAACAAGAATCTTTTCTCGCATGGTGGTCCCGCTGATGTCATATGCGTCGAAGTCTGATACTGTATAGTACCCGGCCGGTAGAGAGCCATACATGATGCTAGCCATATCCACATAGCCAGCTGTACCCAAATCGGAGTACATCACAAATGTGGGGTCCTCTCTCTTGTCATCATTGAGCATTGTTGTATATTCCCTTAATTCATCATCATAAACTGGGACTTTTCTGTCGGTCCCCTTTACAACTAATGCCTTCACTCTCTTTGAGCCCATTACAGCACCCATTCCGGTGCGTCCTGCTGCACGGTAGTGGTCTACAATCACGCTGGCAAATTTGACGAGATTTTCGCCTGCAATTCCTATGCGTGCAACTCCTGCATTTCTATAACCTGTTTCCTCCTTGAGAGCGTTCCATGTGTCCTCAGTATTTAATCCCCAAATTTCTCTTGCATCTCGGATTTCGACATCCCCATCTTCTACTAGAACATAGCTCGGCTTGCTCGCTTGCCCAGTAATGATAATTCCATCGTAACCGGCGAACTTGATGTCTGCGCCCAAGTGACCTCCAAAGGTGCTATATCCCAAGAGACCCGTGTACGGGGAACGTGCACATAGAGATGCCTTGCTTCCAGTAGGAACCATCGTCCCACAAAATGGTCCTGTCATGAATATCAGCGGATTGTGTGGCCCTAAGGGATTGGTATCTTTGTCCACCATATCGTATAACAATCTGGTTCCAAGTCCTGCCCCGCCTATGAACCGCCTTGCCAGCTCCTCATTCAGTTCCTCGACTGAGGTTTCTGATGTGCTGAGATTTATTCGGAGTGTCTTTCCCCTGTATCCCTTCACTTCAAGCCCACCTAGAAATCAATTCTCTTGCCATCGAACATGTATTCATACATTCTCCGTATTTCTCCGCTTCCAATATTCCTTGGCGTCATCGTGATACTAGAATCCATCATGGCGAATTCTACCATTTTATCTAGAGCTTTCTCAAATTCCTCCTCTGTAACCCCCGCTTCCTTTATGCTTGTAGGAAAGCCAATCGATTTCTGTAAGTTCCGAATGCTTTCTGCGAAAAGCCGTGCTGTGCCCTCCTCAGACTTTTCGACAATTCCCAGCATTCCTGCCAAATCAGAATAGTGAGTCGCGGTTTCTGGGTTATCATGTGCGCTGTATTCTATGGTGTATGGAAGGGCCAATCCAACAGCAAGACCGTGCTGTGTGCGAAGAACTGATCCCATACTATGTCCGAGAGAGTGCGCCAGACAGACTTGCGAATTACTGAATGCCATACCTGCAAGATTGGCAGCAACAAGCATCTTTTCTCTCGCTTCTAAATCCTCCAGGTTGTCTACTGACTTAGGCAGCCATTGAAAGACCATACGAATAGCTTGACGAGCACATGCATCTGAAAAGTCATTTTTCCACATGGATACATACGCCTCAACTGCATGAGTCAGTGCATCCATTCCCGTGTAGGCAGTCAAGTCCCGGGGTAGACCTTTGACAAACTCTGGCTCCAATATTGCCAAATCCGCCACAAGTTCCGAATTGATAGTTGCGAACTTTCTACCTGACTCATCTTCGCGAACAACTATTGCCTTTGTTGTTTCTGAACCTGTCCCCGCAGTTGTCGGAATACAAACCAGTTTTGCTTTCTCTCTGACCCCTATAGAGTCGAAGGGTGTGAGTGCCTCCAGATTCATGTCTGGGTTCGCATAGAGTACCCACGCGGCTTTTGCGGCATCCATGACGGATCCGCCTCCAATAGCAAAAATCCAATCTGCTCCAAAGCTTCGCATCTCCTTCGCCGCTGATTTTGCTGTCGAAACCTTTGGATCTGCCTCTGCATTGTTCCAGATGCGAACGTCCCAGTTGAGTGCTTGAAGCTTTGTCTGTACTTTCTCCGCAAGCCCGATTTCCGCAATCACCTTGTCAGTGACAATGAATGCCTTCTTACCTTCAATCTGCTCAAGTTCATCGAGAGCATCTTCGCCAAACACAACCTTCGGGACTAGAAACCACCAGACCATCTTCTCATTCCTCTTGGCATGGCATACCTGCTATTTGCTTGAATATGCCTTCCTTTCAATCAATTAGAACACTCCCTCTTATGTCTGCTGACTCTTTCGAGTAGTTACTCCAGACTGTCACATATGCGGTTGAAAGCGCTCCTTGATTCATTCATTATTCTAGTTATTAGCTCCTCTACTGACGGGAGATCGTCAACTCGGCCTGAACACTCCCCACCAAACATGAGTGCTTCACTCTCATTGCCATTGAGGAGCTCATCGAAACCTGACCTCTCCAATTCCAGGATTTCTTCATTTGACTGCACTGGTTCTCCGAGATAGAATGAAGGTACATCCTTCAATGTTCTCTCTACAATCCTCTCGGCTCTCTTATTTCGTAGGAATCTCATTGGTCCAAATAGCCCCCTTCCCGTTAACGTCTGTCTTTCCTCTCTGTCAATAATCGCCTTCTTCCAAAGATCTTCGAAATCGCTTTCTTTTGTTGCAATGAATCTGGTTCCCATCTGAATACCATCTGCACCCAAACAAATCGCAGCAGCCAAAGATGCCCCATCACAAAAGCCTCCCGCGGCAACAACCGGCACATCCACGCTTCGCACCACCGCAGGTACTAAGACCATTGAGTGAACCGGGTCCCATGAAACATGTGCCCCTCCCTCATGCCCCGAAGCGACGATTATATCTGCTCCTGCTTTTTCGGCCTTTTTGGCGTGATAGACTGATGGTACAACATGAACCCAGGTCAGCCCATGCTTCTTCACTTCCGCCCATGGGGTGGGGTTGCCTGCTGACGTAACTAAAACTCTGAGCCGCTTCTCAATTTCTGAATCGTTCTCTCTTGATTCGATTACTTGTTCCACGAACATCTTGGATGCTAGAATGAACTCAGATGCCACGGGCACATTTACCCCAAATATTCCCTCACTTGCCTTTGTTTCTTCCGCGACTCGTTCTATTGATTTTCTCAGCAGCTCTTTTGGTGGGTCCTCTCCAAACATCCTCTTTGCATCGACAGGTGCTGCTTCGGGTAGAAGCGTTGCTGCCATCCCGATGCTACTAATCACTCCTAGTGCACCGGCATTACTGACAGCTATCGCCAAGTCTTCCGTCTTATAGGGCCCCATTCCTCCTTGGAATATGGGATACTTGATGCCTAAAGATGTACAGACATCAGTGTAAAGAAAGCTCAATACTCTTGCTCCTGGTAGTCTTTAGCTGTTTGTTCTATTCGTCTAGATACTTGGTTGGCATTTGCGATGCAGTAGCCACCAGCTCAGCTGCTGCCTTTGTAGCTCGCATAATTTTTCCCATGTCGCCTTTTCCGAGCTTAAATTTCCTTGACATCAGTCCCTTTATCGGGTCTATCTCTCCCTCAATCAACTTCTTCCAATTCTTGTACGGGCCTTGGTAGACAAACTCAGCATCAGTATCCTCATCCGCCATCTTTGCCTCTCTGCAATCACCATGCCAAAGGTCTAAGTAGAATCTGATGGGTTCCTCCACTATCTCACCATCGGGGTCTATTTGAAAAATGAAATCGCCCTCCCAAGTGGACGCCGCGTCTTTGTAGGCCTTATTGTTGTTCAGCTTTTCCATGTAAATATTAATCCATTCTTCTGATGGGAATAGCAGCTTATCTTCATTCATCGAGTTATTCCTCCGTTAAATATCCAGGAAATAGAGAGGTGATAGCAGACAAAAACGTTCTGGATATTCTTCTTTACCCTGCTAATACTCTACGAGAGGAAGATTCAGAGCTTCTGCCATCTTGATTTGGTCATCTAATCGTCCAATCTCGTTAAGGGTATGCGCATCGCTTCCCAAGACAAACTTACAGCCGGCATCCCTCGCAAGTTCTAGGAACTCGGTATGACTGACAGGATATCTGGCGCTCAATTCTATCGCCACATTTGCTTCTGCAAGTGCTTGTGCCGCTCTCCGCCCGTCCTCTTTCCGATAATTTGTCAGATAACCATCCCAATGTCCCAATGTATCGAAGTTGAACTCTCTCAGTGCCTTTATCAATGTAGAACTCCAGAGTGATGAATCGCAGGTGTAATGAAATGAACCTATTAGGATGTCAAATTGACCGTACCCACCCGAAACATCTGCCAGTTTACCATATGGCATGATATCTACTTCTGCCCCATCAAGAATTCTGAGTCCTGGATACTCACTTCTCAGCTGGTCGATTTCGATTCTGCGATTTTTGATGAGTCCTCTCTTTGCCCGTTGACTACCCAAAGATGGCCAGAAGTGGTCGGTGATAGCTATTGTTTCAAGTCGGAGTGCCGCTGCCTTCTCCACAACTTCTCTGACAGAGGCAACGCCATCTGAGTAGTTGGTGTGTATGTGCAGGTCATATCGATAGGCTGCCATTGTATCTTCACTCAACCTAATGTGCGTCCATTGTCTTGCGTCTTGATGAAGGCTGAGACTGCAGTGCTTTTAATGCAATTGCTATGCTGAGGAGCTGGTTTTCATTATGGTGGAAGATCGGTCTTGGAATGTAGATCAAATAGTTGATGGCGCACGGTCAAAGAAGTGAAACAATCACTTGATTAATTCGCAGATGATATGGAGAAGATTGTCGCTGAATTGACATCACAGAGGGCAACTTTAGAGGCTAATGGACTTCTTGAGATTCTAAAGAAGGTAGAGGAAATTTCAGTACGGCAAGATGACATTCGAACTATTGCCATATTAGCTATATGGCTTATACAACAGACAAGAGAGCAGCAATTTTGAGAAATTATGCCCAAATAGTCGGCAGTAAGATTGATGCTGCTGACACTGTATTCGAGATTAGATTGGGTGAACTACGTCTTGAGAAACCGTTTATTCTAGGTTGGACAATCTTGCACAAAGGAGTGTTGTCCTCCCAGAAACGGTACTGGGTTGAACTCCTTGAGGTCGTGGGATGACCTCGGATGAGAGTTCAGAAGCAGAGAATTTAAGCGCCACACTGAAGCCCGCTCATTGTCCAAACTGTCATCTCATATATCTCCAAGTTTGCTTTTGATGTTGCTAAACCCTCATTCCAGTTGACATAGACTTATTATTCTGCTAGGCTCATTCTCATCTACAACTCACGCTACCTAGCAAAGCATCCTGTCGGAGCGCACCACCAAAATGCAACTCTCATCTATTGCTCTATTAAACATTGCCGCCATTGTCATCACTTTGCTCATCTTTCTGTATATGGCATGGCGGTCCATTGATGCATATCGCAAGTGGGAATTCCGACCCCTTCTATTCGTTTCCTCCGGTATGATTCTTCTTGGCACTTCCAGCATAGTGGATTTGTTGTTTAGGTATTCACCAGCCAACACGGATCAGATCATCATGGAGGTATCTCTTCGGAGTAGCGGTCTGCTGTTCTATTTGGGGGCATTCTTGATCCTAAGAGGAATTATTGGTGGACAGGCCAAAGTGAGTTGGGACCGTCTCATACTCTATGCAATGATATATGCTGGAATGTGCGTTATGTATATTCTTCCTGGAAATGTGTTCGTAATCTATGATTACTTGAATTCTATATGGTTTGTAACGTCGGACAATATGCTTTTTGTGATACTTAATGCGTTGACCGCTCTTCCTGCCCTAGAAATCTTGGGCATTGTTGCGAAAAGGAAAAAATCAGAGAACATCCCCTACATGGTACGAAGGTCGTTGAAACTCCTCTATGTGGGATTGATTACGGCCTTTCTAGGCTCTTTCATTCTTTTCATTTTACCAAATCAGTATGGGGCTGTGGTATCCAATGTTTCATTTTCTTTCTCGGTGGGCTTGGTAATCTATGCTTTCACACGCCATCCTCTCTTTCTCTCATTCTCACACGCGACTCCCCAACGAATCATACTTGTTTCCTCAATCGATACCAGCATGGCGTTGGCTTATTATGACTGGAGTCAAGATAACCTCATCACAGCTGAGTTGACATCAGCAGCAATCTGTGGGACATCCAAACTCATTGATGAGATAACTAGGAGTACTGACAGAGAAGAAAATCTGCGCCACGTACGGCTTGAATCAAGAGAGGTGATCATTGAGCGGTCTGATGATTTTGCATGCTATCTGGTCGTTGAAAATGCGGATGAACTCTGCAGAGTTGGATTACGTAGAGTAGTTCTCTATTATCAAGAGAGATATGGTGACACGAATATTGGCGCCCATGAAGCCTTACCTCATGATGAGTTCCGCGATGTCGTCGAAAGCATATTCGTATTCTGCAACTAAATTGCAGAAATAGAACCTCTGCCAATTGCATCGATTTGCACCGAAGCTATTTATGCGTAAATTCCCTGTTTTACCAAGGAGATGTCAGTTACACAACGAATTCGGGTGGGTGTGCTTAGCGATTGAAGAAGAAAGAGATTGGTATCCTTTCAGCATTATTCCTTCTAGTTCCCTTTGCAATAATTCTTCTCTATTATTGGGGCGCGTTTAGGGAAACAGGTATACTTCCTCTTCCCCCAACCCAATCTGCCTCACTCCTTATTGTTACATCTATCCTCCTCTTTCTTAGTTTCTGTTACTTTTCTGGCAAACTAAACATTCTACGCTCATCCACCAGCATAACGAAGGAACAAGATGGCAAAATTGCTCGAGTGGTGAAGAATCCCGCGACCGGGGACGAGTACTTCCTAAGGGCAGAACCTGACAAGATTTTACGGAATGTCTTGGAGGAGCAATGGCCATTTGATGAAATTGACCCAAAATCTGCTTGGTATGTGGTGGATGAAGGTGGAAATAAAATCACAGATGACCAGCTTTCCGTTTTCGAAGGCACGGCAAAAATCATTCTTGAAGACGAATAATGATTTGTCCATCAATTGTACGATTATTTTTCGAAATACATTCAATATTATCTTCTTTGAACTATCAGAAAGAAACAATCAACCTTGGGATTGATACTTGCGAAATTACAAGTTGCATAATAAATGAAATCAAACTCGAGTTAATATGATAGATACCCCGTTAATTTAAGTTGGATGAGTACGGAAATATTTTGAGGACCATGTGTAGGTTGTGGTACCTGAAACCAATGGACTCTGACCAGGGGTTTCTTTTCCTCATACAGGGTGAACCTCTTCCTACACTTGAATTGCTCCTTGAGAGATTTTCTGAGAAGGGATATGAAAGTATAACACAACATAGTGACAGGAGTTTTCTTTCTTTGAAATTGAATGATTGTGTTCTCCCATTCCAGAGGGTGAAAGGGAATGACGATACGAGTTTCATTGGAGGAGCTATCCTGCCCTACGTTTCAAAGAGAAACATGATTGACAATCTATTGCTGGTGGGGTTTCCCTTTCTGGTCATATCTTTTGTATCCCTCCTCTTGTATATCGGATCGTATACTGCCGCCCTTTTGCACGTATACAATATTCTTTCCATGCCTGTCGACACGATTGATTTTCTTCTGCAATGGATGCCGGCTACATCTTTAGGGTTTGCACTATTGTTTCTGATTCCCGCCGCTCCAAGCATTATTTTTCCTCTTATAAACTCCCGAACCATGAGAAGCATTCAGACAGACCTAACCACTACTATTCGAGGAATTTGCGAGAATCTTGAAATTGCAGAGTTCAAGCGTCATCACATTTGGCAGGACACTCATATTCCCAAGCATGTCAGTCAGAATATAGCAGAGGCTGTGAAAATGATGCCATCCTGCGAGCATAAGGAACTTATTGAAAGACTCGGTCGTCCCTAGTCATGCGGGAGCGAAGTTAGAATAGCTTTGAGAGAATATCCTTGAACACCTGTGATTGAAAAGCATCAAGCTTCTCCTCAGTTGTCCCCCTGACCAGCGATCTAGCTGATTCTTCTGTTAATTTGAGGCTTGTCAGTTTTTCATCCAAGTCATCACTTATTGCCTGGAACTTTGTGCCTCCCGTTTCCTCTGGCACAGCAACTATGGCAAAGTCCGCTTCATCTTTATCCATTATTTCTTTTAGCCGCTTTACTGAGTAATATGCCGCAACTCCTCCGCTTCGATTCCAATCCTTCACGTTTGCCACATCTATGGCTATTCGCTTTGCGGTATCTCCCTTCTCGGCTCGAAGAATCGCTGTGGCTTGCCGGTCAGCGACACCCTTGGCAACCATAAGGCTGACCTGTATATCTTCCTGTTCTCCAATCTGTTGAAGCCCAGCTGCTATCGAATTAATGACTACTGGTGCCGTTAGTTTGATCACATAATCTGCTTGTGGTTCAATGGGTTCGGGTTCTGTTTCAAAGAGTATGGAGTCAATAAGTGGGATCAAGTGCCTGAGAGCTTCCCGCGGGTTTCCTTTAGATATTTCAAATGCTTCTTCAATGTGCTTCTTGCCAAGAGGATAGGTTGGGTTGGGAGGAGGCACTATGTTTTGTTCAGTCCAATACTTAGTCATGGATTCAATGATGAATCGTTCGATGTCTTCTCTCTCAAATTTTCTGAGGTGTACTGGTTCCTCCATTCGTGTCTTCGTGGGCTCATCTGCTATCTCAAAAATACGGTCCCAGATGTCGGTGAGACAAGATGTGACAATGGCTACATTTGTGCCCTCATGGTAGATCATCTTGATTATCTCCAAAAAATGACGTTCTCCCTCTTCTCCATGAGTGTTGTAGGGACCCTCCATCTCATCGATGAACAAGAGAATCGGCTGATCTGAGCCCTCAAACAGGAGCTTAAGGGTGGCCATTGTGACGTCATCATCCTCTAGGATAGTTCGTACATCAAGTCTTTCCATTTCCTCTTCATCAAGTGCATCGCCGAGCAACCATCTTCTGGCCAAATCCTTGTTTCCGGGATCCAATCTGTATCTGAGAAGTGCCTTGACGACATCTGCAGATATACCTGGATAATCAACTAATAGGCGATTTAGTGCCAAGTTGTAGTCATAAATCTCAGTCGGCTCTCCTTTGACATCGCGCATTTTTGTAATGAGCATATCAGTAGCGCTCTCAAAGATCTCCTCCCCAGCCTCATCTACTAAACATGCATGAAAATGAAGGGGTACTCGAACAGGGGCTGGTGGCGAAGGAACGTATACTGCCAAGTATGACCCTCGCCCAAATTCATTCTCCTTGTCCTTCAATGCCCAGAATAAGTGCGTCTTGCCAAGTCCAGCGGACCCCAGTACGGGTTGGAATCTGGGAGTTCCATCACTCATTACGAATCGTAGTGCCCTAAATATGGCCCTGTCTGCATCTTCATGAGGACCCTCAATATCGACCGAATCAGGAATATCTCCACGCGATACATATCGCTTCATTGGTGGGTTTTCTCTGAGAATCTCAAGGTACATCTCTGAGTCGAACTCGGTTTCTTGCTTTTCATTCGCTTCTTCGTCCATATCTTGGTCCCCTCGATTGCTTTTCTTCGTAGAGTCTAAGCTTATTAAATATGTCAGCTAGAGTGGTATAGGTTGCCGACTTTTTACGAGTTTATGTTTCCTAGATATGAATATGCTATTGGTCAGGATAGTCAGTTCGACATGTGTCTGTCGACCTCCCTCGACAACCAATTCAGCTCGCCACTGGCTGTGCTGACCACCCCCTGCTTTTGGTGATTAACTCTCCTTCTCCCAAACGCCCCGATGTTTGGCAAACATCAAAATACTTATAAATAAAGAAGCCTATTTTGGTATAAGTCAAACGATATAACGATTGACAAACATTACGGTGGAAAATTAATGTCGAATCAAACAACCTCCTTCGGAACAATCTACGAGAACTTGAAGTCAAGTCTAAGGATGGCCAAGAACAACATGCTCTCGTACTTCTTAGCTAACTTAGGAATGGCAATAGTACTCGTCCTGATTGTGATGGTTATTGCAATCCCCATTGTCGCTTTGTTCTTACTCACTGGGCCAGTTGTATGGACTGAGTGGGGACAGTGGATGGCTAACACTATGCCGCACAATCCTGGTGCAATCTTTGCCATCGGTGGTGTTGGTATCTTGATAATGTTGCCCTTTGCTGCTGCAGCTCTTGTAGTAGTAGGCTCAATCTTTGGCATGAGTAAAGAGGTCGTAGAAACTGGCGAAACCAAAGCTGAATCTGCTTTTTCATGGTTTAGGCGCAAATTCCTTACCTTCGCCGGAACTGGTGTGATCCTTACACTAATCATACTCGTTCCCCAAGGCATTGTGTACGGCCTGGTTTCATGGGCGATGGACTTCCAAGTGACTGGAGTCGCCTCAATAGTACTCTCAGTCTTTAGCTTCATATACACCTTTATCACGGTGGGATTTTGCCTCATGGTCATACCCAGCGTTGTAAACGGGCAGAATGTACAAGATGCATTCAAAGAGTCATTCAATCTGGCCAAAAAGAACTTCGAGCGCGTGTTCGGATTATTAAGCGGTCTGATTGTATTCTTTGTGCTTGTCTACTCTCCAGTGATAATTGGCGGTCTGCTGATTGGTCCCAATCCCGCTATGGCACTCAATCCAGCTGCAATCTTCATTGGGATTTGGGCTGTTATTGCAGGTCTTCTAACTCTTCTCCTCTTCCTACCCATGGCAGTCATTTCAATTGTGAAGGTGTATCATGAAATCACTGGGGGGCAAGTCTACGAGCCAACTGCACCTGAAGTACCAATGATGTGATATATGAGCGACAACGAGTGTCTGCGGATGTAATTACTCTGTGGACACTCAAACTACCCCCTTAGGTGATAACAAAATGTCTGAAAAACAATCAAGCCTTAGAACCCTATTCCAAGACTGGAAGATTAGTTATCGGTTTGCTTTCAAGAACGTCATATCTTTTATTCTTGGAACGCTAGGTGTTCTTGTCGTTACGGTACTTCTCATGGTCGTACTGCTTGTCATCATTGTACCACTATTTATTTTGACAATTGGTTTTGAGGACCTCGTGTTGCTATTCACAACCTTGGCAACAGACTTCTCAAGCATCAGCGGTGCTGCCATCTTTGGAATCTTTGCGCTAATTCTTCTGCCAATTGCGGCTCCAGTTCTAGTAGCTGTGGGGGCGCTTTTTGGAATGGGCAGAGAAATTGTGGAGAGTGAAGGAACCACCGCACAGGGCGTTTTTGCATGGTACAAGAGCAAATTCTTAGAGCTTGCTGGAGGCGGCATCATAATGTTCCTATTAGCCATCCTACCAGTTGGCTTGCTTTTCGTCTTTGCGGGACCAATTGTGTTCATGACTCCAACAAACGCAACAATAACTGTGTTCTCAGCAGGTAGTGTGATATACCTCACAGTGGTCATGGGGCTTCTATCAATGGTATTCCCAGCGATCATAGATGGACACTCAGTTCTGGATGCAGTACGAGTTTCTTTGAAGATGAGTACCCGGTATTTCGACAGGGTGTTTTCTGTCTGGATATCTCTAATCGGAATTCCAACTCTACTGGTTCTGCCATTGATGCTTACTCCATATTTCGCAAGTATTGGTGTCATAGCAATTAGCATACTCGGCCTCTATGGTGTGGCGGTTGTGCTGTTTCTGATTTTCATCCATTTTCCTGCTGCTGTAATCGTTTTGAGTCGCGTGTATATGATACTAAGTGGAGTGAATGGCACACAGCATGAAGAAACACAACCTGATATCCGACTTGTGGGGGATGTATAGAAGATGTCAGACGAAGAAGAAGTACTACCTATGTCGGATTTAGAAGTAATTTCTGACCCAAAAACGATCAAGATACTCTTTGAACCAACTAGAGCCGCCATTGTGTTCAAGTATTTATCAAATGTTCCGATGACGGTGAAGCAGCTTGCTGATGCTCTAGACAAGAATCCTGGGACCATACTGCACCATATTGATAAGCTGAAGAAAGCAGGTCTGGTGGTCCAGGAGCGCACAGAACAAACCCCCACTGGCATCACTCAGCGATTCTATCGCACATCTGCTAGAGAGTATCGCCTTGGAATATCCGGCATGATGCAAACAAATGGGGGAGTTGCTCAATTTGCGAAGGATCGGCTTCAATCAACGGTTTCTGCACTGAGAGTGTATGGGATAGATATCGCCGATTCCCAGAAACAAGAAGCAATGGAATTACTGAGGCAATTGATAGAGATAGAGAATGAAGTTAGTTCTAATCTGCCTATCTGTGACGAAGAGCTCTACCGGCAACTCTCTCCCTCAGTCAGAAATGACGCATCACGCATCATGCGGAAGTTTGCGTTGGAAAAAGATTCGATATATCGGAAACACCGAGAGCAATGGAATGATTTTCTCAAGAAATTTGAAAGGAAGAATACCGACAATGAGTAATTACGAACGAAACAACACGATGGTTGCTTGCATCATAGCTGTCATAGTTATCGGTGCAATTGTAGTCGGAGCTCTAGCATGGTTTGGTACAGCTCACTGGAATTGGACTGGTACTAACTGGCAGGACACCACTGAATTCACATTTGAACGTGAGCCCACCACAATGCCAGAACTAACAACTGTGAATATATCAATTGATGCTGGAGCTGTTAGAGTAATGTTTGTGGAAGACAATGCACTTCTGTACAGAATTGATATGGAAGTTCCTAATAACACAATACAACAATACGGCTTGCCTACAGTGGACTATGCATCTGGTTTCATCACGCTTGATTATCCAGCTGCAGCTGTGAATGTAACACTAGGCAGCGGATCAAACTATACTATGGATTTGAACGTCGCTTCTGGGGGGTGTCAGGTGGCTATCAATGAGTATGCCCATATTGGTAACGTTGACATAACTGCAACTACTGGCGGCATAGAATTGACTCTGAGCGATGATGCAATACTCTATGGCGATGATGTCCATTTCGTTGCTGAAACCACTACTGGTGGGATTCAGATGAATGTCGCTTTACCTAATTCTGTTGGGGGGCGATTCACTGCTAGCACTACAATCGGTGGAGTAGATATTGTTGCAAATGGTTGGAGTGGGGTTGACGGAAACATCTATGAAACATCTGACTACAACTCTGCTTCTCAGACATTGACCATATCAGCAACTGCCACTATGGGTGGCGTGCAGGCTACACTATCCTGAAGCTTCGGTGGTGGGGGATTTTGCCCCCTCCATTTATTTCTGTTTTAGTTTGGATGGCTCCTTTTTTAAAACGAATGCTTCCAAACTCTTATTTCGCACATAACTATGTTTAATATGACGGATTAAGGTTGAAATTTGAGGTTCTTGCCCAATACTTCGAAAAGATAGAAGAAACCTCATCTCGAAACAAAATGATCTCCATTATGTCCGACCTTTTCACTGAGATTGACGAGGAAATAATCGACATAGCTGCCTATTTCTTGACTGGGGATATTGCGGCTGACTATAGGGATGTCAAAGTTGGATTGGGAGAAGAGATGACCAAGGCCAGCGTGGCAATGGCATCAAATGTTGATGAGAGCGAAGTCGAATCAAAGATGAAGGAGTTGGGTGACCTTGGTGATGGTGCTGCTTATTTCTATGGAAGGCGGCACGAGCTGTATCAAGATGAACTCAAAACCGGTACCAATCTGACCGTAGATGAAGTTCACCAGGGACTCATTGCCATCGCGAACGCAAGTGGATCTGGTTCCCAAGAGGAAAAGAAGCGTATCCTTGCTAGTCTATTAGCGGCCAGCAATGATTTGGAGCGTCGTTACATAGTTCGGCTTGCATTGGGTACGATGCGGCTGGGGGCTGGTGATATGACCGTACTTGATGGTCTAGCAGAAGCCTTTCTTGGTTCAAAGGATAAGAGAGAACCCTTGGAGCATGCTTACAACGTATCTTCAGACATTGGACACGTTGCTGAAGTGCTTGCAAAGAGCGGTTTGGACGGAATCAAGAGAATGCGTGTAGCCATCAATCGTCCACTTAGACCCATGTTAGCTCAGCGAGTGGACAGTTTGACAACTCTTATGGAGAAGATAGGGTCTGAGGTTATTGCAGCAGAGGAGAAATATGATGGTGAACGGATCCAAGCCCATAAGGACGGAGATAAGACTCGATTATACTCGAGAAGACTCAATGAAGTGACAGGGCAGTTTCCAGATATAGTTCAATATGTACAAGACCACACCTCTGCAGAATCTGTTATTCTAGATGGGGAAGCTGTTGCCTATGACTTTGAAAAAGAAGAGTACTATCCGTTTCAACGAATAATGAATAGAAGGCGGAAATATGATGTTGAAGAGTATGCGGAAAAAATCCCCGTACAATACGTTGTCTTTGATATCCTCTATAAGAATGGAAAATCACTTCTGACAAAGCTCTATCCTGAGAGAAGAAACAACCTTGAAAGAACAGTGAATGAAACCGCCAAGATGAAGATTGCAGGGCGCGTAACTAGTTCGAAGCTTGAAGCTATCGACGAATTTTTCCAGGAATGTCTAGATCGGGGACTTGAGGGCGTTGTATGTAAATCCTGTGGAGATAATTCACGCTATCGTGCTGGTGCAAGAGAGTGGAGCTGGATTAAATGGAAACCAAGTTATGCCTCTGACCTTTCTGATACTCTGGACCTAGTCATAATTGGTGCTTATGCGGGTAAAGGTGCCCGTGCAGGTACTTACGGATCGTTATTGTGTGCGACCTACAACAAAGAAGAGGCTGTTTTTGAAACAGTATGCAAGCTTGGTAGTGGATTCACTGATGAGGTACTAGAAAATCTACCCGACAAGCTGGAAGATGCTAAGACCGATTCGCGACCAGCTAGGATATCAGCGACAAAGGATATTGAACCCGATTACTGGTTCTATCCCAAGTACGTTGCAGAAATTCTATCCTCTGAAATAACAAAGAGTCCTGTGCACACATGCGATGGGGACGGAGATCGAGGGCTCTCTCTTCGCTTTCCCAGGTTTCAAAATTGGCGTCCTGACAAGAGTCCAACAGATGCAACAACCACATCAGAAATTGTGACCATGTACGAAAACCAGGAGGCGTAGGCTGGTGAAAAACCAGGAAGTAGCCGACATACTCTATGAAATCGCAGACTATCTTGAAATCAAGGGAGTTCAGTGGAAGCCAAGAGCCTATAGAAGAGCCGCTGGCGCTATTGAAACGCTTTCGGATCCAATTGAAGAGGTATATCACCAGGGAGAGCTGCAAGAGGTTTCGGGTGTAGGTGAGAGCATCGCTGAAAAAATTGCTGAATACCTCCAGCGGGGTGAATTGGAGTATCTCAACAACCTTCGTGAAGAAATGCCCCAAGGATTGCGGAGTCTCATGGCTGTTGAAGGCATAGGTCCAAAAATGGCTGAGAAGCTGTATCAAGAACTGAAAATAACAACTGTTGATGAGTTAGAGCATGCAGCTCAGAATCACAAAATTCGCGAACTTGAGGGATTTGGAGAGAAGACTGAACAGAACATATTGGAAAATATCTCGATGTATCGAGAGAGCCACGAACGATTTGTCTTAGGATATATGCTGCCCGATGTAGAAGAAATAAAGACCCAACTTGACGAGCTGGATTATGTTAGCCGCGTTGAGATTGCTGGATCAACACGCAGGCGCAGACCAACTATTGGGGATGCTGATATTCTTGTCATATCAGACAATTCTTCTAAGGTGATGGATTTTTTCACATCCAGCGAGAAAGTTGCGCGAGTTCTATCCAAGGGCGAAAGAAAGAGCACTGTTGTGCTGAAGAATAACCTGCAAGTGGATCTCTTAGTCATCGATGAGAAAAATTTCGGAGCGGCATTATTGTATTTTACCGGCTCTAAGGACCATAATATTGCCTTGAGAAAGCGGGCCATAGACCATAATTGGAAATTAAGTGAATATGGCTTGGAGGACAGAGAATCAGAAGAAACCTTGGCTTCGAAGACAGAGGATGAAATATACAGAAAATTGGAACTGGAATATATTATTCCCGAGCTAAGAGAGAATCGAGGAGAAATAAAGGCAGCTGGGGAGGGGAGACTTCCGGAGGTTCTGAATTTTGAGCATCTCAAATCAGACCTTCATGTACATAGCGACTGGAGTGAAGGGGTTCATTCTATGAAAGAGATGGCCCTCACCGCGAAAGCATCTGGCCTGAAGTTTCTTGCGCTTTGTGATCATACCCAAGGATTAGGAATTGCATCGGGGTTGGACGAAGATGATTTTCAAGAACGACAGAAAGAAATCGATAAAGTGAATGAGGAATTAGAAGAGTTTACTATTCTTCCTGGCGCGGAAGTGAACATAGATTCAGACGGCAAACTGGACCTTGCCAATGATGCTCTTGAGGAGTTGGATGTTGTTGTTGCAGCCATCCACTCCGGGTTGTCACAATCTCAAGAACAAATTACTGAACGAATCCTTTCCGCCATTCATAATGAACATGTGGATATAATCGGGCATCTCACTGGTCGGCTCCTCAACAAAAGACAGCCCTATGAATTAGGCCTGCCTGCTATATACAGTGCAGCTGAGGATCAAGATGTCTGCCTTGAAATAAATTGCTTCCCTACAAGAATGGATCTTCCTGACTCTCACCTAATTGATGCCAAAGATCATGATTTGAGGTTCTCGATTGGAACAGACTCCCACAGCACAGAGCATCTGAGATTCATAGAACTAGGTGTTACTCTTGCCCGTCGTGGTTGGATCGAGCCAAATAGGGTCATTAACACTCTGGAACTTGCGGAACTGAAGAAGCAGCTGGGCATATAGTCCTAAGTGGTATGGAATCCCTCGAAGCTATTGGCGGAGTTCAAAAAACTCTTAATCATTTGCCATCGGGGATAGATGTTTCCCTTAATTCTAGTGGAGGCTATCAAGATGTCCAATAAGCTGTCAGAAGGCACCGTGCGAGATATCGCAAAGACCAGAGAAGATGCCAAACTGCTGGCGGAGTGCTTCAATAGCTTTGATGATAGTGACTCATGGCCCGGAGGCTTCACGGGTGGCACACCAATCACAACAGAAAGGGTTCTTGACAATCTTCAGAAGAAAGAAGATATTCGCGTGCTGATTGCAGAAGTTGACGGCAAAATTGTGGGACACTGTAACGTGTGCCAAAGCGAATTAGATCCTGAAGCATCATATGTAGGTCTCCTCGGAGTAAATCCAGAATTTCAGAAACGTGGCTTTGGAAAGGCTATGCTAATCGAAGCGGCAGAAACCTCTGCAAGAGCAGGCAAGCGCCGCGTGGACTTGCATACGTGGGGTGGGAATCTGAAAGCTGTGCCGCTTTACAAACGCGTTGGGTACAACTGGGTTCCAGAAACCAGCGTCCTCATGGAATCACATATTCCAGGAATCCTGAATGCAGAGATTTTCTCGGAATTCTTCAAGCGCCATAACTGGTATAACTCTCTTGAGCGTGATATCACGCAGGAACCCGACACTGTTCAGGAGGACAGCATTGGGGTGTTCAAGTATCATTTTGCAGGTAATGGCGATACACTTGATGTGGTAATTGACCGCGAGGCAAAGGGCATGTGCGGTTTCTCTCGGACTCTCGATGGTCAAACTATAGCGGCTGAAATCAAACCCAAGAGGCACATTGGATACATCGGATACGGTGAAGTTCCATTCTCGATTAGGCTCAAGAATGGCACTGAAGGACCACTGCCATATCAGCTTACTATTTCCTCCTCCGACTATTTTCACATCAAGCTGAAAGATGAGGATACAGGGATATTGAACCCAAATGAAACGGTCGAGTTACCTGGTTTCTTCTCCATCGATAAAGCCGCTGAGCCATTGGATCGAGATAAGGACCCGGACATTAAAGTAAGAACGCAGGCCGAGTTTGCTCTCGAATTCGGTGGAGAAAAAATCTTGCTCTACAGTGGTCTGATTCCCACCGAGTTAATTAGCGTGACCACAAATCCTCCTTTTCTCGCCCTTTCACCAGGTGAGAAGAAACAGATAGGTGTAATATTGTCCAGCAATGCTGAGCTCCAACTCAGTGGTACTGCAGAGATTATTCCAAGTGAAGACACCATTATAGATCCCACAAGAGAACGGTTCTATTTGGAAGCTGGTGAAAGCACAGAGATTCTCATAGAATTAAATGCACCAGATTCAGATGAATCCGATGTCAGCGTGTTAGAGTTAGATCTGAAAGTAGAGCAGAGTGGCCAAGAATCCTGGCTAAGCCGGCAGCGAATCCCAATTCCAACTATTAGCCCAAGCGGGGCTGTTGCCTACAGAAGTCCACATGGGCTTCTAATATTGGAGACCTTCAGCTTCAGAATAGGAATTAATGACCAGCCACCTATGGCATTGCGCAAAATTTGGCACAAACAGACTAATCGGACACTTTCCCTTTGGGGTTTCTTGCCGGCATTGGGTTATCCATTTCCGAGTGGTGGTTCTGAATGGGACCGAAAGAGGTTTGACATACAAATTCACAACACCAATGATTACGCTGAAGTTCGCCTTCAGGGAGAGTCAACTGAAACCCCGGGATGCAAACTTGACATTTGCTTCAAGGTGTTTCCTGGACAGGAGTACTTGGAAACCTCTATCGAGATGACTAACAACGGTCAAGAAGTTCTAGATAATTTGGGCGTAAGAATCGCGGGTTGGGCGGATTTCAATGGTCAGAAACTTTACGTTCCCCTTAGGGGTAAGATATACCATCTCTCTTCTGCTGAATGGAGTGGAAATGAGCAACTACCTAGAAAACCCAAAGAATACCATGAACAATGGGCTGCAGTTTCGATGTATGATGATAAGGTGTTGCTTGGCTATCTTTGGGACATAGGAGAAGACCTGAGAGAGATTAGGCTTCGACGACGCGGATTACCGTATTTTGAGTACGGATTGCCTAACATAGCTCCGAGCGAAACCATTGAGAAGCGACTCCTTAGATTCTATATTGGAGATGGAGAATGGATTAAAATTAGGAACCTATCGGCTAACCTCAATAACAGAAGGATGCCAGGCCACCCGCAAGAAATTCAATCTGATTTGCAGGTTGGTTTCATTTCTCCCGGCAATGTAAGGGGGCTTCACTCAGAATCCTCCCTTCTCCTGAGGCGGAACAATGTCAATGATATCGAATTTGAAATTCGGGTAATTAATGAAACTCCTGTGGCAGTACAAGGGAGAATGGATTTTCCCAACGGCATAACTTTGGATAATCAGGATACATTCGAATTCCGCTCTGATTCACTGGGAATTAACTCGCCCTACCGGGTACTACTCAGGCTCCACGCCTCTTCCGATGCTTCTTGGCTACGAGAAGGTGGCGAGATTACTCTCCGCTTTCAGAATCGAATTGCTAGGATTCCATTTGCTGCAATCGCGTACGATTCTCCTCAGGGAGTGGATGTTGAAATTGGTCAAGCGCAAGGCAAGAAACTCCACCAATTGCTGACCAAACCATTAAGCATTGCTGTGTCTCCTGACTACTGCGGCGGACTTCTTCGCATATCCAAAGGAAGTGAAGAAAGTGTCCTCTATGATACTTTCCCGAAGGCAAAGCCCTTTGTCTGGTGGGCCCGTTTCCACTCCGGAATCTCTCCCATTATTCAAGCTGAAGGTATATGGGACTGGGAATCAGCTCTTCCGAAGGAATCCTGGAAAGCGACGCAGATAGAATTATCCCCATGGACTGGTTATGAGATGACTTCAAGCCTAAAACATTGCCCGGGGCTCAAAGATTTCGTCTGGCGACTTCGGTATCTTGTCCTCCCGGGAACACCTCTGCTACATTTCTCTGTCAAAGCGGAAAATAAAAGCAAAAAATGGGCACGTTTCACTTTTGGCTTCCGTGGTGCGCTAAAGCAGAATGGAATGCCGTTATCCAATGTCCTCACAACCTTCAATGGCAAAGAGCAGCTAATAGAGCCCACCGGTCAACATCTGTCAGTTCAGTCTTCAGCTCAAGAAGGATGGATTTGCATTCCAAACTCCCCCCAGCCTATTGGCCTGATCTCCACTGCGAAGCACAGAGAGACCTTGTCCTTTGCCACACTTAGTGATAAAGCTCAGATGTTCGATCTCTCTGATGAACGAGAATTGTATCCAGGTGAGAGTACGAGTCTACAAGGGTATATTGTCCTCTCAAGTAGCTGTGATGAAGTAAAGACGTTGAAGAATCTGTCTGCTCTTATCTTCAAGTAGAATAATACTCGCTCACTCGTACTCCTCTAAATCATGGAGACGCTTCAGACGTTTCATCTTTGCATTGCATTCTGCTTCTCGAGTGGTATTCTCGATATCTTCATACAGATCTCTGGCAATTTGCCATGTTCTCAGTGCTTCATCATACCTTTCAAGTTTCTCCAAGATGCCAGCTCTGTAGTATAGATGTTCCGGATTACTCGCATCGACCGAAAAAGCTTTGTCGAAGTCTGCCAATGCCGCATTCAGATTCCCGATTGAGAGATTCACGAGTCCCCGTTGATGGACGACATCCGCGTTCTCTGGGGCAAGCGATATTGCTGTCTTAAAGAACTCCAGGGCGGTATCTGCATCCTTCATCAAAACATAAACCTGTGCGGCTTTTATCCACGCCGGGATATATTCACGATTTGCCTGTATTGCCTTTTGATATGCCTCAGCAGCTTCTTCATACGAACGATTCATCTTGTGAGCGTTGCCTTTCTTGACCCAGAGCTCGGGGTCTCCCTTTACTGCTGTCAGTGCCTTGTTGTAGAAGTATAATGCCTCGTTGTATTTTTGTTTCCCAAATTGGGCGTCGCCCAGCCCCACAATTGCTGTTGGGTTGCCCCCATCGATTTTCACAGCCTCGTGAAATGCCTCCTCAGCTTTCCTGTATTGCTTCTGTTCCAAGTATAACTTCCCCAACTCCAATTCTGCTGCAAGACTCCCACTATTTTCCATGTCGGCCTTCATGAACCATGAGATTGCTTTATCCAGTTCGCCTTTCTTCTTGTGGCACAGACCCAGACCAATCAGTGCGCGTTCGCATTTGGGTTGATAGTCTACAATGTCGCTGAAGACTCTCTTAGCCTCAGCAACAGAACCTTGTTTCAGATGGGCAAGGCCCTTGAAACAGATCGCTCTCGAATTAGTCGAATCCAGCTCAAGGGCAGTATCAAGACAGCCAATTGCAGTATCTGAGTTGTTTGAGAGTATCTTTGCCAAGCCTAGATTTGTCCACGCTTCGGGTTGTTTTGGTTCGATTCGTAGTCCCCGTTCATAAAGCAGGATTGCTGAGGAGAAGTCCCCCTCCTGAAGATGTAGGTTCGCCAATCGGCCGAGGAGGATACCCAGAGACGACGTCTGTTCGAGCTCATCCATGGTCAAACGGAGCTCATCCTCCAGCGTCTTCAGATCCCGTCGTTTTCTAGAATGTACTAGAGGCGGTCGTATTCTCTCTGGCTCAACCTCTGAATCGATTTTCATCCCGCTTAGGATGTTCATGATTGAGCTCAGCATTTCTTCCCGATTCATCCCGCGAACATTTCCTTTGGTTGCCCTACAATCCCGATGGTTGACAAACGGATTCGCGGATAAATTTACTAGAAATCAGTATTATACCTTTTGATTATCCGCTTTACGAAAAAGATAGTCAAATATAATGCAGTTTCCATGCTTTTTCGAAGGATGTCGAGTTAGCTGGTCTTCAGGCAACAATCCGTACCGGTCTGAGATTCACCACTCTGTGCTCTCCATCTTCGGTGTCGTACTCAACCATGCCAACTAGCTCTCCCTCCGCACCCGGCTGCAGCTCAAATTCCACCTCTACTACATTGAAGCCTCCCGCATCAACTGTGCCCACATGCTTGCTCTTTATGGTGTCTGTGAGGTCTGGAACACCCAGAATCACCTGCACATTGCGCATCAGATGTTCAGAGCCATTCCGTATGGCTACACCAAAGACCACTCTTCCCTCTCGAATCTTATAATCAACTTCAACGTCCATACCTGGCTCCAGTCCGGGACTTGCTGGTTCCGCGCGTGTAATGGGGCGCTTTGTCTCCTGCTCTTCGCGAATCTTCCGGAATACCGCACCAATGACCCCTACTATCAGTAGCAGCAATGCGATAGGTACTATCCAATGGATTTTGGGGTCAAAATCCTGTGAGTCGATGAAGCCATCTCCATCCGTATCAGGGTCAAGGGGGTCGGTTCCATAGATGACGACCTCCTCATAGTCGGTCAATCCATCGCCATCCGTGTCCGGATTATCGGCACGGGTGTGGTAAATCATTACTTCTTCATAATCATCAAGACCATCAGAATCTGTATCGTTATTTGTTGGCGATAATCCAAATAAACCAATGTTCATAATCTCGAAATAGTCATCTAACCCATCGCCGTCAGTGTCAGCTGAGAACGGATCGGTTCCGTGGGTGATGACTTCATCGTAATCCGTCACTCCGTCTCCATCGCTATCGGGATCGAGCGGGTCGGTTTCGTATATGAAGATTTCATCATAGTCTGTCAGCCAATCTCCGTCTGTATCTGCTGAGGTGGGGTTGGTCATGTAGACCATGACTTCATCGTAATCCGTCACTCCATCTCCATCGCTATCGGGATCGAGCGGGTCGGTTCCCAGAACGAGGACTTCGTGACCATCTAGGAGACCATCAGAGTCGGAGTCTGGGTCTGTTGGAGAGGTCCCAATCTCAACCTCATGGCCATCAAGCAGATCGTCGTTATCAGAGTCTGGGTCGAGGGGATTGGTGCCATAGACTCGCAGCTCATCTAAGTTGGAGAGCCCGTCGCCATCAGAGTCGTATTCCGAGTCGAGTATTCCCGGGTAAGTCATGTTTGTGGTTGGGTCGGTGTCGGTCAGGAAGATCTCCTCGTAGTCCGACAGCAGATCGGAGTCCGTGTCATTGGAGAGAGCGTTCGTACCATAGTCGAAAATCTCAACTCCGTCGTCCAGTCCGTCGCCGTCAGAGTCGGCGTTTAAGGGGTCGGTATGGTATTCCATGACTTCATCATAGTCATTTACCGCATCCCCATCTGTGTCTTTCAATAATGGATCCGTACTATAGATGTTGATTTCATCTCCGTTGCTAAGGCCATCTCCGTCTTCATCATCGTTGTAGTCGCTGATTCCGTTTCCATTTGTATCCTTGTTTCGGGGATCGGTCTCCGTTAAGACACATTCCTCATAGTTGGTCAACAGGTCTCTGTCTTCGTCGTCTAAACCATCTATGATGCCATTGCCATTCGTGTCATTGTTTCGGGGGTCAGTCTTGGTCAGTCTCAGCTCATGTATGTTAGTAAGCATATCATTGTCCATATCCCAGTCTGCATCCGAAACTCCGTTGTCCTGAGTGCTGAATTTGAGGGGGTCAGTCAGAGTCACGTTATTCTCTTCAAAATCGGTGAGTCCATCTCCATCGGTGTCTTGCAGTCGGGGGTTCGTCCCGATGGCGACTTCCTGTGCGTCGGTCAGCCCGTCTCCGTCCGTGTCTGCCCTCAGAGGATCGGTGTTGTAGGTATTCAGCTCCTCGTAATCTGTGAGTCCGTCTCCGTCCGTGTCCGGGTTCAACGGGTCGGTTTCGAAGACCTTGATTTCATCGTAGTCACTGAGCCCATCGCCGTCGGTATCGGTGCTGTTGAGTGCAGTGTAGTAGACAAAGGCCTCTTCGTAGTCTGTGAGTCCGTCCCCGTCTGAATCCACTCTGAGCGGATCGCTGAAGTAGTAGAAGAGCTCCTCCCAGTCTGGAATGCCATCCCCGTCCGTATCAGCATTGACTGGAGAAGTTCCACTCACGAAGATCTCGTAATAGTCCGACAATCCGTCCCCATCGGTATCGATGAGGGTGCAGTTGGTTCCGTAGAGGTATATCTCGTCAAAGTTGTTTATTCCATCACCGTCTATGTCTTCAAGGTCATCAGTAATCCCGTCTCCATCAGTGTCAGGATTAGTTGGGTCCGTGTGGCTGTTCCATATCTCGTCTGCATCTGCCAGATTGTCTCCATCCGTATCAGCATCCAGAGGGTTTGTTCCGTAAAGGTTGACTTCATCTCCATCGCTTAACGAGTCAAAATCAGAGTCAGCATTGTTTGGGTCGGTTCCTAGTTCTATCTCTTCCTTGTCGTTTAGTCCATCTCCATCGGAATCAGCTTCCAGCGGGTCAGTTCCGTATATCTTCCATTCTTCATAGTCGGTAAGTCCGTCTCCATCGGTGTCTGCGAGATTTGGGTCAGTCCCCAGTTCCAGCTCCTTCTTGTCTGAGATTCCATCACCATCTGTATCAGCGGAGTTGGGATCTGTTTCATACTCAAACACTTCATCATAGTCAGAGAGTCCATCTCCATCGGAATCCCAATGTGTCGGGTCCGTGAGATAGAAATATACCTCGTCATAGTCGCTGATGCCATCTCCATCTGTATCCACCCTTCTGGGATTTGTACCATAGACATAGTACTCGTCGTAGTCGCTGATACCATCGTCGTCAGTGTCTTTGTCAGTTGGCGAGCTTCCAGCTACATATACCTCAAACCCGTCACTAAGCCCGTCACCATCAGTGTCCGCCTTCATCGGGTCTGTTCCGTATCCATAAATCTCAAGCCCATTGCTAAGCCCGTCGCCATCCATGTCAAGATCATAGTCAGAGGTGCCGTTGTAGAAAGTATCCACACGTGTGGCATTAAGCCCAAGCACCATAATCTCGACATAGTCGTCAAGCCCGTCTCCATCAGTATCTTGTTTCAAGGGATCTGTTCCAAATTCAACTTCTTCCCCATCGTTCAACCCATCACCGTCAGAATCGGGATTATTTGGGTCTGAGCCATGCACGAAAATCTCAGCCCAGTCATCTAGGTTATCGTTGTCCGAATCAGCATCTCCTGGAGATGTGCCATAGACGTAGATCTCATCGCCATTCGAGATACCATCGCCATCAGAATCATAATCATAGTCATTGATTGAGCCATATGTGGTGGGATCATTAGGGTCAGTCCCTGTGATTACTACTTCTATGTAGTCATCCAGACCGTCGCCATCTGAGTCCGATAGTAACGGATTGGTACCGTATTCGTGAACTTCTTCCCCATCGGTGAGTCCGTCTTCATCAGTATCAGGGTCTAGCGGATCAGTTCCCAGATTGATCTCTTCTCCGTCGAGAAGTCCATCTCCGTCACTGTCCGGATTATTGGGGTCTGTTTCGCCAGGGTCAACAACTCCATTTGCATTGATGTCTTCGCCAGGCTCTCCGGGATCCCATCTACCGTTGCCATTGAGGTCGTGATAGCCGTCCAGAAGTCCATCTCCATCCGTATCATTATTCAGGGGATCGAGACCGACTTCAATCTCAAGTCCGTCGCTAAGCATGTCCCCGTCAGTATCCCAGAGTATTGGTGATGTGTTATACACGCGAATCTCGTCAATGTTGCTGAGCCCGTCATGGTCCTGGTCATCGTCAGCATCGTTTATTCCATCATCATCGCTATCTGGATCCAGAGGATCTGTCAGCGTTAACATTACTTCTTCATAGTCAGTCAGGCCATCTGAATCTGTATCCTCGTTGAGAGGGTCTGTTCCCGCTAGATATTCCTCGTAGTTTGAGAGGCCATCGCCATCGGGGTCTTCATCGCCATCTAGAATACCATTGTCGTTGGAATCATCATACAGTGGGTCTGTGCCTGTCATCTCGACTCCAAACCAGTTGGGAAGTCCGTCGCCATCAGAGTCGTACATATCGTCGCGGGGTTCACTGGGACCATGGGTATATGCGTTGAGGGGATCAGTATTTGTGATGTAGAGCTCGATACCGTTGCTTAGGCCATCTCCATCGAAGTCCTCGTCATAGTCGCTGACGCCATTGTCGTTTGAATCGGTATCAAGTGGGTCTGTCCCAAGGATGAGAACCTCGTCTCCATCCTTCACTCCATCTCCATCGGTATCTGGCCGACGCGGATGCGTTCCATAGATATACAGCTCCTCATAGTTGGTCAATCCATCGAGGTCCAAGTCCTCTTGGTCATCGGGAATCCCGTCCAAATCTGAGTCAGTTCTATTCGGGTTTGTTCTGGTCAGGTAGAACTCGTGACCATTCCACAGCCCATCCCCATCAGTATCCCATTCGTAGTCGTTGATGGTATCATTGAAGGTATATGCGTTGGTCGCGTTGAAAGTAGGATAGAAATCAATTTCATCCTTGTCTAAAATGCCGTCATCATCTGTATCAGCAGAGTTGGGATCCGTCCCCCAAACCATGACCTCTGCATAATCATCTAATCCATCTGAATCTGTATCGCTCGACAATGGGTCCGTGTTGTAGATGAAGATCTCGTCATAATCGCTTAGCTGATCGAGGTCTGTGTCTTCTGAGTTCGGATCTGTTTCGTATATGAGAACCTCGTCACCATCACTGATGTTGTCACCATCCGAGTCAGCCACTAAGGGGTCGGTGCTGTAGACTCTAATCTCTTCGTAGTCGGTGAGTCCATCTCCATCGGTGTCACTGTTGGTCACATTTGTGCCATAGGTTACATACTCCTCGTAATCGTTCAATCCATCCCCGTCTGTATCACTCTTTGTCGGGTCTGAGCCAACAATCTTGACTTCTTCATAGTCGGTCAGTCCATCTCCATCGGTGTCCTCATCGAGTGGGTCTGTCTTGTACGTCTTCACCTCTTCTCCATCAAGGAGGCCGTCTCCGTCGCTGTCTGGATTATGGACGCCTGTTCCGAGTTCAATTTCCTTCCAATTCGCCAGGCCATCACCATCCTCATCGTCATAGTAGTCTGATATCCCGTTGTTGTTGGTGTCCACGTCATTGGGATCGGTTAGGGTGATACGAACTTCCTGTATGTTGGTCAGACCGTCACCATCGTTATCGTCCTGTGCATCGTTGATACCGTTCCCGTTTGAATCGGCCATGGTGGGTGAGGTCTTCGTGACATTATTCTCCTCGTAATCTGTCAGGCCATCACCGTCGGTATCAGCCAGGTTCGGGTCAGTTCCCAGATACACTTCCTGCCAATCCGTCAGGCCATCGCCGTCTGAGTCTGGTGAGTTCGGGTCGGTACCATACGTGATTACCTCTGCAAAGTCGTTTAGACCATCACCATCTGAATCTGGGTTCAACGGATCCGTGCCATATTCCAAGACCTCTTCCCCATCACTTAGCCGATCGCCATCGGTGTCAGCCTTCGAAGGGTCTGTGCCCTCAATCAGGGTCTCTCTGGCATCAGCCAAGCCATCTTTGTCGTGGTCTTTGCCGTATGCCGCTACTTCGGCGGTATCAGTACCCACAATGAACTCCATTCTCCCGTTGTTGTCCAAGTCACCGTCGTCTAGCACACCTGAGAAACCGGTGATATCCGTCTGAGAGATAGACCGTCCCGTCGCATTGAAGATTTGAATGGAACCACCATCTACACCTGCCAAGAGCTGATCACTGGGAAGACCTCCCACATCAGAGAATAAGATGGCAGAAACCGTATTCGCAAGTGTCTTGTTCCACTGCAGATGGTATGACGAGTTATAGACACGCAGCTCACTCCCTGTCGTACCAACTGCAATTTCCCTGACACCTCCCGAGAGGAGGTCGCCTACTTCCAGGGAGGAAATTGCATCCTGCAGGGTCAGTGACATTCTGAGGGTACCATTTCTCCAGAACTCACGGATATTGCCAGATGCGTCTCCGTATAGCACTTCCAACTCTGCTGTGCCAGTGGTGTCAGCCAATGCGGCGACTTGTATTGCTGACGACGCTGTCTTTGAAAAGACCAACCCGCCACTCTCATTCAACATTGCCACAGCACCGAGGCTACTTCCAGAGAGTACTTCCTCCTTACCATCCAAATCTATATCCCCAGTGTGCAGCACCGTTATTGCTCCACTGGATGTGTAATTCCAGAGTTGAGATGAATTAACCGCATAGGCGTAGACTCGTCCACTGCTGGACCCGGCAATCACCTCATGTATTCCATCTCCATCCAGGTCAGCAGAGGCCACTACTTCAACAGAGGAACTCAGTGTCACATTGGCTACCACAGTTCCATTTGCCGATAGTATCACAATTCCGTCGCTTGTGCCTATGACAATTTCATCGATGGCATCGCCATCAGCTGTGAGTACATCAAGAGACCTCGGTACACCATTGAGTGTGAGTTGAACAATCTCAGTCCCGTCTGAATCAAGAATGAATAGCGTTCCATTCTGAGTGACTATCGTGACCTCGGCATTAGCATCTCCATCAAAATTACCAACGACAATGTCAACAATCGTGCCATCTGTAGTGTTAGACCATACCAGTGCAGTTTCGTAAGGAGTCAATTGCGACAGCTGCATAGGGGGATGCTGAATGGAAAACACCTCTCCTTGGGTTGTGGGATTAACTGCAGTGCTCTGCAATCCCACAATCACACAAAATAACACAACTGCCAATGCAATCTGATAGGCCTTCATGGTACAACCACTCCTTTGCCCTTTTCTTTCCAGGGCTTTACTTGGAAATAATCGAAGAAATCTGCCTCCACGATGCTGATCTCCTCATATGGTAATTCTAACTCGTTGAGCTCCTGCACAACAGGCAACATATGTTCCGCGGGCTCGTCAATAAACAGCTTGAGAGCATTTCTGCCGGACCGGGCCATGTATTCTACTCCTTCGATTTTGCTGAGTTTATCTAAGACCGGTCGGGACATGCTTTGGAGGACAACCTTCAGGCTCTCACCCTGTCCAGGGAGAGTGGAGATGAGATCCTCGGGAGTACCAAACTGGCTCACATATCCATTCTCTAATAGGACAACGCGAGTACAGTAATCTACGATTTCAAGATCATGGGATATAATCACCTGAGTGGTACCGAGCTCGAAATTTAATTCCTTCAAGTAGTTTAGTGTTTCATGCCTAAGGTGCGCATCCAGACCGGTAGTCGGTTCGTCCAACAACAAAACTGGAGGGTCGTGAATCATCCCCAAACTAATGGAAACCCTCTTTCGTTCTCCACCAGACAATTTGTCGACATCCTTGGTCATCAGTTCCTCATCAAATCCAAGAATCGTGAGTACTTGTCTTGCTCGCTCCTCTATCTCCTTGGGTCTCATTCCAAAGAGCCTTCCAAAGAATTGGGCATTTTGAAGAGCTGAGAAGTCGTAATACAGGCTGATGTGCTCAAGTTGGGGAACATATCCCACAAGTAGACTGATGAGGTCCTTCTTCTTCGTCACATCCATGCCTCCAACGAATGCCCTTCCATCGGTGGGACTGAGTTGTCCCGTTAGCACTCTCAGGACCGTCGTCTTTCCGGCTCCCGAGGCCCCGATAATGCCTAGGAATTCGCCTTTGTTGGCGAAGAAAGAAACCCCCTTCAGTGCGTAAAAGTCACCGAAAGCAACTTTGAGGTCCTCAACGACTATTTCTTTTACCCTCTTCTCAACCAATCTATACACCTCCTACTCTGTCGCTAACATCTTCATACTCCTCTTGAGCCTTCTCCATGCTCACCATCAAACTCCGCAATGCCTCAATCTTCTGAATCCGATCCAAGTCGTCCCGTTGAATCACATCTTCCATTTGCGTGAAGACAGCGAGCAACATATTCAACGTGTTGTCAATATCCTGACCCAATTCCGTATCTATCTCCGGTATTCTAAGGCGGACCCCTCTTCGGTATTTGTTCCAAGCTAGACCGACCAAGACAACTCCAAAAATGCCAATGGATGTGACAAATGCAACTTGGACTAAGGTGAAGAGAGGCTCGCCATTTCTTGTGCCATTAGTAGGTGGGGTGGTATATAGCTCAAAAGTCACACTGGCGTAAGTACCAGCGTATTCTTCTCTCAAAACTATGAATATTCCGTTAATAGTTCCATTTGAACTCCAATAGGATGGCAGAAACTGCGATGAGTATAGCCCATCCTCGACAAACCCGGCAATGAAATAGGAGAAGTTGCCGTTTGGCAGTTCAAACGCAATTGCCACCGTGAGGTCGTCAACAGGATCACCATAATAATCCCAAACCTTCAGATTTACATAGACACTCTTTCCGACGGGGAATCGGTTCGTGTCTTCTGAGAGGCTCGTTTCGGTTGTCAGCGTATCTCTCAACAGATATTCTATGAGGTTATCCAATAGAATACTATTATTACATTTCACGAGGTGTTTGTTCATGAATATCCGTGAGGATCCAAATAATGCCAGTTCCGGGCGTGTATGATCCAAGAGCACAACAGGTCTTCCATTTAGTCCTACTTGGGCGCGTGATTGATTGTTTTCAATGAAGGTTCCACCGCCAAGCCACATACAGGTCATTCCTTTTCCAAGAATGGAATTCTGATAAATCCCGGTTGTATTTTCTGATTCGTGTTTACCCTGCATGCGGTAACCGTACGGTTGTAGCAGTTGGTTTATTCCCGTAAGATTCGCTCTGTCATCGGAATCTCCAAACAATATCAGCTTACCATAGCTCGCGGAAAAAGTTCTAAGCGTACTCACATCTGTACTGTTGAAGCCCTCCGATGGCTGGAACATAAAGATAGAAGAGAATTGAGAAAGAAGCGCGCTTTCCAGTTCTATTCCCGGCGTTTCGATGAGGTTTAGACCGGCATCCGCCATCTGCTTCTTCATGCTGGATAAGCCCGAGAACGTAGTGAGTCTAAAAGACTCCAGCATATCTGTCAAAGAACCTATCGAATCAATATCTCCTACACCAAACTGAAAGTCCAGTCCCTCCTCGCCATCCTGTTGACCTGTATCCTGTGCTAGTGGGAAGCTGGGCAGACCTCCGCTATCACCTCCAATATCTACAGATATCCCTCCTCCAAAATTTCCAAACGCACCAAACCCACCTCCGTGAGACGTATCAAGTAGCATCATTGCACGAGGATATTCCAAATTGCTCTCTAGAGTAAGATTCATCGACCAGCCAAATTCGGAATTCAACACGTAGTCACATCTGTGATATCCGTCAACTGTGATTGGCGGTACTAGTGTGAATAAGGAGAAGTTGTAAAATCCGTCTACATCCTCAGAGGATGGAAGTGTGATATTTCCCCAATCAGCAGCATTGCCATACTTTTCTACGGTCAAGTTCCCTAGACTCACGGTGGTTGATAGAGTGAAATAATAGAGTCCAAAGTCTATAGGAAAACGCAAATCAAATGGTCCAAATGGCACTTCTTTTGGAAAAATCGACGTTGACCGAATTGGCGATATCACAAAGAGGTCTCTCAGAAGAAAGTCATCCAAGAGACTCACTCCACTTGTTGAAAGCGTTTCGGTAGGACTAGCGACTAGCTGCAATGCAAATTCGAATCCCGTGGCCACCGCCCACGCAGCTGTGTGAATTCCTTCTTCTACTGGGCTCCATTCGGTCGTTATGACTCGAGCATTAAATGGTTCAATTTCATCAAATGAGAAATATCGTGTGAAGGCCGTCCCCTCTTGCTGTGAGCCATTCGCAATAGCTAGAATTGCCACTGCCTGACTACTCTCTACTCCAATATTCATAATAACCGCACGTGACTGATAATTCTGATTGGTCTGAGCCGTTCGGGGTATATCTGCTTCAACGACAAGGAGGTCTCCGCGTTGTGAGAAAGTGGCAGGTGGCTCAAGTTCCCACATTCTCCTGATTGATGCATCAAGTGTGGTTCGATTTGCGCCGAATCCGATGGAAATTGTCACATTACTTAATTCGTTTGGGTCTAATGTGCCAAAGTTCCATTTCATGCCAAGGCCGACGTCTCCATAGAATTGTGTGTTTCCCGTGAGATTGTCTGATGACACATGGTCAGACACTTCTGAAGAGTTACCAACTTCAAAAGCTGAGAGCGGCATGCTGGAGTTCATGCCGAAGTAGAAATTGCGATTATCCTCCGAAATTCCATAGGCAAATAGCTGTTGATTCCCCAGCGCATACCTTCCATAATCATCACGGCCATCTAGGAACAGATCAAGCGAGTAATCAAGATAGAGACTCACGTTGTAAATAGGGTTCATACCAAGATTCAAGATGTACGGGGTGATTTTGAAAGCTGTAGTTGAGGTTTCCTCGAACAGAGTGAGATTATACGACTCTACTAGTAGTGTCAAATACACCTGCTCATCGTATGAGAGAACGCCTACCCATCTGTTGTAATTACTCTGCTGCGAGGCAAGGGCAACTTGGTGCAATTCTCTCTTTACATTGAAATTCATCAGACTCATTGGCTCAAGGTCATTCCATTTTATAGAAAACATCCCCATCAACAAATGAATCGAGCCTTCTTGGTTATCTCTCTCGTCTAGAGCTACTATGCTTGTTCCAAAGCTACTCATCAAGAGTGTTGTTTCTGCATTCAACCCTGAAGATGTCAGGAGGCCAAACGCTAGAAGAGGTATTCCCGTTGTTCTGTTATGTGTCGAAATTGGCCTTTGTTTTCTACTCAATTCATCAAAGGCTGCTGGAAGATTGAGTAGGCCTGCGCCTGCATCATTAGCACCATAATCTAGGGGCGTTGCTGTATCACGTAGAGTATTTGCAATTACTATTGGAGTTGCTCTATCGAATGCCTCCATTAATAACGAGGCAGCCCCTGCTACGATGGCTGCACTTGCTGCTGTTGTATCTCCTCGTACGTAGTAATCGTCTACACTCTCCCCCAATTGGCCGCCAAGCAATGCGGAGAATCCACTCAAATCTTGGAGGTCAAATCCGGTGAATCCTGACTCGGCAAGAGCTGCTCCCGGCTTTGCCCCAACAATCCCAACGCCTGGAGCAACAAGGTCGGGTTTGGTGATAAGACCTAGGGATGGTCCTCTCCCTGAAAAATCAGGAACCATATCGAGTTTAGAATCATAGGCTCCAACAGTGAAGCACTCTGCTATGCCACCGGGTGACATCACGGTGAGGTAATCTGGACCATCGTCTCCTGCGGCAGCTACAACGAATATTCCACGCTGAACTGCAATTTTGACTGCCTCTGAAACAGCATCGCCAGGAGCCCCAAAAGTATTGAAGGGCATGAGGATCACATCGGCTCCTCTACTAGCTGCCCATTCAATGCCAGAAACAATCCAACTCGGCAAGGCGAATAGACCACCCAATGTAACCTTGCCCGAAAGAAGAGTTGCGCCAGGTGCGATTCCAGAATATACGCGATTAGATTTGTTTCCTGTACCGGCTACGATAGAGGCCGCATATGTACCGTGACCGATGAGATCAAAGGGAAGAGAGTCTGCTTCAACAAAGGAGGCAAACGCAGTAACTTTGGACCCGAGTGCATTGCCTGAATAATTATCAAAATCATCAAGGTCGGGATGTGTAAAGTCAACACCAGTATCGAGTATGGCAATGACTGAGCCTGATCCATTGTACCCCATGTCCCAAAGATCCCTGGCTCCAATGAGATCGACTGGTGATACGTAGTCTTCTGTAGATTTCGATTGGGTGAAATTCAGAGGGTTCAGTTTCAGTATTTCATTTGACCAGATTTTACGGATGTAGTCCAGTTCAGCTAAATCCGAGAGCGCTTCTCCTGCTAACTTCACGCGCATCATATTCAGTTCTTGAAAGGTTTGTGGAATCTCAGCATATGCGTCAATCAATGATATGGCATTCTCTATTTGGTATTCAGATATGTCTGAATCATATCGCACCAGCGTGTCCACTGGCGCATTTTTCGATGTGGCGTTGAATAATCTCTGGTCGATTTTGTTCTTCGGTTGAGGCGAATCTCGTTCAATAGGGGCTGAATGTATTGGAGCAATCAGACTCAACGCAAATACTAGCATCAAGAGAACTGCTACCCATTTTTGTGCGCTCAATCCTTTTCCTCCTCTCTGGATTTATGATTTCTCTATGGTGCCGGTGATTAGGCCTCTTGTTACGGCGATGTAATAATCAACCATATCGGCCACTGCCTTTGTCTTTACAATCTTCACTTCAATTCCTTTTGAAGAGAGGGCTTCTACACATCTTTCTGCGATAATTTGAAGCGGCTCCTCCGTGAAGACTTTGACTAATTCTCCCCGCTGAAGCACGAAAGTGACTCCCTCAACCTCTTCAAGGGTCGGCCGGGCTCGGGGGTCAACTTCTTCCAGGACTACACCTACTGAGAATCCCCTATTTGGCATTGAGGCCTTTAGGTTCGCCGGCGTGCCAAATGCCACAAGGCTCTTACCACGCATGAATACTGCTACCTTATCGCAGAATTCTGCTTCTATTGGATAGTGAGTAATGACTACCATTGAGGTGCCATATTCTTGGTTGATATAATCAAGAAACTGCCAAAGCTCATTTCTATTGTCCGGATCCAGACCGGAAGTTGGTTCGTCCATCAGAAGTACTTTCGGACGATGAACCAGCGCCATCGCAATTGAAACCCTACGTTGTTGTCCACCGCTTAGCTCCTTTACTGGGCTGTTGCCCTTCTCTAGAATGCCAAAGTCACGAAGCAGTGTCTTTCCTTCTTGGATCAACTGCCACTCTGCTATGTCATACTGCTTCCCGAAAGCAATGATGTTTTCGAGAGGTGTAAACGTTTCATACATGTACGAGAGGTCCTGCGGGCAGTAACCAAAGAAATAGCGCACTTTCTGAGCATTCCGTGAGTCTATGCCCGCGATTCGGGCCACTCCTGTGCTTGGAATGTCTCCAATCAACGCTTTGATGGTTGTTGATTTTCCTGCACCTGATTCTCCGATGACTGCAAGCATCTCTCCTTCTTTGATAGAGAAGGACACATTCTCAATTATCTTCTTACCGCTTCTTACCTTCACAGTGAGATTCCTTGTTTCAATCACATTCCTATACGCTGGTGTTTCAATCCATGAAAATGGCTGAATATACACCTTATCTGCGATAACGGTAAGATTGGGATCCGTACGGGGACCTATAATCAATTGTGGCTGTACAACCGTGAATATCTTGGGGCTTCCAACTGAGTCCTCGGGTTCTACACGCACCTCAAGGAAACCTTCGGGAAGGATCGGGGCTGGGGAAGCCGCTGAGCCTACTAGATTGCCCTTGATTGTAATGGGTAACTTGTCCGACATTCTCTTGCCCCAAACAGTGCAGGATATCTGCCGGTTCTTTTGCATCTTCGTGGCATCTTTGACGGCCTGTTGTAGGTCACGACCATCATAATAGAGATCTCCGGACATATCTCTTCTCAGGTAGTTTTGAACAGTGATTTGACTGGCAGCGACATCTTCTTGGGAACTCGTGTTTCCCCCAACTGTCACTACTGCGTCCAACCCATCTCTCCGTTTTGATTGCATATCCTCATTGATAATGACCGCAATTTTCCTTGAGATGAGCCCTTTCTTAACAGTGAGAATTCTTCCATTGAATTCTACATCTTTGTTTGTTGAATTTAATCTTCCCTCAACTTCACAGTGTAATTCTCTATCCTTCCGTTCAATGCACCAATCTATGGCCTCGCCAATCCTAGCTCCTGTGAAATATGCTTCTTCTACAAAAGGGATGTCTTCGTCTTCAGAAAGGGGCTTTGTTTCACTTCTTTGTACCATATCATCACTAACCTAGAGTTGGCTTTTTGGCGTATACAAAAGTCGCCACTAGTATCGCAGCAATCGAGAACCCAAGCAGCTTCAATACCTTGTCAAACACATCAAGTAGGTTCAGTCCCTTGAAAGCTGTGTCAATAAGCAGTCGTAAGCCTTGATTGAGGGGGAGAACCTCGTCAAGGAAACCCACATCAATGAAGAATCCAGATAGAATCACAGATCCAAACAAGACAAACAAGAACATCTGATTTGCTTGAAGTCTCGTGTCCGCAATTGCAGAAATCAGTAATCCAGTGGTGGACCCAGTCAAGGAGGTCAAGCTCATAATCGCGACAAGCGATCCAAATCCCGTATTAAGAGAGAGATTAAAGGCTAGAATCCAGAGAGTAATCAGAAGAAGGGATTGGAAGAAACCGATAATAAGATAGCCCATCACTTTAGCAACTATTACTTCGAGCCGATTAGTCGGAGTAAGCAACATTCTCCTCAGTGGCACATCGCCAACGATAGACTGTGCAGATGTCATGGCGATTCCAAGATAGCTTGAGAAAATCACAATGAATCCTCCGAATGAAATATTCATGTAATTCCCCTCTGGAGTGAATTCAATTTTGACGGATGGAAAGACCTCCGACTTAATCCACATCTTTGAAGCGCGAAATACTATGGTAGCCCCTTGTACAACACCTTGTATTCGAGACTCAGCGAGGAAATCAGTTGCATCAACATGGACCTCTACATAGGTCGGATTATTCTCAGTCAAATTCTCTTCAAAACCGTCCGGAATGACAATATACCCTGCGATTTTTTCCTCATACAGGTCCCGATAGGCTTTGTTAGTATCATTGTAGATAATCAGTTCTCTCGTGAATTCTCGAAGGTAACCAGTGAAATTTTCAGACAGGTCTTGACCGGGATATGAAGTTGTAGTATCTCTATCAATGAGACCTAGTACCAAGTCACTTTCAAACCCACTAGTGTCTGTGGTATTAGTGGCATCACCTGCATCTCTACCGCCACCACCACCTCCAAACCCTCCAAAAGAACTCTGATTTGTTGTCCAATATAACATGCCGATGAGCGCGGCAGGTAGGAGAAAAATGAGAAATAGCGCCACCTTATCCTTCACAATAAGACGCAGCTCCTTGGCAATCATGTTGGTGATCCGTCTTGATGGTCTTGTGACAATTTCAGCCAAATCTGTCTTCTCCTAGCTCATTCCGTGTATCTCTCTTTCCTTTCATTGACACTGTGGGTCTGCTTATTGAAAATGCCTTGTTCAAATCCTATTAATCTTTGGCAGTAGCTTAAATCTTACCGGTGTTCTCTGTTCACCCGAATGAGACATAAATACTACTTATTATATTTCAATCTGAATTATCACACTACCATTGTCACGGAGGTACTGAATCTGGACAACAGAACTCAATCACTTATTGAACGATTCAGGCGCAATGCCAGATTCAATCGTGTGACAATAGATGGCAACTTCGGCAATGAGATGGAAGAATTGCAGGTAATCCGTGCTGCCCTCACAGCCAAGTTTCATAATCGGGCTGAGAAGTGGATGCTCCCACGATGGATGATACTTTCGGAAAGAGATGAGATAGGCAGCAGTACGCCCCTCTTATACAATAATGAAAATAACTCATGGATTGTAGTGGGTGGGGTTGGCTCAGTCAACTATGCAAAGATGGACTCTGCTGGTATGATTTCAACTCCGCATGCTATTGGCTCAATCGACTTCTGGTTCCTTGACGATGATGGGCTATATATTCCCAGCGAACATGTAGCAGAGGAACACATCATGATTCTATCGCCCGAGGACCAAATCTACCAGATGAATCGGTCTCATGGAGCTGTTATTCTGCAGAGATTGGTCTACTACACAGAGAATGAGAATCAAGAATTTATCCTTAATGAGATGCTTCTCAAGAATATATCCCTCGAACCCGCCAGTTTTACTTTTTTTGTCGCAGTGCGTCCGTTCAATCAGCTGGGTGTTCTACCAATAGAGAGAATTGACTTTGATGAAGATGAGAACCACCTCTATGCCGACGATTTATTGGCTCTGATATCGGATACTTCTCCCAATGGATTGATAATGACCACTGCAGACAACCCCAATCTCATAGACGATGTGATGAAGGATACAGACCGAAAAGATTCTACATTTAGCACAAAGAGAGGGCTTGCTACGGCTATTATGAAATTTGAAATAGAATTGCAGCCTGCAGAACGAAGGTCTCTGTTTTTCGCCACTCCATTATCCGCTATTGAAAGTGGGTCGAATTTCGTTAAGCCGCGTCTTAGCGTAGAAGCTAGAGATAGAGCGGTTCTGGAATGGTTTGAATTCTCGGGGAAGAGGCTTGCAGGAATATATCCAACAGAATCTATAACTCAGACTCTTGCGCAGGCAAAGGCGAGCTTGGCAATCCAGGCAAAATCAGCGATATCAAGAAGCTTGGAGTATCCTACCCTTTCCAATTCGCTTGATCTTGCTAGAACAATCATAGCCGCTTCGAGATGCGGGTGTTCGAATGTATTAGAACGGGAACAGCTGATGAAAAGAACACTTGAGATTGAAGATGTCGAGTCCATTCTTGCTATCATCTGGGTATTTTCCGAAGTAGCCAAGATTGATTTGCAATTCAGTTCAGAGAATAAGCACATCCTGGAGGAGTTGCTTAGGTTTCACACTTCTAAGGTTTTTCAGGTATTCGATGCAGAGTATGGTTACTCTGACAAATCAGTACCTGAATCTCATAGAACTGACGTCAACATCATCTCTTTGGAAATCACGAGTATTCCACCTTCCGGTCAATTTAGTGCCTACAATCCATTGAAACGAAAATTCGGGTTCTCAGATTTGATTTTTCTTTTATTAATATCAACGTTTACTAGAATAGCAATCAATACGGCCACCGAAAAGAGTGACCTGGATGAAGAACGACTACTCGTGGTTCAAGAGTCAAGTAGAAGACTGTTGCAAGATGCTGAAAAGGATCTACTTGCTGGGGATTGGCCCCGAATCCTCGATTCAGCTAAGAAAGTCCGGCAGGCTTTGGATTTGCTTGGGCTCGTTGCATTACTCAGGGATGATAGTCTTGATATACAGAATCTAATGAGCCTAGGAATATATTTGGAGAAAGAGCATATCTTTCGCGGTCTATTCCGTTCATCTTCAGACTTGAAACAAGTCACCTCCTATTTGTCACTACATCTTGCCCATTTCTTCGCATTACGCGGGAGAAGAGACCTTGCAGAACATATTTTCAATTGGGTTCTTAAGCACAGAAGTTCCTATGGCTTTCTTCCCGAAACAATAAATTTGGAAACAAGAAGGGGTGGGCTAGGTAATGGTTGTAGCATAAAGGCCGCTCGAGACATGATAATTCTAGTCAGAGATATGCTAATGGTAGAACGTGGGAGCAATCTGGTTGTTGCACAAGGCATTCCGGAGGAGTGGTTCACAACCGAGGTTCCTCTTATGGTGAAAGGGATTCCAAGTATCTTTGGACCAATTGGAATTGAATTCGCTCCATCAGCCAATCAGCATCAGATTGAACTTACTTTGGAACAGCTTCCTGAAGAGATTGAATTCAGTATCCCATCACACTTCCCGCTAAACATGGTCAAGGCATATGGTGGAGCAGTCATTGAGCGGCAGGAGGAGAACCATTTGATCATAATGGTTCCTTTCAGCGAATCAGTTGTTCTTGCATATCACAGAACTTAGCGGAACAACTATCTCAAGACTTAAATCACACTGGGCGTATTTACTATTGTTAACACATCGAGGTGTTGCAATGGCAACAGGCACAAAATTCCACATTCCCAAGCCAGATAACGAGCCACTTCTGAAGTACATGCCTAATAGTCCTGAGCGGAAAGAGTTGAAACAGAAACTGCATGAAATGAAGCAGTCAAAATTGGATATACCTCTAATCATTGGGGGAAATGAGGTACGGACCGAAAACACTCGAAAATCGGTCATACCTCATAATCATGAGGTCGTTCTTGCTGACTATCATAATGCAGGTACTGAGGAGGCAATTAACGCCATCCAAGCAGCACTCGAGGCTAGAAAGTCGTGGTCGTCAATGCCTTGGTATGATCGGGCTCCGATATTTCTCAAGGCAGCAGAGCTAATTGCTGGGCCATATCGACAGACTTTGAACGCAGCCGCTATGCTGGATATGAGCAAAAATACTTATCAAGCTGAGATAGATGCCGCTGCAGAACTTGTCGATTTTCTCAGGTTCAATTCCTACTATATGCAAGAGATTTACCGGATGCAGGTTAATTCTGCCAAAGGTGAATGGGATCGAATTGAATATCGGCCTTTGGAAGGTTTTGTGTTTGCAGTCACTCCATTCAATTTTGTGTCCATTATGGGTAATTTACCATCGGCTCCAGCTATGATGGGAAACGTGGTTATTTGGAAACCTGCCTCGTCAGCTGTTTACGCCGCATATCATGTCATGCAGGTATTCGTCAAGGCCGGCATTCCACCCGGCGTGATTAACTTTCTCCCTGGTCCTGGGGCGAGAGTGGGAGACCCTGTTATTGATCATCCAAAGCTGGCTGGAATCCACTTCACTGGTAGCACGGAGACCTTTCGGGCAATGTGGAAGCAGGTCGCATCGAATATAGAGAAATACAGGAACTACCCTCGCATTGTCGGTGAAACCGGAGGGAAGGACTTCATTTTTGCACATGAGAGCGCGAACATAGATGAGCTTGTTACTGCCCTAGTGCGGGGGTCATTTGAATTCCAGGGACAGAAATGCTCCGCGTCATCGCGTGCATATATTCCTAGTTCTATTTGGGCGCAAACTAGAGAACAATTGCTTGCTGACGTACAACGGGTAAAAATGGGTGATGTTGAAGACTTTACAAATCTCATGAATGCAGTAATTGACAAGGCCTCCTTCAATCGCATAACCAACTACATTGACTTCGCCAAGAGGTCCAAAACGGCAGAAATCATCGCTGGTGGAAAATCTGATGCTGCAAAGGGATACTTCATTGAACCAACAATAGTTGTGACAAGTGACCCCAAACTGAAACTGATGGAAGAGGAGATATTCGGTCCTGTGCTCACTATATATGTCTATGATGAGAATGATTATGAAGCAGCTCTGCATTTGTGTGATGAGACCTCACCATATGGGCTAACAGGTTCGGTATTCGCATCCGATAGAGATGCAATCGTGAAAGCTAGCAAAATCCTGAGATATTCTGCTGGCAATTTCTATATCAATGATAAACCCACTGGTGCTGTCGTAGGCAGACAGCCATTTGGTGGGGCACGTGCATCTGGTACAAACGACAAGGCTGGTAGTAGATTGAACCTTATGCGTTGGGTTTCACCACGGACAATCAAAGAAAACTTCGTTCCGCCGAGGGACTTCATGTACGATTACATGTCAGAATCCTAAAATCCGTGAAAAACGCTTACAAAAGTCTCTCTGGTTCACCCTCATCATGCCATTTCCAAACGTCTACAAAACACTCTGAATTATGACCACTGCCACGCAATTTCAACCCAGCAAAAACATGAGACCCATCGATATACGTTCCACCATTCTTTATTGGCAGCTTTTCCAAATACTCAAAGACTTGCGGGGTATAGTCTCTTGCAACGACCACAGCTCGTCTGGGATAATATGGTTTGAATTCGAGCTTTCCCCTATTCATGACTCTAATTCCGAAGCCATCAACAGAGTCCACAAATTCCATCATTTCGCCTCGGCTAATTCGGCCGTCTGACAGTTTGCAGAAAATGTAGTTGTCAGACATTGCATCTGTGACACTTCGTCCATTCCCATTATTCTCTTCTGGGTCATATCTAATGCCCAGATTAATTGTCATATCCATTATCCCTTCTGTTCCCGACTTCTTGAGAAGGCGCGGCTTGATTGATACCTCTCCGCCATACTCATTATGCACAAACTCAGCAACTCTTGAAACAAATGGATTACGAATTCTTTTGAGAAACGATTCTGCGACTTGAGAGAACTCACTGTAGACGTCGGGTTGAAGTGACTCTTCGCCCAATCGCATGTCTTCAAATTTTCTTCCTAGTTCATTAGCCAATGAATACGCACGGTCAAACTCTTTCCGTTTAGGAGTGATCAGTGCAGTGATTGTCTGGTCCCTAGCCGCTAAGAAGATCATTTTCTCTTCCGTGGTGAAAGAAGACAATCCTCCAAACTTCAGTTCTTTTGAGAAGTGACCAATGGCTGCAACGAAGCTCGAGAATAAGGACGAATCAATATCATCTCTTAATTTGGAATATAAAGGAATACCACTACTTGCGTCGAAGATTACAATTCCTTCAATATTCATGATTATCGCCTATTATATTATGCGAGGAAGGCTTCTTACATGCGCTCCATTTAGCGTGAGTTATTAATGTTTCCTGAATATGCAGGATAATAGAACAAATATCCAATGGAGTAATCGTTTCTTCCATAACGTGTATATGTAATGTCAACTCCCACGAGCCTTAGCGTACAGAGATTGTTCTCTTCTGACGACTACAAAAATTGCGGGTCATCATACATGTCAGAAAAAGTATACGAATCTGACTTTCTTGTAATTGGGAGTGGGCTTGCTGGATTGCTGTTTTCCTTGAAGGTAGCAAAACGTGGTACGGTCGACCTGATTACTAAGCGGCGATTGAGAGATTCATCCACATGGCGGGCACAAGGTGGCATTGCAGCAGTTGTTTCCCCCGAAGATACATTCGAATCACATATTGCTGATACAATTAGAGTGGGCGGCGGGCTTTGTCACCCTGAGGTTGTTGAATCTATGGTACGCGCTGGCCCGGATCGAATAGGGGACCTTGAGAAATACGGTGTTGAGTTTTCAAAGAACAGCAACGGAGAGTATGAATTGGGCCTTGAGGGCGGACATTCCAATAGAAGGGTTCTCCATGTGAAAGATCATACGGGCAAGGACATAGAGAACGCGTTAGCAAATGCTGCTGAGGATTGCGAAACAATCAACATTTCTGAGAATCATATGGCTGTAAATCTCTACGTAAAGAATAACCGTGTCTACGGAGCCTATGTCCTGGACAATAATACCAAGGAAGTTGAACGCTATCAGGCCCCCGTGACAGTATTGGCGACAGGGGGTGCTGGACGCGTCTTTCTGTATACCAGCAATTCGGATGTAGCTACCGGTGATGGAATCGCTATGGCGTATCGAGCAGGCGCTTCAATAATGAATATGGAGCTAGTACAGTTTCACCCCACTCTCCTTCATCATTCTACGATTCGTTCGTTTTTGATATCTGAAGCTTTGCGAGGTGAAGGTGCTTTGCTTTTAGGGTCGGATGGTACCCGCTTTATGCCCAACTACCATCCCGATGCAGAGCTTGCACCCCGTGATATTGTGGCACGAGCAATTGATAATGAGCTTAAGAAAACTGGTGCTGATCACGTCTGGCTTGACATTTCATTCAAGACGGCGGAATTTGTCCGAAATCGATTTCCGAATATCCATGAAACATGCCTTCAGGCTGGAATAGACATTACAAAGGAACCAATTCCTGTGGTGCCTGCGACCCATTATATCATGGGTGGCGTCAAAACCAGTATTAACGGACAAACAGATATTGAAGGACTATATGCCATAGGCGAGGTTGCCTGCACTGGTTTTCATGGTGCAAACCGGTTGGCATCAAACTCGCTACTGGAGGCGGCAGTGCTGGCTCATAACGCATCCCTGTCTGCAATAAAGCAAAATTCGAAATCTATTCCAGGGGCACAAATCCCTCAGTGGGACCCCGGACATGCAACCGATCCGGACGAGTTAGTTGTGATTTCGCATCTTTGGGACGAAATCCGACGAATAATGGTCAACTATGTGGGCATTGTCAGGTCTCAAAAGAGGCTCATACGGGCAAGAAACAGAATCGGATTGATAACCAAAGAAATCAACAGATTCTACTGGGATTTTATCATAACTCCTGATCTGATAGAATTAAGAAACATAGCAATTGTGGCTGAATTGATTATCAAAATGGCTAGAATGCGAAAGGAATGTCGAGGCGCCCATTACAATAAAGACTATCGGCGAGAATGGCACCAGGCTGTTGATACCATATTGCGAAAGGGGTATGCGCCTATTGGAATTCAGTAGAACTCGTTTGGTGTACAGTTCTTGAATCTATTTGGAGTACGTTATTTCATTCCATGTTCATTTCCTTGCTAGACAACAACAACAAAAAAATCAGGTAGAATCTGCAGCTACTTTGCTGGATTCTACCTAGTATTCATTATTAGGTATCCATTATCAGGTATTTTCTAACTCGCCTTGCATCAATGCTTCGTATGCTAGCATATCGAAGTGTCCATGGCCTGACAGCCCAAACACAATGACCTTCTCTCTGCCATTTTCCTTGGCATCTAGTGCGCTATCAATCGCTGTCTTAATTGCATGAGCGGACTCAGGTGCTGGAATGATGCCTTCTGTCTTAGCGAAGGTTATACCCGCATTCAGGACATCAATTTGACCATAGGCTTTGGCTTCGATTTTCTTATCCTCATACAGCATACTGATTGTTGGTGCAACACCATGATAACGAAGTCCCCCTGCATGAATTTTGGGTGGTGTGAACGAGGCTCCAAGAGAATACATCTTCAGTTTGGGTGTCATTCCAGCAGTATCGCCGAAATCGTAACAATATCTCCCTTCGGTGAGGGTAGGGCAAGCACTTGGTTCGGCGGCAATGAACTTTGTGTTGGTGAAATCATCGCTTGCCAACATGGGATAAGATAGCCCTGCGAAATTACTACCCCCACCAACACATCCTATTACCTCATCCGGTGTTTCTTCAACCATATTCAGTTGCTCGATAGTTTCCTGTCCAATTACTGTCTGATGGAGCAGGACATGATTGAGAACCGAGCCCAAGGTATACTTCGTTCGATCGCTTTTCATGGTATCCTCTAGTGCCTCGCTGATGGCTATACCTAAGGTGCCTGGATGGTCCGGATTTTCAGTCAGAATCTTTCTTCCAAATTCAGTTCTTGTTGATGGACTTGGGACGACTTCTCCGCCATAGCTCCTCATTAGAGCACCTCTGTATTTTTTCTGATCGTAACTGATGCGTACCATATAGACCATGGCCTCCAATCCAAGATATGAACAAGAAAGGGCAACAGCGCTCCCCCATTGTCCTGCTCCCGTTTCAGTTGCGAGCCTCTCCACCCCTTGTTGCTGTGCATAATACGCTTGGGTTAGAGCTGTATTCAATTTATGACTGCCCGTTGGTGATACATCTTCCCGTTTGAAGTAAATCCTTGCAGGTGTTTTGAGATATTTCTCAAGGCGAATTGCTCGTTGCAATGGCGTTGGACGGGAGAAATGCATGAGCCCTTCGCGCACCTCTTCCGGAATACGAATTCGCTTCTCGGTCGAGGCCTCTTGTTTAACGCATTCACGTGCAAATATAGCCTCTAGAGCTTCCGGTGGCATCGGTTCATCTGTTAACGGATTTAAAGGGGGATCTAGCTTGCGCCTCAAATACGGGACTATATTGATGAAATGTTTCGGTGTTTCTTCTGGGTCAAGTAGTATTCTAGTCTTCACTTGTGTCATTACTGTAATCTCCTAAATTAAAGAAATGAACAGAATCGAGGTAGGAATCGATCTCAGGGGTGCTACCTAAGGAAATCTCTCTGGAAACGAAAGCAGGAACCCGAAGATGGCACTGCTGAGACGAAGGATTAGCAATAGGACTAGTATCGTGTCTGTCTACTATTAGGCGGGTCTCCTTGGACCCCTGTGCCATTGGCCACGATACACGTCCATATTCGAATTTACCTCAGAATCGTTTTGGCATGCAGGACCGAACCCTGATATAAAGCTTGCCATTATTGTACACTAATGAACATAATCGAGCAGTGACGAACATAATGGGCAATCATTACGGGTTATTCTGTGTATTCCGGGACCAAATTTGGTGCATTTCGCCACCGGTTGTTGTACGGGTTAGATGGACTCCTTGGTGATCCACTGTTACCCCACCTTCCGGTAAAGGTATGGAAATTTGTTTTACCCAGTGGCTTCAGAGTATGCCATGTATTCCAAATCTCTCCCCCATCCTTGACTTTGTCACATAGAATACGGGCATAGCACCGTGGTTCGCTATCTGGTGATGTATAATGCGCATGTGACCCCAATGCTGACCAAACATGGATGTGATTTTTATCCAATATTGGAGTACGGGACTTCCGCTGAGGAAGGGTAAACCCCTCGGGTATTGCAGCAAGTCTATAGTCAAGATGATTGGAAAGCAACCATAGTGTTCCGCGATGCTGTTTGTGATAGATTCTGACTTCAACATGCTCCCAGTCTCCAATATGGTCTCCCAGACCAAAGGGCGCCCCTGGAAATCTATTGTAGTTGTACCATATCCAATACCGAATCTGCGTCATTGATTCGTCTTGCCAGAGCTCATAGTAGCAGGGTGTGGCTTGGTTAAGTTGACTTGGACTGACATCTCTATTGAATTCATCCCATCTTTGGTGAAACTTGGAATATACTTCCTCTGCATCTGATGGGTAACAGCAGAACTCTCCCTCACGAGGATGAAAGTGCAGAATTGGGGCGTGTTCCTCAACAACACAACCTCGCTCCTTTCCTTCAGATTCCATGATTCTTCTCTCCCAGCCGTAAGGATAATGATTAGGCTTCAGTTGGCTTCAACAGGACTGTTCTCATTCCCCTACCAGGAATCTGCATCTTAAACTTTGAGCGATGTGTTAGCGTGACCTTGAATGAAGAATCCAGCTCTTCATCTGCTCTGGCTGGAATTGCTTCGTCTACATCAAAACCCAGTTCGACCTCGCAATCTAGCGTTTCCTCAGATACATTCCAAACCCGGATAACGAGGTGGTTTCCATCTTCGGACTGTTTGAATGCCGACAGTCTGGCCGCTTTTGGCGTGATATTCAAATTGGTTGATCTATAAACGCCCTCTGACCCTTGCTGCAATTTTGGTACAAATGCGGTATCAAGCGGAACTAGGTACTGCTCAGAGTCTTCGTATACAGAAACCATATCTTGATTTTGTCCCCGGGGAGTAACTGCGAATTCAAAGATATTCGTGCCAAGACATTGCGCATCTGGGGTTTCAAGGACTGGCCCCGCTGCATCTCGTCTTGTTTTCATTCCCATTCTGGACAACCAGCCAACTGACCGTAGAAGCGTTACTGCTATAGTACTCTCTTGCTCCTCAAGCACTTCGAATTCCAGTAGTCCTCTTGTTGTGACAGTCAAACCTCGGTTGCCTTTCCCCATGGTGACAAAGCTTCTCATAGGGTACGTGGGTGCAACGGGCTGGTACCAGTCGTCATGTTCTTGCGGGCGAATCGGCCGCGTTATCAAATCGAATGCACTGTCGGCTGTACATGTTTCTGCACCGGTACCTGTTGGAAGTAAGACCCGTAGCCGATGATCTTCCGCGAAGTTCTGGAACACTGTGACAACCTCCATGGTGGGATTATTTGCATAGAGGGTGACCTCCGTTGTAAATTCACAGCTTGTATATTCGTCTGACCGTGTGCGAAGATTAGGAGTTGCTTGAATCGGGATATCAAGAGAGCCGTGAATTAGGAGGGATCCCACTAGGGGTCCTTGGTAGCCTGGTTCTATGGCAACATCAATATCAGATGAACGAACAACGACTTGATCGGGTGGCGGACTGTAGTCGTATTCATCACCAACATCACCTGTGTCTTCAAATTCCAATAATCCGCTATACTCTTCTCCAGTCCGTTTATCCTTGAGCAATATGGTTCCATTCTTTCCAACCTCAACCCGCACTAGATTATTTTCGAGTGTATTTGCCTCGCACTCAACGCTGCCCTCAGAAGGCGCTTCTGTGGCCTCTTCTTCTATCTGCAGGTCCAATCGTTTTGTTCCGAGTGCTGGAGCTTCATGCACTTGAATGGCAAATTTGAGAAACTCCTCCTGATCGGAAACGAGTCGTGCATCTTCATCAGGTCGATACTCGATATCTAAGAGTTGGGCCGGGTACGGAGTTCCGTTTTCATCAGACAGCATTAGATAGCCTGATACGACATCCTCTGCATCAAATTTCCGAGCTAATACCTGTACAATACGATTTTGTTCATTTACACGAACTCTATATACCGATGACAAATGTCTAAGAGAATCTTGAAGCTGCGGGAACAAAGAAAGCAACCCGGTGAAATCGAATTCAAATTCAGTCAGCTTAACTCCATTCTTCTCGATTACTCTTGTAGATGAGGGAGTTGGATCAAAGCCTTGTGATTTAACAAATGCGATGTGAATCTCGTTCTTGGCGGCTTCAAGTGGTGTTTGTGGTTTCAACGCGGGATCTTTCAGTTTGACATCCGCTATTGTGGCAAATCTGATATCTGAGGCTGGAAAATCAAAAATGGCAACCCCTGTTCTCTCATACGGTAGGGGATTCAGAATTAGTACGCCTGGCTCATTTGTCCTATGTTTCTGTACGGTATATTCATAGGCGTCATCTACTACCTCATGTCCAATCTCTTGTACCCATCGAAATCGTTCCATCATATCCTCATGGACTTCGTCAATACTACAACCGCAAATATCATCGTGGGGATGGTTTCTGAGAAGATATTTCCATGCTAGCCTGATTTCATCATTTGGGTATCTAAAACCCGTTGAGCTTGCTGCGGCACACCACGGCTCAACCACTCTTTCTAGCAATCGTTGGCAGTATTCATTCGACTGTTTGAGATATACTCTCGTTGAGTAGACCCCAGATAGTATGTTATGATATTTAGAGCGACGGAACTCACCCTGGAATGTCTTCAAGTCATCTCTGCGCTTCTGGATATGATCGACAAACATGGGTAATGTTCCTATTTGAATGGGTTGTTCATGCAGGGAATTATACTGTTCAATGACATCAGGAAGATGAGATTGCGGTTCTACGTGGTCTGAGCCATTCATTAGAAGCAGCAAATCCGTCTTTGACCATGGCTCCAGTTGGTCTATGACTCCCTCTATGACCGAAACTGCATCATCAACATCCTGTGGTAGTTCTGCGATATTACCATAAGAGAGTGGCAGCCAGTGGGCAACAACCTCTGTGCCATCACTTGCTTGCCATATGAATTCAGAGCCGAGCTCTTCACTCTCTTCTCCTGTACCTCTAGCAAAGATGACGGAATCTATCCTGAATTGGTGTAGGATTAATGGTATTTGGCTTACATGTCCAAAAGGATCAGGTATGTATCCCACTTTCATGACCGGGCCAAATTCTTCGCCTACTTGTTTCCCCTGGCACAAATTCCTAAGCAGTGCTTCTCCTGACACTAGGAAGATATCAGGCAAGACATACCAAGGCCCAATCAAGATTCTACCATCTTGAATTAACTCAGTTAGCGCCTCTCGTTTCTGAGGTTTTACCTCCAGATAATCCTCTAGAACCACTGTCTGACCATCAAAGGTGAAATGTGAAAATCTCGAATCATTCTCCAATATTGGCAGAAGCTTGTCTACGAGTTTGACCAATTTCAATCTGAATTGCTGAAAGGTCATATACCAGGCTCTGTCCCAATGAGTTTCACTAATAACGAGAGCTTTGAGTTCGTCAATATTCACAGCTAGCACCCACATAGATTAGATGATATCTACGCAGTCCGGCTACAATATGAATTGTTTGCCTTGGTTAGTTTTGCCCTTCTAGACCCGTTCGACAAGGACTCCTCCGGGAATGCTTGATATCCTGGCCTTTGATTCTATCCCGCTTTCCTTCTGGTAGTCTTGTAGAATATCATCTGCAACCATTGCCGCTTTCTGTTCATCGACGATAACAAGAACCGATCCGCCCAATCCGGCTCCTGTCAATCGACTGCCGATAACTCCCTTCTTCTCAGATGCGATTTCTACGAGCAAATCGAGTCTAGGATGAGAGACCTCGTAGAGGTTCTTTGAGCTCTGATGAGACTCATACATGAGTTGACCAAATCTCTTGTAGTCATCACTCCTCAGGGCAGTTATTCCTTCTTTCACTCGGATATTTTCATTGACAACATGCCGTACTCTTTTTTCCAAGAGGGGCTCTAGTGTATCCGAAATCTGGTCCAGATATGCCGGATTGATATCACTAATCTTGCCGATGTCCCATCCTGCAGCTCTCAATTGTTTTAGAGCCACCTGACACTCTTTACGTCTCTCATTCAATGCTGCTTTTGCCGGTCTTGAAACCTTTGAATCGATAGTCACCAATCGGAGATTGGGAGAGAAATCGACATCTCTTGTGACCATATTGCCGCAGTTTATCGATAGCAATGTATTGGGCTTTCCGAGCTGCGAAGTAAACTGATCCATGATTCCACATGATACCCCGCAGAACAGCCTTTCCGCCTCATATGCCAGCATGGCCTTTGCCTTCTGAGGAATCTTCAGGCCACTGGCTTCAAGAATGAGATTAACCAATGAGACTTCCAAGGCTGCAGAAGAACTCAATCCACTCTCCTGAGGAACGTTCCCATAGATGACTGCCGTTACTCCTTTGACGTTCCTCTTTCTTCTCCTCATTGCCCAATAAATGCCTCTGGCATAGGTTTCCCATGACAGGCTATTCATGCGCTGAATATCTGTCTTATTGAACACAATACTTTGGTCATAATCCATTGAGTATAGCCGGACATCATTTGATGGTACACCTAGGCTCCAAACGAAATTATCTATAGTTGCGGCTAATACCATCCCGCCATTGTAGTCTGTGTGGTTACCAAGGACTTCAACCCTACCTGGCGCTCTTGAGAGAATGCGATCTCCCTTTGTAGTGGTCCTCAAGCTGCTAAGTGCATCATCCATTCCTGCAGGTATTTCCATTATAGCGCCATCCTCAATTCTTTCGCCTTTTCCTCTGGGCTGGAATCATTCGTATATGTCCATCCGCCTTGTTCAATCCCTGCAATGTATTTTCTTCTCGAACTATCACGCCATGGAGGATAAAATTCTACATGAAAATGCCAGTCTTTTCGTTTGCCATTGGAGGGGCTGTCATGAAAGACCATTACATACGCTGTTTCTTGAAAGACATTGGAGTACCTTCTCGTGACATCTCTAATCATGCTGCCAAGCTGTTGTAAACTACCTTTTAGTTCTAGAAGGTTCGAAATGTGATTCCTTGGGTAGATATGGACTTCATAAGGTAGCCTTGCACCGTAGGGAACGAGTGAAATGAAATCATCTTCTTCTCGAATAATGCGTTCTTTTGATTTCATCTCGTTCTCAATTGTTTCGCAAAGCAGACAATTTCCATATTTTTGCCTGTGTTTCTTGAATTGGGTAAGTTCTCTTTCGACACGAGGTGGGACAAATGGGAGTGCATAGACCTGTGAATGAGGGTGATTAAGACTCACACCAATGGCTTTTCCTCGGTTCTCGAATAGCATTATGTATTCAACTCCCCTCTGCTCTTGGAGTTCCTCAGTTACTCTCAGATACTCGCCCATTACCTTATTCAACTGTGAGTCCTTCATGTTCTCGAATTGCTCGTTGTGGTCCCGCGATTGTATTATGACTTTGCAAAAGCCGTGTGCTGGTGCTCCAATTACCAACTCGTGGTCAATATCGATTGGCTGCTGCTCTGCTTGCAAGGCGGCGTACTTGTTATCAAGCGTTAAAACGTCCCATTCTCCTTCCGTTTCACTCTGTCCGGGACAGAAGGGGCATTCTTTGGCCTGTTCCTGAAATGGTCTGTCTGCACGTTTCGGGGTAACAATTACCCATTCTCCAAGCATTGAATTCCAGCGAAGTTGACTCATCACAAAGTCACACTCATTATATTGATGGTAAGAAGAACGGGTTGAATGCTCCTCTAAAGGTCTATTGGATTGACTCACATAGGCTTTAAGGAGTGTTGGCCTTGGGAAGCTTACATTGAATACAAAGCAGCTTTCTAAGCGGTTGGAATACATCGGCTACCAATCATGGATGCCAAAGGAGGTTGAGCAATTTGGCAACTGGTATCTGCGTTTTAACGGTGGTGTGACTCGTAGAGCCAATAGCGTCTTACCAATCGGCCCTCCAAAGGAATCCAACATGGAAAATGCAATCAATCATGTTGTCAATTTCTATAAGGAACGAGACACTCCCGTTCTTTTCCAGATGACTCAATACAGTGTTCCGAATGCCCTCGACAATACTCTCGAAAAGCAGGGATTTGCCAAGCGCTTTCCAGTTTACGTTCAGACTGGGCGAATTTCAGATATTTCTCAAAGAGATCAATCAATTGAAACGGAGATTCTCGGTGCTCCTACAGACGAATGGATGAAAGCCTATGAATTGGGGTCGGGCTACAAAACGGAGTCAATGATGATAAGAAGATCATTAATGATAAGATCATCATTACCAAAAGCCTTCGGTACAGCAAGTATTAATGACAAATTGGTTGCAGTAGGCCTTGGCGTCCAGAGCGACGAATGGTGTGGTCTCTTCAATATTGCAACAATTCCTAAACATCGAAGGAGTGGTGCTGGTACAGCTGTGAGCTACCGCCTGCTGTCTTGGGCACAAACACTGGGCGCTTCAAAAGCCTATCTTCAAGTAGAAACTGAAAATTATCCTGCTTTGACGCTCTACCAGCAATTAGGCTTCGAAAGTTTGTATGAATATTGGTATAGAATACGCGAATAAGGTAACCGTAACCACCGACAAATGTCTGGTGATTTACGCTTTCCTCTCTTGCTTTCTATAGCATATCCGACCAGGCTTCGTATGTCCTCTTGATTTGTCTTGCACCTTCAGATTGTCCGAAATCAGGGGGATTTATGGAAAGATCTTCACCCTCCAAGGTAGCTTCTATGACCATCACCCCGGGGGCTTCAATTTTTAGGCCCATATTACCGTCGCGTTCAAAGCGTTCTGCATAAACAAGCTCGGTATTCTTAACAGCCGAATATAGGAGCAGTGCTGCCTTTTGTTCAGCAATCGATGTGATACTCGCTGAGATTTCTTTCTCCGTGCGTTCGGGCGGAGGTGAAGGTTCCTCTGCAGTTTCTGCGATGACTTGTCTTGGCGGCGGTGCTGGCGGAGGAGCTGATGAAGCAGTAGTCGGTTCTGTTTCCTGTGATTCCTCTTCCGGTTCCGGACCTTTATCAACAATTTTAGGAGCACTGGCTTCGAATTCTTTGGCTTTTTCTGCCCTATACGCAAGAAATTGGTCTTCGAACTTCCAATTTCCTCCTATTACCTGCTTGAACCGGGCTATTTTTTCGGACACCTCTGGAACGTTAGCATCTCTTTCCATTATCTCGACTAAGTTCTCTGTGGCCATGCCAATTGTAGTTTCTCCAATAGGATATCCAGATTTCTGCACGCTTTTGCTCATTCTTAGGGCGTGCATCCGCGTTGGCATACCAACATCTCTCCCAATCCATACCCAACAGGTATCAGAGTTTTCATCTAAAACTATTAGCGCATTTCTACTATTTACAAAGTCGATGTCAAGCTTTACTGGGGATAGCTCGCCAGAATCATCTTGAAGCATTACTGCGAAGGGCTTTCTAGATAACTTCTTGATAGGAATATGAATTACCTCCTATTTTTTCTCCAATTCATTATTCCAGAGGTCCTTTTTAACTGATGTTTGGACAGACTCGAAGCTTAGTGTGATCGAACCGATCAATTTGCAAGGCTAGTTGAAACCATATCGAGCTCGACATCTATGGCCATCAATGATTGAGTATCAACAGTTCCTGATATAGTTCTAATTTTGCCAGTAATAACCTCAACCAAAGTCTCCATATCTCTACCTCTAACCTCCGCTATGATATCAAAAGCACCGAAGACCTTGTGTGCTTCTTCAGTCACAGAGAGTTCTAGAATCTCTCGTAGGACGCTATCTTCCCGCCCACTCTCTGTTTTGATAAGGATATACGCTTTGACCATTTCCTTGCCACCATCTGTGAACAACATTCCGTATCTGCATGTTGATAACTGTTGCCGTTTCCTTTTTCCATGCAAATATGTTATTTTCTTGGAAAATGAGAGTTCTATCATGATAAAGGGGACTGAGAAGCCCGGTCTTAGTGCGGGCTCAGTCCTAGACTAAGGCGCATTGTTTCTTATGGAGCACTGTTCCTCCTCCCCAAAGAGAAAAGCTCGCATCAAGTGAATGCCTGCTAAAGAAGGCTCCACATTAGCTAGCTATTGCATGAAGCGCGGACATTTGTCTTTGGTCATACCAGGAGTTTCACAGGGCTTGCGCATTCCTTCATAGAATTTGAAGTCATCTACCCCACATGTGTTGTCTTTTTCGTTGAATTCTGGGCATGTCATCTTGTGATTCACCTGTTTACGTTGAACCCTGCACAATGGGTGTTAATGTGGCGGGTCCTAATCGATGATTCCGTTCTCCCCATATTAAGCTATTTCGCTTACCTTACGTGACTGATTGGCAAATGAACTATAGCATCCCTCTCTCTGAGAGTACGCTCTTCAATAGGGCCGGTTCATCAGTGAAAATTCCATCTACTCCGAGGTCTATCAGTTCTTCCATCTTCTCACGTCCGTTGATTGTCCACACATGAACCGCCACATCACGCTCATGTGCTGCTTGAAGAAACCTGTCATCAACAACAGAAATCATGCCGTATTTTAGGGGAACTTGAAACGCCTCATATTTACATCCTCGGTTGAATAGGCGCAGTACCCGCATTTTGAGAGCAAAGACAAATCTGGTGATTTCTCCTGGGCAAGCCGATGTTGCTACTTCTGGCATCGAATTCCTGAAACGAACTAATTGCTTGTCATGAAAAGAGGCAACAATGACATTCTCTTGGCGACCGTACTCCCGGATTATGGATGCTAGCATCTCTGGAGCGACGGGATCCTTGTCTTTTATGTCCAGATTGAATGGTATATCGGGAAACGCATCAAAGGCATCCTTTAGTGTTACAATCCCAATGTCTTTGCCACGGAACGGGAACTTTTTACCATCGGGACTGAATGTTTCGCCGAGGTCAATCTCCTTCATTTCGTCAAGAGTCAGCTCCTTGACTTTGCTCTCTCTTCCAGTGGTTCTCAAGAGCGTTTCATCATGGAATAGTACGAGATGGTTGTCTCGCGTCATTCTAACATCTGTTTCCAGAAAGTCTACGCCGATCTCAACAGCCTTTCTCATTGAAAGTAGAGAATTTTCAGGGGCAGCCACAGGGTCTCCCCGGTGGGCCATAATCAAGGGTCGCTCATCACCAAATGCAATCGATCTCATCATTTTCAAAACGTTCCTATGTTACTG
>SDNP01000011.1 GCA_004524445.1 Candidatus Thorarchaeota archaeon | reverse complement strand
TGGATGCCGACTGTGAGGTCAACCATTTCGGGGAGTATGATCATGTCACGGCATTGGGTACGAACGACAACATCCTCGCCCTTTCGCTGAGCCTTGCGGGCCTTTCTCAGTTTGACGAGCAATTTTTTCTGACGTGGAGGGAGGCCTCTCCTGAGAGTGCGCCTTCTCCTGGCTGGAAAAAGTTTGATGAGGGAGTCCATGTCCATCTTGACTAATTCAGAGAGTGGGACTCCGCGGTATGTTGGTTCTTGTTTTTGTGACATGAGATCACCGAATGTGATAGACGGAGAAGCTTGTGACCGTCTGAGACTGAGTGGACTCGAAAAGATGTGAATTTAAAGTTATTCTTCTGGAATGTCCTCTTTGGGCTTGTCAATGACATTTCCGCCGTCATCCAAGAAGCCTCCCCGTCTCATAGCATCCTTCACCCAGACAAGCTGCTCCTCTAGGGCGGGGTCACGAATGAGAGCGAGCTTTGCCAGCCTCAGTGCCTCCTCATAATTTTCAAGTTCGTAGTTTATCTCTGCCTTGTGGAGCACAGCGAGAGCATTACGTTCCTCAACCTCAAGGACTCTGTCAAAGGATGCCAATGCCTGGTCGTGACGCCCGAGGTCTCTAAGAGCGACTGCCTTGTTGAAGATTGGAACCGCGTCATCAGGGTCAAGTTCAAAGGCTCGCTCAAAATGCTGAAAGGCCTCTTGGATTTCCGGGCTATCTGCCGAAGGGTTCTCTTGGAAATGAATCAGTGCTACTCCGAGTGACGTATGGGCATTGGCATGGTCGGGGTGCTCCTCTAGAAAATCACGTAAGAGTTCTAGTGCCTGTTCAACCTCACCATCCGCAAGCAGTTTGGCTGCCTCGGTGTACTTGTCATCATTCTTGCGTCCAAAGAGTCTCATGGAATAATCACCTCATGGGAAGATGAACTCCTCTTAAATCGTGATGTATCTACATAGGGTGAGTGAGCCCGCACATTCAATATGCTTAAGACCAGTGTATTACTGGCATGGATTGGAGATAACTCAGATGAGTGACCTCTTCGGAACCAACGGTGTTAGAGGAAGAATAAATCAGGAACTGACAGTGGACGTAGTTCTGCGTCTCTCAAGGGCCATCGGAACTGTACTTGGTCCTGGTGCAATTGCGGTCTCGAGAGACTCTCGTGAGGGCGGAGAGATGTTTCTAAATGCTGTGATATCAGGTCTTCTCTCCACAGGATGTTCGGTTGTTGATATCGGACCAGCTCCAACACCTGGACTACAATTCATTGTTCCACGACTTGGTGTTGACGGAGGGGTGATGGTGACTGCTTCTCACAATCCTCCCGAATTCAGCGGTATCAAGGTGATTGGTGCTGATGGTATCGAAATATCCCGCGTGAAAGAAGAAGAGATTGAGGCAGCATATTTCAACGAGGAATTCACCGTTGCTGAGTGGAATCAAATAAAATCTGTTTCAACTGAAGACGACTCAATACGGCACTATGTCGATGCCATAAAGTCCCAAGTCAATGCAGATGTAATCGAAAAGGCGAATCTCAAGGTTATTGTCGATGGAGCAAACAGTGTGGGATCACTGGTGACACCATTGCTCCTACGGGAACTAGGCTGCCATGTGGTGTCACTGAATGCGCAACTGGATGGTAATTTTCCTGGAAGAGATCCCGAACCCATTCCAAAGAACCTATCGGGTCTGAGCCATGCTGTGAAAGCGACAAATGCGGACTTGGGAGTAGCTCATGATGGTGATGCGGACCGCGCAGCCTTTGTGGATGAGAACGGTACCATCCTCTGGGGTGACCAATCCTTCGCTATCGTTGCAAATAGGGTTCTATCGAAACATGATGGGGCAACTCTTGTCACGCCAGTGAGTAGTGGCCGGCTGATTGAGGATATCGCAAAAGAAGCTGGAGCGCAAATCGAGTGGACAAGAGTAGGTAGCATAATTGTATCCCATCGCTTGAAAGATTTGGGTGCAGAATTGGGTGGCGAGGAAAATGGTGGTATTTTCTATCCCCCACACCAGCCTGTACGAGATGGTGCCATGACGGCAGCACAGGTCATTGAAATCATGGCGACCGAAGGTAAGTCTCTCTCTCAATTGGTGGATGAATTACCAACCTATCATAGCTCCAAAACCAAGGTCCCGGTTCCTGAGGAAAAGAAGGATTCTATCCTAGGTGAACTCCTCGAGATGACTGAAGGGATGTCTAGGATTACTCTGGATGGCGTAAAACTCCAATTCGAAGATGGTTGGATTCTGATGCGCCCTTCAGGCACAGAACCTCTATGGAGATGCTTTGCTGAGAGCAAATCTCTGGCTCGTGCTGAGGAGCTGAGTGCAAGGGGTGTTGAACTGATCCGTACTGCAATAGAACAGTCTTAGAAAATAGGTCTAAGAAAAAGTGAATGCATTCCTTATAAACCAGAGAATCAATTACTTATTCGAATTACCTTTATAGTTCCGTAATCCCTACCTTGTTATCATAGATGTCATCGAAGTTGAAGTCCTACGAGGGTTCTTTTGAGAGCGAGAACCGGTGGTGAACCAACTGACAGATTACGGGGCGAGCAACAAGATACCAGGGCTTGATGGCAATTCAATAAAACTGCTTATGGATAAATCAAGTAACGGTATCTTAGTCGTGAAAGATAATACAATTGTATATGCAAATCAAGCCCTCGCTGATTTGTTTGAGGCTGAAAAACAAGAGCTACTAGGAAAGAGATTCACGGACATCTCCAATTCTCTCCTCGGTAATGCTGCCCCTGCAGCTCTTGAAAGATACTTCTTGCTTCTGGATAGTGATTCAACACATGATGACGAGGAATATGAATTCGTTGATTCTAGTGGCAGAGTTCGAAAGATATCAGTATCCGCGGATGTCACAAAGTTTGGAGAGCAGAGCATGGTTTCAATTATCATCCGTGATCTCACAGAACAATCGGCCATTGAAGTAGTCGAAAAACGAGTGCATGAAGCAGAAAAACGTGCTCAAGAGAGCATGAATTCAATCCAATCCAATCTTGATAGGGCAGAAGATTTACTGCGCGAAAGTGAGAGCCGATTTAGAAGCTTGTTTGAAGACTCTCCGATTTCGCTTTGGGAGGAGGACTTCTCCCGAGTTAAGGCATACTTCGATACCCTCCGTGGTTCGGGAATAAGTGATTTCAGGAAGTACTTTGATGAACATCCAGATGAGCTAAGAAAATGTATTCACCTTGTTGAGCTTCTGAATGTTAACCAGGCAACACTTGACCTGCATGACGTAGAGTCACAGGAGGAACTTATCAAAGGGGTTGATTCTATCATCTCAGAGGGTACAACTGATGCATTCAAAGAAGAGCTTGTGGCTTTAGCTAATGGTGCTACTCACTTCCGCGGCGAATCGGAATTTCAGCTGGCTTCAGGGAAATTCAGGGATTTGCTACTGACTGTCACCATCCCTCCTGGGCATGAGGACACATGGGATCGAGTATATGTTGCAATGCTTGATATCACCGAAAGAAATCGCGCCAAGATGATGTTACACCGTGAACGAGAAGCATATCGTCTTGTTGCTGATGCGGCTGTTCATTCTGAGGATAGAGCAGATCTCTGTGGTCGGGTATTATCTGGTCTGATTGAAACGCTTGACTTCGACCTCGGTGTGATACGATTGCTGGTGCCAGAGGAGAGCAAATTACAGCTGATAGCCCTGGAAGGAGTTGATCAAGGTCAAGTGAAACAGGAAATAGATATGGAATCATCTGATGGCGCTAATATGCTAGTTGCTCGTACAGCACGAACTAAGAAACCGATTCTTGCTGGCGACGTTCATATCAGTGACGAAACACAGAATCAGATGGAACGCATTCAGGAATTGGGAATAGAATCCTTAATCTCCTGGCCTCTTCTTAATGCAAATAATGATGTATTGGGTGTCCTTAATATTGCCTCGCGAGGACGAAGAGAATTTGTTGACTTGGACCGAAGCTTCTTTGATACCATCGCAGATTTATTGGCGACAGTGTTGGAGCGACAAATAACTGAAGAACAGCTTAGGAATGCCGAAGAACACTTTCGAATAGTATCTGACACAGTCCGTGATGGCCTTATCATTAGACGTAATGATCGTGTGGTCTTAATCAATGATCGGGCATGCGAGATATTTGGATATCCTCGTGAAGAATTAATGGAAATGACGGTCATTGAGCTTGCTTGCCCAGAAGAGAGAGAACGCCTGAAGAGAGCTTATGGTAAGATGCGACTATCCGAATCTGAGTTGACCGAGCTTGAATTTTGGGTACAAAGAAAGGATGGGTCACGAGCGTTCATTAAAAACAGATACACAGTAATGATGAACGATGATGGCTCAGCAAGTCACTTCATCATAATTACCGATGAAACGGAGAGAAAGCTAGCAGAAGAAGAGGTCAAAGCCGCGAGGGCACGTGCAGAGTTCTTTAACGATCTAATGGCGCACGACCTCAATAATGTGCATCAGGGCATTATGACCTCTCTTGAGCTTCTACTACTAAATCCTGACCTCCCCTCTCATCTCAAAAACAAATTGCAGGCAGCTCTGGAACAAGTGAAGCGAAGTCTTGAGCTGATCGCAAATGTAAGAAAATTCTCGGTAGTGGATGAAGCTGCTCGTAACCTGACAGAAACCCAACTAACCGGCGTCATTAAAACGGCGAAAGATGCCATAATCAACGCCTTCCCAACAAAGGATGTCACCTTCATTACTGAAATCGATGAGAACTACTGTGCTAGGGCTGATGAATTCTTGATAGATGTCTTCTACAACCTTTTCCATAATGCAGTGAAATTCTCTGATTCTGAAGATATTACCATTGAAGTGAAAGCAGATAGAATTGTACATCAAGACCTAATTGAAATTTCAGTTACAGACTATGGCCCGGGAATATCAGATGAGCATAAAGAGAGCCTTTTTGCAAGGCTTCTTCCGGATAGAAGATCCGGGTCGGGAATCGGGCTTACACTTGTAAAGAGAATCATTGAGCGATATGGTGGGAGGGTACGGGTTGAAGATAGAATTGAAGGTGACCCAACCTCTGGAACAAAATTCGTGTTGCAGATTCCGGAATGCAAGAGCTAGTGTAAAAATCTCAGTTAGTTATGAGAAAATAGAATGTTAAGAGAGGGTCCTAAGACCCCCTCAATAATCTGTATTACTGTACACCAGCCTAGTCGACGTCTTCGCCTTCTTCCTCGGTTTCTTCTTCCTCAATGCTCTCTTCATCGAAATCGAAGTCTTCGAGGGGTTCAGGAGCGGGAGTTGTAAGCATTGTCCAACCTATCCACATGCCGATAACGCAAATTAGGACGGCTGCCAACCAAACTGGAAGGATAATCAGGAACATTGGATCTGGCAGGAAGATATCACGAAGAATGCCTGCATCAAATGTACTAATGACCCAATTTTGCATGCCCAGTCCAAACCAAGGGTTCTGAAGTAAGACCAGACCCCATGTATAGTAAATCATCACTAAGAGTGCGAAGATGAGTATAAGTGCACCAAGTATCTTTTCTTTGCCCATTGTTAAACTACCTCAACTGGTGTAATTGGAACGTATATCGTATCGACGACAGGTCAGATAAAAGCATTACGTAAGACCATGTCTATCTACATGAGTCAATTTTCTTTTCCGTATGGAAATTTCTTTATAATAGTGCTATCCTGCGGAGGATAGATTGAGCGTTATACAAAGCGGTGCATCGCTAATGAAGATAATAGTACCTGTGAAGCAAGTTCCCGAGGTTGCCGAAGTAGAGGTTGACCCGGAGACTGGCACACTAATCCGAGAGGGCGTTCCCAGCATTTTGAATCCATTTGACGAATATGCTGTAGAGGAAGCCATCAAACTGAAGGAAGAACATGGTGGTGAAGTCACCATTCTTACAATGGGCCCACCACAAGCAAAAGACGCACTTTACAAGGCTCTTGCCATGGGCGGTGACAAAGCAGTCCATATGACTGATATGAAGTTTGCAGGCGCTGATACATGGGCTACTGCCTTCACATTGGCGCAGCAGATTAAGAAGATGGAATACGATATGATAATCTGCGGAAAGCAAGCAATTGATGGAGATACCGCCCAAGTGGGTCCAGAACTGGCTGAACTTCTTGGAATTCCCCAGATTTGTTATGTCCGGCATCTTGAGATAGATGAAAACGGCAAACATGTGATTGCCCATCGTGGAACAGACGAGGGCTACGAAGTTGTTCGAGCGAAAATGCCCCTCCTAATCACTGCTGACAAGGGATTGAACGAACCCCGCCTTCCGAACATTATGGGCATCATGAAGGCGAAGAAGAAACCTCTCGAGGAAGTCTGTGCTGATGACCTTGATGTGGACGAGGACGAACTGGGACTATCCGGATCGCCAACGCAAGTACGCAAGGTATATCCCCCTGAGAAGAAGAAAGGCGGCATCAAAATCGAGGCTGAAGACCCGAAGGAAGCAGCAAGACAACTGGTTGAATTCCTCGCAAAGAAGGGGGCGATATAGAGATGAGTCTGCATTATGATAGAGATACGTGCATTGGCTGCATGTTGTGCCCAAAGGTCTGTAACTTCGGCGCCATCGAGGAAGATGGTGATAAGGTCAAGTTCATTCTGGAGAATTGCGTTCTCTGTGGCTCCTGTGAAGAGGTGTGTCCTGTTGATGCCATCAGGATTGAACGAAAAATCATCGACAAGGAGCATCTCGCTGAATTCAAGAATGTCTGGGTGTGGATTGAGACCAATGAAGGCAAAATCCGCAGTGTGGGTCCCGAGCTCCTCGGAAAGGCTAGAGATCTGGCGGACAAGCTGGAAGAAGAGGTTGTAGCTGTTATCATCGGTCATGACATCGAGAAACACGCCGAGAGACTCATCCATCACGGCGCCGACAAGGTCCTTGTGGTTGATGATGAGATCTTCAAGGACTATACCACTGATGCATACACCATCGCCATGAACACCCTGATTGCACCACGAAAACCAGCAATCGTGCTTTATGGCGCTACCAGCAATGGGCGTGACCTAGCGCCTCGCGTTGCTGCACGAATGGGACTGGGTCTCACCGCTGACTGTACTGGTCTTGATATCGATGATGAGCGCCAACTCGTTCAGACCCGTCCTGCCTTTGGCGGTAACATCATGGCTGAGATTCTCTCCCCCTATACCAGACCGCAGATGGCAACCGGACGCCCCAATGTCTTCAAGCCGATAGAACCTGACAACTCACGAGAAGGCGAGATTGAGAAGATTGACATCGAAATCAGCCCCGTGCAGGTCAGAACCAAAATCCTCGAGAAGGTCAGTCAGGTCACCGAGGGCATGAAGTCTGTTGAAGAGGCGGACGTCGTTGTCTGCAGTGGTCGCGGTATCAAGGAACCCGCCAATCTCGAACTGCCCAGGAAACTCGCGGACTTGCTCGATGCTGCCGTCGGCGGCTCGCGCCCCATCGTGGACCTCGGGTGGCTGCCTCCCACGCAGCAGGTCGGGCAGTCCGGACGGACCATCTGTCCCAAACTCTATTTCGCGCTGGGGATTTCGGGGCAAATTCAACATTTGGTGGGCATGCAGACAGCGTCAATCGTGGTAGCCATTAACAAAGACCCTGATGCACCAATCTTCAATGTTGCTGACTTCGGCATTGTTGGTGACCTGTTTAAGGTAGTCCCGCATATCATTGAGGAGATCGAACGCGTTCAGTCAGAGCGATAAATGAAACCACATTGTTCATCGAATACAGAACTAGATTACAGGCCTGATGGGGTTTGCTTTGAGCTAGTCAATCCCCCAACTGTCAGCCTTATTCTACCAAATCAATCTAGATTCAGGTGGAGTGACTTCAACAATTTGTCAGAAGGAATCCCCGTTTGGTCCCATCCGCGAAGCCTATAGTACTCGCCCCTTGCCGTCGCAAAGACACTCGAGGGGACTTTCAGTCCTTTTCCGTCCCCGTTGGGTAACGTTTCACTAGTGAACCTCTCCGGGAGGACATCATCACATGAAGATATCCCCTCTCGAACATTAAACATTCTGATAAGGTTCCATATTCTCTCCCCTGTTTCAATATAGCTCTCTTCCGTGAATGAGAAGCCTGTGGCGGAATTGAGAATATCTACCATTTCCGGAACATCAAATGGGAGAAAATCACAGAGTACAAGCGAATAACACACTGCCCGTTCATCCTGAACTTCTTTAACATACTGCGGAACTCCCTTCATACTGAATCTTGGGAGAGCTCCGGAAAGTTCCGCTGAAGGCGTCCAGCATCTTTGGTGGCATCCACCCCTATCAGCAGTGGCATAAGCGAGTGCCATCCCCCATGATGCCCGTGGTTCTACTCCTGGCAGCTCCATGCCCTTAACTTGAATTGCAAAGCCAACGCTATCTTCATTCAATTGCTGGGCTGCAGAAAGCGAGCCCCTCGCAAGTATATCACCAACCCCTCTTCTTGTGGCAATTAGATTCACCAACTGGATGACAGCTTTTGCGTTTCCAAACTCCAGATTGTCTATATCTTCTTGCAGGAGAACTCCCTTGTTGCTAGCTTCAATTGCAAAAGCAACAGACCCTCCCGTCGATATCGTGTCGAGACCAAGGTCGTCACAAATCTGGCTAAGTTTCGCAATCGCTGCAAGGTTGTCGATTCCACAATTAGATCCTAGGAGAGCAGTCGTTTCGTACTCAGGCCCGTCAACTTCAAGAGGCGCGTAGTCCCCACTCTCGAATTTCGTTGTTTTGCCACAAGCTATTCCACAAGCATAACATGCCGTGTGACCGATAACGTGTTCATCACGCATCCTTTCTCCAGAGATGGCTTCTGCCCCATCGAAGGTACCTGACTGGAAGTTGTGTGTTGGCAGAATTCCTGCGTCATTAGCCCTACGAACCCACATGACAGTACCTAGTTCATGTCTTAATTTGACACCTGGATTTGAAAATACTCTCTTTCGCAGGTCCTGGCTGAGCTCAGCAAACTTTGTTGGGTCAGATGTTTCAATTGGACGCTGCCCATGAACAACGAGCGCCTTTAGGTTCTTGGATCCCATGACTGCTCCTACCCCACCTCTCCCTGCAATATGGGTTTTGCCTGTGACTGCGCAAGCATAAAGGACTAGATTCTCTCCTGCTGGCCCAATTGATATGACTTCGGATTTCGGGTAACGATTTTTCAGTATCCGTTCTGTTTCAAAGGTTCCCTGCCCCCATAAATCAGCTGCCGGGTGAATATCAACGTGTTCTTCAGATATTTCTAGGAAGCTGGGGCTTGATGCCTTTCCATCGACCTCAATGTAATCGTATCCTGACCGCTTCAGTCGATACCCAAAATGACCTCCAATATGACTGTCATTGAAGATTCCGGTTTGTGGTGATTTTGTAACAATGCACCATCGACCTGATGTCTGAATCGAAGTCCCGGTTAGAGGTCCAGTCATGAATAGAATCATATTATCCGGACTCAATGGATTGACTCCCGCATCAAGCCCATCATAAAGCAACTTAGCTCCAAGCCCCTTTCCACCAATGAACTTCCTTGCGAAACTTATATCCAGGGAATATTTCGTTATAGACTCATCAGATAAGTCGACCCGTAGATATTTCCCCATATATCCCAAAGAGTAGCACCACCGTATTCATTCATTGTTCTCTTAGTTTTTTATGAATGTCTAGAATGTCATGAAGAATAGCATAGCCAGTTTCTAATCCGCCTGCTCCTGGCCCAATAATTGTGATGTTGCCGAGGTATCTTGTTTCATAAGTGAGAGCGTTTGTGGCGCCAGTGACTGCGGCAAGTGGGTCATCTAGTGGGAGTTTCTTTGGCCGTACGTGTGCCTCAATGGCATTATCATTTACAACCTTGGCTGTAGCAATTAGTTTCCACCGTCTTCCATTCTCCTTTGCAGCTTCCACATCCTCTCTTGATATTTCCGATATCCCTTTACAGTCAACTTGGTCCTTGTTTAGATTTCCTCCCAACAGTGTATTGGCGAGGATTATTATCTTGGCAAGAGAGTCTAATCCTTCAACATCTGCTGACGGATCCGCTTCTGCATAGCCAAGTTCCTGAGCCTGTTTCAAAGCGGCATCGTAGGTTAGACCTTTTTCCATTTCCGTAAGAATATAGTTGCACGTTCCGTTAACAATGCCATGAACTGCTATTATGTGTGCGGCTGCTAAATGTTGAGTAGCTAAGCCCAATGCCGGAGTGCCACTAAGAACTGTACCCTCAAATCTCAAGTGAACCCCCACCTCGGCAGCACGATCGAGAAGTTTTGTGCTGGCTAGGCTCAGTGGTCCTTTATTTGTGGTAACCACATGTTTTCCATGCTCTATTGAGGTTAACATGTGTGTTAAACCTGGCTCGCCAGTCACAATATCAGTTTCTGTTGCTTCCACCACAATATCTGCATTCGATTCCCTTATAGTCTTGAGGCTATCCCACCCTTTGACTCCACCAATGTAATCATCAATGCAATCTTTCTCTTTTACTAGGTCCAAGATTTGCTTTAGATCAATTCCTTCAGGATCATATACTGAACCCTTCCTTATGTCAGAAATAGCAGTAACTTTCAGATCAATATCATATGATTCTTGAAGTGAGTTTCTTTCATTTGTGAGTATTTCGACTATACCCTGTCCAACAACACCCAAGCCTATTAGCGCGAGTCTGTATTCCACTTTAATATCACCATCGAGAAAAGATAGACGGAGAGTTTATTCTAATTGCACATTCAGCTCCTTCGTTGTTATCGAGGCAAGGTCATATGTCCGAAATTCAAAACGCACACGGCGGCACACTCATTTCCTTAAATGCTGCTAGGGCCTGGTCGATCTGAGCTTGTCCACCATTGATGCAGAATGTGAAGTGCCCTGGGAGGAGAGTATCAATATTAAGTCCTCGAAGGTTCTTGATTCCTTCACGATACGCTGATAGACTAGACCCTTGGCAGTTAAGGAGGCTTATTAGGCCCTGAAAGAAGACAACGTCGCTTGAAAATAGCACTCTCTTCTTACCGTAGTGCTCATCATCTACTTCTGTGTAGAAACACATAGTATCCAATGTGTGCCCAGGAACGCTTATTGCCTGAATTTCATATTCTCCGATTTGGAATCGGTCTTCATGCTCGAGTTTCACGTCAACGGGGCATGGTGGGAATATATAATCTGGAGGATAGAATCGCCCCTCACCTCTTGCTACATCGAGACCGAGGGCCTTCTCATCAGCGGTTTCGATTATCTTAGTTTCTCCGGAAGGAGCAAGTATCTCCGCATCTAGCAAATCAAGCATATTCTTGGCGCCTGCTGCGTGGTCGGAATGGGAATGGCTCAGGAAGACCCTGGTGATCTTCTTGATGTCTATGCCATCATTCTTAGCATTCTCTAAAATTCGACCAGTTTCACGCCCACCTCCTGCATCTATGATTGCCATTTCATTTCCGCCATCAAGGAGATATATATGACAGTCATAATCATTTGAGATTCCTAAGCCCGTATTTCCGCTTCCAATTAGATGGACACCATCCAGGATCTTCATAGAATAACTCTCCGAGAACTGGAAAGATTTCGAAGCTATTAATCCTCCGGAAGTGGCCGATAAGCCTTAGGTTGCTCGGCACCAACCACGTTGTCCTTCAAATACTCAATCCAGGTTGCATTTGTCCAGTAGTCACCGCACTTCACGATAGATGTTATTGCATCATCTGTTTTACCAGCCTTGTAATGCTTTAGTGCCTCTTTGAATTCCTTGGCAGCCTTTTCTAGAATAGGTATTGCCTCTTCATTTTCAAATGCATCTAGGGCATCAGGGAACAACGATTTTTCGTACGTGTTTGTCCCTTGAGAGAGATTTTCCATGTATATGTCTAAAGCGGGCATAATCGTTTTTTGATAATACTTGAATTTTTCATATTCATCCTCAAAGGCATTTCTTCCCTCTTCGGCATCTTTCTTGGCCTCCAATGCTAGCTTCTTACCGAGTTTCCGCGCCTCTTTAAACGCATCCTTTAGGAAAGCGGTATGCACATCTAACGGACCAATCATTCGGACCCCCCAGGGGATCATTCTTCGGTTCATCTCCTTTGCTGAAAAGCGTTGCATACCTTGATTTGAGGCACATGAGAAATAGAAGAATGGCATTCCATTCATCTCGCCCGTCCAGAGATATGGATAAAGTCTCTCAATAAAGGCATGTGCTCCTGCACTCGAAGACCACATATGAACCGGGTCAGCTATAATCATCCCATTTGCCTTTGTTGTCTTAACCCACAACTCACCTTTTCCTTTCTCACCCATGTCATCTTTGATGATGCAACCGCTCCCTGGTTTCTTGACACAGGCAAAACAGCTGATACATGGCTTGACACTGAAATCATGAATGCGCACCACATCGACTTCAGCACCATCTACCTCTTTGACACCTTCAATCGCATGGGAAAGAACTGATGCCGTATAACCGTCTTTTCGACTACATAGAACAGCAAGAACTTTAAACGTCACTTTTTCTCCAACTCCAATAAGTTAGTGAGCTTGTATTTGAACTAAACAAGATTTAAACTTTACCCATCATTTTAGATTATTATTAGGTATTTTGACACAATAAATAAATAAAATTCATTATGGAGGCCTTTCTATGATATATTCTTCCGTTAATTGGTCTTTTAGTGCCACTAAACGGCCGGTTATTGAATTATATTCATATCAAAGACACAAAAATCGAATCAAATCCTAATTTTTTGGTCATTTGTGCGAAAAGTATATATTCTGTTTGTTAACAAATGTTGTGTTGGGAGATGAATTTGACCGAACGTCCTACAATGTGGAAACAGCCAATCAAATGGATCGTGGGTGTCGTTGTGACAGTGATACTCACTGCTGTTTATTGGTTTGTCTTTCAGAACATCCTGATGTATGACTTGGCAATCACTGGAGCTTGGGCCTTTTTCGGTTTTGCCTTTCTGTGGTTCACAACTGGACATGTTTTTCAGCTGTGGCCAGCGAATCGCATTACGGATAATCGATACGCTCAAGGAGTAATAATGACGATTTTGGGAATAATCTACATGGCTCTTGCTGTTTACGTCTATATGCTCGTAAATGGCATCTCAACTATGGCAGGTATAGTGGTAAGCACACCTTTTGTTACCAATGTAATTTTCATGTTTGGCGTGTGGATTTTCTGGCTAGATTATTGGCCTGGCAAGATGAACCGAGAAGAGCCCATCAAGCAACCGTGGATGGGACTAGCCATTTTGACTTTCTCAGTTGTTGCAGGTTTTCTGGTTCTGGATACAGGTACTGACATCCCTTGGATTTGGTTCCCGATTTCAATTTCGCAATTGCTACTCTTTGAAACATGGCCATTTCAAGAACTAGAACAACCCGGCAAAGGAATAGTGCTTTTGCCAATTGCTGGATTCTTTACTTGGCTATATGCCATAATTCTTGACTGGTTTGGAATATCATTCTTCACAACCTTGCAGGGACCCACCTTCACAGTGATTCTAGTATTCTGGACACTAGCCTTCGTAGTCTATGGAAACATGTGGCCTCTCAGAAAAGTATCACAACCTGCTAAAGGATTAGTGAGTACTGCAATATCCATAGTTGCTGCTATAGCTACATATTACGTGACTGCAATGGTTCTTCCACTTTTCGGGGTGGATTGGTTCTTTGCACTAATACTATGGGCAGTTTTTGTTCTCTGGGAGTTCATAGTAGGCTTCACAATAGGCTGGTGGTTCTTCGGATACGGCTTTGATGAACTATCAGGTGAGTCGCCAAGCGAATAATCGTTCTCCGTTTGCCTCTTGGCCCGAGAGAATGCTCAAGAGAGCTTCATTCGGGCCTTATTTTTCTTATTTTCGGGCAGAGAGCTGCTATGATTTGGTAGCTAGTTTCTAACCTCCTGCACTCTGTGATACAACAAACATCGCTAGTCCAATAGATTTCGAGCTATTGACTGATATATCTCGACAGCTCTCAAGAGCTCATCAATATTGATATGCTCATTTGGCTGGTGCGCTAGCTTTATTGATCCTGGTCCACAAATCACGTTCTCAATTCCGAGCTTTGGTTGTAACACAGAACAGTCAGTGCCGTATGTAGCCGCCTCCAGTGGCGGCCTGCTCCCTAAAATATTCTCCACTGCATCTAATGTCATTGTGACTATTTCTGAATCTTTTGGCGTGAGAATTGTAGGCTTTGATCGCATTGTATCAATACAAACGCCGTCTTCAATTCCATGCTGTTTCAAAACGCTATTCATTTGATTTACGATTTCTTGAGGGATTTGACCCTTTACTAGTCGCATATCCAATTCAGCTTCGCATTCCTCAGGCACGATATTGATCTTATTGCCACCACTTATCTTTCCGAGGTTAATAGTTGGTTCTCCAAGAATTTTGTTCTTTACAAATGAATAGTCATACTGCAATATGACTTCCAACGCTTTCATGCATAGTTTGATTGCGTTTTTGCCCAACTCAGGAGTCGAACCATGAGCAGCTCTTCCTTTTGTGGAGAGCCTTAACCACAACAGACCTTTCTCCCCAATCAGCACATTCAAGGATGTTGGTTCAGCACATATCCCGTACTTGACACTTTCTAGCAGATCGCTCTTAGCAGCTGCTTCTGCACCACCGCATGTGGTTTCCTCTTCTGAAGTTGCAAGCATCATAAGCGGCTCTTTGTGGCGTTCCTGAGAATAAAGAATCATTGTTTCTGCAAGCGCAGATAGTGGCCCCTTCATGTCGCAAGATCCTCGCCCATAAAGGGAATTGCCCTCCATAACAGCACCAAAAGGGTCCATATTCCATTCTTTGAGACTTCCTGCAGGTACTGTATCCATATGACCGTGTAAAAGCAGCTTTCCGTTGATATTTTCACTGGTAGAAAATATTAGATTGGGCCTTTTGGGATTGCCAACTTGCTTGCAGCTTATTCCATAAGATTCCAGATGATTGCGAATTATAGAAGCAACCTCATGCTCATGGCCAGGTGGATTCTCCGATTTTGTCATTATCAGCGATTTTGCAAGATTAAGAACGCGACTTCTATCAGCCGATGACATCAATAGAGCTTCCGTCTGACTTACAGTGACCTAGCCTTTTTGTGTGTTTGCTTGCTAATAAATGGAAGGAGTAATGTCATTTTCGGACGGACACTATTTAGTCGCTGCAAAATATGCGTGTAACCTATGCCGCATGTAGAATCTCCGTGCTATTAGAACTCCAAATGCGAGTCCTCTTTGATTAGTTTTGCCACAACTTGAGTTGATGTTTTCCTCACGCTTTTCATCTTGAGGATATTATGGATTATCTCCAGAAAAGCTTCTCTATCTCCTGACCGAGTTAACACTAGGAAATCATAGTCACCTAGCACAAAGTATACCGCCCATACTCCAGGAATTTCTGCTAATTCTTCAGCCATCTGCTCATAGTACCCTGTTGAGTAATCAGCACAAACTCTTATTGCTGTTATATACTCAAGATTCATTTTCTCAGGGTTAATTTTGGCATGGTATCCCTCGATTACGCCTTCCCGCTCAAGTCGTTTAACTCGATAATGAATAGTGGACATAGATACTTCATTTCTCTTGCCGATTTCCTGCAGCGGTGTTCTACAATCTTCTTGCAGTTCTCGTAGAATTGCAATATCTAGGTCATCCAAGTCAACACTCTTAGTCAACGCAATCTGCCTCACTTTGAAATTTGAACTATTTTCAAAATTGACGTTCTCTATTTAATATTCCTGTTAAATAGGGATATTTAATATCAAGTATATGGCATCGGATTCCATCGTTATCACCAAAACAAATCTGATGTCCTAATTCATAATGTGGGCGATTTCAGCATCATAGTCGACCTGTATGATGAAGTTTCTGAAATCACTAAGAAAACTGAAAGAATTCAATTAAAGCAATAGAATCGAAAGGGCAGAGCTGTTATTCTCCCTTCTCGATCCTTCAATGCCTATACCATCGAGAAATGGTGTAATAGGGCGAAGTATATCCATGTATATCGGAAAGAAACCTCTAGTCCTTGGCTGCCTCTTCTTCTCGTTTTCGTTTCTCCTTCTCCAGTTTTTCAACTCGTTTCTTTCTGGCCTTCTTCGCCTTCTTGATTCGTTTTTCTACGTCCCGGATACGCTTCTCCGCCGTTGACAGTTCCTTCTTCCGACGTTTCTCCGCCTTCTTGTGCTGTTTATTTGCTTCTTTATGCTCCTTCTTTGCGAGGTCAAGCTCTCTCTTCAGACCCTCAAAGCGAGTTCGTTTGGTTTCGGCAACAGTGAGATAGCGGTCAACCTCATCGTTAAGGCGAGCCCGCAGACTATCCAGCTCAGAATTCAGTTGTCCTAGTTCAATGTTGTATGTCTTGAGGTCCGAGTCAATACTTCTGATCTTCTCATCTCTTGCGACTTCATCGACAGGTTCTGGAACAGCTGCTGGAGGCGCAGTCGGAACATCATCAGGAATCTTGGCCTCTTTAGGTTGCGGGGGCGCCGGCTTAGGTGAGGGGGGCTCAATCTCTTGCTCAGCCCTTGGCTCCTCAACGGGTCGTTCCTTAACGGCCTCTACCTTTGCTTCGGGCTCGATTTCTTCAGGTTCTGCCTCTGAACCCGCCTTTGCTGCCCTTACCCGCTCAAGGATATCCTTGACGACTGCCTTACCGCTCTCCTGGTCCAGCACATATGACTCGGCCGGCTCAGCTTCTTCAGGTTTCACTAAATCGGGGGGAACCCCACTTGGATGCTTTACGCTAGCTTCTTCAGATTCAGCAGTTTCTAACGGCACTGGTTCAGGTTCGGGAACCTTGGCAGGTTCTTGTGTCGGTTGTTCTTTTTTCTTTAGCAGAGAGGCCCCGCAACGAACGCAGAACTTCCTCGTCACATCGTTTGCTCTCCCACATTTTGGACATGTCTGCACGTTCTGACAACTCCTAAGCTAAATGAGTACGGTAGTCTATGTACAGTCTTTGGATATAAATCCGGCATATCCTCTCATGAAGCAAGTCTTGCCCTCATCAAATCTCTGGATCTTGGACTGCGATGTACCAATCTTTGGCGTAGCAAACTTCAGCTTTATTGGCGACCTATTCAATGTAGTCCCTGAAATTGGTGAATAGGTTGAACGAATTCAGTCAGGGCGACAAAATCGAGATGGGTAATCCGTTATTCTCTCCCTTCTATCTGTTTTTTCATTATCATCTCTCACATCCTTACAAGTTCAGCCTTCTTCATTAAGCCCTCTGCCCTCTGTTCTTGGCGGGTGATAGAACTTGATCACTACCAATGAAATCAAGAGTAAGAAGGGTGTAGGCATACCAATGATTATGGTGAGTAGGATGGAGCCAAGATAATATACAGTGGTTTCAGAATTTGTGAATTCTCTGCTGAACCAAATGATGAGTCCGATGGAGTTTGAGTTAGGCAATCCAACGATTGTCAGGCTCATTCTGTCAAATCAATCAAGATACAGTTTGAATGATTTCAACCATTAGTAAGAAGAAATACCAGTTTTTGTCCCTTTAGCTGAGCATTGCAAAAGAATATATAGTTGACACCAAGCCGAGTAACACGAATCTCAAAAAGTTGCTACGGTATAATTTGCATCGCGCAGGAGAAAGACACGTTCATGATGACCAAAAAAGGGTTGACCGCCACAGTAGTAATCATGTCCATAGTTATCATCTCAGTTCTCAGTGTTGGACTTCTCCTTCAGAGTGCAAATCCGGTTGGCGACCCACGCCAGATAACGGACATTCTGGAAAGAGAAGTAGAAGTTCCTCAACAGGTTGAGCGAGTTGCGGGGATTGGTATTGGTGCTCTCCGGACTTTAGTATATCTTGAGTGCTCGGAGATGATAGTGGGGCGAGGTGCAACTGACCTTAAACTGAGATATGTTCTCCCGTATCTGCTTGCTGAGCCTTCCTTGACCAATCTTACGGAGATAGAATCCAGCGATAGCGTGAATATGGAGGTCATTATCAGTCTTGCCCCGGATGTGATAGTTGCATCATATTACACCGCCGAGGACGCCAATAGGATTCAAGAGAATACCCTCATTCCCGTTGTAGTAGTCCGCCCAGGCGAAGGAGCGTCGGAACCTCTCAACTATAGCGATGACCGCAATGATTTCTATGAGTCATTACGGATTGTCGGAGCTATCATGGGTAAAGAAAATCGGGCTGGGAACGTGATATCCTACGTAAAATCTCTTGCTGAGGATCTCAAAGAGAGAACAGATGAGATTCCAGACAACACCAAGCCAACAGTGTATGTTGGTGGACTGTCGAGAAAGGGTTCATTTGGATTGACCATGACCCAGAGGGCGTATCCGCCTTTTGTTCTCACCAAATCTAAGAACGTGGCTGGCGATATTGACTCGTTGTCAAATACTGTTGAGATTGACGCAGAACAGCTGATAGATTGGGATCCCGACATAATCTTCGTTGATGAGGTCAACCTGCCTTTAGTTCTTGAAGATATCACGGATCCCAAATTCAGCAACTTGAGTGCCATCGTGTCTGGTGAGGTCTATGGTCTGTTTCCCTATCCAAGGTACGGGTTAAACCATGGTGTTGTATTTGCAGATGCTTACTATGTTGGAAAGACACTCAATTCAACAAAATTCAGCGACATAGACCCCGAGGCCAAAGCTGATGAGATTTTTTCCTTCTTAGTTGGCGAGGCGGTATATGACCAGATGGCGGATGCGATGGGCGGATTCAAAAAGATTCAATTGGATACAGTAGGTGAACTTTTCTGGGCTCCAACAATAAAACCATAGATGCTTACTTGGGGCAGATTCGAAAGAAGACCCTCTTCCTACTCCTCTGCTTCATTATTCTCATTGTAGTCGCTATTGCATCCATTTGCATAGGGACAGTCCAAATCGATCCCTACGAGGTCTTCCTGATATTATTGGGGCAGGACAGTGGACCCACTAGCATCATTATCTGGCATATCCGTCTTCCTCGGGTAATCGCTGCTATTCTTGCAGGAATGGGTCTGGCAGTGGCCGGCGCAGTCATGCAGAGTATTCTCATGAATCCGTTGGGGTCTCCTTATACACTTGGAATCTCTCATTCTGCAGGCTTTGGGGCCGCATTCGCATTCGTGGTGCTAGGGGTGGGAACAAATCCTACTTTGCAGAGCATTCCGTACCTAGTGTCTATCTGTGCTTTTGGATTTTCATTAGTTGCGGTAGCAATAATCATTCTGCTTGCAAAATATAGGGGGGCATCGCCGGAGACCATGATTCTATCGGGTGTTGCTCTTGGCTCCTTATTTACCGCAGGACTCGCATCCTTGAAATACTTCGCTGAAGATCTGCAGCTCTCTGCTATTGTCTTTTGGATGTTTGGTGATTTAAGCAGAGTATCCTGGAATGAGCTGTCGATTATGGCAATAGTTGTGCTACCGTCTATCATCTTCTTTCTTTATAACGTCTGGAATTACAAGGCACTAGTCAGTGGAGATGCCACCGCAAAGAGCCTAGGAGTAGATGTAGAAAGAGTCAGAATCACGAGCCTGTTTGTCGCTTCCTTAGTGACCGCACTAATCGTTTCATTCACAGGTATAATTGGCTTCATCGGATTGGTGGTCCCTCATATCATTCGTAAGACAATCGGGGGCGATGACAGATTCTTGATGCCCGCATCCTGTATTGTGGGTTCTATCTTATTGCTAGTATCTGACAGTGTCGCTAGGACTATTCTCTCCCCTGTCATTCTGCCTGTTGGAATTCTGACATCATTTTTGGGTGCGCCTTTGTTTCTGTACCTTGTAATCGTTGGGAGGAGATACTGGTGAAACTCGAAGTTAATAGTATATCATTTCGTTACAATAACAAACCTATACTGAATGACATCACATTCAATCTCAAGGCAGGCGAATTCCTTGCAATTCTCGGGCCTAATGGGTCAGGAAAGACAACGCTGCTAAAATGTATCAATGGTATCCTTCAGCCCCAAAACGGTAGCATACTGATAGACGGAAAATCCATGCAAGAATATGGGCGCAACGACATTGCAAGAATCATGGGCTATGTCCCGCAACACAACGGACGTATTTTTCCGAACACGGTGTTTGACACTCTGTTATTGGGTCGAAAGCCACATATTCAATGGGCACCAACAAGCAAGGATTTGCGGGTTGTTTCGCAATTATTAGAAATGCTGAATCTCGAACAATTTGCGTTACGAAATATCACTGAATTGAGTGGGGGCGAAAGACAGAAGGTTGTAATAGGTCGAGCACTCGCTCAACAGCCAAATATCCTCCTTTTGGATGAACCAACCTCCAATTTGGACCTGAAACATCAGCTGGAGGTGCTGAAGCTGATAAGAAACCAGACTCGTGACGGTCTCTCAGCAGTGATGGCTCTCCATAATCTGAACCTGGCTTTGAAATTCTGTGATCGGATTGTGATGTTGAATGACGGAGAAATCTTCGTACAGGGTGGCTTGGAGGTTTTGACTCCAGAGGCAATCGAGTTTGTGTACAATGTGAAAGTCAATACTATTGAGTACTCTGGAGGTATCTTTGTTATCCCCGAGGAGTTCAACGGGACTATAGACCATTGATTATTGCAGAAAGGTGCGAATTATCCCACTGAGAACTCGAATAAGGGGTTTCCGAATCCTATCGTTATCTGGACATCACTATGCGACACTCTAACCATCAGAATCATATTCTTTCATTCCCTACTGTAAGGCGTAAGGAAATGAATCAAAGGAACATACTTGCTGCGGGAATCGTCTTGATAGTGGCTGTTGGAATCGTTGCTACTGCCCTTTTGTTGAGCCCTCCGCCCTCGTCTCCGCCCGACGAAAAGGCTGACCAAATGATGTGGGGCGATTTCCTGATTCGTGCAGAGGCATCGTTCGCGCAAGACTTCATGCCTATCATCCCGGAAGAAGGACCACCATTTTTTTCATCCGTCAGAATCAACGTCACAAACACCGGACAGAGTATACTCGATTTCCACAATTTCAGCGCAATCACAATGACGATTTACTACAATAACACCTCCGAGGCGCTAGTGACCCTCTCGCTTTTCTTATCGCCCTCACAAGAGCTACCCTATAGCGTTGAACCTGGAGAGAGTGTCATTTTACACTACTCAGATAGAGATGACGAGATATTCTCCCCCAATCTTGAAGAGGGCACCTATTTCTATGCCAGGGTCTCCTTTACGTGGAATAACATGAACTGGTACACTCTGACTACAGAACCAAGCGAAATCGAATTCACCTACTAAGGGTCTACCTTTTCTTCAACACAAAGACTAAGACAATCACAACTGCAATAATTGCTATAGTAACAACACCAACAAGGACAGGTTCAATGAAAGTGGTTTCACGGAACGAGATCTCGAATTGGGCATATCCAGAGAACTCATTCCCTACTCTTATTCGAATGCTCGCATTCACATCTAGAGAAGTGAATTGAAGAGTTATTGGTGCGTTGTATGTTGTATCTGCATCGACAGGCTCGGTTGAGTCGAGGAGAGTTCCATCATCCAATTGTATCTTAATCGCTTCAACTGTTTCTATTCTTGGACTCAGGCACGTTGTCATCATGGTGGCCGAAACACTTGTTCCACTTACAGACCCACCAGAGAAAGATAGGCTTATGCGGGGCGTTTGTTCAAGGAGATACTCGTATGCAGGAATGAGTTCCAGCCAAAGGTCCTCAATGTAGTCTGTATCTGGACTGAAGTACTCGTAAATGCCATTGAACGCCATAATATAATGAGTCGAATTTTCCTCGTGAAGATAATAGAGTTCTTCGGACTCTGCTGATGCATTGTGATATATCTCAAACGTGATGGGTGCAAGACAATCAAGTTCATGGTACATGTATTCGTCCCACCCGCCAGAGAGTATGGCTGGTCTAGCTTCAGCATTTTCCTTTGCAGAATAGTCAAGATAGTAGTTGAAGCCTTCAGGGAGAAACTCTTCGTAGTCATTCCACATCTGCGAATAGAGCTGCCCTTCAATCCAGTTTCCACTAAATCCAGTGACGAAGAATGTAGCGTTAGTTCCTGTATGTAAAGAGTATGCCATTCCGAATCTATGGTCTTGGGCAAAATCCCTGAAAGCTCGTGTTTCGGGTTCTGAAAATGGCGCAGTGCCTGCAAATGCCTGGCTCATTGAATCCAGCGAGGCACTTGGTTCAATTCCCCAGTTGGCATCATAGTTTCGATTTAGGTCGGTGTGTCCAACCCAATCCTCGTTGACCTGACCATCTCCGTCATCATCGATGCCCTCATAGTATGCGTAGAGATAGGTATTGCGGCCACCGGATCCCTTCTCCCAGACCTCATACTGAGTTATGTGCCCATCACCATTTTCATCGTCATACGTATCCTCGTCGAACAATCCATCCCCATCATCATCATAGGGCCTGAGATTCTTCCTTAGCCAATAATCGCTATTGTTGAATATGTAATCAAGGGCATCCGGGTTCATGGTTGGGATGACATAGATCTCTTGTGTATCGACATATTCCGTTAGCTGAGTGTCCTCGCCGTAGCTGTTTACCAACCACTGAATGAAGAAGATGGCATGGTTCACGGTAACCATCTCTCGACCGTGATGGTGTGCGACGAGCAAGGTCTTTGCCTTCTGCCTTGCCGCATCCTCATTGGTGATTCTAATGCTAAGGATATCTCGACCCTCATAGCTCTGTCCAATTATGTCAACATCAATCAAGTCAGGGGCGGCCGTATGGATGTTGTCCACTTCTTCTATTACCATTGTGTTGTTCAGATATTGGTCGGGATAGAGAAGAGAAACATCATCCCATGTACGCTCAATTGAAGGTGTTTCAATTGCAGAAAATACCGGTGTGAGTGCCTTAGTTTCGATTGGCAAAAGAAAAAGTGGAAAAACCATGGATGAAATCAGCAGGAATAGAAATAGGCTTCGCTCCATTGTTTGTTTATTCAAGGTCCTTTCTTCCTATAGACTGGTGCAAGTAATGAGGACTCTGCCATTAATACCTCTCAGATTAACGCAATGGATGTAGTTCATTTCTGTTCCTAAACAACACCGTCATGGTGGGTCAACAGGATTATTACTGTCCATTGAATGCACTACCCCATGGAGATTCTGCCAGAGATACAAAACAGGAAGAGTGTCATTGTATTTGAAGACAGAGAGGTTGAGAAAGAAAAAATCGACCTTCTGATAGAGGCTGCAAGGTGGGCCCCCTCCTGCTTCAACAATCAAGAATGGAACTACGTCTTTGTGGGCAAATCTGATGCGACTAGACGCGAGCTGGACGGCGCTCTGAATATTGGAAACGGATGGGCGAAGTCAGCTCCGTATCTTGTTGCTGTTGCTGCCGACCCAGAAAAGGGATGCAATACGAATGGTATTCCATACTATGCTTACGATCTTGGACTCAGTGTGATGAATCTGGTTATCGAAGCGGAACATCAAGGGTTACGTGTTCATCAGATGGCAGGATATAATGAATCCAAGGTCAAGAAGGCCCTATACTTCCCCGAGGACTTCAGAGTAGTTGTGCTATTCGCCGTCGGATACGAGGGTGATGTTGAAAGAGTCCAGGATAAACTCATGGACAAGATAAAAGAAAAAATCACACGGGCCAGAACGAGAAAGAATCCTGAGGAGAATTTCTTCTTCGGCAAATACGAGATATGATTTGATTTCTCATATTGATTTCTGTGGCTTTGGAGATTCACCAAGTGAATTCTTTTTGTGTGGAGAAACTCCTATGTTTCAGAATGTCTTTCTGTTGCTGTTTCAAGAAGTAATCAATCTCTACATCAGATTCTCTCGAGGAGAAGCCATATCATCTCCGCTAGGCTTGAGCCATAGAATTCCTCATTTGAAACCTCTGAACTCATATTCGCCCAAGCATGGCTGCCCTCATTGAGAGTCACTAAGAGAACTTGCGTGTCATCAATCCCATCTGCGTATCTCCAAATCTCAATTCTCCCATTAGGCGACATCTCGATAATTGGATTTGAAGAGCAGTTGTTGTTTTCCACCCAGAACTCAACCGAGTCATTAGCGGATAAATCCACCCGATCCACGAGGAACCCCTTCTCCCCCTTGCCACCCTCATAGAGAACCTGCTTGTCTTGTTTTCCATGAACATGCACTACGGATAGAGGATGCTCTGGGTCCGGTATTACATACAACTCGCTATCCTCAGTCATTTTGCCTCCAACGCTGCCTGAGACTGGAGCTATACCGCTCACCATCTCTGCGTGTTCAGCAGCAAACCTGTATGTCATCATCGCTCCATTGGAATGTCCGGTCATATAGACTGCCGATGAATTAACATTGTATGCATCTATAAGTTGCTCAATCAGATCATATAGAAACTCGACATCACTCACGTTGTTTCTGAAAGCATAGACATCCGCATACCCTGAGTTCCAGGTATGCAGTGAGTATTGCAGGTCTCCCGTGCCATCTGGATATGCTATGATGAACCCGTATCGCTCCGCAACCGTATCCAATCCATAAGAGCGTTTCATGTTTCTTGCATCCCCTCCTCCTCCGTGGAGAGCTACCAAGAGAGGTACTGGCTCGGATCCATCATAGCTATCAGGGATATGAAGCAGATACTGCCGCTGCATGCCATCAACTGTCAAGTAACGATACCCTTCTGAGCGAGATGCCAGTACTCCAAATAAGGGCACCAAAACAAGAACGACTGTGATGACAATAGTTATGCCTTGTTTCTTGCTAATGGCGGGGCCACAATTATACAGAAGGATAAGTGCTGCGACAACTCCCATCACGGGGGCAAGATATGGATAATCCACAACCAATGTTCCCCATGCTGACGAGAGCAACATTGCTACGGCGCCTAGCATGCCCACTTTCCAATAAATGAAGAGACTCAACAGAACCGCTGACCCAAGAAAGAGTCCTGCAATAATTAGAATAGCTCCTGAAACGGGCATAATAGTTGCTAGCATAGCGCCAAAGACTGCAAATCTGAGTCCGTTAATAAACAGAAGGAACCCAGCTATGAATGCGAGAATCAAGCCTAGGCGTTCAAGATTCTCTGGGGCACTAGCTTCATTCATCTTGTGGTTCATTTTGGTCTATCAGTATATCAGTCAAATGGAGGAATCATCCAGTATAGCTGACTCCAATCCAGTGCCCAAATGGGTCGCCCGAGCTGGACCAGTTTTGTTCATCCATTTTGCAAAAGACCTATGTCTTAGAAAACCCCTGCATATCCGGTGACTAATCTTGAATAAAGAGGACCTTGAGAGAGTTGCCCCCGTAGTTTTCGATGCAATCTTCAAGGATAACGAATCGGTCGAGATAGATGGAGACGTGTATGAGATGAAGCGGACATCACGAAGCAACCTACGAAAATTCTCTATCGATGGCTATACGTTTCTTGAGCAAAATCCCGAGAAGGACTCCCACTGGGCAGAGAAGGCGCGAGAGGGGCATGAGATCATGTGGGTACTGAAGGGACGCAAATATGTTGCCCGTGTCATGGATGGGAAGTATCTCAAACTAGGATGAATAATCATCAAATCGCATGCATGCATGGTGGTACGGGATATCATTACGACATCACAGAGAATGGGGCGCCAACACTGATCTGCCAGAATTGTGCACAGGAATTCACATCAGAGTGAAAGGTCCAAATTCAATCCTTCTTATGGTATGGAGATTGTGATAGCAACCGCCATCTTATCAGTGGCCGCAGCAGTCTTACTAGATACCTGCCGTGTCCAAGCAATCTTCGATAGTCCTCCAAAAATTGTTCAAAGCTTCTGGTCTGGTATTGTAGAATCTCTTGCGCTTCTCGACTATCCATCCAATCTGTATGGAAATAATCCTCTTGGCAAGTTGGTTGCTTGAAGGCGGACTCGGGTAGCATTCCAACGCCCATAGCTTCTAAGAGCGCCTCCACAAAATCACGGTAATGCATTCTGCAGTCCTCCCCGCCTCCAAGGAGCAATATTTTCCCCTCTGATGCTGCAGTAACTGCATTTGCTACAGCAAGGCCGATATCCCTAGTATGGACGAATTCAATACGTTGCTCAAGTGGGATGTCAAACATGATGGGGCCGACATCGCTATCTAGTGTCAGAGGTGTCACAACCCCAAACCGAAGAATGGTCCAAGGCAAACCACTCTCTTTCACTAGGCGCTCGCTCTCAATCTTATGAGACGTATAATTGTCTGTAGCAATCTGCGGGTCCGAAGCTGACCGAGGAGGGCCAGTTCCGTCACAATGGCCATAGGTGGCAATTGAACTAGCATAGACGAATTTTGGTTTCGAGGTGCTGAATGCAACCCCATCTAACAGGTTTCGAGTACCACCAATATTCACCTCATAGGCAAGTTCGGGATTGGCTTCACTTTGCGGAGGTATTATCGCCGCGAGATGAATTATGCAATCCAAACCATTCGATATAGTCCGTGAAACCAATTCCCGGTCTCTTATGTCTCCCCAAACGACGTCGAGATTCGACTTGTGTTCCATGCCTTCATAGACCTCTTTGTTCTGTTTGGTCGGCAAATCAAATGCAATTACATCCATTCCTCGGGGCAATAACTCTAGTAACGCACTCTCACCGACATTACCGAAGGCCCCAGTTACTAATACCCTCATGATGGAAATGATTCACTTCTCATGATAATTATCTTTTTGCTGTCTATCCCTTGGGGGTATTTACTTCACTTCCCTCATTCAAGCCCTCATTGGGATTGCATTTGCGCCAATCCCGCAAGAATTATATGCATAATAAACTATTGTTAATTGCTATGTTGATATCGTACTTGCTGGGTGGCATTGTAGTCATTGTCTTAGCCGTAATTGCATATGGCACGTATATCGAAGTAAAACAATTAGAACGTCAACGTATTTTCAGAACTAATGCAAGGCGCGACATGTGGAAGGCGTCACTTCTTGATTGCGAATACGAACCCGCCAAGTACGCATTCGGTCCTGGAAAAGCAATTCCCTCGGATAGGATCTTTACTCGTCACGGCAAAGACGAGTCTTTTTCCTCACATATGCAGAAGAAGTGATGAACTGCTTATCATCTGTACCACACATTTATTTCCAAGCTTTAGGTTGATTAATGCAAGTATGCTTGGTGTGATTTGGAGACTATGATGATGGACAAAAGAATCCCCCATAATGCATCTGCAAGACCGTCTACGTTTTCTCTAGTGGCAAGAGACCCGGACAATGGAGACCTAGGTATTATTGTCCAGTCCAAATTCCCTGCTGTAGGTGCAATAGTACCATGGGCAAAAGCCAATGTCGGCGCCATTGCAACTCAGGCATGGGCTAATGCAGCTTATGGTCCTGATGGGTTGCAGTATTTGTCAGAAGGGAAGTCTGCACAAGAAACCCTCAATCTGTTGCTGGGTCAAGACCAAGGGTCGGAACACAGACAGGTCGGAATTGTTGACACATCAGGCAACGTTGCTGTTCATACAGGGTCCGAATGTATGGAATGGGCTGGACACATCATTGGTGATGGATACTGCTGCCAAGGAAACATTCTCGCCGGCCGAGATGTGGTTGGTGATATGAGCAAGGCGTATGAGCGCAAGTCTGGAGATCTCATTGACAAACTCTTCGCAGCTCTTAAAGCGGGGCAAGCTGCCGGCGGTGATAGAAGGGGAAAACAATCTGCTGCCATTTTGGTGGTTAGAGAGGCCGGAGGCTATGAAGGGGGCAATGATAGATATGTTGATGTTCGAGTGGACGACCATCCGCACCCCATTCGCGAGCTAGAGCGAATCTTTGACCTCTACGATATGACGCTCCTGAGTAGAGAAGACCCAAGTGATCTCTTAGATATCGAGGGGCATGTGTCCAAGAAGATTCAAGAGGCGCTGGTTGAATTGGACTACCTTTCGTCGATTAGTAAGGATGAGTTTCCTGAAGAAGCGGAAAGAGCACTAGAGAGGTTCGTTAATATCAACAATTTCGAGAATAAGGCCCGCGATGATGCTAAGATATGGAAGAGCGTATTTGACTATCTTCTGAAAAAAGCAGGCATCGAACAATCGTAGGTCACTAGGGGATAATTAAACAGAATTAGAAAGTGGCGGCAGCAAGTTTCCCTGCTGCCATTCAGTATGTACTTAGCAGGCCTATACGTCGTAGCCCTTGAGAGTCTTTCTTCCGTTCTCCTTTGTTCGGTTTGCTGCCTCTGTGAGCATCTCCCCAAGTCTCTCATTGATGGCGTCATAAGCGTCAGAGCCCACCATCATATCATTCATTTTTGCAAATTCCTTTATTGCACTCTTCACAATGAAGGTTGGATATTCTACTTTCTTTTTCTTTTTAGCCAGTGTTTACACACTCCTCAAAATTCGAGGCTCTTTCAGTGTTTTCAGTTGCTTTTAAGAATATTTTCGGCAGATTAAACACCTGGACACAACATAGGTTTCTCTATTTCTAACCGTACTTTCATTAAATCATCACGAAGCGTTCCGGAGTTTGGTGTAAAAAGATACATTTATATGGTAAATGTACATTAATACAGTTAGTGAACACACATGTTTGGACGGAATAATGATGAAGAAAATGGCTCACGCTCGGAGGATTTTGAATCCCAACAAGAGAATACCACTTCTTCAAGCGTTGACGAAATAAAGAAGGAGCTCGAAGAGGTAAGACGCCTCAAGGAGACCTTGAAGGAAGAAATAGATGAAGTGCGGAGCCAAAAGACTCGGCGTGAACGAATAGCGAAGACAAGAAGACATCATAAAGCGCCAAGGCCTCCACATCCTCCCAATCCTTATGTTGATCTTTCGGGGTTAACCGAGAGCCTTGAGCACATGATGGAGGGTCTTGGAGAGCAGATCGAAGCGTCTATGCGGGGCATAGAGGGAATCGATGCCAGTTTCAAGTTTCCTCAAATATCCATGCGAAGGCGCGGCAGAAGCGCTAGGAGAAAGGATATTGAGAACATTCCTCCCGACAGGGTTGCAGAGGTGATCAGTCCTCTAGGTAGTGAAGAGCGACTGAACATCCTGAAATTTCTCAAAGATGGAAGCAAGACCTTCAATGAGTTGGAGAATTATACCGGTAAAACAGGAAGCTCTCTGACACATCACCTGAATCCGCTCTTGGATGCTGGATATGTGATAAAGGGCGAAGTCCGCGGTACCTACTACGTGACGGTGGAGGGACGTCTGGCATACCGCCTAGCTCAATGGTTGACGAGTCGCTTGGAACAAGAACGGAATAAGAATGGAAAAGCCAAAGACTCTCCGCCTGAGGATGATGAGGAGTCTGTAGAAAATTCTGAAACTCGTGAAGGCGAAGTAGAAATTGATTTTTCTGACGAGGAGGAATTCTAATGACCTTAACAACTGACAGCAAAGTATACGTTACAAATCAGGATTACAACGTCTTAGACCATAAGAAGGCCTATGTACTGTTGGAGAAAAATTCTCTTTGGTGTTATCTTCTTGATGATGACAAGAGAGTTGGGATAGCGTTTGGAGGAGCAAGCAGCTACGCAGTGGATGCAATCATTGAAACTGAAGATGGTGCCATGGGCGAATCAACCACTGGTACCCTCTCAGGCATTCAAATTCTACTAGGCAGCGGTGGTCTCCAAGACCTCTCTAGGGAGGCATCACAAAACGACTTTCCTATCGCTGGACACGATTCTGCTGAAGGCTTCTTAGAGCACGCTAAATCAAGAATACATTTCTCAATCAATGGCGGCAAATCTGACATCTCTCTGAAAAGGGGAATGGTCTTTCTAGGAAAATCCGACCAGCACAAAGAAATCATACTGGTTGTGGAAACTGACAAGTTGGTGTTTGTCAGAGATGAGCTAGTTTCTGTGTTATCAGATGATAAGCTAGTACATGTCACTGATTCGGGGGTTGAGATTGGCGGGAAGGGCAGACGGACCTTGAGAGTGGGCCCAGGCGGTATTTCAGGAATTCCTGGGTTGGCGAATATTGGTCCTCAAATCTCCCAAGCTGTAGCATCTGCGATGAGCAACCTGAAGCACTTGAAGAGTCTGAAGGGATTACGCCATACCATGAAAAAGATGCCTCATGCCTTTGACGATGTGGATGATTTCGACTGGGAAGATGACGAGTAGTGCGTCGAAACAGAGAGATTTCTTTCCCCGTGATTTCACGGGGCTCTCTCTATGTTTTTGCCTGAGCCGCTTTTTGCATTGCACGAGGTTTGATTTGCAGCTCATAAAGCGAGAAGTACTTACCTCTCTTCTCGATTAGTTCTGCATGTGTACCGGTTTCAACAATCTTACCATCTTCAAGCACAAGTATTCGATCTGCATTCACTATGGTCGACAGTCTGTGAGCTATCACGATGGAGGTTCTTCCTTCTAGGAGTGCTTTCATTCCCTTCTGGATCGCATATTCAGTATATACATCAATAGAGCTTGTAGCTTCGTCTAAAACGAGGATGCGTGGATCTGCAAGCAGCGCACGCGCAAAGCTAACGAGCTGGCGTTCTCCCTCCGATAGCATCCCTCCTCTCTCACCTACCTCCGTTTCGAATCCATTCTTGAGAGTCTTTAGTACTCTCTTTGCTCCGATTGCTTCAGTTGCTTTGATTACTTCTTCCTTTGTTGCGTCTGGCTTTCCGTATCGAATGTTTTCCAAGACGGTGCCCATAAAGAGGAAAGGATCTTGAAGAACAAGTCCAATGTTTTCTCTCAAGGACTCGAGGGTGAAGTTTCTGATATCCATGTCATCTATTTCTACTGTGCCTTCCCAGACATCATAGAACCGATTTAGGAGGTTGACCACAGTTGATTTTCCTGCACCTGTATCTCCCACCAGAGCAATAGATTCACCTGGTTTTATCTCAAGATTGAAATCTTCGAGAACGGGCTTATCTTCTACATATCCAAACGTCACATCATTGAATTCCACATGTCCCCTTACGGGGGGCATCACAATGGCGTCTTCCCTATCTACAATCGACGGTTCTTCATCAAGAACCGAGAATACTCGTTCTCCACCGGCAAATGCACTTTGAACGGATGTGTAAAAGTTTGAGATGATGAGGATTGGCCTGAAGAACCTGTCATTGAACTGAAGGAAGAGAACAACGGTTCCCAATGATATGGTTCCTTCAATAAGCCTGAAACCACCGAACCATAAGATGAGAATGATTCCGAGGCCGCCGATAAACCGAATTGTGGGGAAAAAGGTGGATTGCGCTTTTCCAGCATCAATATTTGATTCATAATCCGCTTTATTGACCTCGTCAAAGATCTCAACGTTCGTGTCCTCTCTTGCAAAGCTCTTGGTGACCTTTGCTCCCGAGATACTCTCTGCAAAATTCGAAGTCACACTAGAAATTGTCTTTCGCGTACTGCGATATGCCTCCCGCAGCTTCTTTCTGAAGTATATGGTGGAGATTAGCAATAGTGGGACTACGCCCAGCGAGACCAATGCCAGTTGGAAATCAACCGAGAAGATGACACCACCTATTGCTATGACGATGAATATCTGTGCGAACGTAGTGATGAGTCCACCATTTAGTAGTTCGCTCATCTTTTCTATGTCATTTGTCAAGCGGCTGATAACACGTCCTGATGAAGACTGATCATAGAAGTCTTGAGAGAGGTTCTGTAAGTGTTCATAGAGCTCTTGCCGAATATCGTAAATGGCATTCTCTCCCATTCTTGATGTGATGTATTCTGTTCCGTAGGTAGTTGCCCAGACACCAAGTCGCAAAGCAACGTATAACCCGGCTGTTGTTGCAAGTGCTTGCAGGTCACCACTGGGGAAGTCTACATCGATAGCTTGTTTCATGACGAAGGGGATAGCAATATCAAAAACGATACTTATTGCAACAAGTACCGATACAAACGCGAATTCCTTTCCATATACAAGCAGGTACCCAACCATCCTCCTAAGGAGAGTTGAATCAGAATATTCGTAGGTCCTAGCATCCGGATCATCTTGAGTATCAAGTCCACTACTCACCAGATGCACCTCCTTCTATCGCAGAAGCAGCAAGTTCCATCTCAAACAATGTATCATGTATTCCTGCATACAGCCCTTCTTCTTTCATGAGCTCTTCATGACTGCCCTTTTCTACAATTTTGCCCCTCTCTAACATGACTATTTGATCTGCATTTCTAACTGTGCTTAATCTATGGGTGATGATGAAGGTGGTTCTGCCTACCATCAGATTCTCTAGAGCCATCTGAATCTTCATCTCAGTATTGGCATCGACAGAGCTAGTCGAGTCGTCCAGTATCAAAATCCTTGGATTCGCCAAGAGAGCTCTCGCAATTGCTATGCGCTGTTTTTGCCCTCCACTCAAAGTTACTCCTCTCTCTCCCACTGGCGCATCATACCCTTCGTCAAGAGTTTCAATGAAATCATGAATCATGGCGGCCTTGGCCGCATCTATTACTTCCTCAAGAGGCGCATTGGGTTTCGCGAATGCAATATTCTCTCGTATTGTGGCTGAGAATAAGAAGGGGTCTTGATGGACCATCCCGATACTCCCTCTCAGCACATCTAGATTATAGTCACGTACATCCACTCCATCGATATAGAGCCTACCGGGCTCGACAACTTCCAACTGCTCGCCTTCGATTGTGACTGTTCCGTTGTCTACTTCGTATTCTTTGTCCACTATTTTTACAAAACCATCAATCACCTTGTAAGTTTCACCCTGATAGGAAACATTTCTCTCTGTGTCGGCATCATAGAACCTTGGAATCAGATTCATGAGAGTTGTCTTCCCCGAACCTGTGCCTCCTAGTAATGCCACCACATTCCCAGGATTCGCCTTCATTGTGATTCCCTTGAGAATGTACGTATCTCTACCGTAACTGAAATAGACGTTCTCGAATTCTATTTTTCCTTCGATTTCTTTTGTGACTGGGTTCTCGGGACTTACAACTTCATCTTTGTGGTCAAGAATATAGAACGAGCGCTCACCTGCTGCTGAGGCTCTCTGATACATTCCAACCCCCCAACTGAGGAACCGAGCAGGCAACATGAGCATTCCCACCAAGGTCACAAAGCCAACAAAGACGCCATATGAGAGGTCTCCCAGAATGAATGAGTATCCGCCGATGAAAATCAGAATCCCAGTGACCACACCAAAGAGGGTTGGAAGCAATGGTCTATAAAATGCGAAAAGCTTGAATGCTTCCACGCGCAAATCCAAGAATTTTTTGTTCTCCTCTCTCACTCTCTCTGTTTCACGATTCCCCGCGGCATAGCTCTTTACTACCTTCATTCCTACAATATTTTCCGATAGAACTGAACTAAGGTCACCAAATTGGTCCCTTGCAGCAATAAAGACGGGCCTAACCTTCCGTGCAAATACATAGACAAAAGTGATGATTATCGGAACAAGCAATAGCATGAACAGCGTTAAGCTGACACTCAGTGTGTACATGACAAAGTAGACACCCACAATGGTGGCAAACCCTATGAATATCACCCGATATCCCCAAAAGAGGAACCGTTTCATTTGATTGACATCGGTTGTGACCCTTGCGAGCAGTTGACCTGTTTCCTCCTGATCATAAAACGAGAGGTCCTTTTCCATCAAGGCGTCGTATAGCTCTTTCCTCAGGTCGTAGATGATCTTTTGAGATGTGATAGCCGCACCGTACCGACCCGCGATATCAAATATCGCATATAGTCCCATTAGTATGACATAGAGAATGACATTAGCGGCAAGTTGGTCATATTGGCCCTGGTAAATCACGACATCAATGATATTGGCAAGAACAAGTGGGCTCAATATATTGAATAAGGTACCAATCCCAGCACACGCTAGGAATCCGAAAAATAGTGGTTTATACCTTAAGGCATATCCAGTTAGCCTTCTAATATACTGCATTTTGCCGCTCTCCCTTGGAAATCAGGCTTTGAATGATAAGAGTTGTGACATCGACATCAAAAGAATATCAATCAGTCACAGTGTTTAGCTAGAACAACACCCAGTTCTTTGCATCTTTCGAGGCTTTCCTCGCTGGGGTAGTCTTTTGCTTTTATGGGCTGATCTTCAACCAATACGGCGCCCGATTTTTTCAATTCCTCTGCAATTGTATCAGGTGCCTCTCCACTCCAGCCGTAAGAGCCAAATGCTGCCGCAGGAGTGCCGGGAAGATCTGGCAATTCCGCAAGAACCCTTCGTAATTTTGGTAGAATCCGTTTCATCCTCGTTGAACTCCCCATCGCAATGGCGCATGGCTCTCCAAGGCTCCGAAAATTCTTGGACTCCACCAGATTGCAGGTTTTGCCCTCCGACTCAACGCCTTTGCATATTGCTTCCGCCATTGCTCTTGTTCGGCCCCTGGTAGTTTCGTAAATTACAAGAACTGTCATCGTGAATCAAAAGATAACTGATATTACCCTTAACTAAACGTTTCTGAATAGACATCTGACGATAGCATGGAGTAAAGGAGGAACCTAGTATCGATTTCAAATCCAAGGCAGAAACCGTATGTAGACAACTCATAGACCATTATGGTGATGTGGTTGTAGAAAGAAACCTGCCTCCCATTGACGAGTTGGTTTTGACAATTCTTAGCCAGAACACATCCAATGTGAATATGTATAGAGGTTACCACGCCCTGAAGGAAGCCTATGACACGTGGGAGGAAGTCCTAGAGGCTCCTCAATCAGAAGTTGCAGATACGATTCGTTCTTCGGGGTTCTTCCGCATCAAGGCAGAACGGATCCAGGCATCTTTAGGAGAAATTAAACAGCGTGTAGGTGGACTCGATATCGGCCTTCTAGACCACATGGATAGAGATGAGGCCTTGGACTGGTTGACTTCGCTTCATGGAGTAGGCCCAAAGACTGCCTCTATTGTGCTATTATTCTGCTTTGGGAAACCCACCCTTCCTGTTGATACGCACGTTTGGAGAGTTACAAAAAGACTGGGTCTGATTTCCCACAATACTTCCCGAGAGCAGGCCCAGCCTCTCCTTGAGGAGATTATTCCCGAAAACTGCATCTATTCTCTAAATCACAATCTTGTGAAACACGGAAGAGAAATTTGTAAGGCTCGATCACCAAAATGTGATATTTGCTTTCTACGCTCAATTTGTGACTACTACAAAAAAACCAAGAGGCCTGAATCATCTAGTTAAACAAATAGGCTTCACGGACACGAGGGCGTCATCATAGAACTAGCCATTTCCTTAGAGGATCAGCGAAATGGAATAGCATAGAGAGAGTTTCATCCCAAAGAAATGACCACAATAGATTGTTATGGCATTTACCCGTTGGTGGATAGGGAGAAATCCGACCTCGTAAAGACAGAAGTACAATCATGGTTTGAATGCTAGTTCACCGCAGGTACAAAGTCTATATGGGAGCTCAGAATATAATTCGAAAGAGATGAACCCCATGAATGAAGAATGCATTAGACAGAAACCCTGGCAGATTCGGTGTAGCGTCATTTCTCAAGAGGGTGAGTGTGCAGCGGGACACAAAGTTGGGGATGAGATAATCTTCACAGGTGAAGAAGTGAAGGGCAAAATATGTCTAAGTGCCCTCTATTCAATGATGCCTAAAGTGTACGCCATGACATACAATGCAAGATTTCCATGGCTAGAAGATCAATGTTCAGCAACACATGCTTGTCCAGATGGCTTCAACCCCGTAATTTTCGAGCTAACTCGAATCGATGAAGAATAAAGCCGGTCGCAGAACTATTGAACTACTCTTCCATTAGGTCTGAGAAGGCAAATATCATGTCTTCAAGAACTTCATTCTTCTCAGGTCTATTGGACATGACGATAGTTGTCCTGCCATACCAACCACAATCAAGACAGTAGTAAGCTGGATGGAAGCTTCCAATATAGCCCAAGTCATAATATGATGTTAGCCTGACAAGTCTATGGTTCTTGCAGACGGGGCAGATGGGGATATCCGCAGAGATACCTTTTCGTTTCAGCCTATCTAAAGCTTCTTTGATCTCTTTGAGCTTTTTCAATTCATCAAGTTGGATGGGGGACAGCCGTCCGTAGGTAGTAGAGGCCAAAACATGCACCGGTACTCAATAGTCCATTTCTGATTATACGTTTTGTGGCACCAGAGCTATTGCACCATTTACATTTTGACTGCTTTTGTGGTATCAAAACCGAGCTAGGTACGCAATAATACCCAGAATAAACGATACCAACCATAAAGCAAGTGTCAACCACATCAATGGTTTGGCTTTTTGCAGAATATTTAGTGGCATTCCCGACTTGACAAGAAAAGTCACTGCTAATACTACTCCCAGGCCTATTGCGACAAAGCCCACTACATCATGGACAATCTGATACCAATTGGCTATAGGGTCTGCGAATAGTCCTTCTTCGGCGAGCTGCATAGCACGCGGTATCATCCATGCGCTTACGGTGATCAGATGAATCAACACAGCTGGATAAATCATCCTGTGGTGGGTGTCATAATCCATCCGTTTAGAGCCATATATCCATCCAATCATTATGGAAATGAATACAATGGTTTCTATTACAAATACTATTGTAGCGATTTGGTCACCAGTTATCATTTGCATTATCTTTCCACTCCTATCTCATTTCTTTGCGATATTACTTACACTTCCTCTTGTGGTGAACAAGCTCGACTCAAGAACTGTTTCTTTGCCTTCGTGGGCTGCTACGATTGCTGAACCAATCATCCCCCACGGACAGAATCGCACATTCAGGTTTGTGTATGCTTCTGAATCGTGGATTCTTGAAAATGCACAGTTGTTGGTTGCAACTACTATAGTATCTCCCTTGGATTCTACCCGTGCAAATTTTACAAAATCATGATCCGTTAGAAATTTGGCATACTCTCGCAGTTTGTTTTCCAAGGGGCTATTCGGATCCAAAAGGTTATCGGGTAAATAGGCCGAAAGAATGTCGGCTATTCGTATGAACACATAATCCCTGATTGCTGCCTCACCCAGAATGTTGATGAAGACACTCTCATAGCCAAAAATGGCAGCTCTCAATTTCCATATGCCTTCCATGTTCAAACCCTCAGCTGTTCCAGATCCACGTGCATCATCAACGCGTTGACGAAAGTTCGTCAAGAATGCCTGTAGTTCAGCAGCTAAATCCTGTTCGTTGGCACGATCCGAGAACACCTCAGGTAAGAACTCTCTAACATAGTATACCATTCGAGGGAGAACATGATTCTCGAGGACATCCGGCCCTATCAACTCAACTCCCACAGCTTCATACGCATCGAGAATCCCCATGTAAAGGAATACAGCGTCCAACTGCGAGCCTTCATCATCTGAAGTCATTTTCTTAGGTGTCTGTTCCATGAGCTACTCGTCCGTCAATAGACTAGAGTATTGCTTACTAAAATGGATTGCCATTCGCTTCATTGAAAACGTCTGATTTCGACTCTTAGAGACTTACCATCCCCTTCTCGGATTAATGATATGCTCTTTGGTTGGGCTATTCCTCCGAACACATCGAATCTCGTAAAGACCCGTCGATTGACTGATTTGAAGAACGCATCAGCATTATTGACAAGAGTCGAGAGATATACTTGGCTCATAGACGGAAGTCTTTCTCCCCTCTCATGCTTCAGGATTCCATTATTGAATAACAGCGAAACGCCTTCTATTTCTCCTTGGTCTAAATCTGCCATATCCGGGATTTCACCGGATGGAACACACATTTTTATGGCGACATCTAATACCGCATCAGAATCGATTCTCATAGCTCCACTAGCGACGCTTGCAAATCGAACTGAGTTGTATGAAGCAGCTGAATAGCCTTGTGATTTGATTATGAAATAGGAATACTCAGTGGCAATACCAAGGCTTGTTAGAGATTTTTCTAGAGTTGAATAGAGTAGACGGAAATCATCCAGCTGGCTCTTCCGAAAGAGTGGCTTGGGTCGGGCAAAGTGTGTAACTAGCGAATTGTCTGTAGTATCTACAAGAAATGCCAAGGGGATGTCGCTTCTATTTTTCAACAGCTCTTCAATATGCAGTTCGAAATACTCTTTGTCAAATAGATGAATGCCTATCTCTTTTATGAGGTTCCTGAGCCTTTGTTTTTCATCACCCGGCAGTTGTTTTCCGGATGCATCAGGGATATCAGCGCTCTTGAATACCTCTTGAATCCTCTCAAGAGACTCGCGAGCTAATTCTTCTGGAGCCAATCGATGAAAAACTCCCACAACTACTCTGTCGGTTTCTGGGCATTTTGTAAACAGAAAGTACTCATCACCTGTCAGAAAAGATTCCAGAGATCCAGATCTTGCTTGGCTGCTAAAGTCCTGCAACGCGGTGAGCAGCCCCGAAGAAAGAACCGCCTTATCATCCTCGCTGGCCGAAGAATCGTTGCTATAATGAAACTGAAGTAGGCCCTCATCTATCAAGAAGACCTCCTTCAACATTGATTCGTCATTTCTTATCGGCTCAGTTGCCATGCCACACTTGCTCCGTTTTATCTTAGAATCTTATCACTTCTTAAAGGAGCGCATGTTTTATCCTTTATTCTGTCATCATGAAGATTATTTACTTCCTAGCATGATTGAGGCGAATGCACGAGAATTTTTGCTTACTCTTAGAAATGAGGAATTCAAGCGTTACCCTTTTATGCATTAACCATGGTTAATGATTCCATGTCTTCAAGAACGAACCCTCTGGTCCTTCAGATTATTAACATTGTGTCAATATTTGGAACCATAGTTTTCAATTCACTGGCCAACATTTTACCTCTCAACGGGGTCAATACTGGTCAAGTAGCAGACTCTTATCCTAATCTATTCACACCCCCTGGTTATGTATTTGCGATTTGGGGAGTTATCTACATCCTTCTAGCTACTTTCGCAATCTACCAGGTTAGACCTAGTGAACGAGGAAAAGAGTATCTTCAGGATATCAGTTTCCTATATTTGGTGGGTGCAATTTTCAATATTTCTTGGCTGATAGTATTCCACTATTCGTTTGGTAACCCAACATTATTTGTATTATCCGAGTTGCCAATAGTCCTCCTACTGGTTACACTTCTATTCACCTATGTGCGACTTGGCATTGGTGAAACGGAGGTTCCCCTTGGTGTGAAGCTAGCAGTGCATTTGCCAGTCAGCGTCTATGTTGGATGGATTTCGCTTGCCACTATTGCCAGCACCGCATCCGTACTCAATGTCTTGATTCCTGGAATTCCTCAAATGATTCAGGAACTATGGACGGTTGCAGTCATCATCATTGCATTGGTCATTACACTATCGATGATATTCTTACGGCACGATTTTGCATATGGTCTGGTTGTGATTTGGGCAAGTGTTGGAATTGCCATTAAACAGGCTGCAATTGCGTTGATCAGCTACACTGCCATTGCCACAGCAGTCCTAGTATTGATTGCAATACTTGCCATTCCAATTATCAAGAAAGAGAGTATAATCGATTACTATCTGATGCGAACGAGTCAGTAGTTCTGGTCATGCAACATGAGGGCCTCGCTGGCCCTCCTTTGTTTCTATTAAAAAACGACAACTATATTGGTGTTACAAGGCAATCCTTTTGACTACTACTAAGGCAAAACAAATGAGTGTGCTGTTAAGAATGCCCGAGATCGAAGACATGATTGTGAGAGATGTTTCAATCTATACGCTTCTAGGCATCTTTCTACGTTTTATTCTGTATGGCATTCCGCTGGTTAGATTGGTATGGCTCTATGCCACTCTTTCATTATGCATCGGTGTAGGTGGCGCGCTTCTAAGATGGGGAAGGAAGACAGGAAACAGAAAACATCTTCTATTCGGGACTATTCTAGCTATCATCGGGCTGTTGCCTATACAGTATCTCCTCTAGACAGATGTTTTTTGTGCAGAAGAACTATATCTAAGTTAATACCCATTATGTTTCCCTAGTATTCGCGGTGGAATGTCATGGCAACAGACGACCAGATTTTAGAAGAATTGAGAGAAATACGGAAACTCCTCACTCCCGCACCTCCTCCAGAACCCCCTGACAACTTCGTAGACGAATTTGTGACATTTCTGAAGAAGTACAAGGTTCTTGGGCTTGCTGTAGCTTTCATCCTTGCAATTTACTTAGGAAATGTCGTTAGCGCTTTGGTTGACCACATTGTCATGCCAATAGTTGAACTCGTACTTCCCGAGGTTGATTGGCAAGCGATTGCCATTGGGCCATTCGGAGTTGGTGCATTCGCTGGTGAGTTAGTCACTTTCATCATAATCGCATTTGTTGCATTTGTGTTGGTAAAAGTGGCGTCCAAAATTGGCATAGACTAGCCTATAATGGCTGCCAATAGGCATCCAGGTTTGTGCTACTCTGAGCTCTTGTTCGGGAGAAACATGGGGACTTTGTCTTGATAGTCCTCATATTCCGTCCCGAACTCTTTAGCCAGCTCACTATCTTCCTTCTTACATATGAGAAAGTCTCGAATCATGAGAGCAGGTGTCACTAGAATGGAGTATAAGGATGAGAGCATTATACTAATCCCTATATGAGAGAGAATTGCACCCAGATATTGTGGATGCCTTATTTTCTGATATATCCCTGTTGTGACAAGTTTCTCTGGTCTGTGGGTTTCTGACACATACAGCCCTAGATCTATGACGCCACGCAACCCAAGCCATGCACCGGGCAACAGAAATAGGAAACCAAGAATAATACTGACCAATGAGGTTTCTATGCCAACTATGGGAATTGAGAATCTGCCTATTACTTCCATTGGCAGGAATAACCTCGGTTGAGGAGATAACCATAGACCAGAGAGAAATATGAAGTACCCCCATCCTGATATGATTCCCATAATATTTCCCAATCTTCGGCCCCTATGTTCTCCAAATCGCTTCTCAAGCTTCTGATGCTCAACCGAGATGAAATGCAACGGCATGAGAACTAGAGCACCAATTAACGATATGATGAACCACATTACTCGACACCATTCTTACGGCTTCATTCTTCTTCGGACGGCCAGAATTTAATACCAAGGTCATAGCCACATTTGTCACACTGTCCAGATTGATCCGTTCCGGTGTTTCTTGAGAGATACCCTCTTCTTTCATAACAGATTTTTCCACAACTGGGACAGATTGTGTCTTCGAGACCTGGTTCCCTAACATTTCCAATATAGACGTGTTCCAGCCCGATATCTCGTCCGTTGTTCCGAGCTGCTAGCAGAGTGCTAAGTTGGGTTGGCGGTTCATCGTATTTATACGTAGGAAAATATTTGCTCAAATGCCATGGTGTTTCCTTGCCAACATCATCTTTGATACGTGACGCAATACTCTCCAAGCATTCCTCATCATTGCTGAGTCCAGGCACAACCAGTGTAGTGACTTCTGTATGCACTCCTCTTTCCTTCATGTGGATGATATTTTCCCAAACTGGTTCGGTTGTGATGCCACATATCTCTCTGACTGCGGGTCCACATCCTTTCATATCCACATTTGCAGCATCTAGACCCGTATCAATCAACGCATCAAGTGCCTGTGTTGTCATGTAACCATTGGATACTATGGTGTTATACAACCCTCTTTCATGTGCGATTTTGAAGGCCTCCATATTCCACTCCAGCATAAGGGTTGCCGCTTCATTGAATGAAACGGAGATACCCTCCGCTCCTTCCTGTTGAGCTGCATCTATGAACCCCTCTGGACTCAGGTAGCGTGATGACTTGGAAACGGGTGAAGCACGGGATATTGAGTAATTCTGGCAGAACTCACAAGATGCGTTGCACCCCCAGCTTCCCACGGTAAACGCTGTCGTACCTGGTGCAAAGTGAAAGAAAGGTTTCTTTTCAACAGGATTACTGCTCAGAGAAGATATGTTTCCATGAACTAAGGTCTTGATTGTACCATCGATATTTGCACGGGTATCACAGATTCCAGTTTTACCCTCGGGAATTACACAACGATGACTGCAGGTGAGACATCTGATGCCGCGATCTTCTTGTTGCTGTAAAAGCGCATCATGGATCATGCGGGCATCAAGAGTATCGAGTTGTTTTTTGCTGACCAAATCCTTTCCTCACTATCACCTTATTTCAGGGGAATTTAGATTTTAGGATAACCCCCACCATAATCCCACACCTAATTCGTTAATTGCCACTTTACGCTGACAGCAATTATTGTCTATCGAAACGCAACCTCATTCAGAAGGTGAACCCAGAACATGGCGTATTCAGGAGGTGGTGCAGGAGTAACAGCAGCTGCAATGGCACATACCAGTTCTTATCGCGTAAAACTCAGAAAAAGAGAGTTCCTTGACCTCATCCAGATTGCGCAACCAGATATAGTCTATCACGTACGATGAATGCATTTCTTTGCTTATGACGGATTCGTGATGTACACCTTGGAATGCGAGTCTGAGGATTTCACACAGGGAGTCACAGATGCAATAGAATTCTCAAAAACTCAATGGGCGGAGTAGAACCATTCCTGTGTGGAGTATGTTACGTCCTACTCACTGGAGGAGGACCCATCGTCTTTCTCTATTATCACATTGTTTTGTAATGCGTCCATGATTACGCTGTAGGCCTTTCCCTCTTCAAGTCCACAAGCTGTAATCTCTTGTGCCAAGTCATGCAATTCGAATTGATCCTCATCAATTCTATCCAGACCCTCTTGCACACACTTCATTCGCCTAGGCAACTCATTTTCATCAACAATTTTGTGAGTCTTCAATAATGATCCATCTAACAGGTTATCGAATAACTCATCGAATTGACGCTTGGATGCATCATCAAGAATTTCGGATGGTGTGTCTTGATATATGTCATCCCAAATGAATCCAATTTGCCGAGCGAATTCCTTCATCATTTGCTTCTGTCGCTCACTGGGGTCTCTCAATACGATGAATGCGCATATCAAATTCCTTGTGGGTACAATTCGTATCAAATCTGAGATGGGGGTAACATCATATTCATCACCAATTGTTTCCAAGTCGAATTCTGCCTTGAACTGGGTTATGGCGGTAATAAATGCAGAAACAACCGTTTCATCCAAGCCTCCTTTAATAATGCGTGAATATAGAGGAACTCCGCTCTTCCTATGGAGTATCAAGGCTCCAAGGAGATTCTGTGCATCCTTGAATATATTCTTGATAATATTCTGCTTGATGATTTCATCCCTTCTCCTTCTCCTGTAGATAAGATATCCCCCATAAGCAACTATAAGACCTACCACCAACACCGCTGGCGGAATAACATATGTTCGAATGATTTGATTCAAGACTTGGTCCTGACTAAGATAGGGATTCAATGAATATGTGCCAAACGAAGCACCCAACACATGATTTGGCTTATTGACGGTGACTTCTAAGCTATAACCCTCATCATCTGCCGGAGGCATCGCGAATGTGGCGCGGTAGATACCATCTCCCATTTCAGTAAATAATCCCTGTTCCAGCAAACCACTCTCAGATCCTATAACAAGATACGTTGCGGTGGCATTCAAAACTGCGTTTCCGCTATCAATTTCGTATATTCTGAGCTCTAACGTCTTGGTAGATTCGGCATTGCCTGAGAGCTCACTAAGGATTTCGATACCGATTGTTACCTGTTCCACATCAAAACGAAGAGTTGTTCTTTGCTTGACATAACCTGGCTTATCAAAAAGAAAGGCTGCCGAGTGTCGTCCTAGGCTTGTTGGTGTCAGACTAATGGTGTAAAGTCCGTCTCCCTTGGGTATTACCTCTACCCAATCAGCATCAATTCCGGACACTGTCACATGAGCTTGGTCGATGCCCGTGTTATTCCAATCAATGAGGTAATAGTAATCGAATACATACGTATGGTCGTAGAGTAGCTCATCCTGCAATGTGATATCTGTAATGCTAGTTTCAACAGCTTCGATGGCCAACTGGAATTCACGACTCTTCTTCTCATGATTCTCTTTACCGGCTTGGATAGTGATGGTCCAAGAACCAGTAATTGAAGTATCAAATGTTATCGCGTATAGCTCACCAAGAGTTGTGAGAGTGAAATCTGGTCCATTTGCTTGGCTTATTGTGATATTGATGGTCGCTCCAGTTACATTCTCCCCAAGGTCTGTTCTTGCATAAATCAGCTCTAGCGTGTAGGGGTCAGAGAAGTTTACGGATGCTGCTGAACCACCACCCATGAACAACAAGTCAGTTGGAATCTCTCTTACCGTCAGGCTGAACCCAACTGTCGAGTTTTGATAGTTGACGAGAGTCGCCCTTAGTGATAGCGAATAGGTGCCGACATCATTGGGGTCAAGAATGACACGGTAGACCCCATTATCCACCTCTTCGATTTGCGAAACGGTCAGGCCATCAGGAAGGTTCAGTACAGTTATCGTAGCACCTTCTATCTCATTGGATTCCTCATCCTCGAATGTGAGTAGAACCGTCTGCATCAAATCAACAGCAATTGTTGCGCTCGACGGTGAGGGAGTTAGACTAGTTGGGATTTCACTAATAGTTAGGGAAAACGTGGCGAACTGAACCTTATGATTTGTAATATTTGCTTTGACTACAAGTGTATATGTATCAGCGGTTGTGGGAGTTAGCAGAATGGAGTAGTAGCCATCGCCGAGATCATCTGTGATTCCAATTTCTAAGCCTTCCTCGGGTGATATGCTGGAGATTGAGATAGATGCGCCCTCTATACCATATCCCGAGCTATTTTCGTATCTCACAACAAGATTATAGGTTTCACCAAACTTGATGGAATCCGCTGTTCCGTTTTGCCGCAACAAAACTGTGTTTACTTCATCAACGGTTAGTGAGAATGAGTCATATCCCGTTAGATAATTTGCTTTAGATGCTGAAAACGTTAGTAGGTAATTTCCAAAATAAATCGGATTGATAACCAATGAGTAGTTACCATCACCATAGTCAGTGGTGGCGGAGAATGAAAGTTCAGATGGAGGACTCTGTGGAGTGATGACCGCCCCTGGAACGCCTGTCCCGGACTCGTCCTCAAATATAAGCCCAACTACGAGCTGATCATTTACGGAGATGGTTATACTCGATATGTTCAGGAATAATGAAGTTGGTATATCGTTGACGGTTAGAGTGAAGGTAACATATTGCACTTTGTGATTGGTGTAATTAGCTTCAATCACCAGATTATAGGTATCTGTTAAGCTAGGCGAGAGAAGAATCGAGTAAAATCCATCGCCTTCGTCCTGGGTAGCCCCTATGGCAAGCCCTGTTTCAGGAGATGTATCTACCACCGAAATACTGGCGCCCTCTATGCCGTATCCAGAACTATTGACATATCTTACAAAGAGGTGGTAGTCTTCGCCAAATGAAATTGAGTCTGCAGTTCCGTTTGGTCGAAGCAAAGATGTTCCGACAGAGTCAACAATCAGCGAAAAGGAGTTTGCTGCAGTTTGATGGTTTGTTTTGGACGCAGAGAAAGTGAGTAGATAGGTCCCGAAATAGAATGGATCTATGACTATCGAATAGTTTCCATCACCATAATCAGTCGCCGATGAAATATGAAGGTCGGCCGGTGGGTTTTGGGCTGTGATAGTCGCACCAGGAATGCCAGCTCCAGAATCATCCATGAAGGTTAGTCCTAAAACGAATACCTCTTGAATGGAGATTGTTTCGCTTGTAGCATTCAAAGCCAATGTAGTTGGCACAGTGGATACCGTTAGTGTAAAAGTGACAAAGCGAGTCTGATGGTTTGATAAGTTTGCTTTGACTACAATTGTGAATGTTGAGGTATCTGTTGGGCTAAACAATATAGAGTAGTAACCCCCGCCGATCTCAGATGTGGGACTGAAACCAAGGCCCACTGAGGGGTCTATGCTACTTATACTAATATCTGCACTCTCTAGACCGATTCCTGATGAATTCTCATATTTGACGACATATCTGTAATCCTGACCATATCTGACAGAATCCGCTGTACCATTCAATTGAGTGAGCGTGGTAGGCGCCTCTAATACCTCTAGGGTGAATGAATCAGTTTGACTGTGGTGGAAATCCTTTGACGCCTCGATTGATATGACATACGTTCCTGTTTGGCGTCCTGTTATTTCTAGCTGGTATTCTCCTGTTGTTTGAGGAACTGGAGAATCTATGTCCAGTCCACCCGTTGGTCCGGTATAATCAACACCAATCGTCGCATCTACAATGCCAGTGCCATTTGAGAGATTGTACGATATATTGACCAAATAGTGTTCATTGAAATTGATTTCTGCTGGGACATCAGAGGGAGCATCAGTTTGCATTTCAGTGGCATATATGGAAGTGATTTGGAACAAGCAACTTGTATCATCATAGAATGGCTTTGACGCATTTACAAGTACGGTAAAGTTCCCGCCGCCAACAATTGTAGTATCGAAATCTCCCTCCCACCAATTCTTTACAACGTTGGGGATGAAATCTACCCAAGTGCCAGACCAATTGCCGATTACGTTAGCATCATCGGCCATCAGATAATCTCCAGAATATATGTCTTCAAATCGCAGAACGTTGGTGATTGTTTCATCAACGTCGCCCTCGATTAAGCTATAAACGGGGGTCAAGGTGGCTTGATGATATAGTGCAAACGAAATGGAAGAATAAGCCACTTCTGTTCCGTTTGACCAAACTATCTCAATGCTCCATGGTCCGGCTGTCGTATTGGTCGGGCCGAACGCTACTGGACTAGAATTCAAAGATCCCGCAGTTCCGGATGTAGTCGATTCATCCCACCAAATAGTACCATTAGGCAGATACCATGTTAGATTTACAGGATTAGAGATGGATGGTGTTTCTACTGTTGTACCTATCTCTACTGATGTTCTGGTTGTGTTTCCTGGCCTAAATAGTACAGCATCCGTCCAGCCTGTCGAATCGTCATATATCTGGGTTTTGAGAGATTTTGCATAATTTGGCGACTGAAGCTCCACATCCCACCAACCCAAATCTTCCAGAAGGCTTGTTGGAATACGCACTTCACCCTCCGTTATTTGACATTGTGTCGTCACATCGATTGAGAACGGGGAGTAGATAGTTGCATTTTCCCAATCTGTAGGATACCTGATCGTTACGTTGAATTCCAAAAACTCGCCTTGTGTTCCAACATATGTGAATAACTCGAGGTTTGCACTTTGATTATGCGAGATGCTGTACTTCACACCAAATTGATGTGTGTTAGTTGTGAAGCTGGAGTTGAGGAACCTGTGCTCGAGTAAATAGGCATCATAATTGAAAGATACGCTGACATTAGAAGTAAAGGCAATGTCCAACTGCTCGACAGACCAATAGTCACTCTTGGAAATGAGTGCAGTTCCATTGCCAGACGCACCTGTGACCGAAGTGGTTTGATTGCCCGCGGAAAAATTAAAATCAACTTCTTCAAATGAGGGGGGATTTAGGCCCACAAAGGAGATTTCATCGATATTGACGGTGACATAGACTGTATTTGAGATCCCCTCTGCCATTTCATCCCCGTTATAATCCTCCTCGGCATTCAAAGCCATTGTTTCATCTATCACAATACCAACTGCAAATTCTAGGGTATTTCCTGCATCTGCTATATTGATTGGAATTTCACCAGTTTCTATCCATATTCCCCTTCCTGCGACATCAGGGAGTGCCTGACTCCAGACTACTGAATCATTGACAAACACTGATAGTGAACAATCTCCAGGAACTCCTGAACCCAAGGGGCCTCTTGAGTACAGATATCTCAGGTTTAGTGTGAAGTTCTTTGTGTAGGGCTGATTGGTGATTTCTTGATTCCAGAGAATCTTCGTGCCAGCATAATGTGTATACTTGTTCCCACTCGGGCCCTCCTTATTTCCTTGATTTTCCAAGATTGCATATCCTGAATCATCGTATCCGGCTACTTGTGCTTGGCCAGTGTTTGTAGTGGTGTAGCTCGGGCTCCAACCATACGGATAGTAGACAGGAGTTTCATTTACCATAGCGTACGTTCCAGGTATGCCATCGTCAAATGTCCCGTTAATAGCGTACCTTCTCTCAAGACCCCACACTTGTGCTTCTGCTTGGCTAGCCAACCATCCATTTGCCCTATCAATCCCGAGTGTAGTATTTGTATTGAAACTATTGTCTGTTCTTGCAAATGTGCTTCCTGTCGCTATGAATCCAGATTGTTCAACTTCTACAGGGTCCAGAGTGCCGGTGAGTGCAGAGTCAGACAATGAGTATTTCGACAAAGAATCAGAAGAATCATCTTCCTTTCGTAAGCGAGTTTCATCAAAGAATTCGGAACTCGGCGTAATACTCTCAGATTGTCCCGTATTCACGAAACTTTTAGCTATACTCCCCACAGCATAAAGCGAGAGTAGAGCCATAATAGTGACGGCAAAGAACCGCCTACGGACTATCAATTGTCTATTCTCCTAAAGGTCTGAATCCGATTCCATCAGTTACGAACTTGAGCAAATTGATTCTTAAATATATAGAGCTTCTTCCTGTCTTTTCTATAGGATTTATCGTCAGTAATTCCAAAATTAGGATTGGAATTGGCGATATTCTATCATGATGTACTTGAAACGGGAATTCTGGGTCATGTGGGGACGGATTTCTTGCTCCTTGATTGGACATGGATTTAACTCAATCCTTAGAATGCTCCACTAAAGCATCAACCATGTAGTGATAATCAGCGGTATGGCCTCTCACTTCTGCTATTCTCGCAGCAAAACCACCTATTGCAGCACTAACTAACCAAATCTGATATGTAGGAGTAATGGATTGGATGGAGGGCATCAAATTGAGGCCCTGTGCGAGATGAATCGTAGAAAAGATAACATAATTGGCAAACAGCGAAAGCCCCGCAAAGACCACTCCAGCTAGAATCCCTTTTACTAATGCACAAATGCCGAATTTTAGACTACAACCTCCTCCAACAAGGTTTCTATAGGTCATTGGAATTATCACTAGGGGAACACCAAACAGAAAGGGAATGAGGTACATTAGGGGTCCATAGAATGCTGTTCCTATTATTCCGATTATTGTGAGGGTCGCATAGACTACTAGCCAGTATCTCAAAATCCATGACCATGATCTGAGGAAAGCAAATGAACTCAACACGTTTGCACCGAACTTCCTTCCTCCAATCCATTGATTATGTATTTGGTATGACATAATCATCGCCACAACGATGTACACTTGGTTATACAACTCCACTAACGGAAGCCTACGTGCTGTAACGCTATACCACGCAGGAGTAAATGCCTTGGGCCCATTATTGATTCTATCAGGTTTGTCAATTCCATCCATTTGTACAATGACCGTCAACGTGATTATAGTCGTGATTGTGATTCTACTATGGAGCCATGACCGACTCTCTCCCCTTAAGCAAACAAAATTCGATGATATTGCATCCCCTCGCTTAGAATAAGCGGTCGCGTTTATCTTAGTTGTAAAAATGATGCTCCCCAGAGAAGCAGATATATGTCCTCAATACAGCAGACATTGCATATTTCTTATGCCTTAAATGAAGTCTGCCTTCCGATGAAAGAGAGGTCGTTGTCGTTGAAAACAGTTGGATCTGCTATTGAGGAACCGGAGTTGGAGACCGATGCACAACAAAAATCGCTTCGTTCGTTTGCTGTTATGTGGGGCGGTCAAGCTGTGTCTCTATTTGGGAGCAGGCTTGTTCGCTTTGCAGTGATTTGGTGGATAACCCTCGCCACCGGGTCCGCCACCGTTTTGGCGACTGCGTCTATTATGTTCTTGTTGCCCCAAATTATAGTTGGCCCGTTTGCTGGCTCATATGTAGACCGTTGGAATCGAAAGCGGGTAATGATGGTCTCTGATACGCTGATTGCAGCAACAATCGGGATTCTCGCTCTGCTATTCTATCTCAATATCCAAGAGGTTTGGCATATCTACTTGATAATGCTTGTCTCTTCGTTCCTAGGTTCCTTCCATTTTCCAGCTATGCAAGCCTCAACGACGCTTATGGTCCCTGAGGAACATTATTCTAGAATTGGTGGCATAAACCAATCCCTCCAAGGCGTTATCAATGTGCTTGCTCCTCCCATCGGAGCGGTTCTTTATGTTCTATTTCCGCTAGAGAGTATTCTCGCAATCGATATAGTGACTGCATTCTTTGCTGTGGTTTCCGTAGCAGCAATACACATTCCGCAACCGGAGGCGGCCCCCGATTCAGAGAAACAATCTCCCTTATCTGATATGGCAGATGGGCTACGTTTTCTCAAGGGATGGACTGGGGCGCTCTTATTGATTGTCTTCGCGATGATTCTCAACCTCATAGCAACCCCTGCGTTCTCATTGCTCCCTTTGCTTGTAATAAATTACTTTGGAGGGGACGCAACTACTCTGGCCTTTATGCAGTCGGCCTTTGCTTTGGGCATGGTAACCGGAGGCGCGATTCTTGGTATTTGGGGGGGAACTGAGAACCGAGTAAAAACCGGAATGGGAGCTCTAGCAATTCAAGGAGCTGCTCTGTTCTTCGTTGGTACCCTGCCAAGTGACTTTGTAGAAATAGCCTTCTTATTGCTGCTCGTTGCTGGGTTTATGAACCCCATATTCAATGGATCAGTCATAGCTATCATGCAGGCTACTATCCCTCCAGAAATGCAGGGCCGAGTCTTCTCGCTTATAATCAGCGGTGCTACTGCCATGACTCCAATTGGATTGGCATTCGCGGGACCCGTGGCTGACGCATTTGGCGTACCAATTTGGTTCATTATTTCGGGTCTAGTGACTGCATCTCTCAGCGTTTCTGCCTTCTTTGTCCCGTCGGTCATGAACTTGGAAAAAATAGCTAAAGAACGCGCATCAAAAACACAAACTGAGGATGAGAATCAAGACGAAGATGTTTCCCAAGATAGCGCCATCGAAGCCAAAACTCTCCCGGATTAATAATCCCTTCTCCCGTACTCCGGTCAATCTTCTATTTGCGAGCTCTTAACAGGGACGCTTCTTTAATCTCTAGTATGCATATCGATGAATACGCCTTCGGAAGAATCCGGATTGATGGAAAAGAATACCAAAATGATGTGATAATTCTGCCTGGTCAGGTCTATTCTGATTGGTGGCGCCAAAAGGGACACGAACTTCATCCGGATGACCTCTCCAAAATAGTTGAAGCAAAGCCCAATCTGCTGCTTGTTGGAAAGGGATACTACGGGCGGATGAAAGTCTTGGATGCAACCAAGAGAAAGATAGAGGAAATTGGTTGCCAGCTAATAGCGCGGAAGACAGAAGAGGCATGCACTCTATATAACGAAAAAGAATCACAGCAAAGGGTTGTAGCCGCCTTGCATCTTACTTGCTAGATATGCGTCTTCAACCTCATATCTCAATGACTTTGCCTACAGCACACTCTTTGCTTGTCAGTTTGTAGAGGGTCCTGATTTCTTCCTTCTTTGAAGTACAATGGCAAGGAACAATAAGACGCGAGTATTCCAGAGCTAGAAGCCGGTCAAAATCATGAAACCCACCTATGACACCGTAGAGGGGCCCATACTCAAGTGCGTTATCCATTATGACTTCAAGTCCGGGATGGGCACACCCACAAATCAGAGAATTTCCCTTTTCTGTTTGAACAACAATCGATTGCTCCTTGATTCGTGTACCTAATTCGCCAAGAGTCATCACATCGTCAGTGATATCTTGGGGTTCGGACACCTCGACAACTCTGATCCCCTCAAATCGTTCTATGGATTTTTTAAGTGGTTTCGATATTGATGAGGGAAGAAATACTTCTACCTCACCAAGTTTCTCCAAAATGCCTATCCCACCCACATGGTCTCTATGTTGATGAGAAAGAACAACCCTCTTAATTTTGCTAAAATCAACGCCAAGAGAATTCATATTGTGGAGAAGGATGTTCAAATCACGCCCTGTATCAAACAGAAGTGACTCGTCTATCAAACATGAGAACCCCCAGTCTGCTCGATACCCCTCTCTTGCCATATTGTCATAGAGAATAGATATGTTCATTCTTTTGGCCCTCATCCTGCAAGTTGACAACAGTTCTTGCTGATTGGAGCTCTCTTAAGTTCATACTGTTGTAAGAGCTAATCAAGCCATGCTTGATGGGTTAGTCATAGCTAACGCTAAGGGCATGCCCGCTTAAGTAACTGGCCCGATAGTGTACCAGTGAACGAGGAAGAAAGAGGATGAAGGATGGAACATCGATAACTCCAGTAGATTGGCTTTCACATGACACTGCAATCACGGACCCAAGTGTCTTTTCAGTGGACATAGATGCCAGTCATGCAATAATGTGTTTTGAGAGAGTGTCATATGAACTAGTGACTGACGCATTGGATTTAGGGAAATCCACTGAGCGCCCAACAATCGCGGGTGCCCTAGAAACCAAATCAAAGCCGGGAATGATTGTGAGCAGATGCTTCTTTGGAGCTCCTGCTGCTGCACTACACATGGAAGCCCTGATTGCCTCAGGAGTAGAGTCTGTCTTGATGATAGGAGAGGCGGGTTCAATCTCAGATGACTGTCATATTGGTGACCTCGTAATACCTGAGTGGGGAATTCGCGAGGAAGGCACTTCTTACCACTATCTTCCGCCCGAAGCTCAGTGCCGGCCGCGTGGAGAAATACTCAATGAAATGAAAATTGGCCTGCAGGCACTTCACCCAAAATATGGTGGAGTATGGACTACTGATGCTGGACTCAGAGAAACTAGAGATAAGATACTCCGATACTCCAAACAGGGTGCTATTGCAGTCGAAATGGAATGTACAGCTCTAATGGCAGTGGCTATGTATCGTGGGATTGATTTCGCTGCCATCCTTGTGATTACTGATGAGCTATACCAGCTTGAATGGAATAGAGGTTTCAGAAGCAATTTGGTAAGAACTACAAAGGCTCAACTCGCCTCCGCTCTTTCTGACCTATTTCGACCTTATGAAGAATAATTCATGTTGTTCTCCTAGCAGCTACTTTACATCTTCTACTGGATGTTTGCGAATTGACACAAAGCAATGCCCTTATTAGTTTACTATTGTTAACTATAGCATCGTGGAGTTGCCTATTAGATGACTATTAGACGAGTATTCAGAGTTCAACAAAGTCGAGAGATGAAAGAAGGCGCAGGAGTGACAGTTCGGCGCGCTATGGGCCATATTGATACAGATGTAATGGACCCGTTCTTGCTTCTTGATGACTTTGGATCCGACAACCCTGATGAGTTCAAAGCAGGCTTTCCTTGGCACCCGCATCGAGGCATCGAAACCGTGACCTATATGCTTGAAGGGAAGGTGGCACACGAAGACAGTACGGGTGGTTCCGGAGTTATTCGCCCCGGTGAAGTTCAATGGATGACAGCTGGAAGTGGCATAATCCATCAGGAGATGCCTGACCCCAAGGAAGACAGTATAAGAGGTCTTCAGCTCTGGGTGAATCTGCCGTCATCCAAAAAGATGACTGACCCAAAATATCGAGGTCTATCAAGAGATGATATGCCGGAAGTTGAACTCGATGATGGAATCCGAATAAAAATCATAGCGGGAGAGGTCGGGGGAATGAAGGGTCCTGTAGAGGGGATAGCTGTAGATCCAGAATACCTTGATGTGAAGATGCCCGCAAACTCTGATTTCAACCATCCGGTAGATGAAGAACATACAGTATTAGCATACGTTGTCGAAGGTGAAGCAGTCTTTGGGTCCAATCAAGATAGAGTTAGTAAAGGTAACTTGGTGGTTCTTACTGATGGCGACCAAGTAAGAGTACAAACCGGTCCAGAAGAAGCGCGATTCATACTCGTTTCTGGCAAACCACTAAATGAATCAATTGCCTGGCGTGGACCAATTGTGATGAATACTCAAGAGGAAATCCGAACAGCCTTCATGGAATACAGGCAAGGTACCTTTGTGAAGACTTCGACATAAATGAAGAAAAAGAATTCATGTTGGCCCAATTCTATTGATTCAAAAGTTTCGATTCCCTTTCTTCTTTCACCAGAGGGCTCAATCATCTAGTTGGGTATATATCACCATACCTTTCCCGTAACAAAGGCTTTTCATCAAGAATACTATCTGATATCATGATTAACCAAAAGGAGCTGCAACAAAATTGACCTGCTATTTCAGACACATTCGCCCTGTATTTGACTCAATTGGTGTGGAAGTGACAGACAGCAACAAGAGAGAGATTGACAAGCGAATACATGATATTGCGGGCATTGAGTACAAAAACTGCTCTGCAACTTGGAAGAGATTCAAGGAATTGAGGAGTAAGGATGAAGAAGCCCTAATGATGGAATTGAAAGAGAAACTAGCTGATTTTTCAGCTTGAGTTCTCTATCTGCTTGGCTATCTGCATGGCTTTGATTGCGGACTTCTCTTTGTCCTTGACCTCCAGCATCACATCTATCTCATATTTTCTTAGAGAATGAAGGAAGGATTTGAAATGCCGGGCATCAATTGCTTCCGCGTGTTTTCCTAGTCGTCCGTCATATTCCTGAGAGCTGTAGTGGATGATGGGGACACCATCTTTTGTCCTCCAAGTTTCCTTTACTATATCAAAAGCGGAAATGAAGCTCTCTCCCGAGTTGTTTGCCTCGTGGTGTAGATTATCAACCACGATCGGGATTCCTGTGCTCTCATAGATGGTATGGCAGTCTTGAACCGTGTAGCTTCTCTCATCGTTCTCAATAATCAAGCGGCATTGGATTGAATCGGATAGATTCTGGTAGGTTTGAACAAACCGATCTATGGCCTTGGGTTTATCTCCGTAGACTCCACCAACATGGAGAACGATTTTGGCATCTGTACCTTGATTTATTAGGTCCAATACGTCAGCATGGTATTCAAGTTCCAGGATGCTCCGCTGCACAACATCCACTCTGTTTGAGTTCAGGACAGTGTACTGACCAGGATGCATAGAAACCCTGATCCGATTGTCAGTAAGAAATCTCCCTATCCGAGCGAATTCTTCAGAGAAAACAGATTGCCAGTCAACCGAGCAAATTGGATGGCTTGCGAAAGGGACAAGATCTGATGTTATTCGAAAGAAGTAGATGCCATTCTCGATATTCCACTGCAAGATGCGTCCTAAGCATGCAAGATTGTGTCTGACGGTCTCTTTGAAACGGTTTTCTGACCACGAAGATAGTCGGAATGTGCTGGCGGATGTGCATCCAACGGAGTTATTCATGCAGGCGTATCCAATTCGCATGGCTTTCACATTAGCTCTGAATATAGTACAAATGCTATACTACGTTGTGATATTATTCCTCAGTATCTTCTTTCTTGAAATCAAGTGCGACTGAGTTTATACAGTATCTTAGCCCCGTCGGCTGGGGGCCGTCTTGGAAGATATGTCCTAGATGACCGCCGCAATTTGCACAGATGACCTCGGTCCTTCTCATTCCATGACTTGTGTCAACTCTTGTTTCAACTGCATCTTCATCAACTTTATCCCAAAAGCTAGGCCAACCACTTCCAGACTTGAATTTTGTTTCTGAAGAAAACAGCTCATTCCCGCAAGCTGCACAGACATATTTTCCCTCCTCATTGTGATGGACATATTTCCCGCTAAATGGCGGCTCTGTGCCACATTGTCTTAGGACTTTGAATTGCTCGGGAGTGAGTTTTTTCTTCCATTCCTTATCAGTTTTAACCATGGTAATCTACATTGAATCGTTGTCAAAGGATATTGATAACATCTTCCAAATGGCATTCCGGCCATGAATACTTTTCACGAATTTTTGTTGTCATCTTACGGATTGACTGCTGGCAGTCTTACCGTCATGATGATTGCATTATGGATGTCTTCTTTCTTGGGATCGACCACAACCACATCCCCTCCTAGTAGTCGTATGTATTCATTAACCAGAAGAAACTCAATATTGCTTTCTCTGACTTGAAACAGATATCGACTGATAAGATGGCTCAAAGAACCCTGAATATCAGATTCAATGCCTATCTGAATAGTAGCACACCACATATCAGATGTGCATCTCTCGATCTTTGCAGAAATAGAATTCGCATGAATCCTCGTTAGAAGCCCTTCCAGCAGATTGTAGAATAGGTCAACAACTATTTTCTCTCCCCATACCTTACAATCTCCTGAGCAGGCGCCTAGCATTAATTTTGGCACATGAGGATGAATCTGACACACTTGTTCGAAGGCAGTCTGCAATGCATCATGTAAACCGATGGTCCCCGTTTCCTTAATATCGGGTACCCCACCTTTGACTATGGTATCATACCTTTGAGCTATGTCATTTGCACGGGAAACCTCGGTCATGGCCCTGGAAATCCCTTCCATCTCCTTGCCTTTGAGCCCCACATGACTTAGTATTCCACTGAGAGAATCCAAAGATTGTCTATGGTGGTGGTCAATCTTATCAACTAGAAGATTCGTATAGATTTTTGCAGCAGTTTCCAAGCGTTTCTCCAGATGGTACTTTTCAACATACAGTTGAGTGATCAGAGGGGGAAGGAATAAGAAGACTACGAATAGCAGGAGTTCTGCAGCCCACCACCCGGCAGTAAAAATCGAGAAGTTGACTCTCAATATTTGAGAAATCGCCCAGAGTGTTAGAGATCCTACTGCTATGATTTCAACTGAATATATTCCTCCGGTCTGTGCAGTCCGCAACATACCAAAGACGATAATCCCTAGGACAGAAATGTAACCAACAACGAGTAAAAGTGCCAATATGATGGGTGAGTTCTGTACCTGCGTATGTAATGATGGACTCATGACTAGAGTGCCTTCAACCAACAAAGTCACAATCATGATACCCAGCAATGAAACATGTCTGACATGCGAGTGCTCTTGGGCCGTTCCCTCGGGAGGTGGTTGGAGAGTCCGGCGAATGGCAATTAATAGCGCAACGGAAGTAATGACCCCTCCAAACAGATACGGTAGCACTGACTCAATAACAATATCATTTGGCTGAAATATGCGTAAGCCAACAACAATGGATTCTAAAACTGTCCATGAGAGTAGCGCAAATATAGCTGGGCCGTCATACCAGGGTGTCTTATCCTTGAGTCGTTCTGTCAAAATATAAGCTGCTATTCCAGATAGCATTGCAGCCGAAGCATGTGCAATGAGGCCGAGAGGTCTATTCTCATAAGACAAAACAGGTAACCATGCTTCGACTAGATGGGCGAGGATGAAAGGCGTTACTACCAGAGCTGCAAGTGCAACGAGGAAGGAGTAAGCCACATTTTCCTGAAGTCCAACATCGAGTAGAAACGGATATCCAGTTGCAAAAAGGATGAAGATGAGTGCGCCTGCCTGAAGAATTATTGTGAGCAACCAAAGACTATTGGGAAACGGTAGCACCAATAGAAGTATGGTTGTTGATAGGCTGAAAAAGAGATAGGAAACAATCAGTCGCTTCCTATCATGAGAAGAACTGTCTGCAGGACGCTTGAAAGCGAAGAAACATGAGAGAACAAATGCTACTAAAGCCAAAAATCCGATAGAAATGCCGCCCCCAACTAGAAAAACCGAGAGGGCAGGGAGCTCCGATACAAATGCAGCGGCACCATATACGCCCAAGGAAATGACTAGTAGCCCAAAGGTTGTGGTTCTCTTGTTCCATAATGGCCTTTCTTTCAGTGGCTCGCTATTCAGATAGGCTGCTACCAACAGCATTAGGCCAAGAATGCCCATCTCCACAATATCCACGAAGATTCCCTTTGGTTCAGTATGTGCAACGGCTTCAGTTACGGGCATCATATGTATCAAAGCCGCTCCAAGATGTACAATCGAAAGAAATCCTGTTGCAGCAAGAAACACTCTATGAGCCGGAGTAGGATCCATTATGACTCTGTTCGTTGCTGATGCAACTGCTACAACAGATAGGAATCCCAAGATAGAGTGATATGCTAGAGCTGAGCCGTGCGTCTGCCAGGGTGGATCACTTATGAAGAAGACATATGAGAACCCCATTATGACTAAAATACCAACTACGATTCTAGCCTCTTCTCGCCTTAAACTAGGCATCGTTTCAGTCCACCAATTCTGTATTGAGCTTTTCCGGAGATAAGTAAACTGTGTATATGGTTTCCGGAGTTGAAAATTTGTGCAGAAAAGAAATGTCCTACATCTGCTCGGAATCGCCCGTGGTAGTGCTCTGTAGGTTATTGCTATTCTATTCCACATTGAATAGGTATTATCCCAAACTTGACTTGAATCCGCGTATTGATTCCCAAGGACTAAAAACCCCCTCGATAAAATAACAATAGTGAATGATGATGCCATACGAATTCAAGTGTCAGATGTGCGATGCTGTAATATCCGCCGAAACAATGGAGGATACAGTTGAACAGATAAAAAAGCATGGTGCAAGAGCTCATGACATAGAAGAGATGCCAGAAGACGAGCTACAGAAAAGAAAGAAGATGATTCAAAAAATATAGACATAAACGCGAAAAACCGTTTTGTCCTGCTCCGTTCAGAGCAGGATTTTATCTCTCTTTTTTCAGAAATCGACCATTACGAAATTTTTCATTAGACCGCAGTAGTTATGGGTTTTATGATGACCCAAAATTATAAATAAAGGGATATGAACGCCGTAATTTTTACAAGATATGTTTTTAACCTAATATATTCAAAATACGGGCGTGAGGTCCTAATTTCTTAGGTCAAAGCATCTGCATATAGAGCAGGTCGTACCGGTTGGCTGACAGTGGAGGGCCTCTGAACGTCAGTTGAGGTGAAATAAATGGCAAAGGACAAGAAACCAGCAAAGACTCAGAAAAAGAAGAATGAGAAGAAACCCAAGAAATAACCAGAATCTTGGACTTCCTGTGCCTTGCGATAATCAAGAACAAGGGAGGGGTGGCGGGTCCCCTCCCATAAACTGTACATTCATTCCTTTTGAATTATTATGCCTTCTTGTCTTTCAAAGAACTCGGTATTCTATTGTGAACTTGACGCTTTTCCCAGGCCTTTTGTTGGGACTGATTATGCGTGTGCTTCCAACATGACAGAGAAGAATCTCAGAAGGGTTTCAAATCCAGCGACAATCATGTCAGCCCACCTGTCCATTTTGAGGAATTGAATATTCCCGAAAAAGCCTCAAAGTCCTCTCCAACAGTATCGGGCTGTAGTGTTCCCAATCCTTGATTTGCAGCAGCCACTAGATGGGCCACATCTTGAGGTTGCAGTCCCATAAGCTGAGCCATTACCGAGTCTACAGAGGCCGGCTTCTTGCCTGCTATCAGTAAATCCATCTGGTGCGTCTTTGGACCGTTCCAACCCTCAACTGCCACTCTGGCATCTATTATGCAGAGTTTAGGCTGAACTATTTCATTGAAGTCCAAGATGATGTCATTGATATCTGAATGATATGATGCTTGATTTTTCTGAGGAAGAAGACCGAATTGGTTTTTCAAGGAACCTGTAATCTGTGTCAGATAGTGAGTCTTTGCTACGGCCACTGAAATGAAGTGATGCTCCTCAATGATATCTGCGGGTAGTTTCGAATTATTGAAATAGGCCCCCTCGAAAGTGAGGGTTTTGAGTTGTGATTTGCTGAGATTCACCAATCGAACATCGGCGCCATCCTTCCGTAGCCTGCCTACAAAATTCGTATACCCAAACTTCTCGTATGCCTCATCGGCATATTTGCTTTGGCTGTCCGATTCAACGATTTTGATTGTTAGATTATCATCATGTGACAGAAGAAGCTCGACTAGATTCTGCACTAAAGCGGGGTCTGTAACAGAATGTCCCGTGCCATCGGATATGGTGCAAATGTTTGGTTTAATCAATACCGGAGATTTGATAGCACCAAATCCCTCACTGAGCTGAATGACATCTTGCAGCGAGTCTCGAAGATTCTGATTCGTTCTTACTAGTGCAACTCGGCTCATGGTCTTCTCCTCATTTTGACGATTCAAATGCATTCCTGACCAGAACCAGATGTCTGTTCATTCCTTGAACTCCAAATCAATGTTGAATTCTTCGGCGAATTGCTCCAAGCTCTCAATGGTTCTCGCATCCAGAGGAATGCCCGTCTTCTCTCTTCGTTCGTGCTCTTCAAACTCCTTCTCTCCATGAACGAATATCCTCGTTTCTCCGTCTGCTTTCTCTGATTGATGAAGGCGCTCAATCATGTCATCCATCCTACTCTTGAAATTCTCCAAATCCCCAAAGAAGGAGGGATCCATCGCGAGGAAAAAGTGTCCTACATTTGGATGCTTGATTCCGTTGTCAATCGACCAAACTACATCATCAGCATAGTTCGCTCCTGAGAGCACTCCACATAGAATATCCACCATTGTTGCAAATCCGTACCCCTTGTGACCTCCATGAATTTCACCTTCACCACCGAGTGGAAGAATCCCACCTTCTCCAGTACCTCCATACAGGTTTTGCAGCACCCTAGTTGGATCAGTTGTACTATGCCCAGTTTCGTCAGTTGCCCACCCCTCAGGTATCTCTTCTCCAGCTCGCTCATAGACTTGCAGTTTGCCACTTGGCACCACACTAGTTGCCTGATCCATCACCCATGAATTGTTTTCAGATGCTGGTACAGCCATTGCTATGGGATTCGTACCTAGCTTAGCATTCCTACCAAATGTCGGTACAACTAGTGGCTCAGAATTTGTCATTGAAATTCCAATAAAACCTTGGTCAAGAGCCATCATGGCGTAGTACCCAGCAAATCCGTAGTGATTAGAATTGAATGCAGTCACCACGCCAATGCCTTCAGACAATGCTTTATGGATGGCTAGGCTCATGCTATACACTCCTACAGCTTGGCCTAAAGCATGATTGCCATTGACATTTGCTAACACAGCGTTCTCAATGACTGTATCCACTTTGGCGTCTGGAACAATATATCCCTCTCGAATTCCCGTTACATATCGCTTCAAGCGTCCCACGCCATGCGAATCTATGCCTCGAAGATTGGATGTAACCAAATTATCAGCGACACATATCGAGGTATCTTCCGGCGCCCCTAGTTTCTTCATTAGGGCAATAACAAAATCTCGCAGTTGTTCATGGTCTATCAATGTTTCACTCAATTGCCATCCCACAAAGGTGTGTGATGTCATCAAGAAAAGCTCTCTGGTCCTGCGAAATTTATGAGATTCAACAGAACCTTACCCTGATTCCGATGATAGGTTCCCACGATTCTGCAATTTCCACATAAAAGGGCAAAACAAAAAAGTCTGCACACAGAAGATAAGAACGGTGAATTGGGTATGAATCACCCCCATTCGTGGAATGAGAGGCCGGGTGCAGCAAGAAGATGCAACATCTGTGGCAACCCTGTAAGACAAGGTGACAAGTTCTGCAAAGGCTGTGGCGCAGAAATATCATCATTTGAAGATACAAAGTCTATGAAAAGAACCGAACGCTTCGAAACGAATCTAACAGGCAAATTTGAACGCCACGAGCAATGGCCGTTCTGGAAGAGATTACAAAAAGTCTTCACCTCCCCACGCAAGGCTATGACTAATATCGCGTCTGCCCCTGACTATGTAGGTGTTGTCTTTATCATTGTCCTGAGTGCTGTTATGGGCACATTCTCTGCCGCCATAATGTTTCAAAAGCTCCAGTTTACTGGACCCTATGAGCAAGAGATCGCGTTTGCAGCGAATTCAATCTTAATGCTCTTGCTCCTTGTAGTACCAATCATAATGATTATTCGCTGGCTCGTGAAGAGTCTACTTGCATACCTGTTGTGTGACAGTGGCAGTTCGTGGGATTTTGAGGATGCAGCCTCAGTAACGGGATATTCTTATGCACCAAGCTTGCTTATGAGTCTGATAGGAATTTTCATCATTTGGACGTTCGTTCCAACAGTCACTATTGATACCACTAATCCTGAGTTGGCAATGATTATCCTTGAAAATCAGATAGCTACCCTATCATGGATTCAGATTGTCTTTACACTGCCGGTGACATTAATTGAGCTATTCTGGAAATCATACCTCGGAGGTATAGGTGTCCATGAAAGCACGCTAGGAGAATGTTCGGAGAATAAGGCATTCATTATCTTCATCTTTCTTGGACTTCTGGGGATTCTGCTGGATTACTATTCATGAGTTTCGATACCAAACAATTGAAATATGTCCACGCAGTCAAATAGCAAAAGCTTCAATACAATAAGGTGATTAAATGGCTTCTTCTCAGGATGAAAAACGCTACATTGGAGGTCTTTCAAGATGGGGATTAATGGGCATCCTAGCAATTATTGGCACCTATTCCGTTGCAGTGATTGGTCCATTTTTCACTGCGTATGACAATCTCTTCGAATTGGTCATTAGGATTTTTGCTCTGTCAGGGTTTGTGTCCCTAGTCATCGCCTCAATTTTCTCGATGTATCTGCGGGAAATCCGCACCCATTTCAGCCGGCCCTTTATGACTGTCCATCATACGTTTGCAGCTCTCGGACTGATCCTAGCCACAGCACATCCCGTGACCTTTGCCATATATGTCGCCAGCTTAACCGTCTTTATTCCTGATGTTTCATCCTGGTACGCATTCTGGTCTCTTGCGGGACGTCAGGCAATTTACGTCATCTACATAGCAGTACTTGCGGCATTCCTGCGTCAGCGTATTAGAAAGGCTTGGAGATATTTCCATGGGCTAATTTATCTCGCGTTGTTCTTCGCGTATGTACACGGACTGTTGATAGGGGCCACTCTTGCTAATCCGATCATGGCTATTTTCTTCGGCTTTCTACTGGTAGTTTCCTTGGCTGTCTTTGTAATAAAGCGGAATAAATAGCTCCATACTATGATTGAGAACCCCGATAATCAGGCTGGTTTGGGTGCATATTCTGTGTTTTCGTCTACTGCTCTTCGTTGTCCAATGAGGCCGAGCAAAAGGAATATGAGACCCAGTCCGAATATGAAATAATGCCAGATGATGCCAAGTAGAATCCCTGGCACGCCAATTGTCATTAGTATGATGCCACCAATCCAAAAGACTGCAAAATCGGTCGTCTTATAGTCTTCAAACATGGTTTTCCTTTCCCATTCTATTCTTGAGATATGATATGGAATCCAATATTGTGTTCTCCGATTCTCCTAATACTGTTGGGATTGTCGCATTTTGGGATTGTTTTTATTCAACTCTGATATCAAATGGATATCGCATTCGAGAGATGAATTAGCCTGCAATTGATAGTGTTCCGGAGTCCGTATACGTAAGGAATCCCTCTTCCACCAGTTGACCAACTATCTCCATGAGTTCAGTGCTATCAAGGTTTCGCTGTTCAATTTCGGAGGAAAGCTGATTCACTGTCATTTCATCATTTTCTATCATCAGTTGAATCACTACTCCACGAATCTCTCTTGATGATCCAGAGAACCTCGATTGGGTAGATTTCGGAGTAATTCCAGTTGCATTCGATGTGAGCACTAGGGAACCGTAGTCCATCAAAGCATTATGCCAGTCTCTCGACATTCCCTTGGGAAGAAGCCTTTCTGCAACATCTTGGACCTCAGACCTCGACATCTCCTCTGTGGCAAAACCCGAGGATATCAGGACCCTACGTATGTTCGTATCAACTGTCGCCAAATCTCTATTGAAGGCAAAAATGAGTATTGAGCGTGACGTATAATGCCCTATTCCCTTGAGTTCTCTGAGCTCTTCTTCTTCCTTTGGAAACTCTCCTCTCCTAAGAATCTCCTGTGCCGCGTTTCTTAACCAAAGCGCACGACGATTATATCCAAGTCCACTCCAAACCTGTAAGAGGTGTCTAGTATCCGCATTTGCGAGTGACTCGAAATCTGGGAACTTCTCAAGAAACTCTAGGTATTTTGGAACAACCCGGCTTACCTGTGTCTGCTGAAGCATAACCTCCGATACGAGAACATGGTAGGGGGTTGGATCTTCTCGCCACGGGAGTTGGCGGGAATTTTCGTTCCACCATTCCAGCACCTCTTGTTGGAATTCGTCAACGGTGTCATATTTCTGGCAATTCACTTGAGAGAACTCCCTTTGGGACATAGGCAGTTTTGGAAAAGGTTAGACAAATTAAGGATTTACCAAAGAGGAAATGCACATCATCTTTCTATTCATGAAATTGACTCGACCTTATCTTCCATCACTCGTGGCTTATCTCGCCTGTCATCTATTCTCAGTAATGTTGAAACCCTTGCAGCACCTGCGTCAAACATGCGCTCATGAGCGGCTTTAGTCACTTCTAGAATCTTTTCAACACTGTCTGCCTCTATGATGGAACTCATTGGGGTGTGTTGCACTCTAATGCCCGGGAAATCATCAATCTCCTTTACCGATTCCTTAACATACTCACTGAGACTCGTTCCCACTCCGTAGGGGGCAATTACTAGTTCTGCTATGACTTTCGTGCTCTTACGCTTCTTGTCAGACATATGCCTTTCCTCCTGTTAATAATGGATTGATGACCAATAGTTCTTTAGTTTCAGGTACCTCATCCATTTTTGAGATGAATTCATGTCACGTGACGGGAATGAATCATCAGATGTTCGCTGGAGAAATGATTACTCGATTGGTGCTGACTGCAAAAACGACTCACCAGCTAAGGCTCCAATGGCTTCCTGTTATGAGCTAGAACAAATCAGAACACTAATAGCCATGAGTGTACAATTATATTCAACACTACGAGGGAGAATGACGTCATCGGTACCCCCAATCTATGCATGAAGACAGAGACCAATTAACCAGAACTACCTCCTTCGTATGGAGTAGTGGCCCATATAATGAACAATCGACGTCTACTGTCAAGCATTTTGCTCACATTTGCCCTGTTGATCATTGCTTTCAATGGAGTTTCACTTGCATCACCAGCATTTCATGGTCTGACGGATAGAAATACTGAGGTCATTACACCAACCCACGAAAAGCGCACTTACGATTCTTATATAGATAATCTATACACCGTTGAACCTGCTGAAGTAATTGAACCTCCCGATGAAGAGCCCCCAAAAAGCAGCCTCAACGTTGAACCCCCTTGGTATGATATCTGGTATGGATATTCGCCTGTCGAAGTACAATTTTTGCTTAAAGACAAATCAGTCGCCACCGGGGCTTATCGCTTGGATTCGGGCGATTGGCTTCCTTATGAAAATGGCACAATTATTGAAATAGAAGGAGAAGGTATACATATACTGGAATATAACGCCACAGACAGTGCTGAAAACGTAGAACCTACAAACGTCCATTACATTGGAATAGACCTTACCCCTCCTGAGATGGACTTGCAGATTTCAGGCATGGAGGGAAACGATGACTGGTGGCTATCTGATCTGGAAGTAACTCTAAACGCCACGGATGATTATTCAGGTCTCTCGCAATTTGAGTATACGGTTGATTTCGACAGTTACGATGCATTCCGTGTAGGAAACAGCTTCACCCTCGAAACTGAAGGTGAGCACGAGATAAGATGGATTATCAGAGATCATATGGGTCTGCGCTTAGAGGAAACAGTTTTCATCAGAATTGACAAAACCGCACCTCAAACAGAATTCTCCTATGAAGAGGATGGGGAGGGTGGACTCATTGTCACCTTGAGTGCGACAGACTCCATTTCAGGTGTTGCTCAGACGATGTATAGCCTTGATGGCGAAGAATGGGTCATCTACAAAGATCCGTTCGAGGTAGCAGCGAGTGGTATCGTGACAGTCTACTACAACTCGACTGATTTGGCTGGCAATGTTGAATCCACAAAGACCGAGGTTATTGAGTTCGACAGCTCTCCGCCAACCACAACCATTGATGTTGAAGGCAGTCTTGGATTGAATGACTGGTATACATCAAATGTGACAGTAACACTGTCTGCCAGTGATGAGGAATCTGGTGTTGATACTATTCTCTACAGCTTCGATGAAGTGACATGGACTGAGTATCATTCGCCATTCGAAATATCTGTAGAAGGGATAACTGAGATCCACTTTTGCTCAACAGATCTCGTTGGAAACGTGGAAGAAGTACAGATATTCACGCTCAAGATTGACAAGACCACACCCCAGACAATTTTGACGATAACACCGACACCTATTGGAACTGCCCCGCTCTATATCTCAACAACCTCCGAACTCTCTCTGTCTGCAACAGATGGTTCATCTGGTTCCGGTGTGATGAAAATAGAATACAAAATAGACTCAGGGGACTGGCTATCTTACATTGACCCACTGCATATATCCGTGATTGGAAACCATACATTTGCATATAGAAGCACAGACTATGCTGGAAACATTGAGAATGAAAAGTTAGTTTCTTTGATTGTCAATGCAACCCAGATTCTATACATTGGCGATACATCAGGGACCTATTCTGACATCGCACATCTGAGAGCACAATTGGTCGATGTCGCTCTTGAGTCTCCAATTGCTGGTGCAGTTGTATCCTTTGAGCTTGGTGGTGTAATCATATCCGCTATTACTGACTCTGAAGGCTTTGCTGATGTGTCAGTAGTAATAGATGTAGCAGCGGGCGACTACTCATTGATCTCCTCCTTTGAGGGTAACTCTGCCTATTTTGGCTCAACAGATGCTGTCGGTTTTCTTGTCACAAGAGAGGATGCAGCTGCAAGATATACGGGTCAGACTGTTGCCTCTGCAACTTCTGAAACCATCACCCTTCGTGCCACAGTTATCGAAGACGAAGATGAATCCTTGGGCAACATCTCAAAGGCATATGTTTCATTTCTAATTTTCTCCAGTAGTTCTGAAAGTGTCATTGTATTTGGACCATATCAACTCAATACTACGGATGTCCCCGGACTAGGAGTCGTTACAGTAGTCATATCGAATCTTCCGGAAGGTGACTACTCGGTTGTTGTAGTATTTCCGTCAGATGTCAACGAGTACTATACCGGTCCGGATTCCTCTCCAGTATCCATCACTATTGCAGAGCCCTCTCGTGACTTCATAACTGGGGCGGGATGGATCATGGACTCGGAGGATGAATGGGGGCATTTTGCCTTCTTTGCTAAGTACAGGAAATCAGGAACTCCTTGGGGGCATGCCGTGTACATCTATCAGGAAGATGACTGGCTATTCTTTGTCAAGACATCGAAGATTGTTGGCCTGGCAATTCTTGATGACCATGCGTTCTTTGAGGGGACCTGCTATATTTTCAAGGTGAATTTCAAGACGAAGCAATTCGTGTGGCTGGGTAATGATTACTATCTCAGAATAGATGTCTGGGACGAAGGCAGACGTGGAAGAACGGACGTCTTTCAGATTCGTATCTATGATTCAAATGGTATGCTCTTCCACGAGGCTGGATTTGACCCATACGGTCAATTACAGCGTGGAAACATTGTGATTCATCATGCAAGACGACGACGATTCTGCTTGTGGCGGAGTATCAAGAAAAGGCGTAGGTAATTCCTGAAGAAATCCCAGATTGACCAATATCTACTCCTTGTTCTTCATCTCCTCTCCTGCTGGAACTCTATCTCATTAGCAGATAGCCACACTCTAAGTTGAAGCGGAAGTGTTATATTAAGTTAACTATAGTAAATAATGATTTGTTATCTGAGGTCATAGATATGAATCGTCGTGCTGCTGCAATTGTCATAATCATTGTAATCGGGGTTGCTGCCGTAAGTTATATTCTGCTAATGCAGGGCCACATAAGTCCCCCTGTTGAGCTTGTTGATGAAAAATCGAGCTCCTATCAGGATGTCCTGATTAATGAAGTTCGACCTGGGACTGAATCAACCAATGCCTATGTGGAGCTATACACCTCCACTGGACATGACGACATGGAAGATTGGATTGTAACAACCTATGATGAGGATCGAATCATTCTTCCTGTTTTTGGCGGCAATTCTGAATCTCTTTTCATTTTGATTTCATGGAGTGAGGGCATCGATGATCTGGATGCTAGTGATGGGCAAGTCACCATTCATACTGACGAAGCGGAAATACTTGATTCTTCTGGCGATGAGGTTGGCCTTCACGACTCTGAAGGAAGACTTGTTAGCTTCATGCGATATGGCGGTGGGAACGGTGACGAAGTACTTGGGGACTGGACCGACTCTGAGTTAGGTATTGATATACCCTCCTCAGAAGAAGACTCAATCTCGCTGATGGGGAACGAAAATGACTATTCGGAGTCATGGATATCAACAATGGCAACACCCGGTGAGCCAAACGTAGAGATTCTAACGACCACTGGCACATATGGTGGTGAAGAAGTATTCATCTATAACGGAATCAGGATAGTCCCAGAGCCAGATGGATTAGTACGTCCCGAAAATGACCGGGGTGAGAACGTAACCATTACGCCAGGACCCGGTGTCAATGCATCTGTCGTAGCGCTTGTCAAGGAACACATCAATTTTTCATTGAATTTCTTCCGGGAGCATAACTTTACTGATCCAGCAACTGCAACCGGTAATGAGATTAAAATCAGACTGGTACGAAGCGGGAGTTCTGAGTCAACTGGCTCATCGAATAGCAATGGTGAGATAGTCATCAGAGTTGGAAGGGATGCAACGAAAGAAGAGCTCAAAGTTGTAGGTGAGCATGAACTTCTGCATTTGTTCCAGTTCAAACGAAGAACAGACTCTAGTGGAGGCGCGTACTATCCTCTACATGAACCTGACTATTGGTGGGATGAGGGTATGGCTGAGTTCTGGGCAGTCTACTCTATGCTTAGAAACTATCCCAATATGACCATGACTGAATGGAATGAGATGGCTCATCGATTGGGGTCACTAAGCTGGTTGGATCATTTTCGAGATATCAATGGCACAGGTGCCTTTCATGATTGGGACCATTCTTGGGATTCGTATATGGCCGCATTTCTCTTTGTGAAATTCATCAACGAATCGTTTGGTACAGAAACACTGTTAGAGGTCTTCAATCGGACGAAGTACTATGGCCGGGGTGACCCTCGGAATGTGGACCCGAAAGATGCCTTCGCTAAAGCCCTAAACATGACATGGTCTGAGATTTATAGCCTGTTTCTCAGTTGGCTTCTTCTTGACTCGCACCAAGCTAATGGTGTACCGGTCTATACGCCCCACATTCGTCTGAACTATACTGGCGGCAGTCTCAATGACACAGTGGGCGTCCAAGGTGGCGGCGGGGCAGTCATAGAGGAGATTGAGGTGTCCAATACAACCTCCTTCAGAATTCAGTTGAATCATAGCGGAGCATCGCAAAACTGGACGGTGATTGTTCTTATCTTCTATGAGGATGGAACTAATGGAAGCATTCCAGTTCAATTGAATGATACCACAATGAGTGGTGAGATCTTCATCGACCCATCAACAGAGAAGCAGATATCTCGAATTTGGGTGGTCAAGTCAGTGACAGAAGGTCCTATAGACGGGCGGATAACGATGCGAATCATTCCTAGCATTGAGATGACATACAATAATGACACAATTGGTGATACTGTTTTGTTGAACTCCGGAGAGTCAGTCTATGAGGTTATCGAGGTGAACAGCACTCAGGCATTCTCCGTCTTTCTGAACTGGAGCGATGGATATTCTCATTGGAATATCACCGTGTTACGGTTTTGGTCCGACGGAACAAATGATTCCTACTCAACTGAGATTGTTAACGGTACATGGCCAGGATACACAGTAGATCCTGATGCGGGTCCCACCACCATAACCAAACTCATCTTCATCAAAGAAAATCTAAATGAAACATCTGTTCCAATTACTATGAGAGTTACTCCAACCACCGAGTCGCCCACCAACGCAAATGAGCCAATCGAACCGGGTAACACCTATCATTGGGAACCAAATCCTTGGGACCCCTTTGGAGGGCTTCTTGAGGGGTATATTTACATCGAATCTGGGATTGCTTTCGACTTCATCTCCGAAACACTACATAATGGCGAATTCTCTGGAATGGTTCTCTCCTCAAATCTCACCGTAATGGAGGAGTTTCTTGTGACTCCCAGCAGTCCTGTTCTCCAGCTTCGTGGCTATGATACCGGTCTCTACTATTTTGTTCTCCATTCAGGACCATCTACGGGATTCGATTGGACTGAGATAAAGCCCTATGACTGGCCATAGTCTGGAGCAAAAAAACCCCCCAAGCCTGCCATTCTGTACGGTTTCAAGTATTCCCAAAAGGCCCCCATCAAGAGCCTCCCCTGCCCTTGATGTATCAATCTCAAATTCCACTTACTGGCGCGATCCATTATTGGATAAAACCAATGCAGCTAGATTGTACTACCTAATACTTGAGATTCCTATTTGACTGCACCAATAATCAGGAGTAAAACTCCAAAGCCTACTAGCCCAAGCATGACTTCAGTGAAGACATAGCCGGCCAAATCTAGTGAGTATATATTTTGGTTGAAGTATCCAACTATCATTGCCAAATCAACGTACGGTTGTAGATATACTGCCCAAATAGGAAGCAGGCCAACAATAATCAGTAGCAATCCAAGTATCGCAATTCCTTTGCTCATTTTCAGTGTTCTCCAAGAGAGTTAATATATAGATACAAAAGGAGTATTTTACTTCTTTGCCTATTTCTATTCTGGTCACATGTACAAATTGTAGCGGGTGTTGAGCAGTTCTTCTTGCATTGCAGGAAAAGAGAATAGCAGCAAATGTGAGAAATACAGGTACCTTGACCCGATTAAGCTATCCTTTTCAGTATAGGGGTCATACTATGTATGAGAAATTCACATTCCGTGGTCGTCAATATGGTTACGGCAGTTGTTCTAATGCATGTAGAGGTTGGAAAGGCTGAACAAGTCTATGAGAAAGTCAAGGAAATTGATGAGGTAGAGATAGTTCACTTGGTAACTGGGCCGTATGATGTCATCGCTTATGTTGAGTTGCCAGAGAAATCAGATTATCGTCGAGTGGTCTTTGCAATCCATGAGATTCCTGGGATTAAGAGCACAGAAACTTGTGTGTCAATATAGCAAGACATCTGCTTCAAGCTTGTCATAGATGACATCGGCTTTCGCGAGGCTGAGAGAACCCCCCATCTCCATCAATCGATCTATTCCTTGTGGAGAATCTCCGCTAGTGATCCATACAACTCTGGTCTTCTATCTTTCAAGACATTATTCTGTTTCGTAATCATCTTCTCATCAGCAACTGCGGGATCCACATCAACCCATGCAACACCATGTTCGCTGGCATCCATTTGCAGTAGGATATGCCCTCTTGGGTCTGTGACCTGTGAGAACCCCAGAAATTTTGTTCCCCGTTCCACTCCAATCCTGCTTGCAGTTGCAGTGAATATCCAGTTTTCAATTGAGCGTGTGATCATTGCCCTCGGGCAGTAGCTTAAGAGAAGATTTGCGGGGTGTAGAATTACTTGAGCACCATTCAACGCAAGAATTCTCGACAATTCAGGAAATGCCCAGTCATAACAGATGATGACTCCAAAGCGATAATTCTTGAAATTTATAATGGGTGATACTTCCTGCCCCGGCAAGAACCATATTTTTTCTGCATCGAACAAATGGATTTTCCTATACGTAGCAAGATGTTTTCCATTCCCGAAGACTGCCGCTGAATTGTACAGCCCCTCTTCGGTTTTCTCATCAATGCCTGCAACAACCATGCGATTCTTCTTGCTCCACTTCTTTAGCTCGGATGAGAATCGCCCACCAGGAATCTGCTCAGACATCTCAATAGCCTCTTCCTGATTCTCAAAGAAATAGCCTGAATTGAGCAGTTCAGGTAGAACTAAGACATCAACATCTTCCTTTGCGGCAGATGAAAGCAGTTCCCGCATTTTTTCCATATTGCCATCTTGGTCATGAACCACGGGTTCCATCTGACCTACGCCTAGCCTGAGCATTGCAGTCACCAGTAATCTGTCAGTAGTCTAGTGGTTTTAATTTCTTTGTTTGGACGAAACATGTGCTATTGTTCTAAGTTGCATCAAGTGCAAGTCATACTATACTAGTTATAGCTTTGGCGATTTGCTCTTTGGACGGAACATAGAATTTTTCCAGAGGTGGACTAAATGGCACTGGCGTGTCAGGTGCATTGACGCGAATGATAGGGGCATCCAGCCAATCAAATGCTTTCTCCTGTACTCTGGCTGCAATCTCCGCCGTGGTGGCGCCTGTCTTGTTTTCCTCAGTAGCCACAACAAGCCTGCCTGTCTTCTTCACTGACTTAAGGAGGGTTTCTTCATCAAGTGGAACAAGTGTTCGTGGGTCGATTACCTCCACGCTTATCCCTTCTCTTGCAAGATCATCTGCAACCTCCATAACCTTATGCAGCATGAAAAGAGTAGACCAGACTGTAATATCAGATCCTTCTCGTTTTACTTCCGCCTTCCCAAACTTCACAACATACTCCTCATCTGGAACTGCTCCTTTCTTATCATAGAGCATTTTGTGCTCAAAGAACAAAACTGGATCAGGGTCTCTAATTGCCATCTTTATCAAACCCTTTGCATCACTGGCAAATGCGGGAACTGCAATCTTGATCCCTGGCGTATGCATGAACCATGCCTCCAGAGATTGTGAGTGTTGCGCTGCCATATTCCTGAACTCACCGAACACTGTACGTAAGACCATTGGAACAGAGGTCTGTCCGCCAAACATGTAGCGCATCTTGGCTGCTTGATTGCACAGCTGGTCCATGGCCAGAGTAATTAGGTCGCCAAACATAATCTCGCCAACAGGGCGCATTCCGGTAATAGCTGCTCCAACGCAAGCGCCAACAAATGAATTCTCGGAAATGGGGGTATCCCTGACTCTCTCCTCTCCAAATTCCTCCGCGAGACCCTTGGTCACCTGAAATACACCCCCCCAATTCCGGCCTATGTCCTCTCCAATCAAGAAGACACTCTCATCTCTCAACATTTCCTCTCTTAATCCTGAATGAAGTGCCTCTCTATATGTCATCTCGGGCATCAGCTCACCACCGTAAACACATCATCCAGTGCAGTCTCTGGGCTAGGATACTCAGAGACCTTGGCATATTCAGCAGCATCATCCATCTCCTTCTGAAGATGTGACCTTATTTCAGCAGCCGTTTCTTCTGTCAGAGCCCCGTTATTGATGGCAATGGCTTGAATGATCTCCACTGCATCCCGTCCTAACCACTCTGCCTCTTCTTCTTTGGGACGATATTTTGCTGGATCGAATCGAGAGTGTCCCTTGTGACGATAGGTCTTGCATTCAATGAGAGTTGGGCCGTTTCCATTTCTTGCCCGTGAAACCGCTTTTGCTACAGCCTCGTACACCTCAACGGCATTATTTCCATCAACTACCTCGGAAGGGATACAGTATCCATCCGCTCTGATTGCGATATCTTTGCTGGGACAGGCCATTTTGATGGGTGTTCCCATAGCATACAAATTGTTTTCTACCACCCAAATGACCGGCAAGTTCCATATACTGGACATATTGAGTGATTCTCCGAATGTCCCATTATTTGAGGCGCCATCTCCAAAGAAGCAGGCCACTACTTCTTTCGTTCCACGCATCTGCGCGGAGAGGGCGGCTCCTACAGCAATTGGCAGACCTGATGCTACAACACCAGTGGCTCCCAAGACTCCAGCTGAGAACTCGGTTATGTGCATCGATCCCCCTTTTCCCTTGCATGAACCAGTGACCTTCCCAAGCAATTCTGCCATAGCCGCCTTGGTATCTGCGCCCTTGGCAATTACATGACCATGACCTCGATGTGTGCTTTGTACCCAGTCATCTTCTCTCAGTGCACAACAGACGCCAGCAGCAACAGCTTCCTGACCCAAGTACAGATGTACTGTACCAGGAATGAGATTCTGAGAAAATAGATCCCAAACTTTTTCTTCAAAAAGCCGTACCCTGAGGGTCGTCTTGTATAAATCAACCAGTGTTTCCTTGGAGGCTTCCATTTGTTTCATCTCCTATTTTTGTACTCCGGTATCACGCATGACTGATACCTACTCTTTCCATGCTCGTTGCAATATCTCAATCCACGTTCCGGATGTCTCCTCTATTGGCAGATAGAAATACTTTGAACCTGATGGCGCACTCATGACATCTCCCTTCAGAGGCTGCCTAAATCTGTCCATGGGCGTGATTCCTCGATTTTCAATGCTCTTTCTTGCTTCCTCTATATCATCAACTAGTACACAAAGCTCGCAGATTGCGCCTTCTCCTTTCTCTTCAAGAAACTCAAGCCAAGTACCCTCCTTCGGTTCTATGAGTTCCAGATATGTGTCACCCGAAGAGAGCATCGCATATCTGATTTTCTCGCCAGGCACATCAATAGAGAGTATCTCCGAATAGGGTCCTTCCTTGGGTAGTTTCCACCCCAGTACATCCGAATAGAACTCGACCGCCTTTTCTACATCTTTCACAACAATGCCAACGTGGTCAAATTTGCCAATCAAACTGATGCACTCCTTTTTATACTGTGAAGCCATAGTTGCATATCATCTAAAAAGGTTGGCTACATATTGAAATCTATGCAGCTTGACAAGAGGAACAAGATGTGATGCCAAAATGAGTAACGATTGTATATACAAAGAGAAGAACATTGTGTATTTCCAAAAGCCTGGTAAGGCAAATACCGAAAAAACAATCGAGCTAGCAAAGAAGAGGGCTCTTGAGTTGAGAATCAAACATGTTGTGGTAGCGAGCACAAAGGGCAGAACGGGTGTTCTCGCAGCAGAAGCTTTTAGCGATACGGATATAGAACTAGTTGTCGTGTCAGAACACTACGGATACAAAAACGAAGGTGATTGGTTTATGGAAGAGAAGCATTTGTCCCGACTTAATGATTTCGGGATAAAGGTCATGACCCAATCTCATGTTCTTTCTGGGGTAGAGCGGTCTCTAACAAAGCACCTTGGCGGAGTTTCCCGTGTTGAAGCAATAGCGGAGGCCATTCGTAAGCTAGTCGGCGTAGGAGTAAAGGTCTGTGTGGAAATTGCCATAATGGCTGCTGATAGTGGTTACATTCCGTGTGGTCCTGATATTGAAGTTATGTGCATAGCAGGTTATGCTGGTGGGGCAGACACAGCTGTTGTAATCAGGCCTTCTCATATGAACAACTTCTTTGATTTAGAAATACGCGAGTTCGTTTGCTTGCCTCGAGTGAAGAATCCTGGAACTCTGGACAAGGACAAGAGCCAGAAAAACTGAATTGTAAAAGTCACCTGCTGTTATTTTGAGAATTTCTCAGATTCCTCTTCCTCTTCATCAACGGGTGCATTCAGAATGAGGATTCCACTTACAACTAGTGTCAAACCAACCAAAAACGTCCAATAGATCGGCTCGTCAAGGATCAGAACAGCAGTGATCGTACCGAATACTGGCACTAGACTAATGAACACACCAGCTCGGGTTGCACCAACTCGCTGTATGCCCTGAAAATAGAAGACGAATCCAAGAAATGCCGACAGCCCGCCGAGAAATCCTACATTTATCCAAAATTCTGGCAGTAGAAGGGCATCGATTGCTGAGTTCGATTCTAATGCCGCTCCAATTGCAAATATCGTCCATCCAACAAACACACTTCCTGCAGTCACCTCAACTGGAGATAACCTGCCCATCAAGGACTTTCCAACTGATGAATAAATGCCCCAGCAAATCATAGAGAGCACAATGATACTATTTCCAATTAGATAATCTGGATTGAAGTCTATCAGGGCTTGCACTCCTATGACGAAGATGATCCCAATGAATGCTACAATAAATCCTGAATATTGCCATCGTTTACCGGATCTCTCTTGATGAATAAAATAGGCAAAAACACCCACAGTTATCGGATTCAGTCCGGCAATAATTGAGGCTTGGCTGGCTGTCGTGAATTGTGTACCAATCAAACTGAAAACCATGAATCCAAAGACTCCTGTGAGACCTGCCAAAAGAAGATTGAGATTTGTGCCTGGTGCGAGGATGGCTCTAGGGGATTTACCCTGGTACTTGAGCAAGATGAGAAACAGTAGTCCTGCAATGCTATACCTGAAGAATCCAATTGTCATTATCGGGGCTATTGAAACCAGAATCTTCACAGACACCCAACTGGCTCCCCAAAGAAACATGGCAAAAATCAATGCAATATAACTGCGCACATTCTCAGACACCTATATCTCCTGATACTGCCAAAGGCGTCCCCGTATAAAAATTGGATGTTATTTATGCAAGACTTAAAATATGTGTATATCATCTATACTTTTGGCAGAGAAGCTGGAAGGTATTCAAACATTGGCTTGGTGTTGCTAGTTTCCCGCAAGTATTCGGGCAGAAAGCAACTTTCGCTACTATCCGCGAGCACAGAGCGAACATAGATTCCTCAAGTCTATCTCCTAGCATAAGAAATGACAGGTTCGAGCGATGCAAACTATTGTGGACGTCTTTGTAGGAGTTGCCTTTGGCTTGATATCCTCCTTGCTCTTTGCCATCCAAAATGTAATCTTCAAATCTCACAAAGATGGAATATCTCCAACTGCAGCAAATACAATAAAGGTCTGGGTGGGCCTGGGATTCATGGCTCTAGTGGCCCTTCTTCCTTTTCGAACATCATCCGGGCCCATGTCTATTGAAACCATTTTCATCTTGGCTGTTTCAGTTGTATTTGGTGCCGGACTAGGTGATTTAGCATATCTTAACAGCCAAAATAGGATAGGAGTATCGGTAGCATTTCCTATAGCACACACATATCCCGTAGCCACCTATATCCTATCGATCCTAGTCTTGGGCGAGGCGTTTCTTGCGACCCGTTTTCTGGGAGTAATACTTGCCGTCGTTGGAATAATCCTGGTCTTTCGAAACGAGAGTGCAAATCCCATGGATGAAACTGGGGTAATCGAAAAGCTCGACATGATGGGAGTGGCGCTGGCTGTTTTGACTTCGATAATGCTGGCAATTGCCACTATCCTCATTCAGGTGGGTATTGCGAATGTTGATCCTATAGATGGCAATCTTGTCCGAATGTTCTTCGGATCATTAGTCATGACCCCGTTCTTAATAGGTGCTCGAGCTCGAGGGATGAAACTCCCATCGAGAAAAGTGACCAAGACGATTCTTTTTGCAAGCTTCTTCGGATTTGCTCTTGGGTCCCTCTTCTTTGTTGCATCCATCAAGTATGCGGGGGCTACTATCTCATCCGTAATCAGTTCTACCGCACCTATCTTTGCTCTTCCTCTCTCGATTTCACATCTTCGAGAACGCGTTACTTGGAAGGCAATTATTGGCACGCTTTTTACAGCTATAGGAGTTGCACTGGCAGTTATGGGGATATGATAAGAAAGGAGAATCTATTGCAATATGAAGGGATTAATATGCAAAGCCGGGAAGCAGAAGCCAAGGTGGAACACCCTGTACACCAAGAAAAAGATCTATCAGCGCTTAAGGGCTCTTAGAGAGGATGCTGAGTTCGATGGCCTTGCTACCTCCATATACGCCGAGGTAATGGAGGCAGATACCACCAGTGCTTTTCTTACTCATTTTCAAAGCATGTGTGATAGTATCATTGAGGAAGGAACAGCAATACCTGTTCCTAAGCGTCAACTCAACCGTCGAAAAGAGTTGGACCTGCCGGAGTTCAGTATTGATGTTACAGAAGTCAAGAAGCTTGCGAAAAGACTTGGCCTAAGGTGACACATAGTTTGAAGAAATATGCATTTTTCCCTGGTTGCAGCATTCCATCAGGATTTCCGGAATATGAAAAACTTGTTCTGAATGTCCTGAAGGATTTTGATATTGAGGTGGAATATCTCGAGGACATGACTTGTTGTCCGGCGCCCATGAGTTTTGATATTCTGGATGATTTGGCGTACTTCACCATTGGAGCGAGGAATATTGCACTCGCTGAAGAGAAAGGACTAGACATCCTGTCTCCCTGTCCAGGTTGTACCATGACTCTTGAGCGAACAAATTCCAAACTAAAGTCTGACAGTGAAACTCTGCAACAAGTAAACGATGCTCTCAGTGAGGTTGGAAGGCATTTTGAGGGCTCTATTGAAGTAAAGAGCTTAATGCGGGTACTGTACGAGGACATTGGAGTAGGCCGAATCAAGTCGCGTGTCAAGAAACCTATGGATGGCCTCAAGGTGGCTATCCATTATGGCTGCCATGCATTTGACGAGTTGGAACGAATTGATGACCCGACAAATCCTACTATTTTGGAGGCGCTTTGCAAAGCATTAGGTGCGGAGATTGTTGAATACCCCTCTGCAACAGAGTGTTGCCTCGTATTCGCTAATCCCGTTGACAGGGATTATGTGTTGGATACAACTAGTAGAAAATTCAACGATGTAGTGGAGTCGGGCGCTGACTGCATTGTCGTAATCTGCGCAAGCTGCTTTTCACAACTTGACAAAACACAGGAAATCCTCACTTGGATTGATCTTTTGGATGAGGATTCCATGGTACCTGTTTTTCTTTATCCCGAACTATTGGCATTTACAATGGATTATAATTGGGATGACATCGGATTTGATATCCACCAAGTTGACCCGTCCAATCTGCTCTTGAATGAAGAATTGGTCCAAGAATGAAAATCAAGTAGTAATGTCAAGATGACTTAGCTTGTGCCCGCAACTTTCTCTATGAGATCCTTGAGATTCTCAGCAGATGCCCTTTTCTTTCTCAGTGCCACCTTCGATTTATCTACAAATTTTATGGCATCCCTTGGGCATCTCTGTACACATTGGGGCTCGCCGCCGCAGAGGTCACACTTGAACATCCGATGGGTTACAGGGTCAAGGGCACAACCTCCGAATGGGCACGCAAGAACACATAGCCCACAACCAATGCACTTCTCTTCATTTACAGAAACAAGCCCAGTATCCTCATCTTTTGTTATAGCTTTGACTGGACAGACTTTTGCACAGACGGGCACATCACATTGCTGACATGTCATGGGGATATCCAGTCCTTTTTCATCCCATTTTATGACATGGATTCTCGATCTGGCTGGTGTGACTTCTCCCTCATGAGTGTATGAACACCAAGTTTCACACAATCTACAGCCAACGCATTTCTCAGGCTCGATGACCAATGTCTTTTGCATGTTGCAATGAAAACAATGGAGTAATATATGAGTTATGGTAATCACAAGATGAGTCATAGAGTATTCATAATCATACAGAAATACACGGAGTTTTTCGAATGAGATTCGGAATTGAGATTGGAAGTCAAAACATGAAAGATATCGTTAGAATCGCGAAAGCAGCCGAGGATGCCGGCTTTAACACCGTATGGATTGCTGACCATGTACCAGCAGCTCAATGGCGTGACCCTTTTGTTTCAATGACGGCTATTGGGTTGAATACCGACTACATTAGACTCGGCTGCGGTGTGGCAAACCCGTATTCGCGTCATATTGGTATCACAGCTGTCATGTATGCTTCTATGGTTGAGTTACTTGGCGAGAGATTCGTTCTTGGTATCGGGGCGGGAGGAACACTACCACTGAAGCCGCTAGAAATTGAAATGTGGAACAAACCAGTCACCGCCTTGAGAGAGTCCATTAAGATACTCCGGAAATTCTTCAAAGGTGAAAAGGTAGATTACGAAGGAAAAGTTGTGAGCCTTAGGAATACTCAGCTTTTCGATAAATACGACATTCCGATATATATAGGCACAAGAGGCCCAACTCTCTCGAAGCTTGCTGGAGAATACGCTGATGGTATTATTCTGAATCCCCCAATTGCAGCACTATCCAAATATCTTGATAAGGTACAAGAAGGAATGAAGAAATCTGGAAGGTCCGATTTTGAGGTTGTCGAGTTCCTTCCTGTCGGTATCTCGGAGGACGGAAACTATGAATCTGTCAAGCCCACCGTAGCACTGCTCATTCCAACCACTCCAAATTGGGCTTTAGAAATGATGGACGCTATGGCACCAGCCGAGAAAATCCGTGAGATGCTGAATATCGACAGATCGAAGGCTCCAGAACTTGTGCCGGACCGATTGGTTACAGACTTTGCCATTGCGGGTGATGTGAAGAGCTGCCAGGAGCAAATTGAAGCAATTGAATCCGAGGTTGATGAGCTCGTGGCATTATCACCCAAACGGGCTTCTGATTGTTTGGATATGATTAAGACATTCGAAAAAGAAATCATTCCTTCCTTCGGATGATTACGGTCTTTGATCCTTCCTTTGGCATTATCTGGCAAATGGCGGCAAATTCCTCCAATCCCTCGGTGATGCGAGCAAATACTGTGGAGGGTGTGGGGCCACTCCTCCATCGAGGCTGACCCCGTCCATAAAATACTAGGAGCTCCTGTACGGGTGTGAAAAGAGCAATCTCTCCCGGACCCACGAAAATGGTTTCATTCTCACCTCTATTCTCCTCAGGAACTTCAACACCACAAGGTACTACTAAGATGCATTCACCTGACCATGATGAATGCACTGCTTCGTGTTCAATTGGTAAGCTCTTCCAAAAGATGTCACAAGTGGCGGGTGATTCCTTTTCGAGAAGAATAGCTGTGGCTTGTGCATCATGATTCTTGAAGCCCAGAGTGATTGCCTTCATTTCTTTCTCTCCCTTATTTCATTCATGAATATTGCATTAGATAATCCACAACAATTCGTCTTCTAGGGGAACTATGGGTCTTGATCCCTTTTCCGTTACCAAGAATTCATGCTCGTATCCAAGCACGCCCATTCCTCCCTCCCCCACATCATATACCCATGATTGGAAGCTGAAGATGTTTCCTGGCTCCAGTATTTCCTCTCTACCCGCCCCGACATATGGTGGTTCATGTATGTAAAGACCCACTCCTATGCCGGTATGGTCAAAGGTCTCTCCGGTACCGCTTTCCTTGAGGGGGGCAATTGCTTTCTCATGCACATCGCCAGCTCTCTCTCCAGGAGCTAAGTGGTCAGAAAAGGCTTGAATTGATTCTACCACTGCTTCATGGGCTTTCATGCGTTTCTTTGTGGGTTTACCGACAAAGGCGTATCT
>SDNP01000057.1 GCA_004524445.1 Candidatus Thorarchaeota archaeon | reverse complement strand
TATTAACAAAGACGTACACTTCGTCCTGCATTGAGGATACTGAATCAACATTGTACCTGAAGCTAACTTCAGCAGAATACAACTCACGATACGGAGCTGATGCGAGCTGACTGAAGAAAATCTTGTCGTCTGTATTAAGAACATCATTTGCGTACCAATGGGCCTCAAAGAGCCAACCCGTCGTTCCGCCGTAGCCACTGCTGAGCTGCCTGTTCATCCTGAATATTCCACGAAGCGGATGTGGAGAACCGGAAGTTGTGTCTCCAATCTCCTTCCTCAGAGTCCAAGAGTCAGGTACATAGACATTATCACTCTGGTACTCACCTACCAGCCACTTCTCAGCGTGATAATCATTAAGGTCCCAATTATCGAGTCGGTCATCTGTGGATAGCGATAAAGAATCAATGTCTGTTTCCAGATTGCTGCCGCGCCATCCATCTGTCAAAGTGACGGTCCCAGTTGCAGACGAATCGGAATCCAATGTAAACGTGTCATCGTACGAATTTGTCGCAGTCCCATAATATGAAACATCTAGCGCAGGGCCCGTTCCCGACCAAGATCCAGTTTCAGCAAGACTCATGATTTCGTCATTCGGAGTCTCGTAACTCTGGTCATTGACAATAACACTACTTACCGGACTATGATATGCTGGAAAAGCTAGCAATAATACTATTATGATTGGAATTAGACTATAGCGTTTCATTTGTAGCGACCTCCGATGACAGTATCAAGCGCTGGAAAGCAACCCTTCTCTAATCTAAGTTGGGACCTAGGTTCCTCTGCAACTAAATCAGAATTATCAAGAACTTGGTATAAGAACTTGATTCGATTATATGGTATTCGACTCAATCCACTAGGATTCGATTTATCGAAACTGCCTCCCCCGAAGCACATTTTATTATGGAAGATTCTTGGAACGAATCTCTCCCGTTCAATCCTAGAGAGATTGCAATACTCGAAACAGAAACTCGTTGACATCTATAACCAGGCCCACATTTTTCGTATATTGATAAAGAGTGCTCTATGGCACCCATAGGTAAGAAAACAATTTAGTGTAACCTGATATATCTACGTTGTTTGAACTCTGTGCACTAGCTCACGTTCTGCATGTTACTTTTGAGATAATTCCAGTATCCCCAGAATTGATATCCTAAACGATTCTTCATGTCCTTTAGAAGATCGACCACTCTTTTATCGTTCCAGTCTTTTGGATGCAAGGATAGTTGAATTGGCCCCCCGACTTCCAATTCGATCAATGCATCAGATACGGATAGGCTCCTGTCGCCCTCACTCAAAAGACAATGGACTGTTTCAAGATGCGCTTCATTCCCCATAGGGATTATTTTGTTTCCTATGCAACAATACTTCAAACCCGCAAAGGCAGCTGCCTCCACCAATTTTCTCGGCGCCACCCACTCAGGCGGGATGATTCCAACAATTGATGATTCAAAGCTCCTTTTCAGCAGGGACAAGGACAGCTTGAGTCGCGACTTCATTCGCTCAAGCGGCATACGATGAAACTCAGCAGCTTGCCCCGATTTCGTCAAATGAGAATAACCATATAATGAGATCTCCAATCCAAGAGACTGGATGAATTCAGAAAACAGTGGATACTTTTCAAATCTGTTTGACGCTTTCATATTCAGGAAAGGAGTCAGGAGAAGTGTACAATCATTTATGCCCAAATCTACAAGAACATCATAGAGCTTGATCACATCATCCTCATAGAGCGGAGATATATCGTGAATACTAAGAAGAGCGGTATTTTCTGCTACAGGAATGGCAACTTGACTCACGCTTCCGCACCCATTGGTTTGAAACTACTTCCGAGCTCTCTGAATGAGTAATGTAGAAGCTATAGAAACCTATTCATGTTTAGGACTATCTATAATGTTCGCTTCCACTGCTTGTAAGCCAAATCTATGTCTTTGTCGGTAATGGTCTTACGGCCACTATGCTCTGTGAGCTCGTACGCAATGTTTGCAAGAAATTCGCCCACTTCTTCAAGAATTTGAGCTAATCTCTCTGCGCCTTTATCGCTTACTCTATCTGCGCCGGCTTTACGGATAAGTCTGTCAACAGGTGCTACTGGTAGTATTCTATCTTTTCTTGAACGTGGCAACTTTTTCACAATCCCCGGACTATAAAGAAGCCCGCATAAATCGTTATTCTTTCGTATCTCTATTTAAACGCTTTCCAATATACAATAAACCCCAATAAGATACTTACTTTTTGTTTGGGCGCTTTTTTCGTAAAATCAGAACCTTTGCATTTTGTATCTCGGATTTGAGGATTGAGAAATCAAAATCGCTTTCTGATTCTTCGACTTTTTCTGGATTTGCCTTTAGGAGGGGGTAGTCTGGGGGCAGCGTACAGCAAGTCACATCTTCTCTTGAGAAGTCATATGTCCCAATTTCCGCAGCCCATCGCTGTATGTCAGTCTTGTCATCCCCTGCGCATGGTCTCAGAACAGGCGGGTCACAGATAGCACTATCTATAGCCTTTAGATTGGCAGTAGTTTGGCTAGCTTGTTCTCCTATTATTTCACCTGTTGCGATTGCATCGGCGTTCTCTCTAATGGCCACCTCTCGAGCCAATCGCAACATATTTCTCTTACAGAAAATACAAGTCATTCTTCTTGGACCCTTATCCACGGCTTCTTCTAAGTCGGATCCGTGAGGAACGACATACATCTTGACTTCGTAATTGTGGATATATGCTGCTAGTGTTTTGGCCTGAGCTATTGCCACATCCACGCAACCATCATCTGAATAGGGAGAATTGTCTAGATGCATGAATACTGGTATGCATCCTCGCTTCATAATCTTGAATGCTGCAACGGGAGAATCCAGTCCCGTTGAAAGCGTGCACACAACTTTGCCTTGTGTACCAGTTGGCATGCCACCTACACCACCAATGGTCTCGTCAAAGAGATATGCTCTATTGTCTCGGACCTCAACCGATACGCTCTGACCTGGGGTGTCCAAGTCAACATCAAGATTGTAAGCTTCTAGTTTTTCTAAGATGTGTTCGCCAAGTTGCTCTCGGATGTCCTGACTAGAGAAATCATGCTTGCCAACTCTCCTTGCTCGTACTGCAAAGGACTTATTTTTTTCAAAGGTTTGCCGAGCCAGACTGACACCTGCCTCCAAAATATTCTTCAGAGATGCCTGGCACACCACAACCGGAGAAGTGGACACTACACCAAAAACTCTGGAAACAATCCTTGCAGCACCTACGGCGTCATTCGTTTCTACAAATAGCCGTCCATATTCGCGCCTCACTTCTTCATATGAAAGGCGATTCTCATCCAAGGCGCTCTTGATATTCCTCGCCAGCATAGAAACCATTCTTTTTCTTGTTTGGCGAGACTTGATTCCGATTTCACCGAATCGTACCAATACCGAAGAATACTCTGGAAGCATGACAGTATCTCTCATATTTAGCTGGCCCTTAGCAAATTAATAGTTATGAAGGGGCAATATTTCTGAGTAGGGTACACACCTCTGAAGCTGCGTGCAAAATGAAACTAGTTGGCGTTGATGTGGGCGGTACATTCACAGATATAATGATAGTGGATTTGGAATCAGGTGAACAGGAAATCCACAAGTTGCCTTCCAGCGCTTCCTCGCAGGATAGAGCGGTGACAAAGGGGATTGGGGAATTACTAGCAAAGAGCAAAACAAATCCCAAGTCCATTGGGCTAGTTGTCCATGGTACAACAGTTGCCACCAATGCAATGCTGGAAAGAAAAGGTGCTGATGTCTGCCTTATTACAACCAAGGGAATGGAGGATATCTTAGAAATCGCCAGACAGAATCGCGATGAAATCTATACTCTGAATCCGTCACGGCCTGAACCACTGGTACAGAGACAGAATCGAATAGGAATTATCGAACGACTGAGCGCGGGAGGACAGGTCATCAAGGGCTTAGAATCGACTGAAATCGACCGAGTAGTTGACCTCGTCAAATCGAGAAACCCCGACGCTGTGGCTATTTCATTACTCTTCTCATTCGAAAACACCGTCCATGAGCAGGCGATTCTAGGACAACTAAAAAGACAAACCGACTATTATGTCGTGGCGTCGTCGGATGTGCTTCCGGAGTTTCGAGAATATGAAAGAGCATCAACAACTGTGCTTGAAGCATACTTGGGACCGCTGGTGGTGGACTATGTGGAGAAGCTATCGGAATCCCTATCCGAATTGTGCCCCAATACACAATTTGCAATAATGCAGTCGAACGGAGGAACTGTTCTTTCTTCAAGAATCAAAGGAAAATCAGTCGGACTAGCACTATCCGGGCTAGCAGGAGGCGTTATTGGTGGCTGGGAGATTGCCAAAAGAGAGAATTTAGAAAGAGCAATCACTCTGGATATGGGTGGTACTAGTTGTGATATAAGTGCAATCACAGGAGATATCCGTATTAGAGCGAGCAATGAAATTGGTGGTTTACCTTTACGAACGCCATCTGTTGATGTCTTAACCATTGGAGCTGGAGGAGGAAGTATCGCTTGGATTGATGAAGCTGGAATTATGCATGTAGGCCCACAGAGTGCTGGAGCCGAGCCTGGACCTGCAGCATACGATAAAGGAGGTTCCGCTGCGACCGTAACAGACGCTACTCTTCTCGCAGGTAGAATAAATCCCGTGTTTTTTGTGGGAGGCAGAATGAAACTAAGGCCCAAATTGTCGCGACACGCCATTTCCACTTTGGCAAAATCCCTAGGTTTGACGACGATGGAAACGGCACTGGGAATCATTCGAATATCGACAACAAATATGGTACAAGCCATCAGGGAAATGACGGTGTTAAGAGGACATGATCCAAGAGACTTCGTATTGATTCCTTTCGGGGGCGCGGGACCAACGCAGGCAGTTGATATTGCAGATCAATTGGATATCCGCCAAATCCTCGTGCCACCCAGACCTGGAATAACCTCGGCACTAGGCCTACTCGTTGCAGACTTACGGGTTGACTTAATGAAGACAATGAAACTCAAGGCGCAATCCGATAACCAGAGAGAGGTCTTAGAGATGCTACATGCGTTGACAAGAGATGCAATATCTCAACTAAAAGCACAAGGAGCCGCAGAGGGGAAAATTGATGTTGGATGGGCCATCGATATGAGATACGAAGGCCAATCACATGAACTCGCCATAACTATTCCCTTTGAAACAGAGAATTTGGCCGAGGTTTCTGTTGCGGAATTTGAGAGGCAACACCGAAGAGAGTTCGGATACATATTGGAGGATAGAAGAATCGAGTGGATTACAGCACGCATCATTGCTAAATCTCCTCACGAGCCACTTCAATTATCAAAGCCATGGCGGAGCGATGATTTTGGCGCTACAGAATGTAGGGCTGTCACTCTAAGTTCAGGTGAAACAATGGATGCTGAAATATATCGCCGCGAATCTCTGAACAATGATGGTGAGTATCAGGGGCCGATGATTGTTGAACAAGAAGATACGACGATATACATTGCACCCGGATGGAAAGCGAAACAAACCTCCAGTGGGTCGCTTTGGATAAGGAGAGGGTAATAACGATAGACGACCCAATCACCTTTGAGGTACTAAAGAATTCCATGATTTCCTATGCGAGGGAGATGAGTTTGAGTCTACAACGAACTGCGTTTAGTCCCAACATCAAAGAGCGTCGTGATTGCAGCTCTGCAATCTTTGATTCAAAAGGGAATCTTATTGCACAGTCAAAGGATATTCCCGTGCATCTGGGTGCCATGCCCCTATCGGTGAAATCCTGCATAGATTGGTTCGGTTGCAGCCTGTCAGATGGTGAAATGGTACTCCACAATGATCCTTTTACGGGAGGGTCGCATCTACCGGACTTGACTCTGGTAGCACCAGTTTTTGATGGCGATAGTATAATTGCATACGTAGCCAATAGAGCCCATCACGCGGACGTTGGAGGTGTGAGTCCTGGTTCAATGCCGGGAATGGCAGAATCTATTGAAGATGAAGGCATTTTGATTTCACCAAGGGTTGTTGTTAGAGATCAGGAGATTGAGCGGAATGCGATTAGCGACCTCTTGGAAACCACAAGAACACCAGAGGAACGATTGGGAGACCTATCAGCACAGCTAGCGGCAAATATCATTGGCAGAAGACGCCTTAATGACCTAGCTAGAGAGGTTGGCTGGTCAAGACTGGATTTGCTCTTTGAGCAGCTTCAAAGCTATTCGCAAAATCTAATGGAAAAGGCACTGTCTGAATTCGGGAACGGGATAGGCACTTTCACAGACTATATGGACAGCGATGGAATGGGACAATGGAACATTCCAATATCTATCAAAGTCCAATTTGATGGTTCAGGAGTTGAGGTTGACTTCACAGGAACCTCAGAACAAGTGCAAGGAAACATCAATTGTCCTTATGCGTCAACTATCTCAGCTGTCTACTTTGTTTTTATCGCACTTTTTGGCATGCATATTCCAACAAATGAAGGTTGTTGGAAACCAATCAAAGTAATAGTCCCAAAGAAGTCCCTCCTAAATCCTGAATACCCTGCTGCAGTATCAGCAGGAAATGTTGAAACCACTCAACGAATCGTGGATACAGTGATAGGTGCAATTAGCAGGATAGCTCTGGACTTTGCTCCCGCCGCAAGTCAGGGAACTATGAATAACCTAACAATAGGAGGCATAGATCCCGTCAACCAGAAACCATTCTCATTTTATGAAACGCTAGGGGGCGGCGTTGGTGCTCGTAAAGGGAAGAGCGGAGCCAGCGGAATTCACTCACATATGACTAATACTCTGAACACGCCCATAGAGTCCTTGGAATCAGAGTATCCGCTGAGAGTTCTTGAATACAGGATCAGGCGGAAAAGTGGTGGAAACGGGAAATGGACGGGGGGCGATGGCATTGTTCGAGAAATAGAGATTCTCGGAGAGGATTGTACCATCTCCATACAATCGGAACGTCGACATAGGGCTCCTTGGGGCCTGGCCGGGGGAAAGAATGGAGCACGCGGAAGGAACTTCCTGGTGTATGAAGGAAACACACATGTCCTTCAGAGTAAAACAACCATTAGAGTTCCCGTAGGCACGATAGTACGAATCGAAACGCCAGGTGGAGGAGGATGGGGACTAGATTCATCCATGGCATAGAACGATAGATACGCCCCGTATAGGAAGCGAAGCCGGGTATTCATACCTTTAGGGCGACATTCCCATTAACGGCGTTGACTCTCAGCTTTTGCTTCTGGTCACCTGCGGAGATATTGACATAGTAGGTTGGAACATAGAATCCCTTTAGCTTCTTGAAGGTCAGTGTGTGCTCAAGAACCCGTTTTGTTCCTTTGGGGACCCTTTTGGCATCCTTGGCGACTGATTTTACAACTTTCTCCAGTGACTTGTATTTGCCCGAAGCTATTCTAGCTTTCTTCTTCCAAGACGCAGTAGCCTTCTTTTTACCAGGACCCTTTAGTAGCTTCTCGAGAGTTTTTGCTGGAAATCCCGTGACGCCATCGAGAATGAATGATGCGTCATTCTCAATCTCGAAAAGCTCGATCATTTCCAGGAATATTGCTTTTCCAGGAACGTCTTTTCCTTTCCTTGGTGTGTAAATCTCCTTCCCGACCATAGCTCCCATCAGTTGTTCTTGAACGCCAACCTCCTGTTTGCGCTTCCTCAGAAATTTCAAATTTACCTCAGCTTCATATATGCAGTAGAAATCGTATTTTAGGGAAGGCTTCCTCATGTCAACCTCATCTCTTGAGATTTCAAAGAGGTCACTACCGGTTTCTGCCGCTAAATCTCGTGCCTCCCCCTCAGGCACTTTTACTCGAAAGTAATATTCTCTAGCCTTCTTATCGTCAATCTTAAGCTTTGAATCCTTACCCGAAAGCCGGAATTTGGATTTTGTTAGCTTAAATTTCTTCTTTGCCAACGCGAACACCAGCCTGATGAAAGGCGAACCACTATTTGTTCTCTTTGGCTGTCAAAGTGCAGCACCGAAATTCGAAAAAAGGCTACTTATGAGAGAATGCCGCCTTTATGAGCCCGTCTTTTTCAAATATCTTCGCGAATCCTACTCTCTCAAATTGCAGGAATGTGCCAACAGGCAGGTTCTGAATACTCGGCTCAGCCTGACCCATAACAATAGAGCCATCAATCAATGTTAGTTGAACGTTGACATTGCCAATCTCCGGGATCCAATGGACAATTGGGGCATTCGCATCAAGAATAGTACGCACATCCAAATCGTTGAAGTGCATTTCTAGGTCTTCACTCTTTTTCATGATGAAGTTCGCAAGGTCCTTCATTCTGAAAAGAGTGCCTTCGTCTAGTCTTTCGAAATCCTTCTGAGGAATGCCTAGTCTTTCGTCTACTCCTTCAGTTCTAATCGGGATTTTCCTAAAACCTCTATCCGGGAAATCGGGATGGACTGGGGCTTCTGCATATTCGACATCCTCGGGTATTCCAACAGGTGTTAGCCATACTGGATTTTCCACGAAGAACACACGAGGAGCTTCAGCATCCTTCAGGCTTCTATTCTCAGCATAGACTGGTTTCATTGAGATGCTTATGTCTACGACACTTAGACCTAAGTCAAGCATAGCTTTTCGCAGGGCGCGGGGGTCAATTCCTCGTTTCTCCAGTGATTGAAGACTCCAAGTTCGAGGGTCATCCCATCCAGAATAGGCTCCATCAATTACCTCCTGTCGCGATTTGCTCTTGCTCAGTGTTGCATCTTGGAATCTCAAACGACCATAGTAAATCAATTCAGGATGCTTCCATTTGTAGATGTTCCAAATATGTTGCTCGATTTTGCCTTCCTTAACTAGGTCCTTCCCTCGAATGATATGAGTAATGCCTAGTTCGTGGTCATCTATCCCCCATGAGTATTCGAGAAGCGGCCATACCCTATACTTGGTTCCAACTCGAGGATGCTCAGTTTCTGAGAT
>SDNP01000056.1 GCA_004524445.1 Candidatus Thorarchaeota archaeon | reverse complement strand
GAAAGGCTGCTAGAGCCATCATCAGAGGGAAACTCTTTGAATTCCTTCCAAAGATTCACATATAGCGACAAATAGATTCGTATCTCGCCAGCCAGATTCCTTCTCGGATGCTAACTCTGATTTCCCTTGGTTTCATTTTTGATTTATGGACCAAATTTCTCTACTTCTGGCCAGAACTGACTGAAAGTTCGATGCCTCACAAATTCAAATTCCTTATGAAATTATCTGAAAAATCATGTAAAAAATAAGAGAGATAGAAAAGAAAAAGCATGACCCCCATAGGGGGTCTCTTGCTTTCATGACTACCCGTACTTGATTCTTGGATCGAGTACGCCGTACAGCAGGTCGGCAATGAAGTTCGCCAGAATTGCTGTAATTGCGATGATCATGAAGATTGCCTGTACTACTGGATAATCTAGAACGAATAGACTGTTGAAGATATACCTTCCCAGACCATACCAGTTGAACACCGTTTCTGTTAACGTTGCTCCATTTATCAGGAAACCAAAAGTCATTGCAATAATAGTAACCATCGGTAGCATTGCATTCTTCAGACCGTGCTTGTACAGCACCTGGTTTTCATCAAGTCCCTTCGCCCGTGCAGTGAGGATATAATCCTCAGTCATAACGTCGATGAGGTTGTTCCGCATATACAAGAAATATCCGCCATAGCCTCCAACGCCTAATGTAATCATTGGCAGGAAGAGGTGGTGGAGAATATTCCCTGCAATCACAAGGGCGCCAAGAGGATCTCGCTTCGCACTAACCCAGACTGAGTAATCGATGGTCCCGCCCAAGGGGAACGTTATGAGTTTACCAGTCAAATTAGGCACGTAGAAAGCAAATATCATCAAGAGCATCATTCCCATCCAAAACACAGGTAAGGCATAGATGAACAATGCAACAGTAACAGCACTTACGTCCTTCCGAGAACCAGGGTTGGCTGCAACCTTTACACCAGTCCAAATACCAAGAACAATAGCCACAATTGAAGATGTACCCATTAGCAGTAATGTGTTAGGTAATCTGGCCATGATTTCATCCATGACAGGACGCTGGCTTACGAATGAGATGCCAAAGTCACCAGTGAACATGTTGACAACGTATCGCCAGAACATGTAGATCCAGTCGAAGATATCCGGATCTGGCACCAAACCAAAGCGTGCGTATAGCTCCTGAAGGGCTTCGCGAGTCAGATTGCGTCTAAGCTCATCACTAATCATGAGGTCAACTGGGCTGACATCAAGAAGCAGTGTGGGAAGTCTGAAAAGAAAGAAGTTGAAACATACTACAGCCACAATTAGTAGAAACATGTAGATGACTCTTCTAATTATATATTCTCTTAATCCCATTTAGTAGACTCTCCAATTCATTTTCGAATTATGTTATCCCAGTACCTAGCGATACTAAGTACCGTGAGTCATTATGTTTTTTTGTTAGTATCCTAATAAGGATGTTGTTCAAAGAAAGGATTTTGGATTTCAAAAAAGAGGAGTGTGTGAGCCCAAGGGCTCACTCTTTGGATATCTTACCTCTCGCGAAGTCGCGGATTCAGGACTTGATCAAGCGTATGTCCGATAAACGTAAAAGCCAAGGACAAAGCAGTAATCATTAGTCCAGGAAAGACTACAACCCACCAGGCACCAGCACTGAATCCACCTGTGCTCTGAGCATCTGAAAGCATCCGTCCCCAGCTAGGTTGGCTCGGGTCAGTGAGACCCAAGAAAGCAAGTCCTGATTCAGACAAGATAGCCCCTACAACACCCAATGTGATGTTTGCGAAGAGAATGGGTGTAACGTTCGGAAGAACGTGCCTGAAAATAATGTAGGTGTCAGATGCACCGATAGCTCGAGCTGATTCTACATATGCCTTATTAGTTTCAGCAAGGACCTGTGACCGTATCAAACGCGATGTTCCGGTCCAACCCAGTATAGCAATCACGATGATGATATTTGAAATGTCAGGACCAAGAAATGCGGCGAGTACCATCATTAGGGGTAAGCCCGGAATAACCAGGAGGAAGTCTACCACACGCATCAGCATTTCATCAATCTTGCCACCAAAGTATCCAGCAACCAGACCGACAATAACACCAACAGCAGTAGAAAGACCTGTTGCAAGAATTCCCACAATCAATGAAACCCTTGAACCGTATACAAGCTGACTCCACGCATCGGCGCCTTTATCCGTTGAGCCTAATAGACCAAAATAGTCCCCGTAGGTTAAGAAGTTCAGCCTTTTAATGGAAACTGTTACAGATCCATCATATTCAAGCTCGGGAGTTGTTCCCAAATAGTTTCTAAAGTTGTTAGTTGGAGCGATTCCCACGGCAACCGTTAATTCATCAGATGGGTCCTCCTGGACACCATCATCCTCGACCATGCCCCTGAATGCGGCAGCCAGGTCGAAGTAATTAAACGCCTTTCGTCGCGTCTGATATGTGTCTGGGTATGGAGGGGATGATTGGTAGACTCGTCGCCACTCACCACTGGAGTCTATCGTCCAAATATAGATCTTAAACATTAATCCGCCCTCTGCGTTTTCCGCAAAGTCACCTGTTAGTAAAGTTGCGAACTCCAAGGTCATGTTCACATCACTTGGCATTGACTCAAATGGCCAGACGAAAGTCTGCGAAAAAAATATGAAGTCATTAGAATCGGGCATCTGCCCACTTGGATCAATGGTTCGCCATTCCATTTCACCGGGTGTATGTGTCCACGTTAAGTTCACATTACTAGAAGCTCTATCTTCTTCATCTACATAATGGGAATAGCTGAATTCATCCTGATTTGTGCCTCTCTTTTCAAAGGTAATAGCATCGGCATTGTCCATTTGTGGATAGGGCATATAATCGTCTGTCGTTACTCCCTCTGGGTCAAAGAATGACATCCAACCAGGTGCGAGGAAATTTGGTGCCACCTTGTTGGTGGGAGAGGGATCATGAGTCGCAATGGCCGGTGCAAATACTGCCATGCCCACATATAGACCCAGAACAATCAGACCCAGTATGCCAATTTTGTGTTTCCTATATTCCTTCCAAAAACCCGAGATGCTCACATACCAGTTGCTATCTTTCCAACCGGATTTTCTATCATCAGACAATTTCTTTTTGGCCTCCATATTCTGAACACGAAGATTGACCAAAGCTCAATATAGAATCTCGTCAATCTCGAACGTTCACTGGGGATTATCAATCAAAATAGCTGCCCGAAGGTTCCCCTAAAAAACTGTCTGTTCGGGCGCATTCTTTTCGATAAATCGAAGTTTATTTTCAAAAATCTCAATTTAGATACTTTGACCGAGTGATGAGCTGAAGAGCTTATCAACCAAGAGTCATTCTTCTTCAAGTGCATCTAGAAAAGGATCGTCAACATCTGATTCTTGTTCTTCATCCTCCAATTCTCGCATACGTTCCTCTCTGGCTTTGATGATATCCTTTGTACGTCTTGAGGACGCCCAGAGATCCGCAAAGACCATGCCAACCAGAAATACCGTCAATACTCCTGCAAGAGCAAGAACTGAACCAATGAATGCCAACATTGGATGGAGCCAAGCCAAGAATAACCCTCCAATTATCAAGAGTGGGGGGATTAGAAGAATCCTTTTGCGAGGTTCGTCTCTAGTTTCAGGAAAAGCCCTAACACTCATTATTACCGAGCATACCATTTACCTGTTCCTTTTACAGTTTTGCACTCAGGCGACTCAAGTATGGAATAGTAAGGTCAATCATCAAATCCTGCTACATTCCTGTCATTAAATAGGGTGGAAACCAATCCCCAATCCCAAGCTAGGTTTGAGAGTGCATTCCAGCTAATGGGACCATCAAATCTGTTGGGTGAAACAAGTGTCGAAAGGACGAATCACGAGCTTTGATTTGAGTAGAGTATATCAATCCCTGCAGTTGCCATTAGAGCACAGACCAATTTACATTATGCCGGTAGAACGTCCAAGAGAATAAGCACCATCTATGTGAACTGATGGCAAAATATGAACCTGCTTCATAACTGATGAATTTGCATAGTGTGAGACACTTTTAACATCTAAATCCGGCCATGTTATGAGTATCAAATCATAGTTGATTCGTGCTGGCGCCGTTAGGTATTTAAGAAGTGCATTGTCAGCGGGACTTGGGTGTTAGTACTCACCCAATCATTTGCTATTGTGCTCAGCGGAGTGTAAAAGAATGAACCTGTTAGATATCCGCAACTTGAGGATGTATTATTCCACACAGGGAGGTCTCGTCAAGGCCGTTGACAATGTTTCATTGGAATTGGAATCCGGTGAATCCCTTGGATTGGCAGGCGAGAGCGGATGTGGAAAGAGCAGTCTTGCATATTCAATCATGCAGCTATTGCCCCCAGCGGCAAATATAGTTGGAGGGAATGTATACTTCAAGGGCGATGACCTGCTAAGGAAGACAGCCAGAGAGATGCGGGACATAAGATGGAAGAATGTTGCTATAGTTTTTCAGGGTGCCATGAATGCTCTCAATCCAGTTTTTGAGATTGGAGAGCAGATAGCAGAGGCAATCCTGATGCACGAGAATGTGACTGAAGAAGAAGCCTTGGACAGATGTGCGAAGCTATTCGAGATGGTTGGACTTGACCCTGGACGGATTCATAACTATCCTCACGAGTTTTCTGGTGGTATGCGCCAGCGTGCAATGATTGCCATGGCTTTAGCCTGCAATCCAGACTTGGTAATTGCTGACGAGCCTACAACAGCTCTTGACGTTACTATTCAGGCACAGATTCTCAAATTGATGCAGAAGCTTCAGAAAGATCTTGGTCTTTCTCTCATTCTCATCACGCACGACTTGAGTGTCATCGCAGAAACCTGTGACAAGACTGCAATTATGTACGCAGGAAGAATTGCAGAATTGGCTGATGTGGTTTCTTTGTTCAAGAATCCAATACACCCATATGCCACGGGTCTTGTGGGAGCAATTCCGAGCATGATTAAGGCAGAGAAAAAGAAGCTAACTTCAATACCAGGTTCACCCCCGGACCTTATTGACCCCCCACCAGGGTGCAGATTCCATCCAAGATGCCCCTACGCTCAGGAGATATGCTCAAGAGAGGAGCCATCATTTGATGAAATTGAACCAGGTAGATACGTAGCTTGTCACTTCGCAGAACAATTGCAGGGAGAATTAACAGTAGACCTTGATTGAGGAGGCTGAAAAGAATGACAGTTAACGAGATTAGAACCCTCACAGCAGAAAGCGATGTAAGAGAAGGAGAACCCTTGATTGCGGTTCGAGATATGAAGAAATGGTTCCCTGTTAATACAGGCTTTCTCTCTTCACTTCTCTATAAGCAGGAACTCTTTGTCAAGGCAGTCGATGGTGTGACCTTCGACATTCTCAAGGGAGAGGTACTTGTACTCGCAGGAGAATCTGGATGTGGCAAGACAACTGCTGGTAGATGTATCCTTCACTTGGAAGAACCTACTGACGGCACTGTATTCTATGCAGGCCAAGACATGTCTACACTTGATAGAAATGAAATGAAGGAGCTTCGCAAGAGAATGCAAATTACTTTCCAAGATCCTTACGAATCTCTGAATCCTAAACAGAGCGTTTCAGGTATTGTTGAAGAGCCCCTGACAGTACATAAGATTCCACTAACCCCAAGCCAGCGAAGAGAGAGGGTGCTTGAGGCTCTTGAGAGTGTTGCATTAACTCCGGCAGAGGATTATATCGACAGATATCCACATGAATTGTCGGGCGGACAGAGACAGAGAATATCTGTTGCAAGAGCTTTGATTCTGCATCCGGAGTTCATGGTTGCTGACGAGCCAGTTTCAATGCTTGACGTGTCAATTCGAGCGGAGATTCTCAATCTTTTACTTCAGCTGAGAAGTGATTTGGGTCTAACCTACCTCTTCATTACACACGACCTGGCTGTTGCTACTTATATTGCAGATAGGATTGCAATCATGTACCTTGGCAAAATTATGGAGATTGGACCTGCGCATGATGTGGCGTTCAGTCCCGAGCATCCGTACACTAGAGCGCTCATTTCAGCAGTGCCATCGGGAGATCCCACAGTCAAGCGCCGTGTTGAGTCGCTGAAAGGTGAGCCGCCAAGCCCAATAAATGTACCATCCGGATGTCGTTTTCATCCAAGATGCCCCTACGCTCAGGAGATATGTGTGCGTGAAATCCCTGAAGATAGGGACATGGGCAATGGTCATTATGTTGCATGTCACTTTGCAGGCGAACTTGGCGAAGCACCACCGATGTAAGAAGATGTCGCGGGCGATTGCCAAAATCGCCCGTCATTCAACTATTTCTCTAGTTTCATTTACTTCACAACATGGAGGGAGACAATTTGAGTAGTGAATCCGATAGACCCAGAGTCCTACGGGCAATCAAGAAATGTCTGTCGGACGCTTATGAGCACTGCCAGGAAGCAATGGACGCTTTAGATGAAATTGGCAGAGGTTCGATTGGTACAGGCATGACACCCCTTATTGGTGGATTTGCCATGAGCGACCCCAATGATAACTATAGAACGGCATTGATTGAAGTTGATAGGGTTGAGAAGTCACTCAAGCCCCTCATTAAGCGATATGAAGATGAGAGAATAAATGAATCTCACTTCAAAGACGAACAGGTCATGAAAATTCTTCAAGACATCGCACAATTTGAGTATCAGATAATTCTTGACAAGTTGAGTAAGCGACAGGGAAGAGAAACAGCATGGTATCGTCTCAGAGAACTCAGTGACAAAATTGAGAAAGTGTTCCGACTGGTTGCTGAGGAATAGGACTTCTTAGCATATTAACTAACAAAGATAATAACTGCAATTCAAAATAGACCCATTTGCAATACTGGAACTGACAGGCAACCCATAGGAAGGGTATCCGTCACATATCCAACCACGAAAATACACTGCTCAAATATCATATAGTGCAGTTCATTATGGGACAGGGCTAGAATGGAGTTGAACAAATACTATGTTGGCTGAGAAGGAGAAGGAATTGCCTCTCCCCTTTGCACATGGTATTGAGATTGAATTGCAGGTAATTCACAAAGACGGCACCTGGCTAAGAGGTGACGAAGTTCTACATGTCTTTGACAAAATCATTTCAAATGCGATGAGTCTACTTGAGAAACGAATTCGGGATTCAGAAATACACACCGTTATTGAGAAATACAGTCATTCTAAGCAAACGGAAGAAGGAGACAGGGGTTCTCGGATTGTTGCGCATTATAGGAGCCCTTCAGGAGAGCTGAAAGAATATACGCTGCTTGGGCACGATCCTAACATAACGAGTTTGACTTGGATATTGGAAGTTGCAACCCCACCTTGTACGACCCTCCAAGAGCTTGCATGGTGGGTTCAAACCTTAATTGCTATATCATACGAGGCGATTCCAACCGAATCTAATGCAATTCTAATATCCACGGGTTTGAATCCAACCCAAGAATATCTGAAGAATCTTTCATTTGGAGAACATCATCATATTCTTGGAGCCTATGTCAATCCGGACATTCGACTAGCGGTATATAATATGATTAGAAACTTCATGCCTCACTTGATTGCTCTCTCAGTCAACTCACCCTTTGAGAATAAGAAGACCACCGATGTAGTATATATTGACTCAAAAGGGAGAACGAGAGCGCCGAGATGTAAGAGGTCGATTCGGCTTTTCAGAAATACGACACAGATGGGACCGTCTAATAGGTTTGAACTGGTCCCATATCAAGAGGAAAATGATATTGAATCCTTTGCCGAACATGTGAAGAGAAGTCCGCCGCGAATGGTAGATCTTTTTCCCTTTACAGAATATGAAACTGTTGAAGTCCGAGTCTTTGATACGCAATTGTCGGTTCCCCGAAGAATTGGAATCGCACTTATTTTGCAGGCTTTAGCAAAAAAGGCTCAAAAAATGCTGGAACAGGGGGACAAAATCCCAGATGTAGGAGCTCGTTCATTAGCTGGTAATAGAGATTCAGCGATTGATGCAGGACTGTGGGGCCCCTTCACGCCTACAGAAAATGACGAAAGCCCCGAGTTCTCAGTCATTTACAATCATCAAATCAATGACCAAGGGTATGTTGAGAAGGATAGCAAAAACAGGTTTCTTGGTGACGCCGTTATTTCCATGTTATTCTTCATCCGGGACGAGCTTGAGGAACTGAATGCGTTTGATGATCCATTTATGCAACCCATGTTGTCTTCCCTTTTCGGCACAGATACAATTGAAAAAAGAACCACATCGGCGGATTACCAGCTACAGGTCTTCGCCAATAGCGACAAGAACATGGTAAAGCTCCTAAGAAAACTAGCAGACATAACTCGAGAGTGTTGTACGAATTGGGTATATGATCCCATGTCAGGCAGAGCAAATATCCCCAGGTGGATGAAATGGTGGACGGGCATAGAAGTGTCATTAGGAGCCCACCAAGATTCAGTTTTTGCTGGAGAGGAAGCAGGTTTCAACATAGATGTGTCTAACACAATTGAGAGGGAACTAGCAAATGTACCAGTATGGTACCGCATTGAGAACGCTAGCAGGGAAGTTGTCAAAGAGGAGGCGTTATCTCTGCCGAAATTAGAACCCGGCGGAGTATATAGATACGCAACAAGGTTCGAAACCAAACAGGGGATGTCCGCATACAATATCATCGTAGCTATTACTGTAGCAGGCAGAGAAATCAAAGCAACAAAGACAATACAAACACTATGGATGAAGACAAAAATCGATACTAGCGCTACAACTCAATTTGCAGACGGTAGAACACCACTTCGATTCTCCGGAGAAATAAAAACCAATAAATCCGACATACAGGAAATTGCTAGCGAGGTTTCTGTGGTCATGCCAGAATCAGGTACTGTTTTGGCTTCAGTTCTAGCCAATTTATCTTTGGGGGAGGATACAGCAATCGTGTTCAACCAAGACAACTTCCCCGAAATAACTATTCAGCCAGATGCAGGGTCAGACGTACAAAGATGCATATTGGGACTGTCAGTCCGAAATGCTGATGAACAAATCCTGGCCCAAAACCGGTCAAGGCCGTTCTATCTCGGATTTGTTCATAGAGGGCCTGAGATTATTTTGAGGACAGACTTGGGGCGTCACCTTCACCATGGAGATATCATCCGAGGCGAAGTCGGTTTGAATCTGAAAGGAAGTTCTCTCAGTTCTCGCGCCAAGATTACACTGGAATTTCATGACGATTCTGGCCGAGTTGAACATATCG
>SDNP01000033.1 GCA_004524445.1 Candidatus Thorarchaeota archaeon | reverse complement strand
TTTGAATGAAACGCATCCTCTAGAAACTGTTCAGCAAAAACTCGGGCTGCGGCACTCTTGCCGGTGCCTACGGGACCATACAGTATTAGATTGGGAAATACCTTGGATGAAGCATAGTTCTTCAATTGTGATATTGCCAACTCTTGGTCATAGAATTGTTCCCATGTCTTAGGGCGATACCTTACACACCAAAGCAGCGGCTCCAATTACAGCACCTATACCAGAATCTTGCCTTGACAAAATAAGCATGCCCCTCGTGTAGCATACTTTCATTTCTTATACGGTACAAATCATGTTGGTTAGATTGAACATACCGTAAGCATCATATTGTCATAATTTATGGTCGCTTGTTTGCAATTCCTCAATTTGTTGAAGTGAATGACGATGGCAAAAGAGCGCCTTGAAGAAGAATTAGAGCATATGTTCAGAGAAGACCTGATTGTTGCGTGTCAATACTGGGGAATTGATGTCAGCTCCAGCAAATCAGGGACTCAGCTCTCTGAGCTCCTAGCCAAGAAGATGAGAAACCCGGAGGAGAGAAAGAGAATATTCTCTACCTTTTCAGGTAAAGAAAAGGATCTTCTTGGAATGCTCACACTCAATGGGGGAGCTATGAGTTACGACCGGCTTAAACCATACAGGAAGATATACAGCTACGGTCAACTAAATCAGACGGAGAGAGATCTTCGGAAGAGGGGAATCATAATTCGCAGAACAATGTCTAGACTCACTGAAACCGGCAGGGAAGTAGCGGAGTTCAAGATACTAGACTTCTTCTTACCCCACTTAGAGGAATACTTCACAAGAAAGCCGGAAATCGACCCTGAGAAGCCCTCAAAGGTGAAGACGGTTGTAAATGAGCGGGATGCTCTGCTCGTTGATATGCTTCTTCTGGTATCATATCTTGCCAAGAATGATGTGAAGATGACCAGTTCATGGGAATTCCCAAAGAGAGATATAGATGCAATAGTTGAGGCGATGTCCGAGTCCAGTGAAGACCGATTCGATTTGGTTCAACGACTGGCTAGAAAAGCGGGAGCTTATGAAATTGTGGATAAAGATCGCGTTGTCCCAGGAAAAGTCAACGCCTTGTTTACAGGATATCAAGAAGAGGTTTCTAAGCGAATTCTCCTCTCAGCCTTGGGAAGAACTCGAGCCATCTGGGCTACGGCAGAACAACCAACAGAATATACGCTTAATCTCATAATCTGTAGGTTAAGAGATAGTAATAGCGAAGAATGGATTACAGTTCAAGAAATGAGGGATTGGATACGAAGTGAGTTGTTCCTAGAGAAGGAGCCGCTGAAGTGGATTCAAGTCTCTGAAGAAAGGGTGGCAATGGCTTTGGAGAACCCGATATTGCTTGGTCTGCTCGAAGGCGGTTATTCCGGAAAATCACTTCATGCTGTCAAACTAACCGATGTTGGTGAAACAGTTATAGCCAAAGAACCCAGTGAGGATGCTAGGCCAAACGAAACATTCATTGTACAGCCGAACTTCGAGATGACCGTATACACATCAGAAATGGCGTATTTCAAGCTCTACAAACTCATGCTATTATCCGAGCCAGTTCGTACTGACATTGTCAGTACTTTCAAAATCACTGAACAATCGATTTTCCAAGCTGTAGAAATGGGCATTAGGGATAAAGAGATTATTGAATTCCTAGGCAATGAGAGCAGCAAGCCGATCCCCGCAAATGTATCGAGGTCCATCAAAGATTGGACCTCCCAGACGATTTTTGCATCTCTGGACAAGGTCACTTTGTTTGAAACTGAATCAGAGAGAGATATGGAGCATCTGATGTTAATGGACGAATTCAATGGATATATTGTGAAGAGGGTAGGACCCACAGCAGCTGTCATTCGGGGAAACATGAGCGAATTTGTGGAAGAGATGCGGGATTTGAAATGCCATGTTGATCGCGAGGATATTGAAGATAAGAGGCGAAGTATTCCCGAAACACAAGACATTGATGAAAACCTATTGTTGTATGGGGAACAATCAGTTTCGGATGTTCCCGAAGCATGCATAGGTTGCCCAGCCATTCATTCCTGCAATCGCGTCGTCAAGAGGAAAGCTGAATCTAGAAAGGGGAATAATATTGACCATGTCGAGGCTACCTAAGAATCTAAGGGGTGAATTCTTTGGCGTTGGGAGTCTTGGTGAAAAAAAACACTCCGAACCTCTCGACTATGTGAACAGTCTATCTCTTCCATATACATTTCAGATTCCTGCAAACAAAGAAGAAGACATGATAAGGCAATTCGCAGTGCTCATAGATGGTTTTGAGGAGGAAGGAGGTTTTCTCTGGGAACCCGACATTAATGTCTATCGTGAAATGCTGCAGAGCCACAAACCTTTACTTCCGCCGAGAAAAAACTTCCCCAGTCTCTATTCTATGTGTGAAAAACGGGAATATAACATAATCAAGACACAAATCACAGCTCCAGTTACAATGGCATATAATATTCGGAGCCCTGACGGAAAGAAACTCGTATCCGCCCATTTGCTTCCATTCTTCGAATCCCTGATGAGCCGGATTGGACAGGGGATTAGTTCACACCTTGAAAACTGCTCCAATGAAATAGTACTCTGCCAAGATGATCCCTCCATGGCATTCATATTGGAGGATATCAAAAGAGAAACGCACCAAGAATTCAGTATGAAGAACCTCATGGATTCAGTTGATAACACATATCCCAAAGATATCATTCCGGCCTACCACTATTGCGGGGACTGGCGTGTGGCCCACTTGAAAGAGGATTATCTACTGTGGGACAGCACGCCTAAAATCGTTCATATAGATTTGATCAACTATACTCCCGAAATCTCCAATGAACATGCCGAAAAGATAAACCGCTTTATACAAAGAGGAGGAGCGCTTGCTCTGGGGGTAATACCGAACACCGACGATGGCATCCGAGGTAGTGTTCTTCAGGATTTGAGAACAAATCTCCGTTTAACCATTGATTCATTCCAAGATGCGGGAGTGGAAACTGACTTGCTTATTTCCAGCTCCATGATTTCTACTCAGTGTGGTCTATCTGGGGCAAGTCGTGAGCTAACAAGAAAGGTCCATCATCTAAGTGACGAATATCCAGCCATTTTGAAATCATTCTCTTAGAAACCAATTGGATTTCGCTACAGATTTTATATCAGCTCAAATTGAAGAGGGATATGCTTAAGAGAGGTTACGAAGGGCACTCCTGTGCAGTTTAGGCAGGTGCAATTATTGGTCGAAGAGAATGCTGAACCCGGTCCAATTATGAAATTTATCCAAGATTATAGGCTAAAAATGCTGATACCAGAGTTGCTCGTGGTCTTCGGTGTTTGGTACCTGAAACCATCCTCTCTCACTAGTAATGTATATTCGTTCTTGGGACCCTTGTCATTACTAGCACAACCACTCTATTTCCTCCCGAGTGGAATTCTCGTACTGGTTACAGCTTTTACATTGCATGGCATATATCCTCTCGACAATTATCATGAGGGAAAAATTCCAGAATTGCCACGGGCCGCTGTCATTATGATAGCAATATCTTTTTTCTTCTTACCGCTCTTGGTGCTAATGCAGATGATTGGATATTTCATGACTGAAGCCACTGAATTCTTTTCGCGCAATCCTCTATGGGAGAGATTTGAGAGCTTTGGAGACCTTCTCTTCTATGCGGGGGCGATGTTCTTCGTTGGACTGCAATGGTGGTTACTCATCCCCGTGTTCTTCCTTAGTCAGGGGGTAGATGGAATTCACAAGATTGCCCATCATGAAACTTCTAGCGAAACAATAACATGGATTTTCTATCTCCTGTGGCCGATATCAATGCCATTCTTTTTCTCCCCAGTAGAGATTCTGGCAATGGCAGCGTTATCTATTCCTGCATTTGCATTCTATAGCTACATACGACCCTACTATACATATGTGACTGCCGTTCATACACTCACATTTGCCATCCTGATAGTCACAACACTAGTAATGGCACCGTATCTGCCAATAGCAGAAATGTGGTTCCCAGGGTTCATTCCAGACCATATTCCACCGAGAGCGTTTCCAGGAATTACTTGGTAAATAGGAAAACCGGGGGGCTATTTGCCTCTCGCTTTCAGTTAGTCTTCAGCATAAGTAGGCTTTCGTTCAGCTGGTTTTTCGTCCTCTTCTCTTAGCTTATGTTGAAAAGGGCGTCCCTGTCCGTAAATAGAGGGGTCATCATCTTTTGTTTTATCCATGATAATCAGGAATCCGATGATCTGGACACCAAGCGAAATGAAAGCAATCAGGGAAACATCATAGAAATATAGATGACTTACGAATTCCTCTGGCTTGATGAATGCAATATATGGATAAAAGATGGCCTGAATTACGAGTCCAGCTATAAATGTTAGAATCCATTTATTGGTCCAATTGGCTGGTTTCATCCGATTTCCTTCCGTTCTGTACGCCAGAGCGTGAAAGTGTCAGTATTAAAGATGTCTGTTATCTATCAAGACGGTCCTTGCAATTCCTTCATTTTGGCAGCCATAAATCGGCCTAAAGATTCAAAGTCCGATTCCGAAATGCGAGGGACACTACTCGTTCTTTTAGGGATGTCAAATCGGCCAACTATAATTGTCACGTTTCCATCCATTGAATATTCAAAGAGAGCAGGGAATCGTGCTCCAATATTGAATCGTTCTTCTCTCTCCGGCACCTGAGGCCCCTTGTATATCGTGCCAACGAGATACGGATAATCGAAACCGGAGGAAGTGACCTGCACCTTAAGGGCAGCGGTATTGGGAAGACCCGGTATTCTCGCCTTTGCATCTGTTTCCATAATGGCCTTATATTCGCCTCTCGTCCCAATCACCACATCAAAACCTGCCTCAATATCGGACACATCATCTAAGGCTTGCATATAGCGGAATACTGCCCCCTTTGTGGGCTTTGCAAAAGGCAAGTCGGCATCAGTTCTAATCAGATTGTAGCCACCCAAAAAGCCGACGGCACAGACAAAGAGGTATGATAGGATAAGAAGCAGTAGCATATCTAAGTAGGTGCTTAAGAGAGGCTGCGCATATGCGCCATAGGCAAAAATTCCAATAGTAATAGCTGGAATAAAGAAAAGGCCGCAACAGAGCGTGCAACCAGATTGAGTATCGCCTAGTATTCCGCGGTAGGCTTTGTTATGCTTCTCAACAAGCCCCTCATATTCTTCCACAGCCACCCAACTCTTAGACTCCTCCCATGTTCCAGGGATATAGTCTATGGCGCGTTTAGATATTGCACCAAATATGACTGACAAAAGAAGAAGGCCGATCAAGAGAATAACGGTATCCAACAATGAAGAGAAACTGATTGTAGGATTTATGGAGTATCTATAGATGCCATAGGCTGAGCCTGCAAAAGCGATGATGACATATGCAACATTGACAATCTTTTGGCGGCCTCTATCAATTAACTTTCCTTGTGACATGATACTCAAGCCTCAATACCATGGATTCAATTCTTGGTAATAAAATTAAGCCCATTCGGAATGAGTTTTGTAAGATCATTAAGACTACTCATTATCTTCAGAAGATGTGTGCAACTCTTGAAAGAATTCCATTGTATCATCATCATACCCATGGGATTTCGAAAATGAAGCTATTGATTTCTTTATCGCTCTCCGGATTGAATCAAGAGATGCGGAGTTGCTTTCAAACAGCAACTTACCTTCTTGGTCTTCAGGTGCCCCACTCAAATCGACTACGCGAATACTCTTGTAGTGACCTTCCACATCCTCAGAGAACTCAACTCGAAGTACACTCTCAAATCCACGAATCCTTCCGACAGGTTGTGCATCTGCAATCGTGTAATATCCATCGAACTGACCTATATTCACCTTTACCCCCGTCCACGATACAGAGTCAATATTCTTGAGAACCCTAATAGCTGATTTCACTTTTGAAAGAGGAGGCAGAGAAAACCCATCGCCGGCCGGACTTGGAAGAGCTGGATAAATTGCCCTGACTGAAATGATACCCAGCCCTATCAGAAACAATGCGAAAAACACTGGCGAATACGAGAATGCATAGATGCCAAAGGGATGTGTCAGAAAGGGGACTAGCGGTGTTATAAGAAAAACAAAAATCATCAGGAGAATCCGTTTGAAATAGTAATGATTGATAAACCAAGGATAGGCTCCAAGGTATTCGTTGTAAATGGCTTCAAGTTCCTGCAACTCGATTTCCCTGATTGAATATTCCCACTGAATATCAATCATAAGCCATTTCGATTTGACCCACCAGCAAACCGAGAGAATTGCAATGAGCATGGAAAGTTCGAGAAGGAAAGAAGTCAACATCCATATTTCTATTCTCTGAAAGAAATCGACCAGCAAATATTCAGATGCCATGAGTCCTATATATGCCCAAATCAGTATTATCACAAAGGAGCCAATATTCAAAATCGTTGCAGAAGGCGATGACAGTTTTGACATTCTTAAGGCATTCCCCAGGCGACTCCAATGAAAGTAGATTACCAATTAGTATCCACATCGAATCTCTGCAATATCTTAGTCAGCTCTTCGTTATTGCCTCGTGTTTGAATCCATTCAAGGCATAGAAGTGCTATGGCGGACTTCGTGAGGATATCAACATCCTTCACCCCAATCTCATTGTCTGCCTCAGACAATGGTGATTTTACATATTTGCTATCCCCCTCATCAGCCAAAGACTTTTGGAAATAGCGGTCTCTGAAATGCCACCAGAAGGCAACAGCGGGTTCCTCTTTGAACGGCAACAATTTCGCGTATAGACGATTAGCAGATCCAACTTCTTCACTCCATGTTTCAACAAAACTGTGGTCAGAAATCCCTTGGATTCTGAATAGAACTCTTGGATCCTTGTAGAGTTCAACGTTCCCAGGCTTAGCCCTGTCAATCACAATGCGAATATTCCTAACGCCGGCAATCTTCTCTTGTTGTTTTGCCAGCGATACGGTTTCTCTTATCATCCTCAGGTTCAGATCTGCTGATGCCTCATTAGAAGTTGCCCTCCATGCCCCAAATGTGGATGATGCAAAAATGAGAGTGAGCAAAAGAGTGTAGATATATGAAATTCCTATGCCCAGCATGGTTTCAATCTGAGTTACGCCTAATCTGACGCCGATTATTAATACAATCAGTAGGATTGGATTGAAATAATGCCAGAATGTTGGAGTAGATACAGCTCGAGAGTATTTGCTCTGATGATTGTGCTCAAGTTGTTGAACTTCCTGAATTGTGTATTGTTTGGGCGAGAATTCGTTATCAATTGGAGAGTATTCAACAGCATTCTTTTTGGATTTCCAGCCGAGAAGGAATCCTATGGTCGATAGACCAACAGGAATTCCAAGGAACCATAGAATATGAACAAGTATCAACTCGAGAGAACTCAGCATCGACATGACCAGTTGAGTAGCAAGGATGCTGCCAACAAGGGTCACAAATGAAATAGTGATGAACAGAATTTGGTAACCTGTGATGGGTTTCTTTGTCATGACTTGCTCTGACATAACCGTTTTTCTCCCGTAAGCCTGTCAAGTCAGTCTTTCTGATTGCTATAAGCCTTATCGCCCGACACGTTCTGCTCCAAAATACTTAATACGGATTATGGAGTAATTCACCATAGTTAATTCGATACAGGGTGATGAATTATGTTGAAGAAGCGAGATAATGCACCAGATTTTGAAACAACAACTCAGAGTGGACAGAAGTTCAAACTAAGTGACCAGAAAGGCAAGAAAATCGTACTATACTGGTACGTGAAGGATAATACGAAAGGCTGCCAGGCAGAGTCAGCATCGTTCAGAGACCGTTATTCAGAATTTCAGGAAAATGGTATTGAGGTGTTCGGAATTGCACCAGGCAGTGAGAAAACGCATAAAAACTTCAAAGAGAAGAACAATCTTCCATTTCCTTTGCTGTTGGACGAGAATCATGAGATAGCAGAGAAGTATGGAGTCTGGCAAAAGAAGAAGATGTATGGGAGAGAATACATGGGTATTCAGCGAACAACTTTTCTGATTGATGAAGATGGAAAGATTGACGATATCTTTGGTCCGGGCGGAGTTGCCAAAGTCAAGACCAAGGAGCATGCAGACCAGATTATTGAACACTGGAATCTTAGTCTATAGGGGGACATCATATGTTAGAGATAGGTGATAAAGCACCAGAAATTGAGACCAAGACAGCATCTGGAGAAGACTTCAAGCTCTCAGACTATCGAGGGCAGAAGATTGTTCTCTACTTTTATCCAAAAGACTTCACTCCCGGCTGTACTGCCGAGGCCTGTTCTCTTCGAGACAGCTATACTATCTTCCAGGGAAAGGACATTCCAATCTTTGGAATATCGGGTGGTGATGCTGAAACTCATCGTAAGTTTCGGGAAGAACATGACCTGCCATTTCCAATTCTTATGGATGAAGACTACAAGATTGCAGAGAAGTATGAAGCATCAAGTCGCCTGAAGATTGTTGGGATGGGTGTCAAGCGAATCACATACCTCATCGATGAAGAGGGCAAAATAGAGGCAATCTTTGGTGGTGACCAAGGGATAGCAGATGTCAAGTCTGCCCAGCACGCAGAACAGATCATCGACTATTGGGGTCTACAACTATAATCATGTAGTTGATTGCATATCAAAATCAGTAGGCATTTTCTGGTTCTCATTCAATTAGGGAAACAGAAAACTGAGCGAAAGATACACTTTAATAAATGACGTAATGAGCTCCACTTGTCAAAATTGCCCGACCTATTGGACAATCTTGCAAAATTAATTTGAGGCTTATCGGAATGCCGAAAGAAAAACTTAGTACTGATGAACTAAAAAAGAAGGCCGAGAAGCCCGGTAAAGATGCGCTTGTTCTCCACCCGTTTTACAAAGGGAAAATTCAGAGCATAGGCAAGGTACCGGTGCGGTCTTTTGATGACTTCGCAATCTGGTACACCCCAGGTGTAGCCAAAGCATGTAATGCAATCAAAGAAGACCCGACAGAGGTCTACAGCATGACAAATAAGGGCAATATGGTTGCCGTCGTGAGCGATGGGACCCGAGTCCTCGGATTAGGGAATATTGGACCCGAAGCTGCTGGACCTGTTATGGAAGGCAAGTCCATTCTATTCAAATATCTTGGTGGTGTAGATGCCTGGCCGGTCTGTTTGGATACAAAAGAAAAGGACGAAATCATCCAAACTGTGAAGTTCCTCCAACCCTCCTTTGGTGGCATCAATTTGGAGGATATTGAAAAACCAAAGTGTTACCATGTCCTTGAAGAGCTGAGAAATCACCCAGACGTAAACATTCCTGTCTGGCATGATGACGCGCAGGGTACAGGAACGGTTGTTTTAGCTGGGGTGCTCGGTGCACTGAGGGTGGTCAAGAAAGATATCGAGAATGTAACAATTAGGATGCTCGGTGTTGGAGCAGCCAATACACGAACAGCATATCTTCTGATTGCGGCAGGTGTTGATCCAAAGAATATCATTATGGTTGATAGCACCGGTGCGATTTATTCAGACCGAGAAGATATCGTTGAAGAGAAGGATTATGACATCTTCAAGTATGACTTGGCTCAGAAGACTAATCCCGATAGGATGACTGGTGACCTGGGTGAGGTAATCAATGGAGCAGATATTCTGATAGCGGCATCAAGACCAGTACCTGGCACCATCAAGAAGGAATGGGTAGAAAAGATGGCAGACGACTCGATTGTCTTTGCCTGTGCCAATCCACTTCCTGAAATCTGGCCATGGGACGCGAAGGATGCAGGAGCAAAGATTGTTGGAACAGGGCGAAGTGATTTTGATAACCAAATCAATAACTCCCTGGGATTCCCAGGAATCTTCAGAGGTACTTTGGATGTACGAGCCTCAACAATCACTGATGAGATGTGTGTTGCTGCGGCAGAAGCCCTTGCGGAATTGGGCGCAAAGGAAGCAAATGAAGAGAAAGTCATTCCAACGATGGATCAATGGGAACTCTATCCGCTTGAGGCCACAGCCGTGGGCATGAAAGCTATTGAGCAAGGAATAGCCCAGAAGGAATGGGAGCAAGACGACCTCTATAAGCATGCTGAAGATGTGATTCGCACAGCTCGAGCCGCATCTGAAGTTCTCTATTCCAAGGGATACATTCCAAAAGCCCCCAAGACATAGATAATTGAAGAGTGGAGTCTTGTACTCCACTCAAAGCCTTTTCTTTCAAACCACTCATCTACAAGTTCTTTCACACTAGCATCAATTCGCCCTGCTATTTGTAGAGCCGTCGGTAGAAGAAAATTGAACCGATGGCCACAGGGATTGCTGCAAGTGCCAATATCATCAGAAGGCCATTGATTTTGGGATTTGGGTCAGAGCCATCTGGTAATAGGTCAAAATCATAATCAGGCCACAGTGGGTCGAGTCCCTCTATGAGTTCGAGAAGGTCTCGGAGACCATCTTCATCTGAATCGGGATTCATTGGATCTGTTCCTCTCTCAACTTCTTCGGCATCGGTGATTCCATCAAAATCAGAATCAGGAAGATACGGGTCAGCTCCATACATATATTCCTCCAGATTGGTAAGGTTATCAGCATCGAAATCCTCAAGTGCATCATCAACTAGCGGGTCAGTCCCGTACATTACTTCCCATCCATCAGGCATTCCATCCGCATCGGTGTCGTTATTGTTTGCGGCAGTGCCTAGTTGCATCTCTCGAATATTGTCAAGTCCATCTTCGTCCAAATCACCTTTGCTATCATGTAAGAGGGGATTCAGGTCGTAAGCCACTTCGAAACCATCCGGCATACCGTCCTGATCGGTGTCCCGAACAAATATGTCGGTTCCATATACTTCTTCATCCTTGTCAGAGAGACCGTCTTTATCCCAGTCAAGGGGTGGGTCAGGTTCGCTCCATGTATATTGTTCCGAGTCCACAATACCATTCCCGTCATGGTCATTTTGATAGAAAATGTGAACCTCGATGTAGATGGTGGCATTTCCAATATTTGTAATTTTCACCGAGAGGGGGCCTAAGTCCGCTTGCTGTTCCGTAGTAAGGGTAACACTTCCATTGTCGAAGTCAGTCGTTGGTAAGACGGTGTCATTTCCACCCTGTATTCTGAGAGAGATTGGTTCTGTTGAGTTCGATATGCTTGTCAGCTGAATAGTCTGACGGAAAGATATCACGGTTCTGAATTGGGATGAGCTTCCTGGTAGAATTGGCTTTTCGAGTTTGAAAGAAATCGTTTCTCCATTTCCACTGGAGGCTAGATATACTGCGAGGGCAGCGGCAGCCTTACCCAATTCAAACGCATGGTCCCGATTATAATCTTCGCTGTAGAGGGAATCTTGTGGCGGAAACTCAGGGTCGATTCTGTGACCACTCTTTATATTCACAGCGGGCAAGCCTCTATCCCAAAAGGCCCAGTGGTCCGTCTGTGTGTTGAGTTCATCATCTATGGACATGAAATTATGTCCCGAGTTTCTTAGAAAAGCTTGCATCAGTTCAGCCAAATATTGTGTTTGATGATAGCCTCTGCTAACCGGAGAGTGATGCTCTGCAATAAGGGATTCTGTTTCATCCTGATTTTCATTGTAGAACAAGAGCTCATCGAAGTTATAAAATGCCATGACATCAATGTCTTCATCGACGAAGTGTTGGGCAATCTCCTTTGAACCATACATTGCACGAACTCGTTGTTGTTCATCCAAGAACACCGTATTGTAAGAGAAGTAACAGTAGTAGATATCAACCGGCAAGCGATAATTTCTGAGGATATCTGCAATCATGGTGACCACAGCACATCCACCTGCATTCTGATTTACTCCAACTCCGTTTTCATTGGAATCAAGATGGGCACCAAATACGATTGCCCTGCTATCATTGCCATAGCCAACCTGACGGCTCAGAACTGAATCATGGTTTCCAAAGTACTGCGCCTCTAATCCCCAGCCGCCTAGTAAGTCTATGAGATAATCAGCAGCGTCATAATACCCTGTGTTTGGGTTCTCAAGATGTCTGTTTCCGAAGCCCACGATTCGACCCAGTGGTGTTAACATATTGCTAGTTTTCGCAATCTCTTTAGCGACATCCCACCAGTTCAGCGCATTATAGGGATGGGGCTCTATCTGAGTCTGACCACCGTCATCTTCATCGGTCTGGAATAGTCGATTTAGTACGAGTGACCCCACGAAAACAGTGGACACTACTACAATAACGAGAAGGGCGGCTTTTGCTTTTCTACTTGCCATGTTTGATCTAGTCCTCGAAAGAGTTTGCTTGAACCCGTTTCTACCGATGAGGTATTACATAAATATGCGCCGAAATGAGCATTCATGAAAGAATATCGCAAGTCTTGTTTGAGCTATAGGTAAGCCTATTTGTTTTATGTAGAATCTGTACGAGTCCTGAGAACAAGGGGTAATCATCGATGTCCTTCGAAAAGTGCGTACGTTGTGGTTCATGCCTGAAAATCTGCCCGATTTTTGATGCGGTCGGAGAAGAACAGTATTCACCACGTGGTAAGACATATGTGTTGCAAGTAATGGATTTGATAGAAGAAGACGAGGAGCTTGGAAAAGAGTTCCGAAGACTTCTATTTCAATGCACCATGTGCGGAAGGTGCAAAGAAATCTGCTCTTCAGATGTTGACCTTCTCGAAGTCTGGCACGACAGCAGAGGAAGGGCGCTCAAGGAGGCACCCAAAGAATTCGGATATCTTGATTCGCTTCGCGATGCCTTGGCAAATGTTCAGAACATATATGGGTTGGATCCAGAGGACCGAGCAATCTATTGGCTGGATGAATTGCGTGATATCATTCCTGGAATTGAAGACCATGTGTATGAGGAAGGGAAAACGGCTGATGTTGTGGTTTTTCTGGGCTGCCTTATGTCATTCAGGTACTCACAGATGGACGTTCTCAGGTCATTTTTCAAGTCGCTAGAAAGAGCAGAAATTGATTATCTGGTCATGGGTTCTCAAGAATTCTGTTGTGGTCATCCACTCCATCTAATGGGAGATGAAGAAGGTGCAGATGTGCTTCGAAAACATAACAAGAAAGTAATCGAATCCACGGGGGCAGACTACGTGGTCACCTGCTGCCCCGGGTGTCTCATACAGCTCTCAATGCACCATTCGCTAGAGGGTGTGGAGGCGCTGCATCATACTCAATTCTTCGATCGACAGTATGATAGCCTTCCCAAATATGAAAGCGAAGAAGATTTCGCATATCATGATCCATGCGAATTACATAGGATTTGCGATGTCAAGACTGAACCTCGTTCGCTCCTAGCAAAGATGAACGTGAGCTATAAGGAGATGGAGCTCAGTTGCTGCGGCGGGGGAGGACTACTCAGGATGACCGACCCAGACCTCAGTGATAAAATCATTCGCCTGAGAGCTGCTAGTGAACACCTTAGAAAATACACAGTGATTACTGCCTGCCCATCTTGCAGAGAACAGCTGCTTGGCAACAATCTGGAGACTGTAGATATTGTGGAACTAATGGATGCAGCCTTAGAGGAGGGGAGATAGAGTGAAATTAAGAGATGTTGCCATTGGGGCAAATGCATCCATGTATTACCGACTTGATTTCAAAAAAATCAAGGGAGTCTTCTATCCGAAGACCGAAAGAGATGTCATATTGGCTCTTCAATTTGCCAACGAGAATGACTATGAGGTCACTCCAAAGGGAGGTGGGTCCGGATTAAGCGGAGCATGCACGGGCGGGAATCAGGAGAGAATAATGCTCAGTAGCCTACAAATGAAAGAGCTATTGACAATCTCTAAGGACCAAGGTTATGTGGATGTTCAACCGGGGGCAACTCCTGATGAAATCAACGAGCTTCTCGAACCCATTGCAATGAAGCTATGGGTAGCACCGAGTAGCAGAGATATAGCCACTGTTGGAGGAATACTGAGCACAGATGGCGGGGGAAATGACACGTGGGTTAATGGGACAATGAGGGACAACACATACCGAGTGAGAATGGTTCTATCTGATGGCACCCCAATAACTGTTGACCAAAATGGGGTGAAATCCGAGAATAAGCATGTGGCGGAAAGACTCAATGACATGAAATTCTCAATTCACGATGTTGCTAGTTCGCATGGCACGCTGGGATTCATCACAGAACTCAGATTAGATATTCGCCCGATTGAAGATGAAGAAACAGTAGGAGGCATAGTTGAGTACGAGAACTATCAAGAGATGGGCATAGCAATCGCAGAAATGATTGAGCGAAAGAGTCCTATTCGATATGGTGAAACGATTGTCATGGCACACGACGATGTTAGAGGCGATTTGAACCCACCACTTCATATCCTGGAAGTGCCAAAACCCTATGAGGAAGAACTGAATGAAATCGTGAATCTCACAAAGCTCGAACCCACTGAACTTGAGAATATGAAAGAAGTTAGGATAAAGCTTCCAAAACGTAATCCCAAAGAAGGCATTCAGATGGCACTGTTCGAGGGGTATGGATTACATGACGATAGTTTGAGGAGAATGCAACACAGTATCTCAGAAATCGATAGTCTTCTGATGGATAACGGACTCACACCTTTTGCGAAGTACGGACATGCCCCAAGTAAGTGGTATTTGGGAAATAATACTGCCGCATATGGTATTATCATGCATTCCAGAGAGATACGGCCATCTGAAAAGACCGGTGAGCAGATATACGAAGTCGTTATGCAGATTGTCAACAAATGTCAGGAGCTGGGGATAACACCCAAACCCGAACATAAGTGGCCTTTCAGTGATGAAACAAAGAAGAAGCGCCTTCAAGACTTGAGAGATGTCATAGGAGCGGGATTCAACTCATTCATTTTGGACCCTGAATGCAACGAAGTACTTCAGACCATGGTGTGAATGCCCCCCTATAATCCGAGAATACTTTCGGTTATGTCTCTGAGGTGTTTATATATCATCTTCAGGACCAAGTACTGATAAGAATGAGAAAGCCGGAGGTCAGTCCTAAGGGCCTATTCGACCCATATTACGTTCCGAAAAAATTGTTGCATCGCGATCGCGAGCTAGAGTCCATCAAAGGGATCCACTCGGACTCTTTCGCAGACGACTATGGTGTGAACTGCCTTGTGCATGGGATCACTGGTGTTGGGATGACGGTCTTCTCTAGGTATTTCTTGACCAGAATAGTTCCGAACAAATTTGATGCGTACACAGTATACGTGGATGCAAAGAACAAGGATATTCTAGAGATTGTCTCAGACCTGAATAACAGAATTCATATCAAGAATAACCGGCCCATCACTGTTGCATTTGACTTAGATGTGCTTTGGATGCAATTCAAGAGAGCTGCTACCACCTCTCAAAGAAAAGGAGTCTTTGTAATCGATAATATCGATGAAAGCAACGAAGAGGTATTTAGCAAATTGGCAAGACTCTCCAAGGAGATTCAAGCCAGCACTATTGGTATTCTCAATAGCCATGACTACAGATTTCTCACAAAGAGCGGAGCGACAGCCATGGCATACGATTTTGAAATTCCGCTAGATACATACACGCAATCACAACTCTATGAGATTGTTAGGATGAGAGTTGAAGAGACCTTTCCCCTCAGGCTCACCGATGAAGTTGTGAGATACATTGCAGATATAGTGTGCGAGTTCGACGCGTCAAAACCTAAGACATCAATAGAGGCGCTCAAGACTCTATATCCCTTGGCATCGAGAGGTCATGAGATAGATTCAGATATGGTGAGAAATGCTACTACTGATATTGCAACGTTTCATCACGAACAAGACTACATGGAAACTATAGAAGCCATAAGCATGAATGACTTCATGACGCTTTTGGTTCTTGAGGCCTTATCCGGACATCTCATGCAATATAAGACAGAAACCTATATCGACCGCAAAACACTCAATGAGGTCGTCCAAATCAAATGCGAAGAATTGGGAGTCATCTATGCTCGCGAAGATATTGAGAGAAGTCTACAGTCCCTAATATTCCAATGTGTAGTTTTTGAATCAGGATACAGCAAGAATCTGCTATACGTCTTAGTACCACCGGAAATCCTGTATGACACTGCAGTTGCTATGCGTAGAGAACTAGTAAAGAGAAAGTGAGCGGGGGAGGAAATGTTCCATCCCCACGTAATGGATTAGTACTATTCTCCCTTCATCGCTTTCTTACTGGCGACTTCTTCCTTTGCCCATTCTTCCAATCCATCAGCGCCCTGCAGCTCTTCGAGCTCGGAGATATCTTCGGGTTCTAGTACTGCAACCCATCCTTTTCCATATGGATCATCATTGATAAGACCAGGATTGCTCTTCAAGTCATCATTGACCTCGACAATCTCTCCTCCAACAGGTGCCTTGACCGCACCGGTCCACTTGCCTGACTCCAAAGTTCCTATGCTTCGACCTGACTTCACTGTCTTGCCAGCAGGTCTAAGTCGTATGAACTTGATCTTGCCAGCAGCATATGCTCCGAGAGGAGTGATACCAAGTCGCACCTTTCCGTCTTCTTTCTTCAACCACAGAGAATCGGTTTCACCTGCAAAATAGTACAAATCCTCTGGAAATTCGAATTCATCTACTGTAACCATAATTGCTCAACCTTATCTTCTAGTTTTTTAGAGTGCCTTAAGTTAATTTCGGAGTGTAAGATGTATTCATTCGGAGCCTAATTCGCTTTTTATTGCATGTCTGAGTTCATCCACTTCTGATGCGTCTACTTCGACATAGACTGACCCAGAATATCCACATCCTTCAGCCTCACAGTAATACGTCTTTGGTACAAGCCAGCCTCCAACTGAGCTTGTCGCCTCGCGAATATGAGGGCTTCCGCATCGCGGGCACACCCTAACTTTTCTTTGTTTCAATATTCTTCCTCCCGGCCGAGTTGGCACATTATCGTGAGTACAGTGACTATTAAAGTTCTTGCTACATAGACCTCGATTTTTTGGGGAGTTATTATGTGTTCAATCATACATTATGATAAGATGAGAAAAATCAATCAGGGCCTAAGGCCGGGCTTTCGCACAGCAGAGGAGGTAATAAGATTGAAACTTGGCACTGGAAATCCAGCACTTGACAGACTGCTTGGCGGTGGTATTGAAGGTGGACTTGTGCATCTCTTCTATGGTGATAGAGGTCTGCATGATGATTTACTTGGAATAGCAATTCAGGCACAACTCCCCAAGAACAAGGGAGGCATTCAAAGTTCATCAATCATAATTGACAGCGCCAACATCATTCATATCGACCAACTCACGGACATTTCTTATGAATTGGACCTCGAACCCGAGGAAGTGATGGATAGAATCTATATATCGCGCGCATTCAATTCCTCACAGACGTATGATTTAGTTATGAATCAGATAGACAAATTCTTTGATAGAGTTCCAGCAAGAGTTCTTTTTGTTACAGGATTGCCAAACCTATTCATCAAAGAGGGTATATCGGGTGAGAGCTTGCAGCAATTAACACACATGGCTACCAAGATCATGACCTTTACATTGCAAAGAGGAATTTTCACTGTAATTTCAGCTCAGCCTTCAGAGCAAAATCGGCATCTCCCAGCAGGTGGAAAGGCTCTAGCAAGCTGTGCACAGGTACATGTACATGTTGAGGAATCAAAGTCCTATTTCAAATATGTTCTAGCAAAACATCCGCAATACCCAGTCAGAAGGGCGTCAAAGGCGAAACCACCTAGGTTTGGAACTACTCTACCCCTCTCATATTTTGATCAGGAGAGCAAGGAGAAGGACTAGCGTCCTACTCTTCGCCTAGACTCCGTACGAGTTCGTCAACTAGTTCACGTGGCAAGTGCTTCGCCTGATCAATTATTGTGTCAATCTCATGAGCGGGTACGCCTTTCTTCTCAAGATCCCGCTTCAGTTCCTCAAGTTCAAATGGGCTGAGTCTGTCATCAGGTAGAACTTCCTTGGCTTCAGCCATATCCTCTTCTGAAGGCTCCTCATGTGCCTCTGGTTCAAATTCCGCGGGCTCTTCGATTTCATCTTCATCTGGGAGGAGCACACGGTCGTGCACTGCGTCTTCAGGAGCAGAGATTCGTTCTATCTCTTCACCACCAATCTGACGTCTTGCGTCATTACTAACCTTCTCAATAATCGCCTCAACGGTTGTATCCTCGCGTCTTGCAGCTCTTATGGCCTCTTGATTGATGACTTCTTTTACAAAAGCAGCTTGCTCACTAAGTTTCATCTTTGAGATATCTGCCTTGAACTCATCGAGTTCTTCTGGGCTCAAGTTGGTGAGGATAGAAAGCTGGACGAGAAGCTCTCCCATCTCGGGGACCTCGACATCCACCGCCTCAGCAGGAAGCTCATCTGGTCGCCGCGTTATTTCCACCTTCTCGTAAGTATCATTGAAAAGGTCAGCAACCAGTTCTTGGCGGCCCTTAGCTTCTTCAATTGGTTTGGGCATCTTTCCTTTGCTCAGAGACTTGATTTGACCATTAATCTGACGCAGTCTCTTTGGAACACTGAAGACCTTCACCCAGAGTACCACAAGGAAGAGCAGCAGAAGGCTAATTGGTGTGCCCCACGAGATTGCTGTACCCATGGTTTGCTGAGCCTCTGTCGGAACAATGTTCACGCGCAGAAGCAATTCTCCAATTTCATAAGTGCTCTTATTGGCATTTATCGTCACGATGACAGATGTTTCATCGATTCCCACCGGGATAGGTGGAGCAGGTGCGGTTAGATAGATGATATAGAATCCATTCCCTTCATCCCTTATTTCGTCGCCAATGGAAATGGACTCTACGTCAATTAAGCCAGTTATTGTGGCGCCGACAACTCCGGAGATATGCCATGTATCATTGAAGAAGACTCTTACTGGAATGGTTTCGCCATAATACATTGAAACTACAGGTTGAACAAGTCCAAGCTCGGGGTCTAGAAGCAATTCAGCTGGTTTCTCGATAACCGTTATTTTTATGGAAACATCTACCATAGACCTATTCTGGAGTTGCAAAGCAATATAGTAGGTATAGTCTACATTAGGGTACCATTCCTCTGCTGCATACAAATCCGGGTTATTGGTATCAAATGTGATGTTGTACCATCCATTACCCAACGCTATCAATTCGAAATCGAGCTGTCCTTGGAAAGTGTCACCTATAAGAGAGCTCTGGGGCAGTAGGTAGGCGTTTTCAATTCCTCCAATGAATCCCTCGGTGTTGTCTGTATCATTGTAGAATAACTGAATTGTCAATGTATCATTAATGGGAATTTTAAGATTGGTTTTGCTCGCTTCAATCATAATGTCCTCATTCTCTTGGGGAGCAACAAACAACTCTGTTGGAATATCTTGAACTGTTATCTGTATGCCTCCATTACTCTCCTGGAAGTTCGCCTTGGTGAATGTTATCAAAATCGAATGTTGATCACCAGTCGTGAGTATTGTCGTATCAACTGGGACAAGGTATGTTCCATTTCCGAGGTCAGTCGCATTGCCCTTGATTGGACCCCATGAGTACTCGGCAGTAGCTCCGCCCACACCAGTATCAAAGAAAGTGTCACGATAGTAGAAACTGACATTGCCAGTCCATCCCCAGACAACCGTGAGCGGCGATGGGTTCAGCGCCTGCGTAGGAATTCTCTTAATTGTGAGAGTCAGTGTGGTTGCTGTTTCTGCGAGAATAGGATCAGTTGGCTCGCCTCTAAATGTGACTCCCCATGTACCGAATCCAGCATCTGATGTGTCGAACACGACTCGCCATATTCCATTACCAATGCTTGTGAGGTTCCCACTCAACCCAGCATCAGGAATTTGCCACATCACATTTGCAGCATCAATGGTGATGTTGCTGATTGTTTCAGTGTAATTGAGTTCGAAAACAACTTGCTGCGAGTAGACCGCATTCATCGTTCCTGTGGTATCACCGTACAGATGCAATGTTGTCAGAGTTCGGAGGAGGTCAATTTTGAATGAATAGCTCGCTGGATCGAAGTTTTGTATTTGTGCTGAGATTCTGATGTTGTAGAAACCTATGGGCAATTCAGTATCGCCACCGGGAATTGTAGTGTAGTAGTGTCCGGGAGTGCCATTGTAAATCATAGGATAGGTGTTATTTCCAAGAATGGCATATACTGATTCTATATCAGCATCCGCTATTGGCACATTATATGTGGTATCATTGAGATAAATGCTGATATCGACAGGGCTGCCTCGAGGAATCTCATTTACCAAATCTTCTGGTTCGTATGCAATCATCTCTGACGGCAGTGTGAGAACAACCAGAGTAACAGTTGTAATCGACGTTCTGAATTTGTCCTTTTGAGCTGTGATTGTCACAATACGGGTTCCCGAATCTGCAGCAGAGGTGTCGAGATTCACCTGGTAAACGCCAGAAGATCCTATCTCAATCAGTGTACCCGTTCCACCCGCCCAGGAATATGTCACAGATGCTCCACTAGTCAGGTTCCCATCAAGCAGGTTCTCGTATGATACTGATAGCAGAGCGAATTCTTTCCAGTAGACCTGGACTGTGGAGTCATCAGCAGTCAGTGATGTACTGATGACCGAAACTGTGATTGTTGGATTGATTTCTTTTGTTTCATAGGGCCATTTTGATGCAGAAATCACGAGAGTATATGCGCCAGTTTCATTGAGGTCAATTGTACTGAAGCTGACATTGTATGTTCCAGGACCCGTATTATTGACCGTAAGACCGCTAGGTGTGAGTCCACTTTCAATATAGGTAACTCCGATTGTGGCTCCATCAATACCGATTTCCGCGTGATCAAGATCAGTGAAATAGACCATTATTTGGACGGACCCGGTAATGCTGACTGACGACGGGGACGGAACATCATTCTGTAGATTTGACCAGATGAGATCAACGCTGCCTGACACAGTGATAGTTGAAAGATTACCGTAGTAGGGTGAGGACGAGGGAGCCCAGTGGACATCCAACTCGAAAGTGAAATCTCCGATTCCTCCAAGAGCGCTTGTCCATACAGTCACATTGTAATGCCCCGCCAAGGCACCTGTACCTTGGGAAACCCAGTATGATATGCCCTCTTCCAACGAAACACTCTGGCAGTCGAAGTAGATAACTGCTCCTTCTACTGGCGTCTTCTTTATGATATCCTTGACTGTGAAGCCAATTGTCATATTATCGCCTAGTGGAGTTGTAGGAATTTGCCCGAGAGTTACAGACAATGTCCTTCTTATGCTTGTGAAAGATAGTTCTGTTTGGTCATCTTCGTAGTATGGAACAACGCCATCGGTCCAATCAACCAGAATTGTAACATTGTAATCAGAGATTAGAGTAGGTGCCAAAACGGTGGAGTTGATATTAATGCGGAAAGCGTTTCCGGAAAGCGCAGTTAAGGTGAATTCAGAGTCAAGAAGTGGAGTTCCTTCTGCATAGATAATAATATCATCAGAAGTAATAGAGATTCTCACATCTTCGCTGCCTGCGGTGTCAGTATATGCAAACACAAACGTGAAGTTATCTAAGAACCTAGCCTGTCCTGGGGGAGTTATGATTTCCACTTCTGCACTTCTTTCCGTCACAGAGAGAGTAATGTTCCTTAGAGCATCACTATGGAAGGGTTCTGAAGCATCTGGCCAATCTGCGGTGGCAGTGATCTTGTATGATCCAGGCGCGCCAAGGGATGAACTGTTTAAAGAAATTGAGTAGTAGCCAGCAGCACCAGGTGTGACAAAATAATCCGTACCTTGAACGAGAGACCCTATCAAAATAGTAGCACCTGCAATCCCTTGTTGCTCATCTGTGTCCTCATAGAACAATTCAAAGACAGCAAGCTCTGCGTACGCCGTGGGCGTTGGTGCCTCATTGATACTGAGAAGGGATGCTCGTTTTCTTATTGAAAAGAATATGTATGTGTCGTCATGAAGATAGTACGGCGATTGGTAAACATATGTCATATTTACATGAAGACCGTAGCTAACTCCGACACTGAGAGGTTGACCTTCTGTTTCAATGATCACAGAATATGTTTCAGTGGATGATTGCCATTGAATCGTAAATGCCCATGGGATACCTGTATCATTCAGAATTGTAAACGACGTTTGGGGTGTTGAATTTCCTATTGCACCAAAGGTTATCTGATCCTGAAATTCCAGAGAGGTTTCGATTTGTGTTTCGTATCCAATTGCACCAACCGGCTCTGCAGATAGAATTGTTCCTCTGAATCTCACTATGAGATTTCTCAGAGCGAAAGCATCAGAGCGGAATTCAGATCCAGTATAGGCAAAACTAGCATTGAGCTCGTATGTTCCGGGTTCGGCGAAGAAACTAGTATCGAGATTCACCGTAAACCCACCAGCGCCATCTGGTGTAACTACATAATCTTCAGAGGGAATCGGAGAACCCACATAATACATAGTCAATGTTGCGTCTGCAATTCCAGTTTCTGTTTCTCCCGCAATGTCAAGATAAGTGACGGTAAAGGTAGCAATATCATTGTAGGGAGTGGGGGCGGGAGCCTCGAAGTTGGCTTGTGTTTCTCTATAAATCACATTCACGGATGAGAGTTGCAGAAGACGGCTATTATAATAGGGTGATCCAGTCCAAGTCACGTTGATATGGAAGTACTTGATTCCCAAGCTTCCAAACTGAGACGTATTGAAAGATATCGTGAATGTATCCGTAATCGAGTCGTAGGTTATGGTTGGCGTTTCAGTCAGATTGGTTACAATGCTTAGAGACGGGTCGTCTTCTATGACAACCTCGGGGATACTGGTGGTATCTAGATATTGGAAGATTAGAGTGGCATTTTCGCCATAGGCGGTTCTCGTGGGTTTGTCTACTGAGAGCGCGGTATCACGAGCGATTATCGAAACGCGAACAGAGGTTGAGTCATCTTGATAGTAGTTAGGTGCATCCGGCCAATCAACCGAGATTGTCAAGCTTAATTCTGACACCAAAACAGCTGTTAGGTCAGACGAGGCAATAGATATCTCATAGTTGTAGTCACTGCCTATTTGAATAAATGTGAAATCACTGGGGTCTAAAGGTACACCCTCGTTGTAAACTGTGACAAGGCTCTTATCTGTATCTAGGAAATTCCCTGTTCCCAAGTCTGTGAAGCCAACCACGAAAACAACATCTTCAAGGTAGTTGGTCCGAGAGGGGGGAACTAGAACAATCACGTTGGTAGCACGTCTAATGACACTCAGGTCAAGTGACAGGCTTGCATTACTATGATAGGGTGATCCTCCGGTCCAGTTAGCTAGCACAGTGATTTGCGTGATTCCAAGTGCATCTAGCGCGGTCGTATTTACCGATATATCATAATACCCGCTTCCGGCATCCGAGTAGATGTAATCTGTGCCAAGAATCAAATCCGAGCCGCCCTTCAGTATGGATATGGTGCCTCCAGATATGCCAGCTGCTGCATCTGCGTCCTTGAAGTAGATAGAGAAGTTGGAGTATTCGAGGTATGCTGTCTGGACTGGGGTATCAGATTTCTCTAGTGAGGAGGCTCTGTATCGCAGCTGATAGGCAACGACAAAATCATCCCATCTGTAATATGGGTCAGTGTAAGAATAGCTCATATTCAAATGGAGCTCATACTCCTGTCCTATCTCCAAGCCAGCTTGATTGTATGTTTCAACAGACAGCAAGTAGTTACTTCTGCTAGCTCGCCAAGTAACAGTGTAGATCCAATCGCCAGCTGTCAGAATTTCAAAGGAAACCAAGAACGAATCATTCCCGATGGTTTCTAGAGTTATTTGGTCCTGGAAATTAAGGACAATCTCAATTGAAGAATTGTAAGGCACATCCCCTACCGGATCTGAGCTCAGAATCGTGACTCGTTGTCTTATATTCAATGTTCGGTCAGATGTAACTGTCAAATAATAGAATTCGACAGCGGATATCTCTACCCCGAGTGTATAATAACCGGGTTCAGATTTGTAAGCGGTATCTAGAACAACATCATATACGCCGTTCCCGGCTTCTGTTACAGAATAGTAAGTAGCACTAATTGGCGACGCTCCGTCGTATAGTGTTACAGTAGCACCTTCGATTCCAGATGATGATGCCCCTGCAATATCAGTCCAAGTAATTGAGAATGATACATCTTCACCGAACGATGTTGGAGGAGGAGCCTGATAGTCGAGAACAGTACCGCGAGCCGAAACGGTCACGAAGACAATTCGACCGGTGCGATTAGCATAGAATGGTACACCGGCCCATGTCACATCAAGCGTGAATGATTGCTCTCCCAGGCCACCAAATTGACTGGTATTGAAGCTGACCGTGAACAACCGAGATGCATCATTGTAGCTTATATCATATTGACTCAAACTCAATGAAATCGATAACTCGCTTGAATTTGCAATGTTTTCGACTGCAAGAGTGTCTTCGTAGGTAAATGAGAATTCTGCAATCTCATTATATGGAGTTGAGGAAGCCGGCACTATCGAAACCAGCGTATCACGTGAAAGTATTCTCACCGATATTGTGTCCGTTCTATTGGTATAGAATGGTTGGACGCCAGCAGACCAGTTTATGTAAAGCCTCATGTATACTAGCCCGGTGGAGCTAAATATGGACGTGTTGAACCTGATTGAATATTGACCAGGACTGCCAATCGGGTCTACTTCCCAGATATCAACGAGGGATATATCAACAGATGTCCCTTCAAACTCCACGTATATGAATACGTTACCATCCTCGTATTCGGGATTGCTCGTGTTTGCTATTCCTTGTCCGCTATCAATCTCTGCATATTTGATCGTATAGGACATATTGCCGAGGTAAGGAGTAGGTTCGGATGATGCAATAAGCGTAAGCTCGGAACCAACTCCTATGATATTGACTGATGCGGTAGTTGTCTTGTTTTCAAACTGCTGAACCGGACCGGTCCAATTGAAGTATATGGTGAAACTCTGTCCACCCACACCAAACTGGTTAGCATCAATTTGTACGGTATAGATTCCTCCCCCTTCAGAGATTAAGGTGGTAGATATCCAGTCAGTCCCGTTCCACACATAATCCTCTACATTTCCTGAATCGATTCCAATCTTGTTATCAAAGTCATAGTAACGCAGAGAGATATTGATGAGCGCATTGAAGGCAGTTGGTTCAACCGCAGTTACAAGGTTGAATATCGTAATATGAGTGCGTATGTCAACTTCCACTTCACAGATTGCGGGTTGATAATTCGGACCGTTGCTGAAGTTGAATCTGATAAGGAAGATTCCCAGTTGATCAGAGCCAGTAGTTGTGAAATTGACTTCATATCTACTACCGGTCCATGTTATTTCGATTGGTACTGAGCCAGTCCAATTACTGATGTGTTGAGTTGAGCCAGCATCATAGATTGCTACATCATTATCCAAGTCAACGAAGTCGATGTAGAATATCTCAGTATTGCCTACGGGCATATCAATAGAGATTGTCGAGGGATTGGCATCGGTATGGATGCGAGTAACAACAATCTTGATTATGATGCTACGCGCCGCATACCCCGCTGCATCAGCCGTGAGATTGACATAGTTATTGCCCAATACAAAGTTGGACACACCAATTTCTACTTCATAATTTCCATTTCCTACATGGACGTATGATATCCATGTATTGTTAGAACTAATTGTGGCTGTTGTAATGCCAGATCCTCTGTCAAGGTCATAGTAAGTGAGGGTCACTGTTGCATTTGTTTCATATGGAGTAGATATTGTATACAGATTTGAAGTCAGGTCGCTTCTTGCAGGCTGATATTCGAAAGTGATTACAACTTTGCTTAGTGCATAGAGTGAACTCGTTGGGTCTACTGAGACAGTAATCGTGTAGCTACCTTCTACAAAGTGACCTTGATCGTCAATTGAGAGATTATATCGTCCATCTCCCAAAGACACAACTGTAGCAGGATATGTATAGGTCGAGTTTGTAACTGTGAAATCGCTTTGTGCCAAGCCACTTATCGGGTCGCCATAATAGGTGCCCTGCTCAGTCACATTGAGCTGTAATATGATTACGAAATCATCACCCGTTGGAAATAGTAAGTCACTTGGTTCATTCGTCAGGGTAGTTTCCAGACTCCGGATGGTCAAATCGAATACATAATTGGATGGATTATTGTAGTTACCACTCATTGTAACGGAGAGCGTGACACTTTCTATGCCAACATTCCAGCCATCGGTAGGTAGAGCCACAAGGAAGCTATCAATGCTAGAATCGGTATAAGGACTGTAGCTTGAACTAAATGTCCAAGAGGAAACGACGCTCGTATCAATTAGAACTGAGTTGGTATCCAAGTCCGTAATAACTACTTCTAAGGAAGTTGCGTTACCATATGGTGTTGTGAGACCTCCTCTCACGGAAACGGATGTATAGTGCTTTCTTATTTCAACATCGAACTGGTAATTGGAAGGATTCTGGTAGACTCCACTCATCGAAACAGAGAGAGTCACTGTAGTTAAGCCAAAATTCCAAGTACTAGTCGTAATAGTGTAAACGAAGTCACCAGGTGGGGTTTCAGAGTCTGAACCAGTTCCCCAATCAAATATCCATGATGCCACGGAGCTTGTGCTGCTCAAGATTGAGCCGTTATCGGTATCAGTAATAACAACGGTGACATCAGTATCAAACCCATGAGGAGTAAGTAAGTCTCCAATAACAGTCACAGATGTGTAGTGCTTTCGAATCTGCAGGTCGAACTGTATGTTTTGAGGGTTGTCATAATTCCCGCTCATTGTTATCGATAGTGTGACAGTTTCTATGCCTAAAGGCCATGAATCAGTGTTGAGTGTGACATCAAAATCGCTTGGTAGGTTCTCAGGAAGAGAATCATAACTTGATGAGAATGTCCATGATGACACGTCATTCGTACTGGCTAATGAGGTGCCAGTATCCAGGTCAGTTATTACAACAGTTAGGACTGTTGTCTGCCCATAGGGTGTAACAAACTCTCCAATAACGGAAGCGGCAGTTCTGTGGTTTCTGATTTCTAAATTGAACTGATAATTAGATGGATCAAAATAGATGCCACTCATTGTTACCGAGAGAGTCACTGTCTCGGTTCCAACGAGCCAGGTATCGCTCGTTAAAGTGACCGCAAAGTCAACGGGGGTAGTTTCAGTAACAGGATCATAGCTTGAAGTGAAACTCCATGATGAAACGGAGGACGTCGAACCCAATATGGTTCCAGTATCCATATCTGTAATGACAACCGTGACATCCGTAGTCTGACCATAAGGCGTTACAAGGCCACCCTGAACTGATAACGAAGTATAGTGTTTCCGTATTTCTACATTGAATTGATGATTTGCAGGATTACTGTAATAACTGGCCATCACAACGGAAACCGTAACTTGAGTTATACCTAGACTCCACGCACTCGAGGGCAATGTGTAATTGAAATCACCCGGAGGGGATTCAGGGTCTGAGCCTGTTCCCCAGTCAAAAGTCCAGGATGATATATCCACTATGTTCGATAGAACTGTTCCCGTATCCATATCGGTGATTACAACTGTGACTTCTGTATCAAATCCATGCGGAGTCAACAGATCACCAATAATGGTGACCGAGGTGTAGTGCTTTCTGATTTGCACATCAAACTGATAGTCAGTGGGGCTATAGTAATCGCCTGTCATTGCAACGGAAATGGTCACAGTATCAGTTCCGATGCTCCACGAATTTGTGGCCAAGAGGTAACTGAAGTCCGCTGGTGACGGCTCCTGATCCGAATCACCGGTCCATGAAAATGTCCATGAGGAAACGGATCCCGTTCCAGCAAGAGCAGTTCCAGTATCCAAGTCAGTAATGATGACATTTACAGCCGTATCCTCGCCGTATGGAGTGATGAAGTCACCCTGCACACTAACTGAGGTGTAGTGCTTCCTCAGCGTGAATGTTACATTCGTTGTGTCATCTTCAAGAAATGCTCCGCTCTTGGAAGCCATGAATTCATACCAATGGTCGCCGAGTGAAAGACTATTCGTAGGCAATGAGATGTTATATCTACCACCGCCCTGATCTAGGATGGTTACAGGTGTACCATTAGAAAATGCAATTAAAGCACCAGTTATCGGAGTGTCGTCATAGACATCTCTAAGGACAAGCGTTGCAGCAAAGTCAAATCCTATTGGAGTGGTTTCAACATTCGTATAGGTCAGTTCGGTTTCATGATTTAAATCCAAATCGAAGTAGTCAGTCGCGTCATTGTAGTAGATATGCGAAGATGAAAGAATGATTCTCCATCTCTTGTTATCACTCAAATCGGATGTATTCAGTACCTTTCCATAACGCCCGTCATCATATTCATCAAGTGTTATGTCGGTCGGAGTGTCAGAAACCGTCCAATTCACTTTGACGGTTGCACCAGTAATGCCATCTATGGTAATATCATCAGTGAGCTTAACCTCTATCTCAAGTAGGTCTCCTGCGACTCGTAATGAGATCTTATCTGAAACTGCATCAGTTGGAGATAGCAGCTCCAATGAGCTATCATGTTTGATAATGAAATTGCGTTCATAAAGACCTGTAGCTTCTGAAACAGATGTGCCGGTGTCATTGTAGTATACGCTTGCGGTCCATTCACCTGCAATTGCACTAGAATCGATTGTCTTGGTGAAAGTATGCTCAGGGGAGGTCTTCTGTTGCTCGCTACCAGTTTGGACGAACCCAGTGGGGTTGTTTTGGTTATTATACTCGGTGGATATCCATCCTGCAGGTCTTAGCGTTGTCGAAACCCTGATTTCGTCCATTTCACCATTCATGAAAGCCTCTGGTGGTGAGCCGAACTCCGAGTCTTCACCATATCTGCCACCTATGCCCCAATCGGTTGAGAAGTCCAAGCTCATATCGGAAGGTGTACCCCCACTACCTGCAGTTCCCGTATTCGTGGTATCTGCTCCACTAATGTAAATCTGTAAATTGGCTGCTGTATCAGCATCAACAAGCACTGTGTAATGATACCAGCCAGATGACCAGAATGTTTTTGTTGTCCATTTGGTGAATTCGTTGCCATTTATTTCGAATCCGACTGCCAAGCTTCCCGCGTCGACTCCGGATTCTAAGTAATCAGTTCCAACTAAGGCGATGTGGAAGTTGTCATCTCCAGTAAGGTACTTCTCCATAATCATCATGGATGTAGATGACGAACTGCTGAAGGTGCTGGGGAGATAGAACCAGCCCGAAAGAGAGAGATCACCGGAAGGGTCAAGTCCTTCTGCTGAGTCAATCACGATCCAATCGTCTGTACCATCGAACGCCTGTCCAAAGCTGTTAGCAATGCCTGAGGTTCTGCTATTCCCGTTTTGTGTACCCTGATAGTCATTAGCAGTTGAGTCATAATGAATGCCTCCTGAGGCTTCATTTGTCACATCCTCATCCATGTGCCATACTGCTTCATAATTTGCACTCCAAACATCTGCACGGCTCTCGCAAGAACCAATGACAGGGTTTCCATAGTACATATAGAGGCCGTTGTCAACTGAGCTGGATAGATTAGCCTTTACCCATGCAACAATCCTACCGGTGGATTGATCGAACCTCTCTATTTCATGTGAGAGAATGACGCCATTCTGAACGAAGACGATATCGTCGCCATCTGCCTGAACCTTGTTTGTATTCTGAAGATTTGTATCCGCAAAACTCACCATGATTGGGAAGTTGGTCAAATCAGCGTCAACCTGCGAAGAGGGAACAGTGAGGGGCATCCTATGTTGGAATGAAGGGACATGCCAAGCTGTGCCCGGCACACCGGTTGTCTTGTAATCAGTATGCCATACTACACCATTCGGATCAGTCAGTTCCAATCCTGCCCTTGCATTCTCAATCCAGGGCGTGGTTGCTCGAACCTCTAGAACATCACTGATATTCAGAGTGGCAGAGTCAGAAAGCGATTGTCCGCTAATTCCAAGCTGTAATTCTTCAACGTAATTCCAGCTTACAAATTCCAAGACCCACACACCCCACACATCAACTGCTGTGTTGTATATCGTGATAGTCCCACCATCATAGTCCCAGTCGGCGCCGTATGTCTTGACTACGCCTAGAGGGTTGGTTACTCCTGTTGGACGCCACTGTGTCAATGGGTAGTCAATCTCTGCATTTAGTGTGTCAGTATTATTTGGCGGTGAGATGAGCACATTGGCGGTCCAATCAACTGTGTTTGTCCCATTAACCGCATAGAAAGTTGTTCCGTCATTCATATCCTCATCCAATGATTGACCGGAGCCTTCGATGTCCATGGTCATTATTGCATCCATGGTTACGGGATCTGTTGAACTGGTGGTGAAGGTCATGGTTGCGGTGTCTTCATTCTCCCACGTGTCTCGAATCAAACGTTCGCTAGAGGCACTCAGGAAGGTCGAAGGATTTAACTGGTTATTGTATTCCGTGTCAATCCAATTCTCATTGAGGACTGATTGGGTAAGTCGAACCTCATCTATAATTCCATTCCAATAGCGTGAATTTTCCAAGTCATTATTGCCAATAGTAAATACTTCAACTGAATCATAAATACTGCTGCCATCATGCGCTTGACTAAGCACTTGATTGCCATTGACATAGACGAGTATCGTGCCTGTTGCAGCGCTCCAGGACCATACAATGTGATACCAGTTTCCCTCCGTCAGTATTGCAGATGTGGCATAACTAGCCCCGTTTTGGGATCCACTATAATCGGTCGATATTCGAACAGTCAGTGTGTGAGTTCCACTGTCAATACGCGTGGTCAATATGTGGTCATTCGAGGTGGTTGAATCCGTCTTTGAAAAGATCCTGGGATCTTGCGTACCAGGAAGATAATACACCCAGGCACTAGTGGTGAATTGAGTCCAATCATCGGTATCTATTTGCCCCACACTTACAACATCATTGCTTCCATCAAAATCTGTTGCGCCATCGATTTGACCAGTGACAAGGTCACCCGAAGTCATGGAACCGTAAGATGTTCCAAGATGATTATTTGACGAGCTATCATATAGAGTCCCAGTTGGATTTTCATTCATATGATGAATCATTTCAAAACCATCCCAGGTATCTGAAGAGCTCGCTGGCCTTGCATCGGGATTACCATACATCATTGTAATGGTTGTATCTGTCGAACTCGAAAGAGTCGGTACTTTCACCCAAGCGACGAGATGAGCCTCAGTCTGGCTATAGCCTTGGTCGAACAACTCAATCTCGAAGTCAAGAGGATTCTCTCCCATCCTGAAGGCAATATCATCACCATCTGGTTGTACCTTTGTTTTCAAGTCAGCATCAAACAATTCGACCATGACCGGGAAGTCTGTCAAATCAGCTGCAACCTGAGTATGATCGATTGTAATGTCCTTCTCATAGGCGAAGTTATAGACTTCATCTTTTGGTAGGGGAATCTTGTACTCAACGAATAATCGAGGTAGTTTATCTTGAGAGAAGCGAGAACCGTATGCACCCTTGATGCTGTTTCTAGCTCGGTAAGAATCAGAATACATGTAGTCGAGCATAATCACGACATAGTTATTCGGGCTCCATCGTGAGTCAGATACAACGCTTTGAACAAGAGACCTCAATTCGGGAGATCTTTGCTGAATCCTGACGTCGGAAAGCCATCGTACCCCCACTTGCCAGTCTAAACTTGTATCAACCCACTCGTATCTATCCTCGATTTCAGGAAGGCCAGATGAGAAGTTGGAAACCGCACTACCATCGCTATCAAAACCAGCAACATGGACTCTCATGTCAGGATCACCTGACGAAGCCTGAGATTCAGGCTCGACCTCAAGAAAAGCGGATGTTATCACCGCACCCTGGGGTATGTTTACAGGAAACTGGATTCCAATTTGATACGGATTCGCGTTACTCCAATCACCACCATATACTCCGACAGTGGGATCTGCAGAAGAACCAACATAGTAGTTTCCGTCTAGACTAATGCCTGTGCCGGGTTCATCCCAGGCATCTCTAGTATCGTGGTCTGGTTCATATACATAGATATTACCAGGATTCCAGCCAACTACGGCTGTGCCGTTTGCCTTCAAATCTACTTGTTCTGGAAACGGTCTTACATCAAGCGTTAGTTGTACATCATCAATTAGTGCCTCATATATTCTTTCAGATGGTTGCGACCCGCTCAAATCGGTAGCTATTCCTATCTCAACCAACAGAGAATTGGGAAGATTGAGAGTAGATATTTGATTGGATGTAAGGCTCACTGTCTGCTGAAGCCATGAACTGGTGGTGTCGCCACTCTCAAAGATATGAACTTTGGTTTGGTAACCAGCAATATTAACAAAGACGTACACTTCGTCCTGCATTGAGGATACTGAATCAACATTGTACCTGAAGCTAACTTCAGCAGAATACAACTCACGATACGGAGCTGATGCGAGCTGGCTTAAGTAAATCTTATCGCCTGTATTAAGAACATCATTTGCGTACCAATGGGCCTCAAAGAGCCAACCCGTCGTTCCGCCATAGCCACTGCTGAGCTGCCTGTTCATCTCGAATATTCCATGAAGCGGATGCGGAGAACCGGAAGTTGTGTCTCCAATCGCCTTCCTCAGAGTCCAAGAGTCAGGTACATAGACATTATCA
>SDNP01000001.1 GCA_004524445.1 Candidatus Thorarchaeota archaeon | reverse complement strand
TGGAGGGTATCAACTATTCAGCGGAACCTCTGCTGCGGGACCACATGTTGCCGGAGCTGCAGCCCTTCTGCTTCAGCTAAATCCCGATATAGGTCACCTGGTCAAAGATATTGTGGAGAAAACTGCTTGGACGGATGGATTCACTCCCTCACCCAACCCCTATCCCGGACCAGGTCACATAATATGGGGTTACGGTAAACTGAATATCAGTCAAGCAATCATAGAAGCGACAAGTATTCCAAATATCGTAGAATCTTCACAGAACCCAGGAAGCCCAGAATACACTGACACGGTTGTCCTAGCTTCAAACATATCTTCTGTGGACTTTGTTGTCTTGCACTGGTCACATGACAATTGGTCAACAGTTCATGTTCTCAATATGACACACAGTGGCAATAATTGGTCAACTGCTATCATGCCAGGCTTGACTATTACGGGAGCTAGTTATTCAGCCTCAATTCCTGCTCATCAGTACAACCAGTCTATTTGGTATGAGATCATTCCAGTCAACGGTTCTGCTATCGGACGACCAACGCTGGCGGGGTACTACAAAGTAGGTGACTCTGTCAATCCAATCATTCATTCAGTTGAAAGCAACGCGACTGCCACCGTATTCTCCAATCAGTACGTAGAGGTGAAGGCCAATGCATCGGAGCCTATCAATGCATCTGGGATCTCAAACATTGTTATTGAATTTACCACGGATAATTGGGTATCTTCCAACTTAATCCCGATGACGTTGAGTGGGGGATTGTATGTAGGAGTAATTGCTCCCAACCCTGGTGGGTTGGTGGTGAAATTCAGGGTGAATGTGATAGATGTTGCAGGTAACCAGATTCAAAGCAGTGAATTCTCATATTCGACTGAAGATGATACAACTACGACGACAACTACTACTACTACTACTGATACTTCCATTACAACTACGACCACCACAGAAACCACAACGACAGATACCACCTCACCTACATCAAGAATAATGGACTTCCTCAGGGAGAACATGGTTCTCGTTGCTACCGTTGCAGGGGCCCTGGTAATCGTGATTCTGATCATCATTATTAGGAGAAGATAATGTTTCGATTCTGAGATTTATCATAAGAGAAGAAAGACATCGTCTTGCTAATCCCGCCCATTGCAGGGGAAAGCATCTAGGCTTGCGTGAATTAGCTCGCCAAAACTGAGAGAAGAAGTAAAATCAAATGTCTGAATTTCTCTGTGACTGGTTATAGAGATGAAATTTGGAATAAATGTTCCCAATTTTGGCTATTTTGGAGATATTGCGCTCCTCACTGAAATAGCAGGAGAGGTCGAAGATGCAGGATGGGGGGGTTTCTTCATCTGGGACCATATGTTGGTATTTGACAACGAGGGCATGACAGATTTCGTGGATCCATGGATTGCACTAGCAGCAATAGCTCTGAGTACTCGGAAAATTCGCCTAGGCCCACTCATAACGCCCATCCCGAGAAGACGCCCTTGGAAACTAGCTAGGGAAACTGTTTCACTTGATCATCTCTCGAAGGGCAGGCTCATAGTAGGATTTGGTATTGGAGCGCCCCCTCAAAGAGAATATGAAGCATTTGGAGAAGAATCAGATGCCCGTATACGGGCAGAAAAACTGGATGAAGGTTTGAAGATACTAACCGGCTTGTGGTCGGGTGAAGAATTCTCTCATGACGGCGTACATTATCAACTCGACGAAATGATTTTTCTTCCTCGACCAATGCAGAGGCCGAGAATCCCAATCTGGATAGGAGGCGGATGGCCTCATCAGACTCCATTTAAGCGTGCTGCGCTATACGATGGAGTTGCTCCAGTAAACTCGAGGTGGCCCGAGAAATTCCTTCCTCATCACTTGAAGGACATCCTGAAAATCATTGAAGATGAGAGGGGGAGTCTGAATGATTACGATATTGTTGTATGCGGAGAAACCTCGGGAGAGGGCACGGGACAGGATGCTGAGATTATTAGCTCATGGCAGGAATCGGGGGTCACTTGGTTCCTAGAAGATATTCATGGTCTTAGAGCAGAATGGAATGTCCTTCGGGAGAGAATCAAAAAAGGGCCTCCTCAAGTCTGAGTGCAGGATTTAAAGAGGTAACCATGAATATGCTATCTACTCTTGGCTAGAAGAGCTCGAATCCAACCGTCTACGATTGTGAAATCGCATTGTTTCAATTGACTAGTGAGATACGTCTGTAATCTGGCAGGAGAATCATCACGCGGGTCATCAATATATATCAAGGGAGCGTGCTCTTCGCCCTTCTCATAGTCTCCAGTAAAGGGATTGATTGAGTAGTTGTGCGAGTGTTTAGTAGCAATGGCTAAGGTGCGTCTCCATTCATCATGACGCCGATTATAGCGGATCTGATTTGTGCCACCATATGCTTTCACAAGTTCATAGATATGTGTGACTTTGTTTCTGGCTAGCATCAGCTCAGCAGCTAGTTGTTGCCGCTCATTAGCAGTCAAAGCACTCAAGTCGCCTTTACGGATCTTTTGAGGGAGTTCGTCACTGCATTCGGATGTTCGGGAAGAGGTGGCCTGATGATGAACGGTAAGTAGTATCTCTATAATCTCAGCATCCAATTGGTTACTGATTTCTGGTGTTGATTGTGGTTCATTAGATTTCGAGCCCATTGCCGCATGTTTTGCTTTTCTTGACCCTAGAAGAAGCATCATTGCCTCGTAGCAGTCATCATCCCAGGAAGGAAGAGCACGCATGGATCGGCCCCGTAATTGTTGCCAGGCAGTAACATTCCTTGTTGCGGTTGCGTCAATAAGGAGATTTGGAGAAATCACATTCCAGCCGGTGCGGGCCCACCTAGAAACGACGATAAGATTGATGGGCAATATGTCAGAGTCAAGTATTCGTGCAGCTAGGTCGTACATAAGCTGCTTACGTTCATCTTGTGCCATTCTGACCACGAAGAACTTGCCCGTCTTTCCGGTAGGATGCCTCAGTTCTGCCATTTCAGCTTCCTCAAAACGAGATGCAACAAGAGCATAATCGAAGAAGTTGCGCATCCATTTGTCCATATGGGGGTACTCCAAATTTAGTCTGGATAGAATCGTTTCCTCATCTTGAATGTCCAACCTTCCGACCAACTCTCGCAACTTTTGAAGGACGAGCTCATCGAATTCAACTGGTCTGAGTGCGCCGACGGTTCCCAGCTCGTTCAAGTATCCATCTAGAATTTCTTCATAGCCTTTCGAGAGATGACGTCGCTGTTCAGGGGACACTTGCACGCCTTGAACCAAGAGGCTTAGCAGTGTCTTAGCAAGTTCGGATCCCATAATCTCTTTCTTGATGAAGTCGGAAACCAAATTTGGAACTGAATAGTCAGGAAGCCAAGGCAGATACATCTCATTGGATAAAACTGCCATGGGTATGAGTTCGCTTTCTAGAAGCATCTGAGCAAAGATACCAGCGACCCCAGAATAGCCGGGTTCAGCTTTGCCTGTTTCCCAATCAAGTTGTTTTCCCTTGCCAAATATGATGACGCCGGTCAAATTGCGTACTGATTGCTCAGCATCAATGATTGAACTGATTATTTTCACTCTTCCCTCGCCCATGCGATAGTAGAGAGACCTGAGAATCGTGTACAAGCCAACGATGGAATAGGCCAAGGTGTCCTTGACCAAGTTATCGAGCGCTACTTTTGTTTCAATATTTGGATATGCATCCATGAGCTTCTTGGCAGGCAGACGCAGTCCAAACTTCGACTGATCCAATCTTGAGGTAATGTAAGTGAGTTTCACTAGTTCAATCAAGCTAGACCTGATATCATTGACCTGAAGGAGTATCTTCTGGAACTGCTTTTTCTTTTTCTTCACCACATCAGGTGATGAAGCAGCCGTGGCGCGGCTTAGGAGTTCTGCATCAGAAAGATTCTCTGCAATCTGTATGATACTTACAAGAGGCATCTCATTGATATTCAAGTCCTTTCCACGAGACCATTTTCTAAAGCGGTTTCTTAATGCGGTTCTTCGGTCCTTGCGGTAGGAGTACATATCTAAGAAATCCATACTAATACGCAGTCGTTCTTTGTATGGAATCAAGCGGAACGCAGCTCTCAAAAACTCAGAACCTACGAGATGTATGAAATTCTGCATCAGCTCCTTATATTCCGCGAGAAGAGTACGAATTCTCTTCTCCCTTTCAGAATATGTGAAAGGAACGCCAAACTCTCCGTAAGGAGCGACAAACCCGTATGCAATTAAATCAACAGAGGGCATTACATAGACGAGCTTCAAACCTAATTCGTCAAATCGATTACGATAAGCCTCAGCAGTTCCCGAGAAGCCAATGAGGCCTTCCAGGCTTCCGTCCTCAAGCCAGTCTACGAGGAGTCGAGCCACTCCAGCTGAAACACCATCCATATCTTGAACTACCTTATGTACTTCATCCAAGATGATATATCGAGTACTGCTCCCCTGTAGAAATCGTTCTATTGATATCTTGTCGAATCCACCTTTACCTTTGGGAGAACCCAACTGCGCCAAAGCAGTGTAAGTCATAACCAGAACAGCGGGAGGAGTTTTGGATTGTTCTCGCTTTTCTTCATATGCCGCAGTAGTGCCTGCAAATACATCATCAGGAGAGAGGTGCAATCCTATGTCTTTGTAACACAACTCTCTAACCCATTGCTGCTCATAGTTCACTGTCGGAACAAGAACTAGGATTGATTCTCCCGGAGACAATGAATCTAGCCAATCCTGGATTGCCATCATACCAACGAGAGTTTTCCCTGAAGCCGTAGGCGCCTCAATCAATGGTCCTTGATAACCGTGACCTCGAAAAATCGCATATGCGTCCCTCTGATAGGGTCTAGGAATGGCCGACCCAATTAAATCAGTATGCTGCCAGGTCATGACCTTTGGCTTTTCTTCTTCAAGAGCTTGTATATCCGACAAAGCCGAAATGAATAGTTCTGAAACGAGTTTTCCGCTTCCAGTTGTTCTCTCAAAGAACTTGTAGAATTTCTCCTTCTTATTGAGTATATTCGAAATACCAGGAAAGCCATTTCGTTCAAATTCCTCGTAGAGCTCTTTTCCGAGCAGCGCCTTCAGAGTGGCATCATCGAGATTCGTGGTCTTGTATGTTCTATTCGTGCGACTATAGAGCCCTTTTTCTTCAGAAATATGGTCAGTATCTAAAAGACTCTTCAAATGTTTCTGGACTGTTTCTTCACGTATTTGTTGCAGCATTTCATGGCTATTTATGTAGTCACAGATTTCATCAACATCTAATGGTTCTGTTGCGTCCTGAAGCGATTTTATTATCAAATCGCCAATCAGTTTCTTCTTTAAAACCGGATCTAGCGTTAGATGTAGAGGAATCGATCTTGGGGCCATTCTATGCATATAACTCAGTGGGGCATTCAGGGCAATCAAAGAGCGGAGAGATGAAACCATCATCGCAGTGTTTTGCGTTTGAATTGCTTCTCGTAGAGAACGGGTTGTTTCCTCATAGCATTCGAACAGAGCATAGTACCTGCTCCTCATGCCGGCAGTGAATCCCTTTTCCAGACTCATCTCGAATTCACGATGCAGACGCGTGGCAAATGATTGAGCCCTCCAACAGTCAAGGGAAGATGCTTTGGCGGGACTGGAACCAATTATTGCAGGTAACGAGGCATCAAATAGGTGTTGAGGAACATTGTCTGGCTCGGATTTCTCCTTGTTCTTCCCCTTTTTGTCCTTAATCATCCTTCAATCCCACACCTAGTCTCAATAGAACACAAAATCCGGTTGTCTATCACCAATGATGCCGGCCTTTTTCTGCCCCCCATCGAGGGATAGATTGTTAATCCTTTTCTGTCTTTTTAACGGCTTTTTGCTTAAGCAGCGCGATATTGATACGCTCTATAAGTTCAGTTGGGCTAAAGGGTTTTGTTACGTAATCATCCGCTCCAACAGAGAGACCATGCATGATATCTTTCTCTGTGGATTTGGACGACAGCATTATGATTACGGGAGATTTCTTGCCCATTCTCCGCTTTACCTCAGTCACGACTTCAAATCCATCTTTTCCGGGCATCATGATATCAACTAACATGACATCAGGGTTCTTATCGAGGACTGTTTCTACGCCTTCATTACCGTCACTTGCGGTTATAACACGATACCCCTCTCTTGAGAGCTTGATCCTCAATAGCCTAAGAATGTCCTCTTCATCGTCTATTGCAACAATGCGAGTTTTTCGTCGGGACTTTCTCTTTCTCCGTCGTTTTTTGACAGCGGGCTTTCTTAATATCATGATGGCTATGACTAAGCCATATGCACCGATGGCTAGATACAGATAGCCAATCCAGTCTGCTGAACTTAGTTCAAGCGACTTAACGAAGGGGAAAAAAAAGTAAGCTGAACCCATGAGAAAGCAAATCAGAGCAAGAATGCCTGCAACTGCTCTCCGAATCGGTGCCATGATTCAATCCCGACTTGTTAGTTCACATGAATCATATAAAACAATCATGGACAGGGTGTTAGGACAAATACGAAACTCGGAAGGGGTATTGCGCCTTTTGTCGTAGGCTCTCATTTGCTCAGTACTCCAAAGATTTTCTTAAGGGATGATATTTGTCTATCATCAAAATGGGAAGGACATCCTTTCAGGAAGAAACGGATACGGGTTTCTATGATTTGAGCCTGCGAAAGATTACATCAATGTAAACGGACCTATTTCAAACAAGATGTAGTATTCACAGAGGGCCAAGATGATTAATGCAGCTATAATCAGCACAATGAAGGCGGCATTTCGTGTTCCAGCCTGTTTCTCTCCAATAGAAACCATCCCTTCTTTGATAGCAGAAGGGAGATTGTAGTCAACAATTGTCCTAGCCACTGGTAATTCCTTTGCCAACCTAGCTCTAAGAAAATTGACACCTGATTCATGAAATTGTGAGAGATAGATTAGCGATATAAGAACGATAGTGCCACTGCTGAGTAGAATGAAGAAGAAGACGAAATAGATTCCTGTTATGTACCAATTGAGTATGAATGTAAACTCCGAGTTGAATGCAAGCTGATAGCACACATCAAGTCCGAGGATCAAACCGCCTATTCCAATGAACTTCCTCAAAAGTCCCTTATTCATATCTTCTCCCACATCGTGGACCAGGCCTTTTTCATCTTCATATCTGATAAGAGAGTCATTGAGAACCCAATTTACTGGAACTAGTACTGATATGACCAGAGGCACCAGCTGCATAACCATAATCGAGAGAAAGAGGGCATCATTACCTGTAAGGTCTTCTGGCAAGAAGAAGTAAATGAGATATGCGATGATAAATGTGAAACCAATATTCGCGGAAATTCCGGAGAGGATCTTGTTCTTGAATACGCTCCAAATATCATTTAGGTCTGTGACGTTGGTCTCAGCCTCTATATAGTGGTCGGAATAGCTCCGAAATGCAAGAACTGCTCCAGAGACCTTTAACCAGACTATGGGGGCAATAATGATCATGAGAAGATTGGGAACGATGAGACCCCAAATTTGCTCCTCAAGAAGGAAGGAAAAGGTTGCCTGGTCAGGTAATAACAGCGTGTCTGCAAAATCGATTATAATCAGAGAATAACCCAAGCTCATAATCATGGCAGCGGATATGTAACCTAACAAAGCACTAGCGCTAGGTTTCTGTACACTATATATCGTTGAATTCTTGCTCGTATTTCCGTTTTCTGATTTGGATTCTTGTCCTTCCGGGATCAATGCATCTCCACCCTATACTATCTATTCAAAGTGGGCTCTGCTAAAGTCAGCTTTGTATATGAAAAGCATTTTCTGTATAGAGGAAGTGCATTTTCGAGTCCAGAATGCTTCGAGAGATATGTGGAGTCTGAAACAATGATTGAATTTGGATGCATTCAAAAGCTATCTTCGTAATGTCTTGAAAGCCTCATTGAAATCACTCAGAGAGGCCTGCCGTAGTCCTCCTTCTGGTTCCACAGTCAGGGGACCAGTATAACCCCAGTCTATGCAGATCTTGTTGAGGGCATCTTCTATTGTGAACGGTGAATCCATCATGCTCCATTTTCTGTCGATTAGCGAGGCACGAATGTGGACATTTGCGATTTTATCTGCTATTTCGCTGAATTTCTCAAATTCATCATACATCGCTGCCCATCGAAGGTCAAGTGTCACAAACTCAAACACACTCACCAAGTCAAAGGGAGTATGCCCTTTGAGATGAGTAGGGACATTTTCTACCGTTGGAATCACATTTGGAAATCTCTGGGATGCTTTCGCCAAGGCCTCTTGAAGATACTTCAGGTTGAAAGAATCCTTCCATGTATCCCATAGATGAAAAACAACCAGATTTGCTCCTATTGAATCTGCCAACAGAAATGTATCATCGAGCATGTCATTTCCAATCTCTTGCTCTGATTCTTCTTCCGAACAAAGACAGATGCCGATGTCTCGATTACCGTGAACTGAGATGATTGGGACACCTGACTTCAAAATAAGCTCTGCAATTTCCCGCTCAGTGTGTTTTTCACTTGTTTCCCACGCAGTCCTTCTGTGGGATTTTGTCTTGTCATCCCGTGGAGATGTACTAGCATCCCACTCAGCAAGATACTGGAACTCAAATCCATCCACTGCAGATGCATTCCAGATCTCCTTGGCAAGGTCCAGTGTTGCCCTCACATTGTGATAGTCTTCGCCAATAAGGATGTTTAGAGGGGCTGTGGTTACGGATATAGGATTCACAGTTTATCGATGAAAATTGAAACAATTAAATGCATCTTCTCGGGCCTGGCTTATCCTTATATACCCGTATTAACTATAGTAAATAGGCGATGTGATATGGTGAAGCCTGTTGGACCATTGATGATAGAGCATAGACTGATTGAACGCATGATTTCTGTTATGGATAATGAGATGAAACGACTTGAGAAGGGTGGAGAACCGGACCCGGCATTCATTGAGACAGCCGTTGGCTTCATTCGTAATTATGCAGACAGATGTCATCATGGGAAAGAGGAGGATATTCTCTTTCGGGACCTGAAATCGGTAGATATGCGAGAACATGATGATAAAGTCATGAAAGAGCTCATAGTTGAACATGAATGGGCGAGAGATACTACGGGGAAGTTGGTGAAGGCAAAGGAAGATTATGTGAGGGGAGTTGATGGTGCCGTCGATCGTATCATCAAGATGATGGGAGAACTGGTGACATTCTATCCTCAGCATATTGAGAAGGAAGACAAAGACTTCTTTCCAGCATCAATGCAGTATCTTGACGAACAAGAGGAGCAGGAAATGTTGGAGGAAGAATATGAGTTCGATAAGAATTTCATTCACGTGCTGTACAAAGACATCGTTGAGGATGCTGAGAACCGGTTCAAATAGCATATCTATAGAGTTTATGTGAAATAGTATGCTAGTCCGCCGGCAATGAAGAGTATAATTCCAAGAACTCCTATAGCAATGCAGCACCAATTGCGGGCCGGGGAACCTCTTGGAACTACAAACTCATAATGTGACATATTGATACCAACACTCAGGACGCTATTCGGTACTGCTTTCATTTCTCGCCTTTTATGCTTTTCAGATCATATGGTGGATTGACGGTCTAACAGTGAAGGGTTTAGCCCCACAAAGAAGACCATGTCAGTCTTCTTGTTCAGAACAAAAATTCAAATTCTACATCTGCACCTGTAGTTATTTCCTCAATGTGTTTTATGCGCGTCCTGACTCCAAAGTCGTTCTCTAAAAGCAATCGGAGGTCTTCAAAATAATCATAGAACCCACATGTCTGACAGAAGGTCCCTGTGAACTCGATAACGAATGAACCCTCCTGATGCTTCTTCAACTTGGCTTCGATTTCAGGAACCCTATACTCATTGAATTCCTTGATAGCGCGTTGAATCAGTTCCTCGGTAGTCACAAGATTTGCCTCCTTTCAGAGATAGACGCAGATACAGAAAAAGTAGTTGTTATGTGGGTTTCTGCTGCGGTTTGTTTTCTCTGAGCAGAAGGTTGTTAAGAAGAGAATAGACGGCAATGTCGATGAAACCCGAAAAGAGCAAGGAAGAAGTTCGTCGTATATTGTGGAAGGCACATGGTTTTCAATCCCTATCAAAAGGGTGTGAAGGAGTCATGCAATTCTTTCAAAGACAGCCATGCGTGCAGGTAGACTCGATTGATGTAGCGGGCTGCAATCAGGACCTTACCCTATTCAGTCGAGTTGAGAATTATCGGCGTCACCACTTGGAAAACTTACTCTACGAGAAGAGAGAGTTATTCGAGTATTTCTGCAAAATGATGTCAATTTTGCCGTTAGACAAGTACCCCCTGTTCAAATGCAAGATGAATAGGCGTCATGAACAATACAATTCCTTCTTTGACAAATACAAATCGGAAATCGCTGTCATAATGAAGACGGTTGAGAAGGGGCCAATCTGTTCGAGAGACCTGAAAGACATGGGTAAGATCGAATGGGGATGGGGACAAATTGCAAATGCTGCGAACACACTGCTTACCAGATTATGGGTCTCAGGAGAAGTGATGGTTCACCATCGACAGCGAAGAACGAGGTACTATGCACTCCCCGACACCATCATCCCTGAGAAGTATCTGAATATGCCAGCTCCCAACAAAGAAGATGCATTGGTCGAGATTGCTGACCTTATTGTTAGAGCCTCACGGCTGGTTTCACCATCCAAGGCGCCCGAACAGTGGAACGAAATCGGGAAGGTACGTGACGTGCGACATGTATTGAACACATTGGCGGAGGAGGGACGAATATCTACTGTGAAAGTAGAGGGGTGGAGGGGCGACCTCTATTACCCAACAGAAGACCAGCCACTATGGGACGATTTGGCGGAGATCGCTAACTCCAATGCTCGCTTTTTGGCCCCATTGGATCCCCTTCTATGGAATCGATCACTGTTCGAAACCATCTATGGTCATGAGTATGTTTGGGAAGTTTACAAGAAAAAGGAGGACCGGATTTACGGCTATTATTGCTTACCAATTCTTTATGATGGGGATTATGTTGGTCTAATAGAGCCGCGTTTTCGAGGAGAAGACAAGACTTTGGAGGTGCGGAGCCTCCATCTATTCAATGACATCTCAGAAGACGCTGCATTCTCAGAGGCATTTGGAGAAGAGCTGGAGAGATTCATGGAGTACCTCGGTGCTGATACGTTGGAAGATAAGAGCCAGAATAAATGGTTTGGCAGACAGATTTAGCTGCCAGAATAACCAAACAAATGATGTCCCATTTTTCGTTAAACAATGCTTGTCGAAAAAAGGGCATGAGGGCCCCGAGGAGGGCCCTTCGATGTTCTAGAAGATGTCTAGGAGGCCAGCCATGCCTTCTCCACCCATCTCGGACAACTGCGCCTTGGCAATCTGCTCGTAGTATTGCTTGATGATTGACACCATCAGCAGGATACCAGTTCCACTCGCCAGCGCACCGAGTACGTCCGCTGAGGCCGCTAGCACTCCGATGAGGAAGCCGCCCAAACCAGCCACTACTGGAATGTATCGAGACAGTAACCGCTCCAGAACCTTTTCGCTTCTGCGGAATCCAGGAACAATATACCCGGAGCTCAACAGCTGGCGTGATACATCTCTAGGGGCTATACCTGAGATATCTACCCAAATTTTTGCAAAGCCCCAACAGAGCACGACCATAAGCACGGCGTAGAAGGCGATATGTAGTATGCCCTCCATTCCCTCATTGAGGAGGCTGAAGATGCCTTGCGGAGGCGTGATATACTTGGCAAAGCCCTCCGTGGCTACCATTCGCCCCTCGACGTTCTCGTAGTATCCAGGGAAGAGATTGAGGAAGACATTCGTGCCATTGCGATTGAAGTTATTGCTGATTATTTGGCCAAAGAAGATGATGTTGGCATAGAGTGCTTGGGCCAAAATCACTGGGATGTTTGATGTATAAAGCAGCTTTATCGGATATTTCGCCTTCATTCCTCTATATCGTGCATACTGCAACGGTATTTCCACTCTGACCGATTCCAGCCAGAGGACACCACCAAAAATGACGAAGGTGATGATGAGCGAAACAATCCCGGGGTCGACTCCATTTCTAACAAAGAGCCAGGCTGCATCAACTGCTGGATACTGTTCTGAGCCAACACCAAAGACGCGCAGCAGATTTGAGATCATGGCTGCGACGATACCCTTTGGTAGATTGGTTGCGTCCCGGGGGTATCCCACAGGTGCAACGGTTTCAACCTCTACGATATTGAGCATGCTGAACATGACTTGACCAGCCACGTTTGTCATGATGAAGAGGGAGACTCCAGAACCCAGGCCCCAGCCCTTCTGGACAAGTTCATCCATAAGAATCACTATGATTCCAGCAAAGAAGAGCTGCATGAACACGATGACAGCTTGTGTAGGATCCAGTTCACCATATGCATTACCGAGAATATAAGCGATGGCCTGGAATGCAGTCATGAACATGGCTAAGACTTTCTGGCCGCCAGTGAAGTTTGCACGGTCTTCTGGATTTGAATAATCCACATCTATGATTTTTGAGCCTGAGAGGAGCTGCATTACTAGTCCTGCAGTAACTATAGGTCCGATACCTAGCTCCATCAAGGTACCTCGTGTGCTAGCAAGAATTACTCGCATGGCCCAAAGATAGTCTGTGCCGGCCTGTCTGTCAACTCCATACAATGGTAGGTGTGACATGACCAAGAAGATAATCAAGACCACGATAGTCCAGATCGCCTTTTCTCGGAAGGACACCTCTCTATCCGGAGCCTTGACTTCCGGCATAACACGAACAAATGGTGATAATGCTTTCAGGAACATTGATGGCAAAGACCCGATATCTCCTGCAGGTTTTTGTGCTCGATTTGCAGAGAGCCTTTAAAGCTAATGGTCAAGGTTCAGAGAAGCATTTGTTGGGATTGTATGAACGTAGGGGTGGCGCTTCTTTGTGCAATGTCACGAATTCATTGCATCAGAGAGTTTCCCGATGATAATTGATTGACCATTAAAAGGCATATTATGACTTATATCATTTGAGTGCACATTTGAGGTAGGGCAATGAACGATAGGAATGCCTCATATCTTACAATGAGTATACTACTAATCCTAATGTCTTCCGCAATATCACCTCCCGTAGCAGATTTACCTAACGTATCATCCTCACGACACGCATCCACATCTCTTTCACAAAATTGGAGCTACGTTCCCTCTGATAACATCAGGATTTTCGGTGATTATCAGATGGAGCATGCAGGATTTCCCGGCAGTGGTACTAAGATTGACCCATTTCGAATTTCTGGGTTGCTGATATCGTCACTGACCATCGGGATATTCATCGAAGAGGTTTCATATCATTTTGTTATTGCAAACTGCATCATTACGAGCCCCACTCACATTTGGGACAACTATAGTGGAGTGAGCATTGAGGCCTCGATCCATGCCTCAGTTGTAAATACCACCATCAGCTGGAAGAGAGGTGGCATTGACATTGATAGTTGCTATGGAGCTGTTATTGAAAACAACACGATCGAGAACTGCTGGGGCACTGCGATTCGTGTTTGGGATTCAGATGGTACTGTGATTCGTAGGAACTCGGTCAGCAATACAACTTCAGATGGAATCAGTACTGTAAATAGCGAAGACGTTGATATTGCGTCTAATACCATAACCTATTGTCAAGGCATCCCCATTTATTGCTCTGACTGTTCACAGAGCACCATAAGACAGAATATCATATCGAATAGCGAACAGGGAATACATCTTAGATATGCCAATGACGTGAGAGTTACTAACAATCAGATGGAGCATGGAGGAATATACACTCATTGGGTCGGTTTTGGTCACTCGTTGACTTTGAACGGCAATACAGTTGGTGGGCAGCCCATTGGATTTTTTAAAGACGAAGAAGCAAAGAAGATAGATGGAGTAGATTATGGACAGATTATTCTCTTCAATTGTTCCGAAGTCACTATCAGCGGCGGTCATTTTACAAATGTTTCATGTGGCGTATCTGCACTATGGTGTCACGATTCGTCCATTTCCAATATCACATGTCAAGGGGCTAGTAGATACGGGCTTTCTTTGAGGTCATGTAGAAACGTAACTGTTGAAAACTGTGTACTTACGAACTCCTCATCAGCCAACATTTACATTGAGGGCGGCAGAAATTGCAGAGTCCAAGATAGTATGCTGGAGGAGGGAGAAGATGGAATCTATTTGACCTCGAACGGGTGTACTGTAACCAACTGCACAATTAGAGCACACAAGAATGTTGGTCTTCGATCAAGGGGACAGGGGACAAATATCACAGCTAATGTGTTTATGGACAATCAGAATGGGGGATTAACGATGAGCATTGACAGATATCATGAGAATGTAACCCGTGTAATGAGCAATCAATTTGTCAATGATGGACTTGCCCGGTTTTGGAACCTCTACCCGGGCAGAGTTTCCTTTTACAATAATACGGTAAATGGGAGGCTGCTGAGAGTCATCATGGACGAGGATGATATCGAGGTCTATGCATCAAATCTAGGACAGCTTTTCATAGTCAATTCCAGAAGAGTGCATGTGAGTTTTGGGCGCTTCTTCAATACGACCATCGGGATCTTGATGTATGGTTGTAGTGACTGTTCTGTCAACCAGTCGGAGTTCAAGAACAATCGACTAAGTGGGGTGTACGTTGGACAGGGAGCGGGGATCCGGCTAGTCGGTAATTCATTTGAGGGGAATGACATAGGACTAGAAGCTATATACTCTGAAGTTATAATCGCACGTAATAACACTCTAATCAACAACAGCAGAGCCGGAATGAAAATTGACCGGTGCTCAAACTACGGCATTTTTTCCAACAATTTTACTGGCTGCGGATTACTCGTTGGCGAAACCTCAGACGCGCTTAAAACAGGGGATATCGTGAGTGATAATACAGTGAATGGGAAACAGCTTGTTGTTCTGAGGGGTATTGAAGACATCAAGATCAAATTGGAGAATCCAGGACAACTCATCTTATCGAAATGCAGTAACCTGACAATAGCCAATCTTTCGTTTGAAGTGGCATCTGGCGTACGGCTCTTGGAGTGTACCAATTGCGTTATTAGATCTGTAACTAGCGAACACCAGGGCGACAGCGGGATATTACTCTCCGGTTGCAGCAGTTGTGTCATAGAGGATTGTCTGTTTCGTAACAATGATGGTGATGGTATTCGGATTGCCTTCTCTGATAATTGCGTAGTAAAGAACAGCACTGCTGCGTATAACCGAGGAAATGGTGTGTCCTTCTATGATGTCCACAATTGCGATATCACATCCTGCTTCATTGATTATAATGCAGAGTCAGGAATCTACTTGTATAGAACCGGAGATTATGAAATAATAGACAATGAAGTCCTGAACAATTCGCATTTTGGGCTTCATTTGGAGTACTTCGCAGGCTATGAATGGGAGAGAAATTTCGTTTGGGAGAATAGATTCGGATGGAATCATCCTCGGAATGCACAGATGTATGGATTTGGATACTTAGGATGGGTATTTGAGGAAGGAAAGGGAAATTACTGGAGCGATTATGACGGTGAATCTATCTATTTGATTCCCCTAGGAAATTACACCGACCCGCATGCCAAGCAGCTCAAGAATATGACTCAATTCATGCCAAAAATCGCATCCCATCAGGTTTTCATGGAGGATAGCGGCATGAAATCAAGGATAATCTGGGAAACCAATGATACTAATCCCAGCTACTATGAGCTATATCTAAACCAAGAGCTTCACATTAAGAAGAAGTGGCATGGAGGTACAATCAGCGAAGTTATTGAGAACGTTCCAATTAGCATATACACTGTTACGCTCATTGTTTATGATACAACATGGCATTCTGACTCAGATAGTTTCATAATAACAATGAGACCACAACCCTTTGCGTGGCTATTTAGATTGGAGAGTGTGATTTTTGTTGGGTTGGTAGTTGTTCAAGTGGCAATAGCATTATTCATCTGGCGAAACAGATTGGAAGAGCAGAATGCCATCAAATAGAACTAGCTCTCTTCACCCAGGTCCACAGAACCGCCTGCCTCGAGTACTTTTTCTTTTGCATTCTCACTTATATCATCTAGATTGATGAGATTGATCTTGCGGGTTACTTTTCCTGAGCCAAGAACTTTGTTGACGCCCATAGACTTGACATCAACCGTATACTCTTTACCCTTCTTCTCTGCATGACCTTGTTTTACTAAGCGATCTGCTAATGCATCAATCTCTCCAATATTCAGGACTGATACATCCTCAACTAGATGCTGAGGTCTTTGAAATCCCCATTTCCCAAAATAGCGAGGATTCTCCTGCATGACTTTGATGTAATGATGCTTTTTAGAGCCGGCCTTACCTACGCCTCCCCTCTGTCCTGAGGCTCGATGACCTGCACTGAAACCATATCCAGCCGCGCGACGACCGCGCATTTTATTGATCTTCTTGCTCTTTCTTTTACGCATTGTTGTAGTCTCCTTTACTACTTCTTCTTCAGTCTAACTTCAAGTACTCCATTGCGGATTGATGATGTTGCTTCATCCTTCTCTACCCTAGAGGGTAGTTCCAATTCCTTGTGGTATGGTTTATTGGGGTCTGTAACATCGATAGTAAGTTGTTGACCCTTGATTCTGATTTTGATGTCATTCTTATCTACACCGGGAAGTTCAGCAACAACAATGATTTCTCCATCCTCTTCCAGAATGTCAACAAGTGGTTCCAGTGTTGGTCCCATAACAGGGCCTTCACCCCGAGGAGTGTTTCCAAATCGTCTAATGACAGGTTTGCCATCCGGGCCCATTTGCATAGAAAAACCGAAGACAAACGGATTTGTCCCACGAGGGTTGTTCATGAACTCCTCCATCTTGCGCGGGTCCATAAACGATCCATTTCCGAATTGGTTCATCATATGATCCATCATTTCTTCTAACTCTTTGAACATTGATTCGGGTAGAAACTCGCCGAACCAACGTCGAAATGCCTTTCTTCTCTCTTCATCATCAAATGGATCTTCGTCCCATGACATTACAATCACCTTAACACTATATCATTCGCTTGGCTAACTCATTAATCTCAGGACCGCGGTAACCCGTGATACCACCCTTGCCAATCTGATAGTATTTCGAACCACTAAAACCGCCAGAAGGGGGAGTAAGGCGAAACACAGGTTTCAGTCCTTCCACATCATAGAGGTCTGCGTCTCCTGCCAAAAGCGCTTTGGCAAGTGCATTGATTGATTTGTATGATGAGTTCTTTTTAACATAAGCATCTGACAAACGCCTGTTTCCGGGTAGACGTCCTCTTTTTGTTAGAAGCTGCAAAATTGTATCCTCGTCAACCTCACCCCAAGTAATGAAATCTTTTGCCTTATTGATCATTCCTCGAATACTTGGGGTATCTTCAAACAACCTAGCATGATGTAGTCGAATTAGTTTGAGCTTGTCCAGTGTGTCTTGTATTTGTGGACGAACCCTAACTCTACCTCTCACCCGTATTGCCAGGATGGCATTCTTATTTTCGCTCATTCTTCAGCCACTCCTGTATATTGCCATTCTTGTGGAGGAAGCATCCGATAGGTATTTGTCAATGCATCAACAAAGGCCTTGGCAAAATTCGAAGAGGTCCGTGAACGACCCTTCGTATAAGACCACACATCATTAAGACCCGCAATTCTTAGAACAATTTTCCCAACATCTGCTGTGACAAGTCCAGTTCCTTTCGGGGCGGGTTTCAATGTGACAGACACTGACCCCGTGTTACCTTTTGATGCAAATGGAACGCTGTGCGGTTCACCACATCTGCATTCCCAAGAACCACATCCTCTTCTGAAGACAGTGATATTCAGCTTAGCTCGTGCTTCAGCTGAACGAATTGCGGGAACAAACTCAGGTGCCTTCCCGATGCCAATACCAATGACGCCCTCACCATTTCCAACAACCACTGTGATTCTGAAGCTTCTCTGCTGCCCGCTATCGGACTGCCTTTGTACAAGAGATACATCAACAATCTCTTGCCTGAGATCTGGAAATAGCAAATCTACAATCTCTGGTTCACGGATCACATAGTTGTTTTCAAGAATTTCCTCAATGCTGTTTATGTGACCCTCTTTGACCATTTCGCCCAGGATTGTCTTTGGTTCCCAGTCCTGAACCCGGTCGGAGTTGGAACGTCCTCTTCGTCTACTCATTTTCTATAACTCCTATCTATTTCTTTTCTTTCCTTTCTTGCCCTTGCCGCGCGAGGTCAGTCGCTTCGGTTTAGGTTTCTCTGGCTTCGCTCGTGGAGGCCGTTCGTCGGGCTTCTTCTTCTTAGGCTTCTTCTCTTTGGGCTTCTTCTTAGGTTTCTTGCTCTTCTTGCGCTTTTTCAATTCTGATTCTGGAATATCAAGTAGCGCTTGTTTCACATCTTCAAAGGTCTTGGGTATACTCGTAATATTCCGTTTTTTGGAACCTATCTCGGTGAACATGTTCCCTTCGTTATCCTCTGAGTCAAAGTGCTTGAAGCTTTCCACAATATGACTGCCCTTGAGGCGGTCCTCATCTGGCAGAACCTCGGGACTGTGCGGGATATCCAATCCTGCATCAAGCGCTCCATTTAGTGCAGCGTAGACTCTAGAACCATTCACAGGCGTATTGAGACCAATATCGAGGATAGCTTTTTCGATTCCTCGACTCTTTGCACGAAGGCCTACAAGTAATCCAGTAAGATAAGCCGCTGGTAAATTGCGTTTGCCAGCCACCCAACCATATTTTTCCAGTTCAGGGGAGATAGCTGATGCTTCTGTGACATCTCCAATCACTTTCGCAGTCATAACTTGTGCGATAATTTTGGTGTTTGTCTTCCGCACTACTAATCTAGGTAGCTTGGACTTCAACATTCCACGGCGACGGTAGTAGTTAGTCTTTCCTTCTCTTCGTCTTCGGAATTTCACTCGGTATGTTGAACCTTGTGCCATCACTTAACATCTCCCAAATTGTGTTCTGATATGTATGTTCGCAGATGGGCGGTATTACGAAATGCATTACCTTTTGCCTTGAGGTACAACTCACGATAGGCGCCCTTTGAGATTTTACCTTCATCCCTCAGTCGCTTTAGTTCGCGGCGCATCGGTCGTATCTTATGCATCCACCGGTCCTTTTTGGAAAGTTTTGAGGTTGCCTTTCCCTTCTTTCTGCCCGGGCCTCTGCGCTGTCCTTTTCTTTTCTGTTGTAATTTGTGACGCGCTCGTCCTCTGCTGACACCCTTCTTCTGTTTCTTCTGTATGATTCGTTCGTCAATCAAGCGACGGATATCGTCCTTTGTAATTGCCAACGATACTTCGTCTTGGAAATCTGGGTCAATCCAGACCCTAGAGACTCCGACCTTCATGACGTCTGCTGCGAGTCGTTTCTGTGAAGTGAGTTTCATGTCTACTCAGCCTCCATGTCTTCAAGGCCCTCAAGTTCTTCGAATAGATCCTCTTCCATGACCTCCTCAGGTACGCCTGGGTTCAGGACTCTGAGAAACATTGTATCGGCCTTGTCTAGAATGTCCTGCCGTTTCTTCATTCCCACTGTTCCGCCAATTCTGATAGCTTGAACCTCCGGGTCCAATCCATCCAAATCAGCAGGGCGATGAACCAGAACTTCCTCGTATCCGGACGGATGCAGACCACGAATTTCCTTGGGGGTTCTATACCCTGCTGAAACCATTGCTGGTCTGCCCTTCTTCTTTTCACGTGTCGCGCTATCAATACCGCGGACCTTCCGCCAGCTGTCGCTGACACGTTTCCACCGGTGAGCTTGTTCATGCCGAAACTTTGGTTTGCGTTTCTTCTTTCTGGCGGCAATTCTTAGTAACCTTTGGTCGTGTCTTGCCTTGCCACCTGCAAATTCAAATTCAGGTTTCTTCTCTTTCTTCTTGGGGGCCTTCTTCTTTGGCTTCTTTTTGGCCTTCTTCTTTTTGAGCTTAGTGGGTAGCAGTGATTGCGCTACTTCAACTATATTATCTGCTGTCGCATCACCGACACCTTCAACCTTTTCTGCAATCTCTGCTGAATCAGCATTTGCTATCATTGATACAGTCTTATATCCAGCCGCTCTGAGTGCGTCTTGCGTCTTTGGTCCGACACCAGTTATGTCACTCAATCTTGGTTTACGCTTTTTCTTTACGTCATCAGGAACCAGCTCAAGAGCTGCTTCTACAATCTGGTCTGCAGTAGTATCCCCAATGCCATCGGCTTTCTCTGCGATATCGGCCGGTTCAGCTATTGCGATTTTTTCTACTGTATTATACCCGGCTGTTCTGAGTGCATCTTGCGTCTTCGGTCCGACACCAGTTATGTCACTCAATCTTGGTTTACGCTTTTTCTTTACGTCATCAGGAACCAGCTCAAGAGCTGCTTCTACAATCTGATCTGCAGTCGCATCACCGACACCTTCAACCTTTTCTGCAATCTCTACTGGGTCAGCTATTGCTATTTTTTCTACTGTTTCGTACCCAGCTGCTCTGAGAGATTCCTGTGTCTTTGGTCCAACACCAGTAATATCTTCTAGCCCTGTCTTCTTTTCTTTGCTCGGCTCTTCTTGAGGTAGTAGCTTTTTGGCCTCACTTATGAAATCCTCAGCGCTAGAAACCCCTAATCCACCTACTTTTGCAGCCAGTTTCTCAGGATCTGCCTTTGAGAGACTCAAGACGGTCTTTATTCCGGCGTTTCGGAGGCTCTCTTCCATCTTCTCTCCGATTCCCGGGATGTCAGTTATCTTTGGCTTCTTTGTCATCTTTTTCGCCTCCTATACTACAGACTTCACATCCGTGCCTTTCCGCTTCTTTAAAACATAGATTCCATCAAGAAACACACGACGATCTTTGTTTCGTATTTTGGTGGAATTCTGAATGTTAGCTGCTGTTTGGGATACATCCTCAATATTTATGCCACTGATTATGACTTCATCTTCTGAGATTTTGATGTCTACATCGCCCACCTTGCGGGCTCTACGTGTACCCCGCTCACCTATGAAATTAGATATGACGACAAAGCCATCCTCATCTTTAACGGTTGGTGGAAAGTGGCTGTATACAATCTTCATGGTGTATTCGTAACCATGCTGTACACCAGTGAGCATATTTCTCACATGTGCTATTATAGAACCTACTAGTGCACGAGTCTTCTTCCTAGATACCTGGGTATAAGCAACTAATTCATTTCCATCAATCTCAAAATCTGCTATGAGTTCTGGAAACTCACGCTCAAGAGTGCCTAATGGTCCTGTGACTGTTACCTTTTTCTCTTTAACAGTGACGTCACAGTCATCTGGTATCTCGATACGTTGCTCGTAAGCTGCGTTTATTGACATCGATCGGTTCTCTCCTCAATACACATATGCTAATAGTCTACCACCAATGCCACGTTTCTTGGCTTCTTCATGAGTCATTACTCCTTGTGGAGTAGTCACAATAAGGATACCATAGTTGTAAGCTGGTAGAAATTTCTTCTCATAGTTTTCAAATCCGTCACGTTTGACAGGAAATCGGGGTTTGATGACGCCACATCGGTTTGTACGACCCATGAGTTGTATGCGAATCCTTCCCGCTTTTCCATCATCAATTGTTTCAAATTCGCCAATGTAACCTTTGGCTTGCATAACCCGCAGCACTCTCTCAATCAAGCTTGATGCTGGTGCCACTATGATTTCGGGCTTACCAACAAGCTCGCTATTATAGATGCTCGACATCGCGTCAGCCAATGGATCTAATAGTGTCATATTTCTTGTATACCTCCCCTAGCTGTATTTTTTGAAACCGAGTTTTTCCGCAGTTTCTCTGAAACAACGGCGGCACATATTGAGACCATAACGCCTAATGATAGCTTGATGTGTTCCGCAACGACGGCATGTTCTGCTGCCTTTGCCCACCTTTTTCTTGCTTTTCGATTTGTTCTTCTTTGCGGTCATTATAGCTCACCTCAGAATAGATATGTGCGCTCTCTCTCCTTTTCGAGTATTTCCACTCCAAACTTGTTCTTGATGAACACCATGCTCTCTTCAGGAGTCAATCTGTGGCGGTATGGTATCTTCGCCCTTTGTTTTCTCCTTCTCTTCACTCGATAGCCAGGGCGTTCCACACAAACAGTGATGTTCATTCCCTGAATTCCCAGTTCTGGGTCGTATTTGACATCAGGTATATCGATATGTTCACTTATTCCAAATGCAAAATTCCCGCTGTCGTCCCAGTTCTTAATCAGTAGCACTTCATCTTTTGCCTTCAGAGCCTTTTCAAGGAATTCTGTAGCCTTGTCATCTCGAAGAGTGACACGTACAGCAATTGGTTCTCTACGGCGAATACCGAATTCACGAACTGTTTGTTTTGCACGAGACTGCACCGGGGTTTGGTCCGTGAGTTCCTCTAAGATGGTGCTAGCCCGATTCAGTTGCTCACCTGCACCAGTACACATGTCAACAACAACCTTTGAAATCAAAGGCTCTCGCATAGGATATGTTTCCCAGTCTTTGATATACAGCTCTTCGTTTTCTAGCAATGCTTCGTTCTCAGCACTCATTCAGACATACCTCCTGCTGAACCAAGCTTAATCATTGACTTATCCTTTCCAACAATAAAGACATAATCAAGGGCGGTTTCGAATCTGTTTCCGTCTGGAGCTTGCAATGTCACGGTGCTCGTATGTGTGCCAAGTCGCCTTTGGATACCTAAGACCTTTCCCTCAATTCCTACGTTGCGGCCCTTAGATACGACGGCATAATTGCCCTCTTCTAGAGGTATCGATTCTAGAATCTCTTGTTCGGGCACGCTTATGGCTAGTGTATCCAGTGTATTGTAATCGGATGATTTTGCACCCTCAGGTAAATGGATATTTCTACCATCATGAAGACTCAATTGTATTCTTCCGCCAGGCACCATCATTTTCTTCTCGATTCTACCTAGTTTCATACTTGCAGCTTCTTCATCAATCTCAACAAGTCTGAAACCTCCCTTTCGCTTCGGGAGTAACCTGTAGCGTTCTCCAGAGCCAACTAGCTGAATTGTATCCATTAAGCCTACAGGAAATCGTGGATTCTTTCTCGGTACACCATCAATCAATACATGTCCGCCTGATAGTATAGCTCGAACCTCGCGCATGTTTTTGGCATGCCCCAGTACCTCTCTCAAAAGAATCGCTAATGTCAGACACTCTTCTTTCGGGTGTGCACCTGGTATTGGTCGAGTTGTAAATTTGCCATGCTTTCTTTTGATTGGCCAATGCCTAGGAGCAGGCAGCCTCTTCAAATGCTTCTTTTGACCTCTTCGTGCCATCTATTCACTCTCCGCCATCTTCAGCGTCTTCTGTTCAATGATCTCTCTGCGATTGTCATCAAGTTCTAATTCAACTAACATTAGATTTGATGGGTGAATAGGAATCTGCGCCTCCTTCCCATCAGCCTTAGTAGTCGTCGCGCTATCAATGTAAACGCGTACGTTTCGATAATCGACGCGAATTATTTTTCCTTCAGTTTCTCTAAATTGCCCCCTCATGATTCGAACTAAGTCGCCTTTCTTCGGAACTAGCGACCTCATTGCATATTCTTCTCGCAGAAACTCATCAAGTCTGCATTTCAGCATATTCTTGTGACTATGAATGGGAGACTTGTATATACGACGTCTCTGTTTTCGTGGAGATTTTGAACTGCTTTTCTTTGTCATTTATTTACACCTCATACAATCTTGGAAGCAATCGCTGCAACTCTTGGCCATCGTAAGGTGACTTCTCGGGCCATTGGGCCTCTCAACTCAGAACCTTGAGGTTCCCCTCCTGGTTTGATCAAAACTGCTGCATTATCTTCAAACTGAATCCAGGATCCATCGGGTCGACGGTAAGGTTTTCTTTGGCGAACAATTATGGCTTGCAGGACCTGCTTTCGCAAATCTTGTTTACCTTTCGTGACAGCCACGTTGATTTGATCTCCGACACCAGCCTTCGCAAGTTTGCGTACATTACCCTTGTAACCAAACACAGCGATAATCTGCAATTCTCTAGCTCCTGAATTATCAGCGCAATGTATTTTGGCTCCAATAGGAAGTCCTCTGGCAATCCTGGGAATAAATTTCCGAATTCCTCTTCCAACTTTACGTGACATTTACTACTCCTCCGTTGCGGTTTCACTCGGTCTTGAAGCGATCACAACTGATGAAACATTCTTGCTCAAAGGCCTACACTCTGCAACAGTAACAATATCTCCAGCTTTCACATCTATACAAGGCGGAAGATGAGCAAGTTTCTGTGACCTCCGTCGCTCAAAACGCGAATATTTCTTCACCAAGCTGAGGTAGTTCATTTCATATGAAATGGTTCTGTGCATTTTTGTGGATTGTACAATACCTTCCACAACACGGCCTCGCACTGGAAGATTGCCATGAAATGGGCATCTTGAGTCTTCACAAGTTTCTTCAGGAGGCTCTATACCGGGAACACCAATATTCCTTACTTTGTTCTTGGTCTTTGCCATTCTTACCATCTCCGTTTATGGCGTTTCTTCATTCTATCTTCCGGGCGATCATGCAAGAGATTGCCATCTACTCTAACTACGGTTTCGTCTGGAAGCGTAATCTCGAAGGTACACACTTCTTTAGGCAATAATATATCTCCAGTTTCGGTTTCCAGCTGAAGCATTGACCTCGATTCTGCTACAATTCGCCCATTGTGAGAAACATGAGTGGGGTCCGTTGATTTCACTACATGTGCCTTCAGGCCCATCAATTCGTGTCCCAGGATGTTCGTCGGCGTGATGCTCATTCATTAACCCCCAGTTCTTCCTCTCTTTGTATGGTTAGAATTCGGGCGATGGCCTTCTTTATGGCACGCATTCTATATGGATTGTCCGTTCCGCCACCAGTGGCCAAGTCAATTCTAACGGATGATAACTCATCATATAGTTCCTGAAGCCGTTTCTCCCGCTCATTGGGAGTAAGATTTCTGATATCTTGAGGTGTGAGTCGTGCCATCGATTAGTCGCCTCCTTCCTCAGTTTCGCCGAGAGTATCTAGCTCTTCAAGCTCCTCCATCGTGCTCTCTGCATCAATTTCGGATTCCTCTTCTTCCTGAGGTTCCTCTTCCTCAGAATCTTCAACATCCTTTTCTTGGGGACCCTCGTCTCTATCATCAACTAGCTCAAGTCCATCTAATTCCTCAAGTTCTTTGAGCTCGTCAAGGTCAGTGATACCTTCAAGACCTTCTTCAACTTCTTCTTCACCCTCTTTAGCTTCATCTTCAGCTTCCTCTTCGATAAGCACTGGAGTTTCACGAGAAGGCATGACTTCAGGCTCAGGGATATTCACATATCCAGGAAGATTCACTGTAGGTCCCATTATTCTGACCTTAATGCCGATTACTCCTGGCTTAAGAACAGCATGATCGTCAGCCTCATCAACAAACAGATTCGACGGTTCACCAGTCTTGGCAATAGTTCCGGCCTTGAATTTTTGATAGCGTGCTCTTCTGCTGGAGAGTTTTCCCTTAACAATGATTTCGCAACCAACTGCGCCAGCCCGCATAATTCTACGAAGAATCCAATATGACATACGTCGATATCGAACACCTCGTTCTAATTGTCGGGCTATTCGTGACGCCATAACCTGAGCATTGAGCCACGGATTCTCTATCTCTTGAACCTCAATCTGAATGTTCTCAATCCCAAACTCATTCTCTAGGGTATATGTCAGCTCTCTGATATTTGAACCACGGCGACCAATAACGACACCGGGCCTTGATGAATGAATCACTAGTTCAGTGCGCATTGGCATCTTTCTGATCTCAACACCACCATAACCAGCTGAGTTAAGCTCGCGTGCAAGAAACTCATCCATGTCAAGCCTATTTGTGTTCTTTTCAATGAAATACTTGATTGACGACATTTAGGTCACCTCTTCCAATACTATTTCTACATGAGAAGTGTGCTCAAAATAGGGGGTGCTTCGACCAAATGCTCTCTCAATGTACTTCTTGTATGTTCGCCCTTTTTGCGATGCTGCATGAATTATTTTCAGACGGTCAATATCCAATCCTTTGTTATCCGCATTCGCTTCGGCATTTCGTAACACTTTGAGAATGTGGCTGGATGCCTTGACAGGGTGACCACCGGTATGCCATTTTTTCATGCCTGAGTGATGAGCACGCTTTTTCTTATGACGCCTGTACGGTATCCAGGCTTTTTCTTCTATGACCTCATTCAGGAGATCCATTGCTTTATCCAGCATCATTCCCCGTATTTCGTTACAGATTTCTCTGCAATGCTTTGGTGAACATCGCATATTCCTTCCACTAGCTTTTGCTGTACGATCAGGGTCTATGCCAATGATACTATATCCATATGACGGCATTCTGCCTCACTTCCGGGTCTTTATCTTGACTCAGCTCTGGTAGTCTCTCAACTCAGGTGAATCAATTGTTCCTGCACCCTCGACAATCACTCCAAGACACTCCGGCACACGTATACACGCCGTTCTCGCGAGCAGAACTAGTGGCCTGCACTGCTTCCTTCGGTCTCGAAACAATCGTTTCTAGAGAGCAACACTTGTGAGCTCCAAGTACTTTGCATTTAAGTATTATGAAAGGCCAAGTTTGTTGTAACTAAAATTAGTTATGGGCTATCTCCAAACTCTGTCGTCACACGCCGCAAAAGAGGTGTACTCACCGAATTCTCTACAAGCTCCAAGCCTGCCTCTGTCAGAGTGCCCCGCACGTAGTGCACTCCAGCAGAACTGATGTAGATGAGTCCTTTGGATTTCAACTTCCTGAGACTGCCCAGGACAATCTGCGTGAGTTCGTCATCGGTCACCTCTAGTCTCCCAACAGGAGTCTGCATGACTTGTGACATTTTCAGTACGTTCTTCATTGAGGACAATTGCCGGCGATTACTGTCATATGGATTAGTATAGAGCCACAGCAAAACAATGAGGTCAACCAGGGTCAAGCCAATGTCAGGATTGCGTTGCAAGACCTTCTTCGCTACGAGTTCCACCATTGGCATTGCTATCACTTCTCTAAGTTCTTCAGGGATATCAAGTCATTCAAACTCGTTAAATCAAACAAATTGTACTTGGACGAGGAGTGTATATCTCACCGTTATGAAGGAGACGATCTAGAGATGACTCAACAGAGGAGGTTGATATCCCCTTATCTTTGAAATGACATAGAATCTTTTCAAGATTGAGTTCGCCATCATTTTCGCGGAGGAGTTCCATTATCTCATTTGAAACATCTTTAGAAATGAGGTTGTCATCTTTCTTGTCTTTTTTTGCGGTTTTGATTAACTTAATGGTCCATGGTCGGGGAAATATGAGTTCTCCTGTGTTGCCCAAGGCATTGAGCTGATCTTCCACCCAAGCCCAATCCAATCTATATTCTTTGGAGAGTCGTTCAATTCGCTCCAATGGGCAAGGAGCTTCTTTTGCCTCTCGCTCTAGCATCATCATTAGTCGACGCCTCTTACCCGAGGGTAGGGATTCACCAGATTTGTCAGAGATGTCATCAACCGACACCCGTTCAGCTGGCATCAATTCAGTTATCCGCTTTCGTGATTTTTCTACAGCCTCATCAAACTCACCTCCTCCTCGAGATGCATTGAATTCGCGCACGGCGGTTCCAGCTTCTTGAGGAGAGTCAAATAGAGCACTTGCTGCGTTCTCAATGTTAATGATTTTTCCACAATAACTGCATTTTCGTCTTTTTTGACCTAGAGGAGCGTTTGTGAAATTTCTACATTTGGGGCACATGAATACAAGGTATGGTTTCAATAGCGCGGATCCTTCCTCTGAGTGTCCTATAGATTCCACTCGCTATATTGTCATGTCGGATACTAGATAAATACCATTATAACCCAAAAACAGGCGACTGGAGAATGAGAGAATGGCAATGGCAAAAAAGGCCAGAGCGATAATAATTGATTCGGAATTCTGCAAGGGTTGTCATCTTTGCACTCATATTTGTCCACATGATGTCCTAGAAACCTCTGATGAGGTTGACAATAGAGGATTCTATTTGCCAGTGGTCAAAGACCTAGAAAGCTGCAGAGTGTGTCATCTCTGCGAAATGCATTGTCCAGATTTTGCCATAGCCGTAGTCGAAGAAGAGTAACGGGTTCTTTCTCAAATTCTTTCTCCGTTCTGCAGAGGGCATTTTCCTCGACCTTATAATACTACAAACCATATATTGATACACTACTAGGTTAATGCGCATTAGTGAGAGGCATCGATAATGTCCGACCCGAAAATACCCATCTTTCTTGAATTACGAAAAGAACTTGAAACAGAGTTGGAAGCACTCCAAGAGAGAAGAGAAAAATTACGGGAATTTATCAAGGCACTGGATGAAGTAATCAGCACTGGGAGTTTCTCAACTGCAGATACTGCTTTGGGAGCAGAGATGACGCCCCCTGAAGAAATGCAACCCAAACCAGTAGAGGAACTGCGGAGCGTCGTATTGATGAACAAGCAGAGGGACTTGGAGCTGGCATCCTTAGAGATCACTGAGAATGAGATTCGTGTTATTCCAGCGGCTCATGCTTTGTACGATATTAAACGAGGTGCCTTCGCTAGATTTTTTGTTGAACGCATTCTTGGAAAATTCCATGAAGAGGACAGAGAGAAGGTTGAGACTGGAGATATCACCTGGGATGATGCTTTTGACTTTGAGGTGAAGTCAGACGATGGCATTCTTGAAGAGATTGTGATTCGTAATTATGGTACAGAATCAAGATTGAGTGAGATTCAAAGAGCCCTAAGGTGGGCGCTAGAAAAAACGTATCGAGCAAGGTAAGTCATTCAATGCTGGATGGCGCGCTTAGAATGGTTACAAACCCTAGTTTCCTGTGCAGTTATAAGGGACTTCTGTTCCACAAAATAAGTCAGAGAAAGGGTGTTCAGCAGTGGAGAGTCACGAGGAGAATATTCGCCTAGCAGCCAGCCCACAAGTTATCGTCAATTTGGTGAGAGAAGGACATCAGTATTTTATCGAGAACCAAATAGACGAGAGTTACCAGACAATGGCTCTTGACTTGATTAGAAGATATGTATCGCATGAAGGTAAGCCTCGCGAGAGCGATCCACTTTACGCCGCATCTTTGTATATTGTTACAAGACACCCTTGGAGCCATCCGAACCCCCTAACAAAGACAGAATTTGCAGCAAAATTTCGTATGAAAGAAACAAGCCTGGAATGGTATGCAGATAGTATTGTCGAGAAACTTGGATTCCTAACGTTACATGATCAAAGCCAATTGCCATTCTATGCTGACCCACAAGGAACGATATCTAGTGTAATTGACTCAATTGTTAGTGGAAGTGTGGGGGAAGCCGTTGTACACAGTATTGTAACAGGCAGTATTCTATCAACCAATGCACTGGCAGAGAAAATTGTAGATAGACTGTGCAGTATTGTGAAAATTGTTCCAAGGGCGTTTGAGAGAGAGCTGCTTTCCATCGTGCAGCATAAGATTGACAAAGAAAGTCAAAGACTACTCAAGCAGTTAGAACAACAAGACTTCCGATATTAGGAGTTTTCAGGCTGCAACGTCACTTCTTCAATCAGCTGTTTGCCGGCAACAACTTGGTCAATTGAATGAACCACCGCACCAGCTTCTTGTAAAATCTCCTTTACAGTATCATACTGCAGATCATCACCCTCAAGAGTGATGGTTATTGATTCAGTATTGGCATCAACTTCCTTTACTGATATGTTAACACCGCTTACATGTTCATCCCGCGAAATCATTATCGCAAGGTCTGTCAGTCTAGGCGTGTGTGGTTTCAGTACATCCAAAACGATTCTTCGTATGCCACGAGGCAACTTTTTTTCAAACCCCACAATGGCACTATGGCCGAGTTTGTATGAATCTTCGAAGGGGGCTTTGTTGTTAAAGGTTACTAAGATGGCTATTTTTTATTCGATGAAGAAATTCTTGAAAATCAGCGCCGAATTCTGTATTGCGGATGATTTCTACCGAAGGCTTATAATTGGCTGAGATAGCAATGCAATAGACGGCTCCGACAAGGAGATCTTTGCCGGGATTCAAGGACGGGACGCAAGATTGAAGCAGGATAGGTTATCAGCCCATACATCTGATTGTGATACAGAAAATAAGGATGACCTTCAAGAGATTGAACCCCGGCCACAACCTCAGAATTCTACACGGCTTGTGGATATTGACATTAAGAATTTCAAAAGCCACCCTCTGTGGGACATCCTTGTTGAAACAGCCAGAAGAAGTCCGCTTTATTCCGGTCTCTCGGGATACATCCGAGACAATATTTTGCCGAACAACCCGGAAATTAGTCCGAAACAACTTGCCAGTAAGCTCTCGATTTCGATTGGTGAGGCATTAGTGATATTGGATGCCATCAAGTCGAACAAATAGAGTGTGCCCATTCAACTAAGTTTATCCCTGCCGTTTCAATATACAAGGCGGATTGAGTCCTATGCAAAAGCACAATAATTTCAGAAGCGCCAACTTGGCAAAAGGTCTCTTACGAGAAATAGAGGAACTCAATCAGGGCAGGAAAACTCGAATTGTTCATGTTTGTGGGACACACGAAGACACCATTAGTAGTCATGGGCTTCGTGCAGTATTGCCAAAAGAGATTCAGCTCGTGGCTGGACCCGGATGCCCAGTTTGCGTATGCGCCGCAGAAGATGTAGACAGAGCTGTTGAACTCGTTAAAAGAGGCCATATAGTAGCCACTTTTGGCGATATGATACGCGTGCCTTCCACGGACTCTTCTTTGATGAAGGAACGATCAAAGGGGGGAGATGTGCGAGTAGTTTATGGTGTAAATGACGCTGTAGAAATTGCGAAAAAGAATCCGGATAGAGATGTAATCTTCATTGGCGTCGGTTTCGAAACTACTGCACCGACAATGGCTATTGAGCTTCTTAAGAGTCCACCCGATAATTTCAGTATATTGACCTCGCTGAAAGTGATTCCTCCGGCGATGGAGCTCTTGGTGAAGCAGGAAGGATTTGCCGTTGATGGATTCGTTACACCAGGACACGTTAGCGCTATAATTGGCACTAATGCCTTTCAATCCATAGCGGAAACCCACAAAGTTCCTTGCGTTGCTGCAGGGTTCGAGCCCTTGGATATGCTGGAAGCTATTCGGATGATATTACTACAAATCAAAGATGGTCGTGCAGAATCAGAAAACGAGTATCGACGTGTTGTTCGACCAGAAGGCAACATTGCAGCTCAGAACGCGCTGAACAAGGCATTCTCAATTGGTGATGCCCCATGGCGTGGTCTCGGCATCATTCCAGATTCGGGGATGTTCATCAGAGAGGAATATAGTAAATATGATGCGGGGAAAAAATATGATTTTCCGCCAATGAAGTCGATTGATATTCTGCCGGGTTGCGTATGTCATAAAGTCATTCTGGGAATAACTGATCCAACGGAATGTGCCCTCTTTGGAAAAAGATGCACTCCTAGTGACCCTTACGGACCTTGCATGGTAGGTCATGAAGGAACCTGCAGAATTCGTCATGAAAGTGGTGGATTATATAGGTAGAGTTTCTATCCATTGAAGAGTCACTTCAACCTTCGAAGATCAGATGGAGAATTGACATTATCAAAGGTTTCCAGTTTGGGGTCAAATTGCTTCAATACTTCAGTCGAAACATAAATGACGTTTCTGAGGAGAGAGAGGAGATTCTGCATTTTTAGAGACTCACTATCTAAGGCTTTCAAACCGTTGACATAGGCATGTTCTGACAAATATACTGAATGGAGGGGTTCCACGTAACCATTAGGCCAGGATGGTACAACAGCACCGTGTCCTTCTTTCATTTGAGCCAGAGTTATCAAAAGGTCAGTATTGGCCTTCGGAGAGTCCGCTGGAAGAAGTAGAGTATAGTCACTCGAGGCGTATTCGAAGGCAGTAACCGCTCCATAAAGGGCACTCCGAGGGCCCCCTTCCGGATCTGTCACCACATTTATGTCCGGATTCAGTTCCTCAACCATATGCTCCTGAGTAGGATTAGATACTACAATCATCACGTCACTGGATAATCTCTTCCCGATTTTAATCATATGAGCCAATAATGGTTTCCCCCTGTAGTCTGCCATTGCCTTATAGCTACCAAACCGACTTGAGTCGCCTCCTGCCAGAATAGCAACTGTCAGATTATGTACCTTCATTCTCTTCAGCTCTCATCGCAATTTCGGTTGCATATATCCAGTCGACTTCATTGATAACAGCTGTTATCCATCATATTGGAACTTAGAACTACAATATAATAGATATATGAAATCAAGGATTAAAAGAGAGGACTGTGACAATCCATGGTGGACAAGCGATGAGAAAATTCTCAAGGCCCAGGATATATTCCAGCAACTGTTTGGGATTCTGCAGGTGCTGGTGGAAAGGCTATCCTAACACTAGTGCGTGAACTACTCAGAATTGGGGTGCTAGATTTGAGAACGAGTACCTACAATCGCAGACATTTTTTGACCCCTTTCCCAAAGACCTAGATATAATCTGAGAAATGGAGCAACATGAAAAAGAGATGAAAAGGTAGAGAGGGCGATTGGTAGTTCATACTGCTTTGATTTGACCGGTCTATATGATTGGATTCTTGGTATCATAGAAGAATCCAATTTTTGATACCTTAGCTAAATTACAGATTGTCAATATTGTAAGGATAATCTTGCTACGAGGACAAACAATATAGATGGAAGATAGGATTGCGACCAGGTTACAACAATGGGAGATGTGAGTACACTAACAGTTTGTGGTCACGACTGCAGTTATTGCCCAGCCTTTGGGGGTTCCTCTAATCATATCTGTCCAGGCTGTAATATTGCAAAGGGGCATCCCTGGTGGGGCGTTTGCAAACTCTACGGCTGCGTAGATGAGAATGATATTGCTCATTGTGGCGTCTGCCCCGATTTTCCCTGCAAACTTCAAGTGAATCATTATGACCCTGACAACCCGCATGGTCAACGAAACGCAGTCATAAGGACGGGAATCTTGGCCTACCGAGCAAGGCATGGCGACCATGATGCACTAGCCCTTCTCAGAAAGATCAAGGATATAGAAAAATAGGGACCGTTCTTACATCTTTGCATAGCAGAGTTGGCATAGTAATCAGGCACTTCCAACGTAATGGAATGGCATTTTATTTCCGTTCTAGAGCTGCATTATCTTCCGAATCTTTTCCAAGTCCCAGTCCCGAATTCCATGAAACTCGATTAGCTTGCCCAATTCAATATTGTAGAATCGTATTCTGTATATTGCACCTCCACCGGACCCGTAATCTTCTTTAGCCTGAAAGAACTCGCGTGGGTTTCTCTCCCTAAGAGACTCTCTGGATATCTCTTCTACGATTCGTCCTCCACGTGTTTCAATAATCCTGTTTGTAGTCAGGTAGTATTGTGTTCTTCGAATGTTGATATACCTTGCAACCGTATACAGTAGGATCATCAGAGAAAAGAGCGCGTATCCTGATGCGATTGTTTCCCCGATGTATGCAGCAATGAAGGGAATTATGAATACACTCGATAACGGGAGACACACCCCACAATAGAAAATCATGAAGGGCGTACCTCCAGATTGTTGCCATAGAACAGTTTCTTCTGGCAGCAGTCCGTATTCAGGCGGACTAAAACGATTCGTCTGATCATATGCCATTATGTAATCGACCGTACCGTATCACTCAATTGGATATCAATCTTCTTGAAACTGCCTTGCAATCAATTCATCGATCGCAGAGATTCGAGAGCAGATATTCCATTTGTAAGTACACCTTGCTATGATTAGAATACTTATTTCATATCTCTTCAGTTACCATTCTGGAGTCTGATATTATTGAGTCGCACCATGGATGGATTTCGTCCGATTTTAGTATCTCTAGTTATGCTATTGGGTGCCGTTCTTCTCCCATATGGATATGAACAGACAGTCGGATTGGGGTCAGCCAACCATATCATTCGATGGTCATTTTGGACGTTTATTAGTTCATTCTATTTCACTGGATTCACGTTGATTGAATGGTCAGACCTTCTTATCTATGGTTCATATTGGATACCGAGATTGTTGCTCGCATTTTGGATGATTAGATACTACTCTGGCTACGTTTCTAGAAGACAGACAATCGCAATAGGCGTTCTATCTATTATGCCTGCAATTACATTGTCCTCATACTCATTCTTACTTCAATTGGTGCAGCCCTCTGGTTTCTCCGATCTCCTATATCCCATTCCTGCCTTTTTTGCTGTTGCCATGTTGCTCCTCCATTTCCGACCCTATGATGACTCTGAGAGACCTTGGTAGCTGCTCAGGAAAGACGTTTCAAGATTCTTAAGGTCAGGAAAACACCGCTCCAAACTGAGAGCCTATATTGAAGAGTTGGAACACATGTTCTAATGAATCGATGGTGGAGTTAGTTCAAATCCACACGCTACGATAAAGAGAGGTTTCAGAAACCAATCGTCATAGTATTCAAATATCGAGAATATCTGATTGCATCTGTAGTGGATTGAAGGGTGATGAGAATGCTAGATTCAATTAGCCAGGAAAAAATCCGGAATCTCGTTCCTGCTGCGGTTTCATTAGCTGTTGCTATGATGACGCCCTATGCATTGAGTTACACATTTGAGCCTTTTGACCAAATCTATGTTCTGAAAGCATATGCGTTGCTTTGGATTCACACATCGAATGTGTTACCTACGATTTTGTGGTGGCCATATGGAATAATCAACAATACAGTTGGCAGTGTCTTTCGGCTCTTGTTTGTATATGAAATCTATAGATGTTACAAGAAAAGGACTGACAGAGAACGTGCAGTTGCCGTGGGCATTGTCAGTGAGCTTTGGACATTCCAGTTCTTCTTCTTTTCAAATATCCTATACCCAAGTTCTATAGGATGGTATAACATCCCTGTTCCACTCCTCTTTATCACAGGACTCCTGTTTCTTGTACTCCTTCCGCCTCGCAAGGCTAAGGGACTATGGAATGAAGAAACGGACACCAGCCACTCGCAATCTTAATACGTCTAGATAAGCTTGTAGCAGATGGGGATAGCTTCATTGAGGCTGAAAAAACCTGAATTCACATGTGGAAGAGTCTGTCTTATTCTTGTTTTCATTATAATCATAACACCTTTCATTATTGCATGGTGGCCAAAGGGCCCTCACTGGGATTCGACTGTCAGAGATCGACCAGAATTGCTTTGGAAAACCAATAATACGTTTCCCGAAAGCTCGGCCTTTTCTATTGCAATTGCGAATGTGGATGCAGATTTGGAAACTGAGGTTATATGCTCAGAGAATGTTTGGAATGATGATTTGACCCGTATTGTTGTCCGGAGAGGAAGCACAGGAGAGAGCAAGTGGTTTCAGGAAATTGAGGGGGCGGATACCTCTGAGATCGCCCTTGGCACGCTAGATACAGACGATACTCCTGAATTTGTTATTGCAGTAGAAGGAAAAGGCATCTTCGCTTTCAAGGGCAATGGGAGCGTTCTGTGGTACCATAGAGATGGATTGGTTCAAACAAGACCCTGGATTGCCCCCACTATTACTGACGTGATGGGTGATTCGGATATGGAGGTGGTCTTTCCGTCGAGAGATGGAAGAATTCTGATCCTCAACGGTACAACAGGTCGACCGCTGTGGACCATGAGCTTGAAAGTCGACATTCATCACTCAGTCGCAGTAGGCGACATTGATAGCCAAATCGGGCGAGAAATAGTTGTCTGCTGTGAGAACGATTATACATACGCGATTCGACCTGGTAATCAAACACCTCTCTGGCTGCATCATTGGTCGCATGGTTATCATTGGATTTCGATTTCAGCGCCAGTAATCGGCGACATCAACGGGGATGACAAAAACGAAGTTATCGTGAAGACATGCTGGGAAGTAGCAGCACTGAATGGTGCAGATGGATCTGTGTTGTGGTCATATCTCAGAGATTCTGAGGTCAAGACTCTTGAAAATGCTCCCGCCATAGGAGACCTTGATGGGGATGGGCAGCTAGAAATCGTATTTCAAGAGGGCAGGGATTATTTGTGTTCAATTCAGGCAAACGATGGAACAAAATTATGGACCTATGATACGTGGAGGTTTGGAGAAATCCGTCAGCTTAGCCTTGGTGATTTTGACCACGATGTAAGAAATGAAATTCTTATGCTCAGTGATGACTCAAAAATAGCAGCCATAAATGGAGAGGATGGTTCTAACCAATGGTCACGCTATATGCATTCAGAGGGAGTACTAGGACAGTTCATTCATGCAATAGGAGATGTCAATAATAACGGCGAGCTTGACTTTGTCGTTTCTGGTTATGGGTCACTTAATCTCTATGCGGTTGAGCCATCGTCTTCAGGCAGTTGCCTATACTGGAGTCCTCAGGGTGGAGCTACCGATTATTCTCATACACACTGCCTATCCGATACTGATGCGGATCTTGATGGACTGGCTGATGTGTTAGAAGTGAGCATTGGCACAAACGCATCAATGAAGGATTCTGATGGCGATTTGATTTCGGATGCATGGGAGTTCTATCATGGGTTTGACCCGTTAGATTCGGCTGTTTCATGCCATGAGCTGACTCTGTTGAACTTCAAATGGATCCAGGTTGCTGTAGTAGTAAGCGCAGCATCACTAACTGGCCTTGTGATAATGAAGAAAAGAGAGGGGACATGAAGTGGCTATATTTGATATCAAAAATCTGGATATCGATACTCTGGTTTCATTCTTGCGCAAGCATTATGGAGGCGTGATTAAGCGAACGTGGAAAACCCCTGAGTATGTTTATGGAGTGTTTCTTGAGGATGAATTAGTCTACCGGACAATGAATGAGCAGGTCATTCTTATTGTACTTGAGCATGCCATTGAGAATAATGAATGTAGTTTGGAAGTCATTCCAGCAGGAGGGGGCTCGGGACTCTTGCATTTAACTTGGGGTTCATATGGGGCTGCGGTAAGCACGTTCAAAGAGAAATTCGGGGAGTTGGCTACTGAGGGCGGATGGGATTGGAAATTCAGAGAAAGAGATTATGCATATTCGGTGAAAAGATATCCGCAAAAAGAATATTCATACACAGCGAAAAAATGTCCACATTGCGGTGCCGTCTATAGTTACGAAAAGAGAGATCTGCATGAAGATGGATCGGTTGATTGTCAGAACTGTGCTAAGAGATTCATACCGGCGAACCAGAACGTCTAATCTACTTCATCAGATTGATTGTTTCCTCTTAAGTCAGTAGAATCTATGAGTTTGTGAAGAATCATGGAAAAATGGAAAGTGAAGGTGGGCAGTGCAGCCCATCCTTCATGAACTTGTTTGCGAGTTCTATATACAACGATGGATAACTTCTGGTCCTGCTTCTTCGAACTCCTTGCGTGAAACCCACATCTTCTGGAACGTCTTGAGTGAAGCAAGAATACTTCCGCCAATCCAGACAGAGTATTGTCTCTCGGGGGGAGCGATGATGCGGACCTCGATGTTCTCAGGTACCAGTTCAGTGATCTCCTTCTGGAGTCTCTGCTTCAGTCCATCGAACATAGTTGAGCCACCGGACAGAACGATGTTGGCATAGAGGTCACGTCGCAAGTCGACGTCGCATGCCTTGATTGCCTCAACGATGTGATCGTCAAGAGGTATCGTGTCAAGACCAATCGCACTTGGATTGAAGAACAGCTCAGGTGCCTGGAACCTCTCTGCACCAATCATGATGGTTTCACCATCTGGTAGCATGTAGGGTTTGTCAACACCAGCCTTGTCAGCTACTGCACGTTCCTTCTCAGGATCAATTGCAACGTAGCATCTCTTCTCTTTGATATCTCTAACAATCTCTTTTTCTGCGCCGCTCACGAAGGAGTAGCCTCGCTGCCTGAGCAGTCTACGCAGATACTCGGTTATGTCTCTTCCAGCCAAGTCAATTCTTCGGATTGCGTGTGTGATTGCAAAGCCCTCATAAATAGGTACAATGTGGGTCACACCGTCTCCGGAGTCAATGACCAGACCAGTGGTCCTTCCGGATGCATACAGTGACAGGACTGCCTGTGTGGCAACATACACTGCAGGTACACCAAAATTGTCGAACATGACAGATGCCATGCGTTCTCGGTTTTCTCGCGGGTTGAATGGTGCTTCAGTGAGGAGAACTGGGTTCTCACTTGGATCCACCTTCAAGTCATTGTAGAAGGTGTATGACCAGATTTTTTCAATTGCGTCCCAGTCTTCAATCACACCATGGGTTATGGGATATACCAGACGTAGCACACCGCGGAGGTTAATTGCTTCCTCTCCGATGTAATAGTCTCTTGTATAGTGGTCCACGTCGGTCATTATACTCTCATATCTTGGGTATCCAATGAGCGTAGGCCAGACACTTCGTGGCTGATCTTCGCCGGCATATCCGTTTTTGCTAAGGCCAGTTCCATTATCTATGACAATGGGTTTGGCCCCTAACAGATCATCAGTTTCAGCCATTATTAACGGTCCTCGTTTTTTTGTTGTCGTAGTTCAGAGATTCTCGACTCTTCCATGAAGTGCCTAGAGCTCTGTACTAAGTGTTCGTGCTTCCAGAGACATTTAAGGTTTATCGGGATTGGCCTTATTTTATTAAATGAATATAATAACTATGTAGGTTATGTATATCTTTCCTTTCGAGAAGCGTTTTGCGGGAATGGCTTCTAGGAGGCTCAAAGCTGCCGTAGGAAGCTCTTGGGCAAAGTCAGTCAAGTATCACCCAGATACTATCCAGACAATATTCGGTCATCTACATGATATATGTATACGATATTGTTATTTACCCAGGTTGATAGACAAGCCTTGTAAGCCTGTAGAATCAAGCCTGAGGTGATTGACATGTTGGGTAAAACGGCAGACCAAGTCATTCAAGAAGAAGTAGAGTGTGTTCGCGCGAGACGAATAATACTGGACCAATTAGAAGGAGGACCTAAGTCCGGCAGTGAGCTACGGGAGAGCATACGAAAAGATATGACGGCCAAACTCATCGATAAGAAGGGAAAAGAACAGGTTAAGGTGGAGAAGGTCGTGGTATCTGACCCAAAACTCTACCATAATACCAAGCACCTAGAAGATGAAGGAATAATCAGAAGCAGAAGAGAATCCAAAGAGAGGATCTATGAGCTCTGTCCGAGAGCGATTCATCCGGTTAGGAGAGCTCTAGGCATTAAGCGTCCATTGGCCTATATCGCGTCACTTGAACAACCGGATGACCAGCGCCCTTTCATTCTCTGGTTAAGTAAATCAAAGGAATTCAGACCTCGCAACCTGCTATTGTTTGTCGAGGCAAGAACTTGGCAAAGGCAAGTATTGAGAAGTGTTGATAGATTCATTCCAAACGGGACGGGACGGAAATGGGATACTGACTGGTACGATATTCCACCAGAAATCACCAGCAAACAAGAAGGAGCAGACCATGGAAATCTTCCCGCCGCATATGATTTTATCCGAGATATTGTAATTGATTATTTACCATCCCATGATATTGTGGTGGACCTGTCGATGGGAACACCTTTGGTCCAAGCAGCATTAACAAGAGTAACGGAAGAGTATGCGCTTCGCGGAATATATGTAGAGAAGTATGATGTTGATGGGACCGTAGTCACACAGTTACATCCAAGGGAGTTCGAAAATGGTATCTGGTAGTGGCAATGCCCCATTGCACTGGGAGGAGATTCAGCTAGAAGAGAATCTCAATTATCTTTTGAATTTGGTAAATGAATCAATCGGAAAAACTCCTCCTAAAAACACACGAGCTCTGAGGAAAATGACTCGTTGGAGGAATATGCTATCGGGCATTCGCACATCTATACAGCACATTGAGGAGCATCTCCAGCCAAGCCTCGAGTCAGAACTCGATGTGCCTTGGAATAGAAGGGGATTGCTGACCGTTTCACTTTTCCAGCCCAGTACTAAGAATGTGTTCTTAGAGATTCAGACGCACTATTCGGAGGAAGGCGCAACGTGTGATGTGCAGAAGCTCGAGACATTTATTGACTTAAGCGAAATCGCAAAGGTACTTGGTCTCTTAGGAGATGCGGTTATTGATATCGCTATCCTGGATCACCTTTGGAAACCGGATGTATCTCATGCCGGTCAACTCACGCAGCGTCGTTCAGAAATAGTCAGCAATGAACATCTAGCTCGAATATGCGACAGATTTGGGCTATATGAACATCGCATTCATTTTGACCCAGAAACCCAAGAAAAATCCGAGATGGAACACATAAAGGGAACTCTCGTAGAGGCATTGTTCGGAGTGATTTACATCGAGCAAGGTTTCGAGAAAGCTAAACAGATCGCCACTATCCTCCTGTGAGCTGAGTGGTGACTCAATAGTCCGAAAAGCCATAGTCATCTTCACGGTAGGGAGGTTGTTTTTCTGATGGGAATTCCTTTTCAAATTTCGAACGAACTTCGGTGGCTATTAATGGGTCCGAATATATGCGCACAGCGGGGATTGTGCGTTTCTGTTGTCTGAGAGCCTGCAAAAGTGGTCGACCTTCTTCAGTTTCTGATAGAGGTACGACATCAAAACCCCGCATTCCACCAACCAGGATTGGAATATTCCGCAGAAAGTCTTCGCCAAGAATAGGATTAACAACATCAACAATTACTTGTCCAACATCATCAACCAACTCTAGCTCTACTTTTGTCAATGCATCTACGTCATGAAGGGTAGAGAGAAGGAAGTCCCGAGTGTCTTCATCGAATGAGGCTATTGGTCTTGATGTCACGACCTTGAACAGGCGGCGATATCGAATGCGAGCAGCATATTCCTTGACGAAATCAATATCTGATTCACTAAGCCATCTATATAGATCAGCATCAGTCATTCTGGTAAACAATCCAATACATTCATTCTTGGTTAGGTCTTCTTCTTTCATTCTGTAGTAGGTTGCCTTTGATGTCAAAGCCTCCGCAACACGTACCGCATGATGCAAGTAGAGGTCAGCAAACATCCAAGACCGACTTAGTATTAGTGATTCCAAAGAATGCAGAGCCTTTAACATGAATGCTCTACGGTATTCCCCATCATTCTTGATAACTCGATTTGTCAAGAGAACCCGTTCTGCAGGAAATATTCCCAGTTCAACACCACTGAAATGAGCATCCCGGATTAAGTAATCAGTTTTGTCCAAATCAAGAGGGCTATCCAAGAAGTCAGTCAATAGGGCGAGAACCGGGTCCTTAGTGTCACCCTTTAGAATCGAAACAAGGGTTGCTGGGTCGATATCATTTTCACATAGAACATTAGTTAGACCGCTATTCAAAATGAGAAATTGTCCCAAGTCAGTGTGGGATAAACCCGCCCAGTTCTCGAGGGCAAATTCTATGGTATGAGATGTTGGAGGATGACCCACATCATGCAGGAGAGCAGCGATTCTAAAGAGCTTTTGATGATGTGGTTCCAAGAGCCGCGATAAGGGTACAAAACAAGCCTCGTCCAAGTCTTCACAGTAGTTTACAACACGTACGCATTTCTGGGCAAGAAAACTCGTGCCAATACAATGTTCGAAGCGGGTGTGAGTTGCTCCGGGATAGACAATATGAGCAGGGCCGAGTTGCTTCACATATCTAAGTCGAAGCATTTCCCAAGAGGAGATGATATCAAGTTCCCAGGGTTCAAGGAGAATTGCTCCATGAATGGGGTCCTGGATTGCCTTCTGTCTAGTGTGTGGTTCTCCGAGATTCAGGATTTTGTTGTGATAGGCAATGCTTTGTTGGATTTTATTCCAATTCTTTCCTTTTTCTTTTATGGCGCGTCGTATATTCTCTTCTCGAATGCCAGTCAAACGAATTAATCGAATGACATCAATCTCAATAGCATCTTTCACGGTCCGACCCCGAAGTCAGATGAGGGGGACCTATATTTAAGCAATGGCTGAATCTTCTGGATTTCAAATATTCATGGTTTTCAGTTGAGTTCTAACCCGCTCATACTCTAATGGGGTTATTCCATCCATTCTTTCACATATACGGTCCGGATCACAATATCCAAATTCCTTCATCGTCTTGCAGTGGGGAACAACTTGCTTTTGGTAGAATGGAGCTTGTAGTACATTTACTCTATTGAGGAAGTTGGCAACTGTTTTGATGCTCCCTTTTCGATAGGCTTCCCGGATGCAGGGAGGAGAACGCTGAATGCTTCTTCTTGGAATCTGGTTGAATAGCCTAAACCAGAGGAGGCAGTATTTTGATTTATAGAGCGCGGAACAGAAAGAACAGAAACCCGCATGTGCTGCAACTCTGCAGAGTTGGAATCGTGATTGCTTTCCCAAACCCTTTCGAAAGAGATCGAACCGAAGCTGGGCGAAAATCTCTGGAGCAAAGCTGTCAAATTCATCAACGAATGACTTTAACTCACAACAAAGTTCCGAAAAATCACAGTTCCATAGTTCATCGTCCAAAAATGGAGAAAACTCATACAAGCTCATCGTTTATCATTCTAGTATGGTTTTCAATAGTAGTTAAACACCACCAGTTGCTCTGTAGGAGGCGTATTGAAACATTCTGCTCTCAGCAGCTAAAGCAGACAAATTTTAAATTGGGGGTTCGGTGAATCAGATTCTGACCATGGTATTCTACTGTGAGGTCGCCATTTAATGCCAGAACTCTCCATAAAATCAGACTTTTCATTCAAGGAGCCAATCACCGGAATTGAGCTCTATGACCTTACAGGTGATGGTCGAGACAATCTAATTCTCTGTACAGTCGAAGGTAATCTTAGAGTGTACGATTTTATTGATGGTGAACCAATCAAGCTTGAAGAAATTGCCAGATCAGATGAGCTTGCTCCCATTGCTGCTTTCGACATGGGGGATACAGACGGTGACGGAACACCAAACATTGTCGTAGGAGGCCTGGATAACAAACTCAGAGTCTTGAGGTTCGATGAGGATTCATTAATAGTTGAAGATTGTACGCCCTTGGGCAGTCTACCCACATCACTGATTGTCACTAATGTCATGGCAGACGACAAGAAAGAAGTAATCGTCAGTACAAACGATAAGGCCCTTCGGTGTTATGGTTGGTTTGGAGGGTGCTTGGACAAACTGGCACACAAAGTTGTGGAACGACCGGTTTTCTCCATGGAGGCTCTTAATAGCAAGGGAATATCGTATTCACGATTTGCTTTTGGCGATGACACAGGCCATGTGTATATCTACCAATACCAGGACGACCGACTTCATGAGATTTCAAAGATTCAAATCAAGGGCGAAGTTACTCTCGTATCTACTGGAAATATAACGGGGGGCAGAGTCGACGAGATTATGGGCATCAGTAATGAGCGGGACATTTCATTGATATCAGCTGCTACAAAACCGCTCAGTGTACTAGCTAGAATTCACGCCCCAGGCAAAATCACATCGTTGCGAGCGGGTACTTTCTACCACGACGGCAGGTCGGCAGGACAGATGCTGGTGAGTCAAGGGGACTCCAAGATATCAATCCTATCTTATGAGGGGGTCCAAATTTACGAAGATGTAACGATACAAACAGCAAAGAAAGCTGTCGAAAGCAAGATAGCCCACGGTGATACAGATGGCAATGGCCAGACTGATATTGTACAATCTGTTGGCAATTCTATTTACCTGTTAACAGTTGAAACTTAAGGAATTTAGTCAAGTTTGGGCATGAAGACTTCTTGGGGTTCTACAGCCTTGATCATTTTAACATTCGTTTTTGACTCGATTTTTGGTGCAATCTCAGTCTCCACCCACTTCTTTACCTCGGCCCGAGCGTCCTCTATAGTTTCGCCCTCAGCGTTACGGTCAAGTCGGATGAAAAGATTGTAGGGTTCACGGTCTGTGACCTCCCTCTTTATCATCGCCCAAAATGCCTTGGAGCCCTCCGGAATGTCAATTCTCCCAACAATTTCAGTCCACTGTTTTCCTTCCATTCGCTTGAAGACCATAGCTAAATCCTTCAATTCGGAGACCTTTTGCAGTGCTTCCAGAACATCTTGACCGGTCTTTCTAACATCAGATACCTTTTCGAATTCAGCAATAAGATAGTGATCCGCTCTGAAAATGGCCATTGATAGTCACTCCATTCAATGAGTAAGTGCGCCCAGTTTGGTCAGGCACTTAAGTATAATGGTAATGCGATTGCTTTCATTGTGGTTTTTCCTTTTGTATTACTCAAACATTCTGAGAGCATCTGAATAGTGGAGATATCTAAAGACGGCGGTTCCTACACCCATTAGAGTCACAGTAACCAAGCCGATATGAAGTAGTCCAAACAAAGCAAAAATCACCAAAATGAACAGACGTTCAGACCTACCGCCCAACCCAACGTCTAGATCCTCTACGCCCAAAGATGCCGCTCTCGACCGAGTATAGCTAGTAAGAAGCCAAGAGGTTATGCAAATTACTACCCAGAGCGGGATAGAAACACCCAATAAACTGACATTCGAAAAAACCATGGCGAGTGGAAGTAGAATCAAGAATTCAGCTACTTTATCCACAACAGAATCGGAGAATGCACCCAAGTCCGAAGACTTGCCAGTTGCTCGTGCAACTGCTCCATCTACACCATCGAATAATCCCGTCAGAAAAATCAGTATTGCATAGAGTTGGGGGTTCTGTGTCAATACCAAGCTTAATGCCGCGAGAAAAGCGAAAAGCAGCGAGATATAGGTAACAACTGTGGGGTTAATATTCAATCTAATGAATGGTTTTGCCAACGCCTTAACAGTACCACCAAAGATTCTGCGAACTCTGTACTTACTCGGACTCATTCTGTCGTTTCACCTTGGATGATTCGGTCTTTGAAAATAATCACATTAGAAAGAAACATTCCCTCGCCAGCGGTTCCAGGGCCAAATACTATCGCATTTTCTATTGAAGATGATGCCCCCACAGTTGTACCTTCAGAGAGGCTAACATTCGGCCCAATAATGCAATTTTCTGCAATCGTAGTTTCTTTCATAATCAGAGTAGGGCCAATAATTCTGGTACCAGAGTGGACCTTAATTCCTGAGGATAATGTCATATCTTCTCCAAATTCCATAGTATCTCCTGCCGGCACGGATACACACTCTGAAGGCAATTCCAGCTTTGAGGAGAGTATATGTCTATTGGCATCAATAAGCTCCTGAAATGTATCGATATCCCTCCAATAGTTAGCGATGGGAGTTGCTCTGATTTTTCTACCCTTCGAAACCAATTCTTTGATGACTTCAGATAGAGTAGTGAATCCCCTTTTTTCTAGCTCTAAGCATGATCTAACAAACTGGTGTTCCGCGACAAGAATCTGGGCTGAGCTTCCGAGGAACCTTCCTTCTGAACCATCTCCCACACCGGTTACTAACCCACGCTCATCCCCATGTACCCTAGTTCCAATTTCGAGGCGGGGGTCCACCGCTAAGGACAATAATGCTTCATCCTGCAAGTGAGATCTGATTATCTTCTTGAAATTGATGCTCATAGATATTAAATCAGCAGGACAAACAATGAAAGGCTCATTTCTCAATTCCGTGCTGGCAGTAACAAATGTCTTCAATGGTCCCCTTTCATAATGTGGAACTAACACATTCTTGATTTTAACCGAGTCTCCTTCATATGTGAGAGATTGCTGCAGCATATTTGCCTTCCAACCAAGACCAACAACCAGCCTCTCTATTCCCGATTCAATGAGTGCAGATATTAAATGATGGATGATGGGGCGTCCTGCGCAGTGGATTAGCGGCTTAGGAATCCTATTGGATAGAGGTGCGAAGCGGAATCCTCTACCGGCAGCCAGTAGTAATGCTTGGATGGCAACTCCTCCTAGACTATATTCTTCATAAAGGCTAAGTTGTAAGCTTCATATGTATGTTTGCAAGCTTACAGCATAGATAGTATTTGCTTTAAACTTGGATGGTAGTGAAAAGTCCCTTGAATTCGCGAACGCTTACAATAGATGACAATAATATGAGCCAAGTGGTTGACGAAGCTGCAGAGGAATTATTAGCAGGAGGACTGGTAGTCTATCCCACGGATACAAGCTATGGTCTTGCATGTGATCCAAGACAAGAGGGTGCCATTGAAAGACTCATTGATGCCAAAGAGAGAAGACGCGATTTGGGGGTACCACTTCTATTCGCTGATATGAAACAATGTGAGCCATATCACGAGTTCCTTGATTTGGAGAGAGTCTTAACAAGGCTCTTTTGGCCAGGTCCTCTTACGCTCGTAGTTTCTCCACAACAGGATGTTTCTAACCTAATTTCGGGAGGTCGCGGAAGTATCCTCATTAGAGTGCCTGGGCACCAGATACCACGTGAGATTGCTAGAAAGATCGAAGCGCCTATAGTTGGAACCAGTGCGAATAAATCGGGAGGACCAAGTCCGTATACCGTTTCTGAAGCAGAGGAACAACTAGGTAATGAAGTCGACCTCTATATTGACGCCGGTCCATCCTCCAGCGAGAAAGACTCCACCATCATAGGAGTTCAAGAAGAAGACGATTCATCTATAATCAAGATCTATCGGGAAGGAGAGCTATCTGTAGCTCAACTCAATAATGTCTTAAAAGGCGATACTGAGGCACTTCGTTTCTGGACAAACAGAATCGTATATGCGAACATGTGAGGCGGGCTTCTCTGAGAGAATTTAACATCTTAGTTAGTACCCCCCGAGAGCGTGAACAGGCTGCAATGTCAGAGGTAAGATACTTCATTGGTGACCTTATTGGTGATGATGATTTATCAATTTCATTCACCAATGTTTCTGGATTATTGACATGCAAAACCTCTCTGAATCCATTTGAAACCATACGTCAGCTCGCTGAATTTGCAGAAGAAAACCCGCATCAATTTAGATTTGCAATAAAATTCACTCCAATAGAGATGTGTGTGAAGTCTGAGATTGAAAGCATAGTCGATGCGGCTAAAGAGCTTCGCTCCAAAATAGAAGAAGAGGAAACATTCAGAGTTACCGTGAGAAGACGTTACACGGATTTGGACCATATGGAGATTGTGAGTGCGGCTGCAGATGTGATTTCCAGAGAAGTCGATTTGGATGAGCCGGACAAGCACTTGTGGATTGAAGTCATTGGAGATGTCACAGGGGTATCAGTTCTGGTTGAAGAGCGAGATATTCTTTCAATTATGACCATGCGCGATGATATGTATTGAAAAAATCACAAATCAAATGCCACCATTGAAACTCGGCTGGCTACACACTTGGAAAGCGCTTTCCATCTGTCCTCAATCGATTCTGTTTCTGAAATCGCGAGGATTTCTCTGCGGCTAACATCAAAATAATCAGATATCTGTTGAATCCGGCGATCGCTTATCCGAAACATCGGCTCCTGGGGTTCCCCGATAGTTGCCACAAGGTTTCCGATATACTGCTCGATATCAGGCTTCTTGATTCCCACTACTACAATGAGCATGTTCTCTGGTAACTTCTCTATACCCAGTGTATCAAGCGCTCGTGATATTTGTCGTTGTCCTGACGCGAATAAAATAATCTCTACACTCAGTGAACGGGACACAGCATAGCCGCCTTCCCATGCATTAAGCGCATTTTGTGCTGCCGATAACAGGTGGTCTGAACCTGCAATGAATTGGTGATTAAGAAACTGTGCCGCCATCATCTTAGGTTGCTGGTTCAATAGACCCAGTAGGTCACTGCGACTCAGTTCAGATTCATTTACAATGTGCTCTATTCCAATCCAAACCGAATTCGTCTTCGATTGAAGGCGTTCAAGTAACATATCCAAACACACCATCAAAGGCGTTTGATGAAGTAATCAGTCACAGTTGGTTCGAATCCAACTTCAAAAACTAGTCTGTCGCGAATTCTCTTCATGTCGCTTTCAGGCTCTTCTTCCTTGAATTTCTTCACCAGTGCAATGATTGATTCTCTTAATTCCCATGGATAAACTGTCCATGCATCCACAATCTGCATATAGAAATCAGGCTTAACGCACGAGTGGGTTTTGAGATGAAGTACAGCGGTCTTTATCTCTTTCGCCCCAAGACCCTCAAGATAGTCTATAGCATGCATTAAGGAATCACCTGTGTCAGAGACCTCATCAACTAGGAGAATCTTCTTTTTTTCTATAGGAATAGATAGTGGCTGAGTGACAGTTGGCTCCTTACCTCGGATTCCCACATCACTGTAGTATTCGATTCGAACATTGAACATCGCGTTTGCATAGAGCACATCTGAGAGGATTCTTGCAGGAATCCATCCGCCCCGGGCAATGCCTACAATCAAATCAGGGATGAATCCGCTCTCCGATATTCGCTCAGAGAGTTGCAGTGTGAGGTTATAGACTTCTTTCCAACCGAGGATTAGATACTCCATGAACAACAACTACCGTTCTTCTTGTCCTTCGACCACTAGTTGTCCCTAATTAATTCAACTACTGCCCATGAACAAAACCTACTTTTGTCTGTATAGAGTACTAAACAGGTAGCTGATGTGTACATGAAACCCGACATCTTGTTGACAAACATTGGTCAAATTGCAACACTAGAGAATAGTAACAAGAGCCCAAAATGCGGTGAAGAAATGATGGACCTGTCCATTGTAGAGAATGGAGCTATCGCAATTGTTGATGGAGTGATAGCTGCAGTAGGAGAAACAGAATATGTCCAATCTCAGACCACAGCAAATCCCGAGGTTCGCGAAATCAGCTTTCAAAATATGTTGGCAATTCCTGGTTTCATAGACAGCCATACTCATTTAGTATTCGCTGGCTCTCGAGAGAATGATTTTGCGATGAAATTGCAGGGCAAATCATACATGGAAATCCTCGATGCCGGTGGAGGTATCTTGAACACACTCAAAGCAACCAGAAAGGCAACCCCTGAGGAGTTATACAGCAACGCTTTCTCATTTGGAACTAGGATGCTGGAGAGGGGAACGACCACCATCGAAGCAAAAAGCGGCTATGGTTTGGATACGAACACCGAAATGAAGATGCTAAGGGCAGCAAGGGAAGCGAATAACAACTTGCCAGCTGAAATAGTTTCTACATTCCTTGGTGCGCATGCAATACCTCCCGAGTACAAAGGGAGAACTGATGAATACGTGGGTCTCGTCATTGAGGAGATGATTCCTGCTGTAGGTAGAAGTGGATTAGCAGAATTCTGTGATGTCTTTTGTGAGGAGGGCGTTTTCAATATCGAACAGTCAAGGAGAATTTTGAGAGCAGCCAAGGAAGCAGGTATGAAATTGAAACTGCATGCAGATGAGATTGTTCAGCTGGGCGGGGCTGAACTTGCAGCGGAACTCAATGCGGTGTCTGCAGATCACTTGCTAATGTCATCGGATGAAGGATTGGAAGAAATGAGAAAGGCAGGGACGATTGCAACGTTGTTGCCTGCTACTGCATTCAGTCTGAACACAGATTATGCACGTGCACGAGATATGATTCAGATGGGACTCCCTGTTGCAATAGCCACAGACTTTAATCCCAATTGTGCCAACGAGTCGATGTTCTTCACAATTGCACTGGCATGTTACAAAATGAAGATGCATCCAAGAGAGGCTCTTACTGCGTCTACAATCAATGCGGCTCATGCGCTGGATAGAGCTGATACAGTTGGAAGCATAGAAGTAGGAAAAAGGGCGGATATTGTCATTTTGGATGCGCCAAATCCCGAGTATCTTGCATACAGGTTCGGTGTTAGTTTGGTGCATACAGTCATTGCAGGTGGAAACCTGATATACACAAAATTAGGTCCGTAAAATTGGGAAACAGATATCGAACACTCAAGAATGATACAAGATCGTCCATTTTCTAGTTGAAGAAACCAATCAAAGTGTCAGAATTTCGGTCAGCCAGCTCTACTTACTTCCTTAAGAGTACACAGCAACTCTTCTCACCGTTCATATATCTAGGTCTTCTGCACCATTTCGATTTGTATGTGAATGGGGCGTTGTTCAATACCTGCCCTCCCCGGTTTGTGCTAGTTCATGAGAAACTCCCAGCCAATGATTTCGTTTGTGAATATATTATGCTAAGGACTGTGACGCTGGCAGGGAAAGGGTGGAACACAGATGTTTCAGACGGTGGAATTCACTTAATCTGTCAGAATTGGTTTATCTGAACAACAACTTAGACACTGCACCCCACCATTACATCAACTGCCGTACCCAAGGCTACGAAGAATCTAAAGAATAGAAGGAGTATTCCGGATATAGATCTAGGATTCATCAATAGCAAATAGACCGATAAGAATCGAAAGGGACCAGGCCTACATCGCCAACTCGAGGATTATCAATCCACATTCTCAGTTGGTGTTTCGCTACTGGCATGTTCTCGGGAATGCTTCCTCTTCGATGATTGCCTCTCAGCCTCATAGACAAGGGCAAAACCGATAACGGCTACCAAGAATAAGAGGAAAATATTGGTGCCAGTTTGAATCATGACCGTCAAGGGTAGACGAAGGGCGCCAATCATCAAGCCAATCAGGAATGCAAGTGTCTGACCTCTGTAGTTAGCTAACAACCTCTTCAGTAGATGTGAAAAACTGACGATACCTATGAGGCCACCTAAACCGAATATCATAAGCTCAAAGAGCATTACGTCCTTAATTATAGTGATGATGAATTCATACTGTCCGAGCAACAACAAGATGAACGCCCCCGAAATCCCTGGCAGAATCAACGCGATGATGGACAATGCCCCAGATAGAAAAATCATGGGAGGGCTGTGGACACCTACATTTGCTGTTTCTCCTGAAATTAGAAATGCGAGTACAAAGCCAATTGCAGCAAAGACTATACAGCGGACAGAGAATGTATCTTCCGAATGGTAGATGTAGACTGCTGATGCCAAAATCAAGCCAAAGAAAAATGCATAGGTGGGACCTGGTATGATGGCAAGTACAATAGCAATCAGGTTAGCAAGCATAAACATTGCCGCTACATTTCCAAGCCCAAGGGGTACTAGGAACGAGAAGTCGATGCTTCTGATGGAAAGCCTGATTTTGCTAATTTTTAGGATGAGCTTTGGATAGATTCCGGTGATTAACGCAATCGACCCTCCAGAAACGCCAGGAACAATGTTCCCCAGGCCCATTGCGAGTCCCTTTAGAAACACCAAAAATGCCTCTCTTGCTGTCATCTTCTCATCCAGTTCGGATGTGGATTTGGCTTCCTCTTCATGCGCGTCCATGAAACTGCCGCAGTAGTTCTCCAATATGAATGTTACACTTCAGTTCATTCTGGGCTATTGAGAAAATCCATTAGAACACATCATTATTGCAGCAGCATGCACCTCTAACTATCCACCTACGGCGCTGCATAGAAATTAATCTTTGAAACACCTTCAGATTCTGAAACTCAATCTGTCAGAAATGGTTTATCTGGAGGTCATAATCCCGCAGCACCTTGTCGTCATAGAAGAGATGCATGAGTCTATCTTCAAAGCCGCCGAGTAGTTTATCGACTGTCCCGCTGCCCCGGCTCATAACTTTAGTTTTTGCTTGATCTGCAACACAGAAGGCTATGGTTCACATATTAATGTGCATGGAGGTCTATAAACTGCCCATGGACAAACTAATGACAAATACTGCATTGTTGCGTTAATAACCCCACATATATTTCGGCTATCGCCAAAGATACCTGCACTTACTCAATTATGGCCATAGAGAATCTATAGGATTAGTTCTTCCGTCACCTTATCCACTTGAGCCAGTACAAGCTATGAACGTGATATCTTCAGTACAGAGGGTGTGTAGCTACATCTTCCACCGTTTAGTTAATAGGGTGGAAGGATATGCATAGTCTCGAGTGGAAAATGGAACCCGTTGGAATTCTAATACTTGTCATCTTTATTTTCACAATGATTATAATTCTTTCAGAGAAGATAAACGAAACAGCCACAGCCCTGTTTGCCATGTGCTTGTCCGTGGGTTTCCTTATTCTAACAGATAGAATGAACTTTGAGGCATTCATCCTCCTCATTGAATGGGATACGATTCTCTTCGTCACTGCGATGATGATTGTGGTTTCGATCAGTGCCTCTTCTGGCGTGTTCCAGTATATTGCCTTACACCTTGCTCAAAGGACAGGCGGTGAACCAAAGAGTGTCTTCACGTCGTTCATGGCCTTTGTATTTGTAATCTCTCTGTTCTTCGACCCTCTCCCAACCATGCTAATCATGGGGCCTCTGACTGTTGAAGTCTGCAGGGCGATAGACATGGATTACCGAGTCTTATTGATTTCACAGGTGATTATCTCGAACTTTGCTTCATTCCCATCTATCGTTGGCTCTGTATCTAATCTTGTCATTTCTAGCTGGGCTAATATAGAGGCCGGCTATCTCTTTTTGGCACTCCTTCCCCTTTCTCTTCTCTTGTTCCCGATTACAATGGTAATTCTTTCCAAGTATTACTCTGCAGAGTTAGCTCACAAGGAGTTGGATACAGGTAATCCATTGATGATGATTAGACCCAGCATGATGATCAAGTCCCGTCGTGATTTCTACATGTCTTCAATCGGGATGGGAATACTCTTTGTCGGCCTGGTAATTGGCCCCCAGATGCGACTAGAGGCTGCCTTTCTTGCCCTGACTATTGCATCTGCAATGCTCATATTCTCTGAAAAGCGAGTGACAAAGTTTCTCAGAGAGCTCTCATGGGACACAATATTCTTTCTTATTGGCCTTTTCGGAATAATTGCAGCTATGGAGGTGACCGGTCTAATTGATGAAATGGTGCTTGGTTTACAGAATATCGTGGCAGGGAACGTCTTCGCTGCCATGTTGTTCATGCTATGGGTGCCAGGTCTGGTTCTAGCACCAATTGACAATATCCCTGTGGCTGCACTCTTGTCTCCTTTGGCGGTAGAATTCGGAGGAGTCAACAGTCCAGTACCACTTTCCCTTATTATCGGAACAAACATAGGCGGTTACATCATCCCATTTGGTGATGCCCCCAACATGATAGCACTAACCTTAGCGGCTGACGCCGGAAATGAGATAGACCGCTGGGAGTTTACTAAAGTTGCCTTCATTCTGGGAATTCTTCACCTTTTCATCTCTACAGCATACTGCTTTCTGCTCGCTTGGCTGTTATGAGAGGCACACTGACCGAACAGTAGCACCGGTTTCTCAGATTCTCAGTACTCAAACAGATATCGTCACTCATATCGCCTTGCAGAAAGAGCACATCCATGCCAGTAGTCAGGGGTTACTGGTTTGGCTTGCAAGTGACACCGCCTAAACTGTCTTTCAAAACCAGAAGCATTCATCCTATGCGAGAAAGTTGCGCCAAGTATACCTTTGTCTCTAACAATACGAAATTCATTGGGGCACTAGTCCTCGGAGGTATGAAATGCTTGCAGCCATCGAGTCCCTTTTTCCGAGTTCTTCATCCAGTCTACGAACTGAGCCAGCTTCTCAACGGTTTCCCGATGCACAAGATGCTCAAGTTCACACGCATCTTCATCAGCAATTGCCGGACTAACTCCAATCATCTCAAGAAACCATCTGAGGGTTTTGTGGGTGCGTTCTAGCTTCTCAGCAATTTCTGTTCCTTGTTTTGTAAGGGTAACACTTCGATATCGTTTATAGTTAATAAGTCCAAGTGACTTAAGCTTCCGAAGTACATAGGTTACGCTTGGGGACTTAACTTGGCGGTCACTAGCAATATCGGTCACACTTGCGGCCCCGTAATCTCTCTGAAGATCGTAAATGGTTTCAATATATTGTTCCATGGATTTTGAGAGTTCAAACATCTACATTACCACCATAGCCCATCTATATTTGTTAGATGAATCTAACAATTAGTTAGGGATTTTGGAACCAGATAAAGGTTCACGATTGGACACAAATCCAGCTATTCAGGGATAATGGAGCCAGTTTCTCTCTCTACTTCTTGTATCATCTTACCAGATAATTGGAGATTACAGATTTTGGCTATATCATTAGACAGGGCGCGGTCATCTTCCATTTTTGCGACTTGAGATCTTATGACTTGTTTAGCACTAATAAGTGGATTTGCAGCCTTTAGGGGAGTAAGCAAATCAATACCTTCCGCTGCGCAAAGGTACTCTATAGCAATCACATTACGTACATTCTCCAAGATTTCCCGTGCCTTTCTAGCCGCAATGGTCCCCATACTAACATGGTCCTCTTGATCAGCACTGGTTGGAATTGAGTCCACACTAGCAGGGTGTGAAAGAATCTTATTTTCTGAAACCAATGCTGCTGCCGTATACTGAGCAAGCATCATGCCTGATTGCAGGCCGCTTTCTGCAGCAAGAAAGGGAGGAAGACCGCTCAAATTAGCATTCACCAATCGATTAGTTCGCCTCTCGGAAATGTTTGCTATCTCGGAGAGAGCGATACCCAGGAAATCCATGGCTAATGCGATGGGTTGACCATGGAAATTCCCTCCGGAGACCACATCCCGTTCATCAGGAAATACCAGAGGATTGTCGGTGACTGAATTGAGTTCCGTTTCCAAAATGCTACGGACATAACGTACTGTGTCAAGGCTTGCCCCAATCACTTGAGGAATACATCGAAGAGTGTATGCATCTTGAACTTTTCCACAATCTGCGTGGGATTGATTAATCTCACTATCAGGCAGGATACGCATTAATGCTTCAGCCACATCTAGCTGACCTTCGTGAGGTCGCAATTCATGTATTCGTTTATCGAATGCGGCTCTGGTTCCCCGCAGGGCCTCAAGACTCATTGCGGATGCCACCAACGCATCACGAATTAATGCCAATGCATCATGAACCAGAAGGGCGCCAACAGAGGTCATTGCTTGCGTTCCATTAATGAGGGCAACTCCCTCTTTTGCCCGTAGAGTTAAGGTTTTGATTCCAGCTTTCTTCATGGCTGTTTTACCATCAAATCTCTCACCACCGTAGAATGCTTCTCCTTCACCAATGATAACGAGAGCCATATGCGCTAGAGGTGCTAAATCCCCACTCGCACCTACAGACCCTTTTTCAGGAACTACTGGCGTTACGTGCTCATTTAGCATCTGAACAAGAGTTTCCACCAATTCAATACGCACACCAGAGTAACCTTTTGCTAATGCATTTGCTCGCAGGAGCATCATCCCCCTAACAATCTCTAATGAAAATGGATCTCCTATGCCCACGCTATGACTTCTAATGAGATTGACCTGTAATTTCTCCAGTTCGGTTCCGTCAATTGATACATTTGCCAAGTTTCCAAAGCCAGTATTCACTCCGTAGACTACTCGACCATCTTCAACTGCAGATTCTATGACTTCTCGGCTCTTATCCATCTTCACTCGCGCAGAATCAGCCAATCTTACTTTCGCATGATTGCGAGCTACCTCAATTATGTCTTCAATAGAGAGAGATTCTCCGTCTATTTCAATAACCAATACCTTCACCCTATCTGTGCAGTACATAATGGAAAGATGCTCAGTAATTACTCTTGCTGATTAGCTTGGATACAAGGGAGAGAACCAAAAACCAAAATTGTATCCCCGCGTATGAGCAGCCAGCAGTCGTTCTGCGATTGAGTATGATTCTAATGGATGAATACGATTGGCAATTATTTGGGGACGTGGAGATGTTCCTTGAAGAACTGGTAAAGGAATTTGTGAAGAATCAAGAATTCGTCAGCCGATTCTCCAAACAGATAGCTGCGTTTACGTCAACCAAGCTAATCGACTGGATTGACCATATTATTCTGCCGTGGGGTTCGGAAATGCAGGAAAAGCTTACCGCATTCGGGTTTGAACATGATACATCTATTGATGCACCAGATGAATTGGAGGTCTATTCCAATAACAAAAGCATCTTTTTCCCCATTATCCTATCAAATCAGAGTGAGAGGGAGCTGGTTTTGCACCCAGAAAAATTGGAGCACTTCATTCGATCGATTGGAGAGGGGCATAATACGGAGGGAGAGATGTATGCACCATATCGAAGATGTCTGATTGAAGAAGATGAAAAATTCAAAGTTTCTGCAATAGAGAGAAGAGGATATAATGGATATCAAGTGCAGGCTGCAGCAGAAGATATCGACCAGTATCAGGATGCGTTTGATAGTTTTAGACTACGACGTAGGCGTTATGAAGATTCTGAAGAAGGAATGGAGGCTCTACAGAATCTTGTTGAAGAGGTTGCTGACGGCTTGAAACCCGCACGAATGGCAGATGCGTTCTTTAGAGCAGAGAGAATCTTTTGGCAAAGCCGCGACTGGGCAGGGCAAATCCAAAAGGAGCGCCAAGATAAATTTGGCTTAGGATGGGGAAATCATGACCATCATACGTACCGTTCATCACGAGAACATTTCATGACACTAATTGCAATACTGGAAACTATGGGATTCTCACCCCGAGAGAGGTTTTTTGCAGGAGAGAGCGCTGGATGGGGGGCTCAGATTCTGGAACAACAGGAATGCAAGATTGTAGTTTTTGCAGATATTGATATCTCTGCTACGGAGAAAGAGATTGATTTTGCGCATACCGAGCTTGATGAAAAGGAATCACTAGGGACTGTCGGGCTTTGGACTGCAATTCATGGTGAGAGCATTCTAGAAGCGGGACTGCATCATCTTGCTACTAGAGTTGATTTTGCCCATGCTCAGAAGTCGCTTGAGAGCTTTGGCGTAGAGGTGATGAAACCCTTCTCTGACTTTTCTTTTCTAAAACAAGCCTTCACGGGGGCTAAGAGAAGAGATGTTGAGAAGAAGCGATTGGACGCTTTGTTGGAAGAGGGTTTCATTGGTGAACGAAGTTATGATAATTTCGTGGAGAATGGTGCGATAGGCAGCCATCTGGAAGTAATTGAGCGAAGACAAGGATTCAAAGGTTTCAATCAGGATTCTGTTACAGCCATAATTAGGGCTACAGACCCTCGAGACTACGATGTAAGACGAGCCTAGGATAATTCAGATCCAAGAACACTATCATTCAACAAGCTTAGAATAGGTGTCAGGACGACGATTCTTGAAGTGATTATGACCACTCTTTCGTACTCGCATATTCTCCGCAAGGTCAATATCATACCATAGCAGCTGCTCCATGACCTCGTCGTCGGATGACTCCTTCACAACATTACCCTCTGGGTCAATGAAGAGAATGACACCTGGAACGTAATATGTTTCGCCCTCCTTCCCGTTCTGCACATATCTGTCACTGACAGGACCAGCACCCACACAAGCTACAATCCAATGATAATTAGCTGCAGCTGATGCTCTCAAGTACATTTTTTCACGGTTTTTCCAGTCATAGATTGACTCCTTTATTGAATCAATATCATCCGGAGAGAATTGCTTTCCATAAAAATAAGGAGCTAGAACTAAGTCGCTCCCTTGTAGACCGTATATTCGATGAATCTCAGGGAAGTTATTATCGTAACAGATTGTAGTTGCAATAGTAAAGCCTTTGAACCTGTGCACGGGATAAGTATTTCCCATTCCCCAGTAACTATACTCTTCTGGTGGCCAGTGTGTCTTTCTATAGAAGTAACGTGCTCCATCCTTATCCAAAAGGATTTGTGTGTTGTAAATGGTACCTCCGTGCTTCTCAGCGAGACCGACGGAGATTGCCACATCTAACTGATCTTCTGCTAGAAATTCAACAAGTTCGGTTACTGCCGGCCCGTTTCGAGGTTGTGCATTGTCATAGAGTTCATGATTGAGCCAGTATCCAGAGAGACTCAGTTCAGGAAAGAGAAGCAAATCGACTTCTTCCTCTGCACCATGTCTTGTCCATTCTTTTATGATTTTCAAATTTCCTTCTATATCGCCAGGTATGGGCGAGAGAGAGCAGGCGCCTACGCGTAGAACGGGATGCATAATGTTCACCTTCTTTTTCAAAGAGCTATTGGAGGCAACTAGTAACAGGGTCTTATGCTAATTGAAATATCTTCAGATATTAACATGCAAATCGGATTTCCAGTTAGTGCGAATTGAATTGACATCGCTGGATGGATTTCAGATAGCATAATACCGATAGACATTTCGCCAACATTGTCATTATACTATATGTGGAATCCTTCATGGAAATATCCGAACAGATGATGGAAGAAGCCAGGGCCGAACAAGAGAAACTGGCGTATGATGTCATTAGAGAGGATTTTCCACCCATCTCGGGATCTACTGCAATCGGAGTAGATGTTGCCTATGTGAATGATGTAGCGGTAGCTTCTGCAGTTTCAGTGGACTACGGAAATCACTCCAAACTTTGGCATGAAACCGTAGTCAGAGAAACTCAATTCCCCTATGTTCCAGGATTCTTCTTTCTAAGAGAAGGGCCGATATTGGAGATTCTTCTTAAAAAAATCAAACCAGGGCTTCCTGTCATGGTAGATGCCAATGGAATTCTACATCCTCGACGGTGTGGACTCGCCTCTTGGCTGGGAGTCAGGCTCAATATACAAACTATTGGAGTGACAAAGAAACTATTGCTTGGAGAGTTTGGGGAACGATGTGCTGATAGAGCTGATGTGGTCGATCAGGGAGAAGTAATAGGAGAAGCGGTCTGGCTAGAAGGCAAGAAGAAACCGGTCTTTGTTTCAATAGGGCACAGGGTTAGCCTTGAAACAGCGGTAAGAGTGACCAAGGAGTCAACTAAGAGATTCTACCCAGAACCACTGAGGGCAGCTCATAAACAGTGCAACCAAGAAGCGAAGATGCTATCCTAATTGTTGCATGATTACGCAAGATATCTACTTAGTCCAGTTTTTCTCTGACCAGTCGTTCGATAAGGCCTTCCTCTGGAATGAAGGGTAGTGTGATTTGGCCCTTTGTGGCAACAGTACTATTCCAATCAATAGAAGTTTCTATTGCGTGTGGATTTCTTGCCCAAGCACGCCTTGCAACGCCACCCATAACATCCCAATTAATCGCAGATTTGATAATGTCATCAACTCTTTCAGAACCATCAAGAACCAGTCCAAAACCTCCATTGATTGCCTTGCTGACTCCTACACCGCCACCATTAGACAACACACACATTGTCATGCCTCGAGCGGCATTGCCTGCCCAACATTGATGCGCCATATCGCTGGTTATTCTACTTCCGTCATAAATGTTGGAGGTTTCTCGAAACGGAGAATCTGTGCCCCCTGTGTCATGATGGTCTCTGCCTAGCATGATAGGTCCGATCTCACCCTTTCTTACGAGTTCATTGAACTTCAGTGCAATGGTTGCCCGTCCCGCTGCATCGGCATACAATATGCGGGCCTCGGAACCCACAACCAGGTCATTCTCATCTGCATCACGAATCCATACATAATTGTCCCGATCCTGACCTCTTCGTTCAGGGTCAATACAAGACATGGCTGCTTCATCCGTCTTGATTAAGTCATCATGGTTCCCACTCAGACAAACCCATCTGAAAGGGCCATACCCATAGTCGAAACAGATTGGACCCATGATGTCTTCTACATATGACGGGAAGATGAATCCGTCCTTAGTATTCTCATTGTTCTTCGCTATCTCTTTGACACCAGCATCGAAGACAGCCTTCATGAAGCTATTACCATAGTCCCAGAAGTGCGTGCCACGTTCCGTCATGGTCTTTATGAGGTCAAATTGCTTACGCAATGATTCGTCCACTAATTTCTTGAACTTCTCTCTATCATTCTTCAGTATCTCACGACCCTCTTCAAACGAAACGCCCTGTGGTGTGTAGCCGCCTTCATATGCAGCATGACACGATGTCTGGTCAGAGGCAAGTTCTACTTTGATGTTATTATCCACCACATATTGCCAAACGTCTACAATATTGCCATGATACCCAATGGAAACCGCTCTCTTTGACTTTCTATGTTTGTCCACCCACTCAAAGACTTCATCTAAATCATCTGACCAAAGAGAGAGCCAATTCTGTTCACTGCGTGTTTTAATTCTGCTCTTGTCTACCTCAGCAATTACACCAATGCCACCAGATATCTCCACTGCCTTTGCCTGGGCACCACTCATTCCTCCCAAACCAGAGCTGACATAGAGTACGCCAGCAAGATCTTGGTCTGCAGGAATATCAAGGTAGAGCCGTCCAGCATTCAACAGGGTAATGTAGGTCCCGTGAACAATCCCCTGTGGACCAATGTACATCCAACCTCCGGCGGTCATTTCTACGGCATATCAGCGAGCTGCTGACATGTGTCCGTAATTCGCGACGCCGAGGGCAGTTGATCTGTGAAAATCTTGAGGGGTGTCAAACATTCCTACCATTAGGCCATTCGTTGTTATTGCTCGGGGAGCATTTCTGTGAGAAGGAAATAGGCCTACTGGATGCCCAGAACTCACAACAAGCGTTTGCTCTTCAGTCATGACTTCAAGATACTTCTTGATCAGTCGATACTGAAGCCAATTCTGACAGACTTGACCACTCTCGCCATAAGTTACCAGCTCATATGGGTATAAAGCAACATCGAAATCTAGATTATTATCAATCATAAGTTGCAGTGCTCGGGCTTCCAGAATGCCTTCATATTCGTCGATTGGCTTCGCCTTTATTACTCCAGGAGGACGGTAGCGATATGCATAGATTCTTCCGCGGGTCATTAGTTCATCCAAGAATTCTGGCGCTACCTCACTCTGGAGATTATTAGGCACATACCTTAATGCATTCTTAACTGCTGTAATTGTATCGTCATAATCAAGGTCGTATCCCCGGTTAGGGGCTCTCCTGTATTTCAAGTCAAATTTCGGATACGGTGGTAATTTATCCGACAACTTTACTCTCATAGCTTTTGATATATCGAATTCCATCATAACACACTCAGTGAACACATCCTCTAAGACATGATTTCCTCATAAACCAACTGGATAATCGCTTTCTGAATCATTCTTTCTGGTGTCTTGCGTTGTTGTGTTTCGCACCTCCGCAGGAACAGATTTTAACACAAAGTCATGCGATATTACCTCTGCGCCCCTATAGATCATCCCTGCCACTTGATCCTTGTCAGATGATGGATTCTCAGAAGGACGACTTGCCATGGAGAAGATTCGAAACACAAAACCAATAATCGACCTGATTACGAGTAAATACGTGATTAGCAATACTACTTAGGAATTGAATGCCAATTTATTCTAATCAACTTGCTGCTTAGACATCAAGAAATGAGTTAACCCGAAACAATTATGATACTCCACCGTGCAGGGCAGACTGCGAAAAGTGTCCGTTGCGAGAAACACACTCTTGTGATGGGTGTCCTGCAGTCTGGAGGTAGCTGTACAAATGAAGAGATTTGGATTCCGATGGACCATAAAAGACTCATTTGCATGGTTAGGTGAAACGAGAAACAGAGTTCGTTCACTGATATCAGACATGCAGAATGCAACTGGATGGCAGTTCATTGAAAATGCCTATGCAGTAGTACCTTCGAGTAACGAGAGCAGTGATTAAGATGCCGGGGATATTTTTCTTCAAAACGAAAATGCTGGAAAACCTAACAAAATTCTACACTGAACGTGTCGGGATGGACATCTGGTTAGAACAGCCGGACTGTACCATTCTTAGAAAGGATAATTTGCTTCTGGGATTCTGCCAGAGAAATCAATACGAAACTGACGGAATGCTGACATTCTTTTTCGAAACAACTGAAGAAGTGGATGCGGTCTATAGTCAATTGGTCGATATTGCATTAACCCAGCCTAAAGAGAATAGAAAATACAATATCTATCAATTCTTTGCTGAAGACCCTGAGGGAAGAGCGTTGGAGTTTCAGGCATTTCTACACGATATCAAACCACTCTGAGATGCAGTTATGGCGCTAGCTTCATAGGTCCCCATTAAGCAATATGCTTCAATTCGTATTCAGTGCGACCAAAACCAACTTCCTTCGCATGTGAAAAGAAGGCTGCAGAATTGGAAGATGTGACATTATATGCTTTAAAAAAACTAACAGGACATTAGGTGACCCCTGAAGAAAGATGATTTCTAAACCGAATCGAGTGCTCAAATTCCCACGAGAGTACTGGTTTCAGGATTCCAACCTAGTTTTCTTGCAGTCCTGAAGGCTGCACTTGCCTCGTTGTGCTTCCCTGTCAACCATAGCAGTAAGCGGAGTCTATTCCAGACTTCCGGATCTTTCGGGGACTCCTCAGCCATTTTGCGAACAGCCTTTTCAAATGTGGCAAGCTTCTCTTTTTCGCGCTTACGGTCCCTTGCCGCATCTTCGAGAATTAACTTCACCTTCGTATTTGGCGTCTGTAATTTGTGGGTAAGAAATTCGTCTGGTCTATCACGCATGTATTTGTTAATTGCCGCCCTCGGAGTGTCCCTTGTTCTCCATAGGCGACCCGCGAGGAGATCACGTTCATAGTCAGTCTGCATGAACTGAAGTAACTCGTTCATCTCAGCAGTCACACATTCACCTTCCCCTACGGAGTTCTTGCAGGCACAGACCTCATGATAGATGAGGTTGCTCCCAATGTCGTACATAATCGTTGGAGTCGGGTTTATCTTCTTCAGATCATTCACGAAATCCTTTACTCTGTATTCATCCCGGTCAGGAAGACTACTCAAATACGACACCCACCAAATATATACTAATGCTCAAATATCCTCATAAATTGTATGCATATGAATTCTTGTGCTTCGAATGCGCAAAACTCGTTCTTTGACAAAATCTCAGCAGTCAACCGACATGTTTTACACAGTATCCCCTTTGTCCTTTTATCCGCTCAAATTATCGCTAGAAGGGGATGAAATAGAAGAGATAATCGGATAGGGGAATATACAGACGCACGTAAACCATTAGTATTAGGATTATCAGAGATATAATGGATATTGCCCAGTCACGACTGCGAAATGATAGTTCATAGATGTAGGTCCTGTTTTCAGAGGCACCAAACCCGCGCGATTCCATGCTCTCAGCAACAGATAATGCCCGTCTTATTGAAACAATTATGAGTGGAACGATTATTGGTACTATGTTTCGGATTCGAGTTAGTAAGTTGCCCTTATCTAATTCGACACCGCGTGCCCTCTGGGCATCCATTATGGCATAGGCTTCCTGCCCCAGCGTTGGAACATATCGCATTGACATGCTCATAGCGAAAGCAAATTCAAATCCAACTCCCATCTGTATCAACGCCTGAGATAGCTCGTCCGGGTGAACGGTCAGAAAGAACAAAGAGAATGATGTCATTAATACAACAAGTCGTACCGCCAACGCAATTGAATGGGAGAAAGGATTTTGCAAAGTTGAGAAAAGCGTGTTAAACACGATGATAAAGATGATTAGCGGTAGCAAGCCCCGCATGCTCTTCGACCACCGGCCAATTGACTCGCTCAGAGCCAAGATGGGAATAAGAAGTGCCAATAAAATAACGAGTAATGTGATATTCAAAAACATCAGCGAGATTGTAGCTAGCACAATGGAGAGTACCATCTTGGAGCGGGGGTCCAAGTTGTGGATGGGAGTCTGCTTTCGTGTGTACTGAAAGACCTCCAAGAATGACAACTCAGCTCCCTCCGAGAATTTGCAGGAGTGCTGTTTCCAGCTCTGCTAATTGTGTTGTTTTTTCTGGCACATCGATAAAGTTGCGTCTTAATGCTCTGGCAGCCCGAACGAGTTCGGGGTAAGCTAGCGACGCCCGTTCTACAACGTAGTCGTTTGTAAGAACAGATTCGGTATGCCCATCTGCAATAATTTCCCCGTCAGACATCGCTATGGTGCGTGGAAAATGCTCGACTACAAACTCGATATCATGCGTCACACACAAAACAGTGCAACCGCCATCATTAAGCTGCATTATGAGGCTTGCAAGTTTTTCCTTTTGACGGGCATCCTGTCCAATAGTAGGCTCATCAAGAGCGAGAAACTTTGGCTCGGTTGCGAGGATTGATGCCAAGGCGACGCGTTTTCGTTCTCCACCTGAGAGAGAAAATGGCGATCGTTCTGCTAGGTTAGTAAGTCCCAGGCGCGATAACGTCTGAGAACATTTTCTAGTTGCTTCTTCTTCATCAAATCCTAATTTCTCAAGGCCAAATAATACTTCTTTCTTGACAGTGTCTAAGAATAATTGATGGTCCGGGTTTTGCCAGACCAGCCCTACCTTCTTGGACATCTCGGCAACAGACATCTCAGTTGAGTTTCTACCATCTAAGAACACCCGTCCCTGTTGAGGTCGAAGAAGACCGTTCAAATGTTTGAGCAGCGTTGTCTTCCCTGCACCATTGCCCCCCATCAAAGCAACTCGTTCACCGGAATCAATCTGGAGCGACACGCCATTTAAGGCAGGATAGATACCGTCGTACGCATAATGGATATTCTCTAGGATTATCACTGCCTTATTGCCTCCTGAACAAGTTTGGCAAGCTCATCTCCGGTGAGAGGAACTTCATCTAGATGTATCCCTCCGGCTTTTAAGCGGCGATAGATTTGTGTTGCTTTCGGTATCCCAATTCCAATTTCAGCAGCCAAATCAGAGGATAGAACAGCATATGGAGCACCATCCGCAATAATACGGCCTTCATCCATTACTATTACTCGTGAGGCATCTCGAGCCACTAAGTCAAGCCGATGTTCGACCAGCAGGATTGTCATTCCCTGCCTATTAAGATCAGATAGAATATCGAGAATCAACTCTGCGTTTTTGGGGTCCAAATTCGATGTTGGTTCGTCTGCTATCAAAATTGTTGGTTCTAGAGCTAATGTTGCTGCTAAAGCTACTCGTTGCTGTTCTCCTCCGGACATCTCGTGAGGGTGTTTGTCACGGAGATTTTCAAGTCCGAGTCTATGAATCAATTTCTCAATCCGGGTACGAATAATAGAGGGGTCTATGCCCAAGTTCTCAGGTCCAAATGCTATCTCCTTTTCGACATTCAATGTGACGAGCTGATTGGCGGGATTCTGGAAAACAAGTCCAGCAACAGTGGCTAAATCTGAAACCTTACTCTCTCGTGTATCTTTGCCATTAACATACACATGACCAGCAATATACCCCCGATGAAAATGCGGTACGAGCCCGTTCATTGCTCTGCAAAGCGATGTCTTTCCGCAACCACTTGGGCCAGTGATGATTATATACTCACCCCTCTCGATTTTCATACTAACTTTGTCGAGTGCCAAGGATTCGGAGCCGAGATACTTGAAACTAAACTCCGAGAACTCTACCAGCGGCATTACTCTCACTTCCTCAAGAATCATAATGATTTGCTTCTGATTTGGCTATTGCAGTGCGGATGAATTCAACCGACTTATTCAATCCTTTCGTCCTGTTTTTTTCGCCATTGGCTCCTGCAGCATTGGGATGACCACCACCCTTGCCACCGATTATTTCACCCAATGGTTCCATGATGTCTTTTCCGAGGTTAATCCCTGTTTCTTCAAAGAATTCTTTTGTGCTTCTAGCACTGAAGCGAACTACATTTTCTGCTGGCTTTCCAGCAGCAATAGCGACATCTGCCCCTAACCCGAGCAATCCACGGCAAGAGCTTGCTTCAAAAGCATTGACAATAGAAGTAGTCACAATCCATCTAGAAATCATATGAATTCTCGTTCGAGATGCTGCTTTCAGTCGGGCAATGCGCTCAGACCGATCGGGCCTAATGATTAGTGAATATACACACTCTTCATACTCAGCACCAAACTCTAACAGCTTGAGAGCGGTGGATAAGGTCTCTTTGTCAGCGTAGAAAAATCGTCTTGTATCAAACATCATTCCTGCAAGCAATAAGTTCGCGGTGGCCTTATCCATTTCTAAATTCATGCTTTCAAAAAGACCTGTAACTATTTCGCAGGTTGACGAACGATCGGTGTGAATCATGTGGGTGGCAGCCAATTTGGAAATCTCAGGATTTTCTTCGTGATGATCTATAACAAGAACCTTGGAGGGGTCTTGTATATAACCATGAAATTGAGTACCAATCTGCATTCTGCTATTGGTGTCGAGTAGAACCACCAAGTCAAATGCACCCGATGCTTCATCTTTGATTTGAATATCGGGGGAAAAAGCTTCGAGGACCTGATTGGACAGTCTGCTTACATCATCACAGGCCAGCGTTATATGGCCCACAGGATTAACTTTCTCAATTGCCTTCTGAATTGCATACATTGAGCCAATCGCATCAGGATCTGCGTTATGATGTCCAAGCACCAAAATACGTTGGGCATTTGTTAACAGATCCCGAATTTTCAATTTGCCTTCATCTCTCGTAGGCGTTCTTCAAGCCAATCGGAGCCATGCTCTGCAGCCTCTTCAATGATGTTCTCAAGATCATGTCCAGTATGATATTTCTGGTTTATTTCGATCTGAATCTCAAGGTTAAGCTGCTCATTCATTTCCAAAGTGCAACTTACGGTCATCTCTTCTATGCTCTTTTCTGGTATTCTCTGAAATATGAATCCAGTTATCTCTTCTTCACATTTTTCGGCCAGCACCTCCATCTCATTGAAATCGAGAGAAGGCAAGCCTACGTCAACTGGGGGTTTCATCTTGTCGGTCACTGAAGTCGAAGGTTTTGCTTGCCAAGTTCAACCTGAATCTTATTTTGAAGTTCTTGCAAGTCAGTGCTTAGTTTTTCAAGCTTCTTCTTTGTGCTAGCAAGCCGCATTTCTAGGGTCTTCTGACGATCATCTAGGTCATCCATGAGTTTGGACTTATCAACCTCAAACATAACGCTCCCAACCGACTTGTAGGTTGTCACATCATCCGGTTGCTTCTTTAATTCATCCAGAGTTGCATTTACTTCATTCAGCTCTTGTTGCATCGTCTGGTTTGTCATCTGAAATGACTCGTATTGCTTCCTAAGGTTCTCAAACTTTCTTAATTCCTGCTCCAAGGCGGGAGGAATGCTCTGTGCCATCTTTTTCTTACTCCAAGTCTAAAAGTGGTGAATTCTCTATCATCGGGTCAAGTCTGAGACTTAAGGACTTTCGCCTAGCAGAGTTTGCCGAGCGGCAATACTGGCGGACGTCCAAGCAAGGTATGAATTGGTCGCTGCGCGTAGAGCAACGAAATCATCTGCGCTGATTTCTATCCGCAACGTCGGACCAGTCTGGGATATCTGAACCCGTGCTCTATCAGATGGAGCTGAGTAGGTTTCTGGTTGCACTGATCTAAGCAGAATGCTCGCTTCCTCGGCTGAAGCGGTTTCAATCTCGATTATAACAGTGCCTCCGGTTGATAATTCTGCCATCTTAGCCACGTCTCAGGGATGATATTCTGATTCTTGGACCAATTTCTGTATGCCGATCTGTTACATAATGTGTCCAAAGAATTTTGCCCTTGTTGAGGTCCTCGAACCAAAGGAAGCTATGCCTTGAATGGTTAGTTGTGACATCGTATGGAGAAGCAATCAGCTGAAACTGCACATTAAACAAGTCTGCTAACTCCTTGGCTAAACCAAGTGTATGTTTACTACTGTCTTCTTTAACAGCTACACCCAAACAAGAGATGTTCTTGGTACTAGAATCGGGCGAAACTTCTCTGCGCAATGCCGCACTCTCCATGCGTATATTCAGAATCTCACCTCCTGAATCGTCAATAAAGCTGAGTTCGCCCGGATTTCCTCTGAACATAGAAACAATAATGGCCGCATTCGCTTCGACTTGTTTTATTCGTGCTTGAAGCTGAACCATATTCATACTGCCGCGATTGAATCGAACAGAGTCCGGAATTGAATGCGCCAAATCTCTTACGAATGAACGTACTCTATCTGAGGTTCTTCTACTAGTGGTCAACAAAACCGAAGCCAACGGTGTCCGTCCTAGAATTCGTCTTCAGGCGGTTCTTCGGAAAAATTCTCAATAGGTTCTTCGATTTCTTCTTCGCCTTCCATAACATCAGTTGCCTCAATTACAGGCCTTTCCTCTACATTAGGCAGGAACTCCAATGACTCTACATCTTCTTCTTCACGGAGCGAGAGGAAGTCACCGGCTACACGTTGTGCAATGGCTCTCCGTGCCGCTCTACCAGCGTCCGTATATGGTACATATGCGCCACCAGCAAAAATTAGCTCACACTTGCGGCATTCCCAAAGACCAGCTGCCTTTCTCTTGAGTGCTCTTGTTGCACAAGATGGACAGCGATGGGGCTCATCCCCTCGCTTCTCAATATCGAGAACAGTCCTACGAAGTTTTGCACCGTATCTAGCTCCAAGTCGGCCTGTGGTTCCAACTTTCTTTGTTCTTCCCATCTGATGTTCGCCTCGCGTGATAATTTGACTTCAAAACAATAGCTTATGAGAGCGCTGATGAAGTCAGGCAGTCGCCCTCGGTTAGCCTTATTAGCATACCTATTTAGCGGCTGAAGAGGAGAGGGAAAATCCCTCTCTCCACCTCATTATTCCGCTATTCTACTTCTTTCAAAGCCTGCTCTAGAATCTCTCGGAGCTGCTTTGAACCTTCAAGCGCCATTCCCATGGATTGGTCTATTTCATCCAATGTCATCGGGCCGACTCCACCACCCTTCTGGATTGCGGTAAGATTCTGAGACTCATCTACAGCCACCGTTAACCGGCTGTCCTGAACCATCTCCTCCTTGATATGAGGGTCAATGACCAGGTGCTTGCCAATCTTGCCAATTGTGCACTCGATGGCGTGATTTTCGACGGGCACTTTGAGTATTTTTCCGGTCTCGACCAGATCACCGTCTTCGAGCTTCATCTCAGGATACTGAGCTGAACCCAGTGCGGCGTTCACAGCCAATGAGGATGCATCAATCAAGTTCCCATCATATTCTAGTGGATAAACGTCACAGAAGATTAGGTAGACTTTCTTTCCAGACTCAATAACGAGCTTAGAAACGTTAACGCTCTCAGACTCGCGTACACCTCTATCCACAACACGTGCCAACTCAATGGCATCTTGTCGTGGTGGACCAAGTTCGAACATTGGTGATGCCAATGGTGGTAGCTCAGCAGTGACCACAGTAACTCCCTGATCAGGTGTGTCTGGGTATGGATCTCCAACTAATACTTTGACGCCTGCAACTACACTGGTATCACCAATGTTGACTAGGGCAGAACCCTCTGCTTTAGCAGGAACTACGTTGAGTTCTATTTCGACCGGTCGATATTCATCAAAGGCACGGCCATCAATGCGTTCACCATTGTCCAATAGCTGACGAACGTATTCTCTATCAATGTGGCTAATTACTTCACCACTAAAGTCACCCATTTCTACTCATCCTCCTCCGGAAAATCTTCACCAGGGACATGTTCTAAGTCATCCTCGTAGTCTTCATCATCCGCGGGGGCCTTCTTAGAATAGGCCATTTTCAGAGCATCTTTCTGAAGTTCATGCAAATACTTGCATGAATTGATGCCCATCTTGATTGCTTCAACAATCTCCTCGCGAGTGAAGGAACCATCCTGCTGTAAAAGCACAATTTCTTCATTTTCTGGTAGTATCGCCAAAGGAATGTCGCCTCCACCGTATTTGTCTTCCTGGTCACCGAGATCAACTAGGAGTTTTCCTTCCGCTTTTCCTACAGCAATTGACGGAACCAAGCTTCTCATGGGAATCCCTGCATCAGCCAATGCCAAGGAGGCTGCATTTGTTGCAGCACACCGCGTTCCGCCATCAGCTTGGATAACGGTAACATAGACGTCGATTACTGCCTTGGGAAATTCCTCAAGGAATATAGCAGGGCTTAATGCGTTTGCAATGACCATCGAAATTTCTCTCTCTCTTCGAGAGGGTGCTGGTCGTTTCCTGTCCGGAACAGAGAACGTGGTCATTCGATATGCCACCCTAAGATATGCCCTATCGTTCAATGTAAGGTGCCTTGGGTGTAGTTCTCTGGGTCCATATACTGCTGCTATGATGTAGGTTTTGCCTTGACGTATTGAGGCAGATCCATCTGCCTGCTTAAGGACACCTACCTTCATTTCCACAGGCCTCATTTCATCTGGCCTGCGTCCATCAAGTCTTAGCCCCTCTGGATTAATCAAATAATCGGGCTTTGTTTCTTGACTCATTCTTCATTCACTTCCTCTTCTTCAATATCTTCTTCTTCTGTTTCTTCTTCTTCGTCTAATTCTTCTGAATCTTCAGTAGACTCTTCTTCGTCGGCCTCGTCAGATTCTTCAGCCTCTTCAAGTTTGGCCATCTCTTCCTTCAGCATCTCTTCGACTCTATTGGTCAAATTGGATGTGTGTGACTGATCTTCAATCATTCTGAAGGCTTTTCTGGCCAAGCGCATAACATCAATCGTTGGCGCATCGACCCAAATCCTGCCATTCTGCCCGACCATGACCTTGATTTTCAGCGTATCCATAATCATCTTGATCATTGAGCCCTTTCGGCCAATGATGCGTGGAATCTTAGCCGGACTCACACGTACAACCATTCCGCCTTCGAGCTTTCTCAGACCTCTTCCCTTCATAGTGAGATAGGGCCCAGTAACTCGATCAAAAGCTGAAACCTCTGCCGCTATGACATCTCCGACATCCATGTATTTTGATATGTCGTCATCATAGGGTCTTCTCAGGGCGTTGTTTGCATGTATCGAAGCCTGGTAAGGTCCACCAATGTCAACCTTCCAGTTATTTCCCGCCACGTAGGTTATTGTGCCAAGTACTAAATCTCCTTCACGAGGGATATAAACTCCCTGAAGGGGCACGACTCTTACTGTATTTCCTTTAAGCTCTGCCAGACCCATGATGGTTGAGTAAACATTCTCACCCTCCATGTAAGTCCCGACGGAGGCTCTGTATCGACCCTCGGCCAAGAGCTGTCCAGGAACAACTATTTCTCTTTTTTCAAAGTAAACTGCCAATGTGTTCCCTCTCTAATTCTTCTATCTTATTTTTTAATGAAAGACCCTCTAATCCGGGCCTGTATCTTAACGTACTATTTCTAATTTGACCTGACCCTTGGTTAACTTGTTCAGGTCGTCGTAAAGTTCTTGTCTTTTTGATGCGGGAATTTCAACGAGCCCCTTCCATGATCCATCAGGTTCCCAGTCGTCAGATTTAATGACTCCAGCGTTGGCAACAAGATTGTAGCCTTTGCCCGCATATGATGCTGGGATTGAGATTCTCACTTTCACGCTTTCGAAGGATATAGGAATAATCACTCGGAGTGATTTTACAATTCCCGGAACCTGTTCTTCAGCACTTATGAATGGATCAATACGTATCTTTGCCTCCTCCATCGCCTGCCGAATTCGGTCTGGCGGATGGGGATGCCCCGTCTGGGGATTCATTGCCCGCTTGGAGATATTGTGAACAATTTCTTCTCTCTTCTCTTCAGTTAGTTGCTTTCTCTGTTCATGTGTAAGCTTGAATTCTCCATACTGGAGAATCTCAGGTGCAATGTCAAATACATCGTCGGACCCAAAAGCATCTTCAACGAGGGTTTCTGTAGCCCTCTCTCCTCTTCTGGCATCTTCGTAGACTTCATAGCTCTTCAGAATATCTTGCAGAGGGATATTCTCACCTCTTCGATACCTAAAAGCCAAGTCAGGGTCTACAAACAGCTCGAATCTCATATGACCTTTCTGAATGCCCACAACAACTGCATCAAGGTCGAGCCACTTATCGCCTGTTTTTTGACCTGAACCGCCGCCAACCATGTTTACCTGTCAACTCCTACTTATTCTTACTAGTTTCTTCGGCGAGAATCTCCGCTATCTCCTCATTGGAGAGCTTCTCAAACTTGTGTGTCTTCACAGGAATCGTTGCAATCTCGACGTTTTCAGAATCTAGTTCGCTATCACTCGCTTCTCGTAGAGCTGCGAGCGCTAAATGTATGGCTGAGTCCATCTTCTTTGTTCTCTTGTAGTTCTTCTGCAAATACTCTCCAGCGATATCGCTGCCACGTCCAATGACTGCAGCAAGATAGCCACGGTAAGTTGCAACAGGATCGGTCACAAAGAGTCGTGGAGTGCCATCATGATCAACAGATGCGATGAGCATGGCAACACCGTAAGGACGCCCACCCTGTCTCATATCAAGTGAGAGGCGGGTTACCTTAACATTGCAGATGTGTTCTGCAAGCGCTTCACCAGGAATTGGCTCTTCGTAAGTCAGCCAATAGGACTGAGCCTTAACTCGAGCCTCCTGAATGAGTTGCCTTGCGTCTGCCATAAAGCCAGATGTCGATACTCCAATATGATCATCGACCTTTGCAATCTTTTCGATACTGTCCGGTTCCTGCAAGGGCTGTAGCTTCTTTTCGGCAAGAAGTATCACACCCTCCTTGACCTGTACGCCAAGAGTAGTCGCCCCTTGCTCCACAGCTTTCTTTGCATATTCTGCGGCAAAAATGCGACCTTCGGGACTGAAGATACTTGTACTGGTATCGTAACCCTTGCCTGAAACGCCAAACATAGTAATTTTCCTCCAAGCGAAACCCAGTAGACTTCTGGAAGCCAGACCCTCAAGTTGTGGGCTTGACTGACAGTTCCAGACGTTCGCTGAGAATCACCGTATTCAATCGGCCTGGGCATGATTGCCTTCAGCCTTGTATCGACTACCCTGTAGTAAGCTCATAAAGCTTCTGGTGCAGTTCCTACGCGTAATGCATTCCGGCAGTTTTGCTATTCCTGCAACAGGTAAAGATATGCTACAAATCCCAGACAGAGAACAACGGTAGCTATGGCAACTGCATACTCAAACATCACATAAGATGCAACGCCGATGAAAATCAACATCAATATGATTTCAGTCCAGCCTGCACGTACTTTGGTAAGATACAACCTCAGATTCACGACGGTCACGGTAAGGAATATGAATGTCACAAGCATGAATAGAGTTTCTAACAAGGGGGCAATAAACGGGTTGATATCATTGAGGGCAGTTAGTGGTGTTGTAATATCAGGAGCAGACCATGCCCAGAATGTGATAGCTAATGCAAGAAATATAGCTGACAATACAACGGTAATGATTGTGGATCGAAGTACCTCATCGCGTTCAGGAATCTCATTGCTCAATGTCGTTCACACCGACCTCGAATTCGTCGAAGTTTAGCAACCCCACTTAAAGATACCGACATGAGAAGGTTTGTGTAATGTCTAATGAGCTGGATCATGCCCTGGATGAGAATGTAAAGACTGCTTGACTGTGTCCTGTTGTTTAGACGCATCAGTTTCCGCCTGTTTCATTGTTTGAGCTCGGTCACGCATCTTTTTCACTTGCATTGCTATTACATAGGACAGTGCTGCAATTATTCCAGCTATGGCACTTGGTGAGGCTTGAACGGTAAATGATGCAGCAATTCCAACAAACTCAGATAGTAACGCAATGGCAAATACAGAGATGAATACTCCCCGAACAGAACTGACTAATTCATTTGAAGCTGCAGCTGGCGCCACCATAATTGCATACACGAGAATCGCGCCGACCGCTTTTGTCGCAAATGAAATAGCCAAGGCCGAAGTAATAAGCATTAGATAGTGGTAGGCGCGGCTGTTCAGTCCATGTGCAGTTGCGCCTTCCATATCCACGCTGACATAGATGAATTCCTTGTTGAAAATAAGTGTGATAATCACGAGTATGACGGCAGTACCCGCCAATAGCACGATATCCAGATTATCAAGTAACAAAATATCGCCGATGAGATATCCCCATATTTGAGGTACCTGAGTTGGAGGGATGTAGTACATTAGAAAGACAGCAATGCTCATCGATAAAGCGAAGGAAACTCCGACCGCAACCTCCATTTTTTGAGCAACCCCTTTCTCTCCTGCATAACCGGTTATCATAGCTACAAATATGCTGAAGACAATTGCACCCAGAAGGGGGTCGAACCAAGGAGCTATTCCTGTATACTGCAGAAATAGACCCAATGCTGCACCACCCAGAGCAGCATGCGCAACACCGGTCGTCATGAAAGAGAGCCCTCTGAAGACTAAGAATGTGCCACTTGCAGAGGCAACTACTGCAACAAGGATTGCACCTATTAGGGCACGCTGAATGAAGGGGGTAGATAGGAGCTGAATCAGCAAATCAATCAATGTCTATCAACTCCTGAATCACGGGTTACACAGTAGCGATGTCCTGCATATTCTAACACTCTAGCACCCGGTCCATAGACTTTTTCGAGTACTTTTGGATCCATCACATCGCAGGGGGTCCCAATGCCAACAAGCGAGTTCTTCATCATCAACACATCTTTGACAAGAGTATGGATGGGGTTGAGATCATGCGTAACCATGATTACGTTCACTCCCGTATCTTTGTGATATTCTCCCAACGCATCCACAATGAGATTCTGGCTTTCTGCATCTGTCCCAGCAAGGGGCTCGTCAAGCATCATTAGAGGACCTTCCCCTGCAAGAGCACGGGCGACAAGAACCCTCTGTCTCTGCCCGCCAGATAACTCGTTGAAGGGTCTATCCGAAAGCTCATCCATATTTACCATCTCTAGAGCCTCATGGGTCCGGTTTATGTCCTCATCGGAGGCTGACCTTGGAGGAGATTTCTTAAGCAAACGGCCCATAACTGCAATATCTTTGACTTTTAGCGGCACGGTGAGCTGAATACGATCACGCTGTGGTACATATCGAACTCTCTTCCGGATACTCGCACTCTGCGAAATTGTGTCGAAACCCAACACACGCATATCACCTTGATATGGTTCTAAGAGGCCAAGAGCGGTCTTCAGAAGCGTACTCTTGCCTGAACCATTCGGACCGACTATCGCCACAAAAGATGGTTGGTCGACTTGGAAGGTTAGGTTGCGCAGAGCAACTTCTCCATTAGCATATCTCACAGATACATTGTTAGCTTCGAGCAACGGAGCTGACTTCATCTCGATTGACACCTATGTAGAAAGATATTAACATGTACCGGTTGGTGTTAATAACCAAGAGGATACCGTTCATGAAGCTATCAAGAAATGCGATTTTGGTTCTTCTCCTACTTTCCGCATACAGTGCTCTCTCAATCCCGGTCATTGCTCAGGAGGGGCCAGTACTTCAGCTCGCAGTGGCTGTTGCCCCGCTAGCAGGTATAGTTGATGACATAGGCGGGTCATATGTTGAAACCACTGTACTTCTGCCTGAAGGTATTGAACCACATGCTTCTCAACTACCACAATCATCTGTTGAGGCAGCAAATAATGCGGACCTCCTCATCCTCACAGGGCATTTTCCGTGGGAGGAAGACCTCATTAACCAAACCGGAAAACCCTACATCTCATTGGAAGACTACGAGGACTATGGCGCAGAACTATCTCCGATTCCAGGAGATGCAGAACATGAGGAAGACGGTCATGACCATGAGGACGGCAATCCACATTCTTATTGGCTCCTTCCTAAGAATGCCAGAGCGATAGCGAACGCAACGAGGAGTTCCTTGAGTGAATTGTATCCTAGTCTTGATTGGTTCTGGCAGTCAATGTTCGATGATTTTGTAGAACGAATTGAACGATTCCTCGAACTTGTTGGCGATACCGATGATGAACTAGGTTTTTCCTCGTTAAAGGCAGTGGTAGTGTTTCCAGCGGAGGCATATGTAGCAGAAGCTTTCGGGATAGAGGTCGTGGGTGTATTGCAAGAGGGAGAGAATGTATTCATCTCAGGAGCAGAACTTCTCCAAGTTCAATTGGCATTGGCAAATGGTACCATCGACTTGATTATAGGATCAGATATTGCAAGGCTTCAAGCAGGTGGAGAATTCGCTAGACAATTGGGCGAGGATACGTCTACACAAGTAGTTTGGTGGCGGGTTATTTTCTTCTCCGGAATGTCTGACTATCTCTCTGTTATGACCTATAATCTTGGAGCAATATCTTCTGCCCTTGAAAGTGAGCAGCAAAGAGGAATCAATCCAATAGTCACTTATGCACTAGTTGGTTTGGCATCAATTCTTGCAATTTTTGCAATTGCTGAAGCAGTTCTGCTGCTGCGAAAATCAAGTATAGATTGATTACAAACCTCAGTTGTTGCATTAACGATTGCCCAAAAGAACTATTCAACTTCAACCTCGGTGCCCAGTCGAAGATTGTATATTTGAAATTCCAAAGCGGTTAGTTCCTTCTGTATCTTCTGGTATTTTTCATCAAACTCTTCCTTACCTATATTTCCAGCCTTCTTCTCAAGAACCAGTTCCTTCAAGCGCTTCTGCCTACTGTGAATTTGCGCCTTCAGCTCCTCCCAACGCTCTCTATTGGTGCTCATTGTTTCTCCCCATTGCTGACTGGAAGATGTTGTCTGGTCAAGCTTTTCTACAATATCATCAAGGGAATCTCTAATTGCTTCAGGGTCTTTTTCATTCTCTGGCAACTTGAACACGAATCTACATGTTTTCTTTATCTGTTATATTATTTGAGATAGTAAGAAGATACACTCTCAGATGATGAATGCAAGAAATGGAACCACCGGAAGCAAAAACAGAGTTCCAATAGTCACTACACTAGCTGCAGTTTCCGAGTCCAATTTCAGTGCGGAGGCATAGATAACGGTGAAGACCGCAGGGGGCATCATTGCTTCCAGAAGCAAGACACTGCGTGTAGTGTCCGAAACCATCGCAAAAGCAAGTATGACCCACATCACCAAGGGCACAAGAACCTGTCTTACTCCAACCGCTTCCAGTGCAGTTCTGATTTCGGAGGATGCAATATTTCTTCCAAGGCTTAGTCCCACTGCCAATAGAGCGAGATATGTTATGGCAGTACTATTTGCGGATGTTATTGGACTAAATATGGACGGAATTTGAAGTCCAAGACTCGCCAAGAACAGTCCGAGCAAAACAGCGAGTAGAGGTGGAAATAGGAGTGCTTTTTTTATCATCTCGAGCCGCTTTGCCTCGCTAACATTATAGGCAGCTCCCAAAGCAGTGCCAACTATCGCCAATAAGATCATTTCTACGACTGCATAAAGGGCGATGACGGGTATTCCTACGTCACCCATAAACATCAATACCAAGGGGACAGGAAGAAAGACTGCATTATTGAAGGTCACACAGAGAAGCAGAGCCCCTTTTTTCGAATTGTCTAAATCAAGGCCTCTCACACGAGGATAGAATATCAGTAGTCCAAGAACGTGAGCCAGCACAGCAATTGGAACGATTATAGCAACTTCTGATAGCAATTCCCCTGCGGTGTCCAAAAGAGTATCAATCATGAGAAGCGGGAGCATGACGTTGATGAGTAGTTGTGTGACAAATCGCTCTACAGTATCATTTTCCTGCAACTTTCTTGATATGAGAATACCTAGCACGATGAAGACATAGAACACTGCGAGGCGCCAGGCTAAGTCAATCCATTGCTGCATTAAGTGCCACTCCATTTTCTGCCCTGACAACCCCCCCGAATGAAGCTAACGGATGAGGACAAAGAATCAGTCACCATGCATCTTCAAATCGAGTTCTCTCAGTTTGTTTGACGATGGTTTTCCTGTATTCACATCCCATTCTCGATATTGATAGTATTCATTCATCATAGCCGACATGTCCGGTACAATACCTCCGGGAATGCTGCCATCTAGAGGTTTTAGTAAAGGAGGGGGAAGTTTCTCGTTCTCTACTTTCAAACCACACCGAAGATTGAACAGACGCTTAGTATTCACTATTCTAGAACCAACCATCAATATGTCCTGGGTACAGAATGCAGACCCAGTGCCGTAATTGAGGAGCTTGACAAGCACATCCGGGGGAACCTCAGGAAAATGACACATTATCAGCGAATCATGAAATGCTCGAAAATCTTGACACTTAGCTACTGTCACACCCTTTCCTGCATTAGCAAGCCTATCGGATGCATGAATGCCCAGTTGGGGAACATCAACACCTACGTCGACAGTGTGCATATCGGCTTCCGTATGACTTGCCCCTCGAGCGGATACCGCATAGACCAGTCCCAAGCCAACGAATGCTCGTGGATCATGATTGGGAATCTCCAGCCCGTTGACCTGAAGAGCTAGATTTTCAACTCCATATTTTGAGGCAAATCTAAGCGAGCCTTCAGCAAGTTCATTCCCCGGTCCTCTGCGATATGCAATATCTTCAATCAAAGAACGGGTGCGCTCCGGGTCATTCCATTCGAGATTCCAATCTAGCCTTCCTAATTCACAAAGGTGAGTTGCAAAGGCAACCATACTGCCGCAACTAATTGTGTCCATACCTAGAGAATTGCATAGTAGGTTCATAACTGATATTTCTTTCAAATCTGACATCTTCAAGTTGGTGCCAAAAGCTGCAATCGTCTGGTATTCTGGACCTGCTATTCCGTCTAGCCCTGCTTCTTCCAATGATATTACACGACCACAGCCTATTGGGCACGAATGACAGGCATATCTGCGTGTTAGTAGTCTACGCAGAGCATCTCCATCAATGGAATCCACATCAAACTCTGTTTCTTGGAAGTATTTCACTGGCATATCATTGGCAATCATCCCTCTTTGGACATACATCGCAGTCCCTTGTTCCGAGAGTGTTGTTTGATTCTTGCGCAACTCTTTTGCTGTTGAAAGAGCGAGATCCCGGAATGAGTCCTCGTCATGGATTGATGGACGTAAGATTCCTTCAACAGCTATAGCCTTCAGATTTTTTGATCCCATGATGGTGCCCATGCCGCATCTTGCAGCAACTCGCTCATCGTTTACAATAGATGCAAACCGTACTAAGTTCTCTCCAGCAGGACCAATAACTGCAAATTCTGCCTTAGATATTGCATCACGCAACTCATGCTGAACAATATCAGTAGTCTTTCCCCACAGGTTGGTTGCGTCCTCAATGCTACAGGCACCCTCGGACAGATGTAGATATTTTGGAGACGATGCCCGACCTACAATTAAAATCCCGTCAAACCCCGATGACTTCAATTTCGCTCCGAAGTGACCACCGGCATTTGCCTCACCCCATTGTCCAGTCAGGGGAGAACGTGAGCAAACTACATGACGTCCCGTACAGGGAGCCAAGGTCCCAGTCAGGGGGCCAGTCATGAATAGAAGGGGATTTTCAGGGGCCAGGGGGTGTACATTTGAATCAAGGTAGTCATAGAGTAACCGTGCTGCATAGCCACTTCCCCCTATGAACGATGAAGCGATTGCGGGTTCTATCAGGATCTCCGAGACTACTGCTTTTGTGAGGTTAACAGTGAGTATTTTCCCCATGTAACCATGCATGAGTCCCTGACCTCACAATCTATTGCATCACTTTAATTCAGTCACATGCACACTACAAGATACACATGGGTCGTAAGAGCGGACAACAGTCTCCAATTTCTCGCCAATCTCTTTGGTATCTTTCAGACCCTTATTCAGCAGCCCTTGGGACATCCGTTGAAGATCCTCCTCCATTATAGGGAGAAACATGGCAGTGGGCGTTATGATATCACATTTGTTGACTCTCCCGTTTTTGTCAACCCCTATTGTATATGCCAATAGCCCCCTTGGAGCCTCTGTTACAGATACTCCTGTTCCAGGTACAATCCTCGGTTTTATCCGCTGCTCATAGCGTTTCAAATTATCAGCTAAATCGCGACTAATAGCTTCTGCCTTATGAGTGTAATAGACGAGTTCGATAGCCTGAGCGAAATTGTTGGACATTGGATTATCTGGATCAAGATAAGTTTCGTACATTCCTGCGAGTTCTTTCGCTCGCCCCTCAAGCATGCCATTGAAGAGTGTATATCGAGATAGTGCGCCAGTCATGAATGGAGCATTATTATAGTGAGAATGCTTTGCAAACGAATGTGGAACCACAGATTCTGAAATTCTCATCTTATATGCATCATTCTTGAACTTTCCACCATCAGTTGAGTGGATTTCGTTCCCAAACATTGTATAGTGCTTACCTCGAGGTTGCAGAGCAAGATGATTGCGAGAAGCTTTAACTTCAGGCCAATTACGATAGCTGAGAAGGTGTTCCAGGGCCTCTTCAGATTCATTTCGCAGATATTTCAATCTACTGGCTAGAGCGAGGAGCTTGCTCTTTGTGGGGAGAGAACCGAAACCGCCAATGAGTAGATTTTCCTGATGGATATACCGAGAACCAATAATGGTCTGGATATCTGCGCCGATGTCTTTCATTTTCATTCCAGCCTTCACAGTATCAGGATAGTCCTTTGCCATTGTGAAGGCATCAGGGTATCCAAGAAAGTCTGGTAAGACCAGTAGGAAGAGATGGAGTGCATGGCTCTCAAGATAGTCGCCTATGTATAACAGTTCTCGGAATTTTTTCGTCTGTTCTGTAGAATCTAGGCCGATGGCATCCTCTATTGCTTCAACTGCAGTAATCTTGTGTGCTGCAGCACAAAACGAACAGACTCGGGGAAAGACAGCTGCAGCTTCTTCGAGAGGCTTGCCCAGTGTTATGGCCTCGAAGTACCGTGGTCCCTCGAAGACATTCACATTTACAACTTCAACATCCTTTCCGTCATAAATGACCTCAATGCCAGCCTTTCCCTCAATTCGGGCAATGTGATCAACATTGATTGGACGAGTTAGTTTCGATTTCTTACTTGATTTCTTCTTTTCAGTGGATGTCATTCTTTCTCCTCTCCGAATATTCTTTTGAGCATAGGCTCAAGATTGGGATTATGTGCCCCAAATACACGCATTCTATCCCGGATGAATTCCTCATCCATCCCTTTCATCCGAAATGTCTTAGCCAAGGAGTCAAACCAGGCTGTTTCATATGGTACTGGACCTCTACAACCTACACATGGCACATTGAATGAAGGACACCTTGCCTTGCACCCTGCAGTGATGACAGGCCCTAAACAGGGAGCATCTCGCTCAATAAGGATGCAAGGATTTCCTGCAAGGCGACACTCAGCACAGACCGGATAGTCCTTTGGCTCCGGATAGGTGCCAAACAAGAAGGCAGAGATGAAATACATCAACTCATCTTCCTCGGGCGGGCAACCGGGAAGAGAATAGTCGACCTCAACATGTTGTTCTATTGGAGTTGCTTGAAGCGGCTTCATGTTTATTTCAGCATCACCGTAAACGGTTGAGTGGAGTTTATCAATGTCCATCTCTCCTTCCGCCCAACTCTGTACACCCCCATGGACCGCACAAGCGCCCAATGCGACAAGAACGCGTGAGTGTTTTCGTATTTCTATCAATTCGTTCAGATCCTTCTCGGTCGAAACGGACCCCTCAACAAAAGCGATATCCACATCTGCGGGAATCTTGCTATTGCTGGACATCATATAGAAGCTCTCGATTTGAACAGCATCTGCTATCTCCATTATCTTCTGAACGGTAGCTAGCTTCAGCTGACAACCATAACAAGAAGTAAGCCCGTATACACCGACCCTTGGTTTGCAATCAGTTCTGCATTCGTCAATTATGGCCATCTCATATCAACCCCGGAATCGAATTTATTGCATAGTAGTCAAACACCGGACCATCCTTACAGGCATACTTCCATGAGGTCGCCGTACCGATGTTACAGTGTCCACATTTTCCAGTCCCACAGTACATTTTTCGCTCTAGAGTGACCCATATGTAGCGTGGATCGTAACCAGACTCAACCAAGTGGTCAAACATGCCGCGATACATTGCAGGTGGACCACACATTGCCACAGCACAATTATTGGGATCGACATTGGCCTTGTCCATATGTTCGGTCGCTCTTCCATGCAGGCTTGGGTACTCGGGGTCTCTCGTGACGCTTTGAACAATCGCAATATTCTCAGCGGTAGCAATATCCTTCATTGCTTCCAGTTCTTTTTCAAACAGCAATTCCTTGCCATACTTTGCAGTATTGATTATGGTGATGTTTCCAAATTGCCATCGGTTATCAATAGCATAGAGAAATACTGACCGTAGTGGTGCCATTCCAAGTCCTGCAGCTACGCACAGTAGGTCTCGTCCGTGGAACTGCTCCATAGGAAATCCGTTTCCATATGGTCCTCTGATACCAACCAGGTCGCCTGGTTCTAGCTCATGGATTTGTGAAGTGACCTTTCCCGCATTTCGTATGCACAATTCAAAGAAGCCCATCCTTCTCGCCGATGAGCAGATAGATATTGGCACTTCTCCAAGACCAAGTAGAGAAACCTGAACAAATTGACCGGGCTTAAAGCGCCAGTTCTGTGCAACTTCAGAATCTTCAAAGCGAAATAAGAACAGATCCTCTTGTTCAGTCAGGGGATATCTTCTGAGTAGCCTACACTTGTTTGTATCGTAAATATTCTCCTTAGAGCCATTGTTATTAGTCAATTAGATCGCCTCCGTATAGCCACCAATCTCCATGAGGTTTTTCTTGAAGTTGATTTCAGCAGGACAGAAATAGGTGCATCTTCCGCATCCTACACAGTACGCAGTAGTTGTATCGGGACAATATGCATTCTTGCACTGATAGCGATTAAAGAATCTCGACTTCTTGGTGGGTCGGAAATTGTGAGGCCCCGCAACAAGCCCGTGTGAACGGAACTGACAGGAGTCCCAGTATTTCATTCTCTCACCCGTACGTCCATCAATACTTGGGATATCCCTATACGTGTGACAGCGACAAGTTGGACAGGTTAGAGTACAATTCCCACAACCTAGGCATTTATCGCTCTCTCGGTCATACATTTCATGATCCATTCGCATCTCAAGAAAGTATCTCAGGTCATCCCAGTTGCCCTTCACCGTCCACATGCTTGCCTTTTTCGCTTCGAATTCTTCCAGGTTTTTGGTGTCCTCTTTGGTGATTTCCTCAAAGAGTTCGGGATGAGGATCTACTAGCTTGTGACCAGTCACAGTTCCAACCCTCACCAAATATCCATCGGGCAGCTCATGGAAAAACAAGTCAAAACCTGCGTCCACAAATTCAATGCGTCTCACATTGCAGAAACAGTATTCATCTGGAAGGCAAGACAGCCCAATGATTATGCCATTCTTTCTCCTTTTTTGATAGTAGGGGTCCGGTTGCTCGTCCATGAATACAGAGTCCATAATTCGTAGACCAACAATGTCACAATTATGCACTCCAAATAGGATTACTCTCTCGTCTCGCGGGGTGTTTTCATACATTTCCACCCGAGCTGTGTCAAATTTGAACATAACCTCCTCTTCAGGGTAGAAAAAGCGACGAGGGGGTCTGATGGTTCGATTGTATTCGAAGGCAACTTCCTTTACATCATCAACTTCGCAAAAATCATAGAACTTCTCTGAAATCTTCATTGGGGCATGAAGAGTTCCCACCTCCTTGAGTCGCTCTAGGAACTTGTATGTATTCTCTTTTGATATCTTGATATAACGCATGCACCACAACACCCACATATTTTTGGATACAGGGTGATATTTCCCGATTTTTAAATAAAGCCGTGCATATGTACATAGCTGTGCATAGCTCAAAAACACGTCAAAAGAAATAAATTATGACACAGAGAACAGTGATTACATCATAATGCTAGGATTTTCACTGATACATTGAGGACCCTAATTTGTTTGAAGTATGGATGCAAGAGAGAAGTAAAATTGAACACCTATTTGCTGAACATGACAATGCAAGAGCAATCTTGTTTCAGCTCATGAGGCTGGGTCTTGGCTATGTGAGAGTGGATTCTCAGGCCAATCCAAACGTGGCGTGGTTTCATTATCATCCGATTAATTTCCTAGCCGGAATCGCCCACTCTGAAGAATCTCATCTGCTTGTAGATAGGATTCCGTATCTAAACATCATAATTGTGCCAACTGAAGATTGGAACTCACTTGTTAAGGAGAAGTACGGAGATGAGTTGCGAATACAAAAAAGAACGAGATTTAGTCCGGATTCGCTTGATCTCACAGAAATTCGCCACTTGAAGCAGAAGATTCCTGCAGAGGTTGACTTGCAGAGGATAAACCGTGATAATCTTCGAACTGTATATCCGGCAGTTCGCAGAACCATAGACCTCCATTTCGGAAGCATAAACGGGCTGCTCAAACAGGGAGTCGGATTTTGTGCGGTCTATGGAAAACGGATTGTCAGCTTGGCATATTCTGCATTTCCATTTATTGATGAATTTGAGGTTCAGGTTGATACAGTGGATGATCCCTCTTATAGGAGAAGAGGGCTTGCAACCGCTGTTTCAGCAACTCTTATCGAGTATGCCCTCGAGAATGACATGGTTCCTCACTGGGATGCCTCTAATTTAGCATCAATAAGACTCGCAGAAAAGCTAGGTTATTCTGACCCAATATCTTGGGAAGCATATTACAGAAAGAAATCATAGGATATTGATTCTACAATCAATCTGGTAGGGTCAGTTTGCTAGCATGATTCAATATGACATATACCTGTTAACATAGCGCATTCTACTACACGGTATGTGTAAAACAGGAAACAGATGCAAGAGTATGAACTCTAATTATCAAGATTCCCAGTGGTGTTTTGCCTCTTCTAGCCACTCATGCTCTGATGGAGGCAAAGGCTTGCAGTGCAGAAAAATAGATCCAACTATGACGGGCAATGGCAAAGGAATGCCAATAAGCAGATAATCTCCACCGAAGCTGAGTACCGAAATCAGAAGATTAGATATAGTTGGAAGAAGACGGGGAAATATGCTGACCACTCCAAGAATCTTGACCACTCTTAGGCTTGATTTCCTCATGTAATATCTCTCAAGCGCGATAATGAAAGCTAGATAGAGAATCGTATCATATGATTTACCAAGAAAGCTCCAAAGCGACGTGATTCGAATTCCGTCGGAGTATATTGTATAGACCCAAGCCCACCAAGAGAAATTCAAGTCCGAATAAACAAAATCACGTTGGATCTGGAGCATAAAGGGAAAGAATAGGAGAATCAACAAAAGCAAGGCAGCAGGCACCCATTGATGAGGTTCCTGTATTTCAGGCATGATATACCCTCTAGATCTCCTCTTGGTTAAATCAGTGCTATTAGGGATTGAAATGTCTTTCCTTTCGCGGACATTATTTGGAGGTGGTGTAACGCTCTTCGCCACGACAGAAAGATTATATCGTCCAAGCTGTCAACGGTCGCGTTGGCGCAAAGCCCTAAGAGGTATGGTCAATGACCAGTGACTCAGCAATGAAGACCTCAGACAAACAAAAACCCACAGATGTTGCCATCATAGGCGGCGGCATGGCTGGCATCAGCGCAGCATTGGATTTGGCAGATGCTGGACATCATGCTCACATCATCGAGAAGACAGTGAATATCGGCGGAAACTACGTTGCGATCTATAAGATATTCCCGATGCTCGAATGTTCAGCCTGTGTTATGACCCCTCTGACATCATTCGTTGGAAAGCATCCGAATATCACAATTCATGCTCTCTCGGAAGTTGAGAAGGTAAAGGGTCGAGCGGGCGACTTCACTGTTTCAGTGCGCAAAAAGGCCAGATATGTCGATGAAGACAAGTGTACTGGCTGCAAGATGTGTATCAGAAACTGTCCAGTCGAGGTGCCAAATCCCTATGACTTCGGTCTCTCGACTAGAAAAGCGATTTACTTGAATTTCCCACAGCAGATTCCGCTTGTTGCCACCATTGATAGAGACGCTTGTATTGGTTGCGGCACGTGTGCCGGAGTGTGCCCTCAGGATTGTATCAATTACGAAGATGAGGATAAGGTATTCGATCTCAATGTTGGCTCCATTATTGTTGCCACTGGATTCCAAGAATACAAACCGGTTGATTATGGCGAGTATGGTTATGGTGTATTTCCAAACGTGGTTACTTCGTTAGAGTATGATCGTCAGACCCATCCAACAGGACCGACCGATGCACATATGGTCAGACCTTCTGATGGAAGAGAGCCCGAAAAAGTCCTATTTGTCAATTGTGTAGGGAGCAGAGATGTAAGAGAAGTGGTACAGGGCTATAGCGATCATTGTAATCGCGTCTGTTGTTCTTTCGGACTCAAGCTTGCACAAGCCACCAGGATGCATTATCCCGAGGACCACTGTGAGATCATTTACACCTATATGGATATGAGGACGGCGGGCAAGGCACTCGAAGAGTTTCTTTGGGATAGTCAACATAACCACGGTATAGACTTCATCAGAGGGAGAGTTGCTGAAATCTCTGAAGACCTAGACACTCATGACCTATCAGTGAAGATGGAGGATACCGATACGGGAGAAATCATGGAGATTGAAGATGTATCCATGGTAGTTCTCAACTGTAGTTTTAGACCTAATGAAGGGCATGAGAAACTGGCCAAGACTCTGAATATTGAGTTGGGAGATACAGGATGGCTCAAGGAGAAACATCCCAATCAGGCAGCCTTGGAAACGACCCGACCAGGCATTTTCATGGCTGGATGCATCCATGGCCCGAAAGATGGCACTGATACTGTGAATGAAGGTAAAGGAGCAGCACTGGCAGCTCATAATTACTTACCCATACCTGAAAGCGAACCACCGGACAAAATTGCTCCACTTCCGGAGGGAGAGGAAGCAAGAGTTGGTGTCTTTGTCTGCCACTGTGGGGGAATTATCGGAAACGTCATTGACGCGCCAGCATTAGCGGAGTGGGCAAAAGACATCCCAGGAGTAGCGTACAGTACTGATTATCTATTCATGTGCAGTGATCCGGGGCAAGAAATGATTACTGAGGCAATAAAGGAACATAACCTCAACAGAGTTGTTGTCGGTTCGTGTTCGCCGCTTCAACATGAAGCCACCTTCAGGTCTGCTTTGAGAGCCGCAGGTCTTTCAGGATACTACCTTGTTGGGCCCGTGGGTCTACGAGAGCATCTAGCCTTGGTTAATGCCAATGCACCTCCAGAGGTGCGGCAAGAAAAGGCCCAAGACCTGATCAGGAGCGGTGTTGCTAAGGCAATTAATAATGAATTTGTTCCTGTCGAGAGAGTAGAAGTAACCCTCACCTCCATGGTAGTTGGTGGCGGAGTTTCTGGAATGAGTGCAGCCCTAGATTTAGCTAGCAAGGGATTTGATGTCATTCTCGTGGAAAAAGAAGACAAATTGGGCGGTCGTCTGAACAGGCTCTATCATGTATTTCCCAATATGGAGAACGCAGAGGATATTGTGAAGGACCTGACCTCAAGAGTAGAAAAGGAAAAGAGAATCAAGGTGCTTCTGAACTCCAAAGTCGTTGAACGAGATGGATCCTACGGAAACTATGATATGACGGTGAGGAATCTGAAAACTGGGGAGGAAACCACACATACCATAGGTTCGATGGTGGTTGCAGTTGGGAATGATACATACGAGCCGGAGAAGGGCGAATATGGTTGGGAAGAAACTCCAGCAGTCATTACAACTCAAGACCTAGAAGAGAAACTCAAAGCTGGTGAAATTAAGAAGCCTCCAAAGAACCCGGTCTTTATTCATTGCGTAGGTTCAAGGCAGACGCCTGGTGAGGGGAATAAGTACTGTTCTCGTGTCTGTTGCTCTGCAGTCATTGCTATGCAGAAAGAGCTAAGAGAGAGGTTTCCAGATATTAGGATCTTCTCTGCCTATAAAGAACACATCCGTCCCTACGCCAACAATATGGAAGAGATGTGGAGAGAGAATAGGCAAAATGGCGTTTCATACCTTCGCTGGGTCAGGGAGAATCCCATCACAGTTGAAAAGGCAGAAGACAGTGATGAGGCGATTGTAACAATTTACGACACATTGTCTCAAGAAACTCTGAAGATTCAATCCGACATGGTAGTTCTTGCTGTGGGACTTGAAGCCCCACATGATGTCAATGAACTGGTTAAAGCCTTAGGCATTAACAAGAGTCAAGATGGTTTTCTAGCAGAGATGCACATGAAGTTCAGACCTGTTGAAACAACTGTACCGGGAATCTTCTTGGGTGTAACATATGCAAAGAATGTTGCCGACTCGATAAATCAGTCAAGAGGTGCAGCAAGTCAGGCCTCAATACCATTAACACTCGGTACTGTAGAGATCGAACTATTGACTGCGGAAGTTGATCAAGATCTCTGTGTAGGTTGCGATCTATGCCATTACTCTGAGATCTGCCCCTATGATGCAGTGAGTATGGTAGAAGTTGAGCCTGGTGTTAAGAAGAGCGTGACCGATGAGATGAGATGTGAGGGCTGTGGTGCATGCTGTGCAATATGTCCAACTGGAGCCAGAGACCTCCGTTGGTGGCGTGAGAAGAGTTTCCTCGACCAAATCGAAGAGATGCTGAGGGAGTAGGATAGTATTGGTCACTCTTGATGGGTTATATGCTAGTTGGATGGTTCTTAATGATTTGATGGGAGAACTCCGCAGAGAGGGTGTTGATATACCCAGTATAACTCATGCAGACTTCAGAAACTCCAAGATGGTCTTGGAATATCTCCGCTCATTCAATGAGGATATCAGAAGGCAGGAGAATGCGGACTTACAGCTACGACAAGACATGGAGAATAAAATCCTAAGCTTACGAGAAACACTCCTAGCTTGGGCAGAGAATGCCAAAGGAGTGGAATATCGAAAAAAGTGGGAGGGAAAATTCGAAGATGCCCTTCATGAGTTAATTGACCCGCCAACGGTTGAACCAATGACCTCCATCTCAGACCTTCCTCGTGAAAAGGATGTTAGTTTCTTTCGAATCAAGCTCCCAGAAGACATCCCAGTGGAAACAGTCGGTGCTGTTGCAGAAGATTGTGGAGTCCTAATTCAGTTGGATGGAAAACGACATCTACAAGTCAGCGGTGAGAAGGAATGTGTCAGAAAAGCTATGAAAACCCTTGGTGAGCTATTCTACGGAGAGAATAGGTTGGGGTAAGATATTTTTCAGAGTTCTTGCACTCAACCACAGAAAACTCAATTAGATTCCAGAATACTAGAGTGAGAATAGGACTGCGTACACTATGACTATGGATAGGAAAAAAGAGAGGCTCATGGAGGCACTTGAGGGACTCTCTGTTGGAGATGCATTCGGTCAGAATTTCTTTGATGCTAGAAAGATAATTGGAGGATGGGAAGCAAAGAGAGAACTTCCACCGGGAATTTGGCGGTATACAGATGATACAATCACGGCCATCTCAATTGCAGAGATACTTCTGGAATATGACAGGGTTATTCAAGATGAATTGGCAATGAGGTTTGCACAGTCCTTCGATCCAGCAAGAGGCTACGGTCCATCCATGTATTCAACATTACCTAGAATTAAAAGAGGTGAAGATTGGAGGGTGCTTTTTGGTTCACTCTTTGGTGGAGAGGGTTCATTCGGTAACGGAGCTGCAATGCGCGTAGCTCCAGTGGGAGCCTACTTCGCCAAAGACCTCGATTTAGTCGTCGAGAATGCGACGCTTTCAGCACAAGTCACACATCAGCATCCAGAGGCCACTGCAGGCGCGATCGCTGTGGCCGTTGGGGCCGCAATTGCATATCAAACAAGACAAACACCACTTAAGCCTAATGAGTTCATCGAGGAACTTGTGACTCATGTTCCTGAAGGCGATGTGAAGAATGGATTAAGGCAAGCTCTTGAGTGCAATAATATGGAAACCAAGGCAGTGGCAAAATTACTTGGAGCTGGCCATAGAATCACGGTTCAGGATACCGTACCTTACGTGATTTGGTGTGCAAGTAGATACTTGAATGACTTCGAAGAGGCACTTTGGCAGACAGTCAGCGGCGGCGGGGACATGGACACAACATGCGCAATGGTCGGTGGAATAGTAGCATGTCATGTCGGAGGAGATGGAATTCCAAATAAGTGGATTTCAAAGAGAGAACCCCTACCTGATATTTGATTCGCAGGTTTTTGGAGCTACTTTTCAAGGACAAGGGAAACTCGGAAGGCGGCCCCAGCATCTTCTTGAGAGTCTAGTAGTGTGATGTCACCTTCTAACATACGCAGAATCTCCTTTGCTAAATAGAGGCCAAATCCGGTCTTTTCTGATGATTTTCTCTGAAATATCTCGTTTCTCAATTTCTTTGGGATTCCAGGCCCATTATCAATAATGTCAACATGTACTAACTCTTCTTGTAGAGTGACATCGACCTGGACATGAGGCTTCTTTCCCGCATGTTGAGCCGCATTTCTAAAGATATTCTCAAAGACCATCGGTAGTAACTTCGATCTTCTTATTCTGACTTCCTTCTTGTCATCAGGAGGGTTCAATTCAAAACTGAAATTGCTATGAACTTCAGCAGCCTCCTCCAATTCCCTATTCAAAATATGAATCAGATTATGGTCTGCATCTTCCTCAGGGCTACCTAGTACGGAGAGAAGATAGGACATTCTCTTTGCAGCTGCAACCCCTGTTTCAAGTAATTCCTGCAATTCCTTGTCTTCTTCATCAATAGAGCCACTGGCGATATCAATTGCCCCGATTATGATTTGAAGGTCATTCGATAAATCATGCTTCAATAGAGATGCGTATAGCTCTAGTTCACGTTGCTGTCGGACTCGCTCAGTTTCAGCTCTCTTGCGGTCAGTGATATCCAAAGAGTACTCTATCATCTGAGTGAGATATCCTGAATCATTGAAGATAGGATGAGCATGAACCTCGAAAATCCGCTCGTCCCCACTTTTTGTGATGTGAGTATGTTCTACAGCTACATGTTCTCTACTGTTTCTCATCTCATTCAGGGGACAGATATGATCATTAGCGGCGCAGGGGTCAATTCTTCCGTGTGCGATTTCGTAGCAAGTGTTACCTACATCTCCATATTGACGTCTAGTTGCCTCATTTGTCAGTTGTATTTCGTGTGTATCAACATCTATAACGAAAAAGGGATGATTCAGGGAGTTGATTACCTTTTCTAGGAAGTTCTTCTGTTCTTGGAGCTGCCTTTGGGTTTCAAGTCTCTGAGAGATATCACGCGCAACCGTTACAATTACTGTTTCTCCGCCCAGGTTCACTGCTCTGCTACTCAATTCAGTGGGAAACCTCGTTCCATCCTTTGCGATATGCACTGTTTCATAGAAGACATGCCCCTTCTCTTCTAGTTCTCTGATTCGCCCCGGTACTTTCGGAGCAAATTCTTCTGCGTCAATATCCATAGGTGATAGATTCAAGAGCTCCTCCTTCGAATAGCCAAGTCTTTCGCAAGCCACATCATTGACTTCAAGAAAATGACCTTCTAGGTCATGAATGAAGACAGCATCACCTAAAGATTCGAAGAGAGCCCTATACTTCTGTTCGCTCTCTGTTAACTTTTCGAATATTTCCCGTTCTTTCGTTACATCAATGATTGCTATTTGCAGCTGATTCTCATTTGGAATGAGTTTGGCAGCAAATCGTCCCCAGAACTCTTGTCCGTTCTTTCTCTTGAGCTTCAAATCGATGCCGGATATTCTTTGCTTTTGTCGAAGTTCATCTAGAATCCGAGCCCGCTCTTCAAGACTGACATAAAATTCAGAGACCTTCACGGATTGCATGAATTCATCCTTATTCGAATACCCAAATATGTCAACGAGGCGCTGATTGCAGTCTAAGATTTCGCCAGTGTTTAAGCGGCTTCTTGCTAATCCGACGGGCGCATCCTGAAAGAAAAACTGGCACCATTCTTCTTCATATTCGTTGCCAGTCGGTCTGGTCAATATTCATGCCCCCTATGAAGCCGAGTTACTACAATCATATTCCTAGAATATTACTGATGTCGTCAAGGGGTACTCTATTCAGATCAAATCCAAGCAGTTCTGAATCCAGACCCATTGCGGCACCAAGTACTTGCGTTACAAACAATGCTGGAAGCTCTAAGGACTCACCTTCATCATTCTTAAGGCCCAGAACCTGCACATCAAATTGTGTATGGCAGGCGGGACAATTTGTTACAACACAGTTGGCTCCTGCTTCTATCGCAGACTGCATCTTTTCTCTCAATATATCTGTTGCAACTTGTTCACTTGCAATCAGTAATGGCGACCCACAACATCGAAGCTTGAGGTTCCAAGGAACGCTCTTTGCTCCTGTGAGCTCAATTAGCTCGTCCACCTTTCTAGGAAGTTCTGGGTCATCAAAACCCGCTACGGTAGATGGTCGTATAAGATGACACCCAGGATGAAATGCCACTCTAAGACCATCGAGGCGGTGTACAATTTTTTCTCTAATCGTGTCTTTCAGTTCATAAAGAACTTCCACAAAATGGAGAATCTTAGAACTCCCCTTATATTCCAATCCAACCTCAGACAAAGTTTCATTGAGGAATTCCCTATAGGATTCATCTTCATGAAGCAGATGATCCACATCTCTTAGAGATCCGTAGCATCCGTTGCACGGCGTTACGATGTCATGATTACGATTCTCTGCGAGAGCTATGTTTCTCCCTGATAGGCCAAGCCAATTGTTCTCATCTATAGATTTGAGCACAACAGTGCCGCAACATGATGCGCCATCAAAGTCTAGGAGCTCTATATCCAGCTCTTTGGCAACTAAACGCATTGAACTCTCATAATTATTGAAACGATTCGGGATTGCACAACCTAGAAACACTTCGTATTGCTGGGTCAATTACTCTTCCTCCTCAAGTGAGAGAAGCTTATTCTTATCGAACAACTTCTTGGTATCATTGATATCAAATTCGGGTACAGGATCTAGTTCGAGATCCTCTCGTTCCCAGTCGGTGGGTGCATAGAGTTTGCCATTATCATAGAGATTCTGTCTTGCCGAGGCATACCCCTGCGGCCGAATACCTTTTCTGAATGCCATATTCTTCAATCCAAAGAGAATATCTGTTATATCGATGCCTTGTGGGCACCGCTCTTGACACTGGTAACAAGTTGTACACAGCCAAACCATATCGGAATCAAGAACCTCTTTCAATCCGAACAGGAGCATCCGCATGACTTCATGGATCTGGATATTGACTTTGTCACTTACGGGACATCCTGCACTGCATTTCGAACACTGAAAACAGGTCGTGAGATCCTGACCACCAATAAGTTTGGTCACCTTTTTCGTGAATTCAGGATCCAATGTGTTGAATTCTTTCCCTTCAAAACTATCCAGTGAGCCCCAACTGTCAGCCATTTGCTATCGCCCCCCTTGTCTTAGCGGACTTGGTCCTAGCTTTTCAACTAATTCAGTGAACTCCTTTACCTTCTCAGCCCATACGGCACCCTCGCTAGCGCTGATATGTGTGAATTGGAGTCGCTCGGGTTCGAGTCCAGCTTTCTCAATAATTTTCTTGGCGATTGCATATCTTCGTTCAAATGCTATGTTACCGTCCACGTAGTGACAATCACCAATATGGCAACCCGAAATCCAGACCATATCGGCTCCCTGCCGAAATGCCTCCAAGATATGAGGGACGCTCACACGACCAGTACACATGACACGAATATCGCGAACAGTGGTTGGTTGTTGTAGTCTTGAAACACCCGCTTGGTCAGCACCTGCATAGGTACACCAGTTACACATGACAGTGAGAATCCTGGGTTCGGTCGGTGGAACATCTTTCAAGGCGGTACGAATTTGGGCAAGTATTTGATCGTCCGTGAAGTGTTTCATGGTTATTGCGCCCGCAGGACATCCTGCAGCACATTTCCCGCAGCCCTGACAGAGAACGGGATTACTCTCTGCATAATCATGACCACCATCACCAGGTATTACCTCGATGGCATTATATGAACAATTGATTTCACAGGTTCCACAACCCACACAAACCTCAGGGTCAACTACTGACACTATGGCTTCTGCCTTCCGTATTCCCCGAATGAGAGGAGTAAGTGCTCTGGCTGCAGCACCACGACCTTGAGCTACTGATTCTGCTATTCCCTTTGGTGCTGTAGCAGAACCTGCAACATAGACACCATCCGTTTGGAAGTCTATAGGTCTAAGCTTCGGGTGCGCCTCCATAAAGAATCCAGACAGATTCATTGGAATCTTGAATGCCTCCGAGAGCCCTTTGTTGCCTTCTCGTGGGACAGTAGCCGTCGCTAAGACAACATGGTCGACATTGAGATTTAGAACAGCACCGAGGATTTGATCCTTCACAGATACCTGCAATTCCTTGTTCTTTCCATCCTTTACTTCAGGGGGGCTGTCTTGATCAAATCGCACAAAGACTACTCCCTTCTTTCTAGCTTCTCGGTACTTGTCTTCAGCTGAGTAGAATACCCTAATATCGCGATAAAGATGGAATACACGGGAGTTTGGATATGCCTCAAGTAATTCGAGGGAATGTTCCAGTGCAACTGTGCAGCAAATACTTGAGCACCAAGTTCGTGAACCCTCCAAGCTCTGGTCTTCTCTAGAACCTGCACAATGTATGACTGCGAATGTCTCCCCATCTTGTAAGCCATCTTTCTCTACGATGCGTCTATTGAACTCTGGCATAGTCATTACTTCGGGAAGCTGCTTGTAACCATAGAGACCTTCCTCTTCAAGCGCGACCGCACCCGTTGCAACAATGACAACACCAACTTTCAATTCCTGTTCTTCTTCATCCTGACGAATTGTGACGTCGAAATCACCTATAGAACCCTTAGCATCCACCACCTCGGAATTCAACATCAAATCGATGTTTGAATGGTCGTTGATTTTTTCCCTGTACTCAGATATTATTTCCGACGTGGGTCTATTATCAAAGTTCACAGTGTGAAGTTCGTTCAGAAAGCCCCCAACCTTGTCTTCCTTTTCCACAAGGTACACTTGATATCCTTTGCATGCAATGGCATCTGCTGCTGCCATGCCGGCTACGCCCGCTCCGATGACTAATGCTGCTGGCTCTATTTGTGTGATTGCCTCTTCTTGGGGCTCTAATAGTTTCGAGCGTGCGGCTGCCATTCTCACTAAATCCATCGCCTTCGATGTTGCCTCATCCTTAGTATTTTGATGTACCCAAGAACAATGTTCACGAATATTGGCAAGTTCAAACAGGTATTTATTGAGACCAGCCTCTTCGATGGTTGCTCGGAAAAGCGGTTCATGGGTTCGTGGTGTGCAGGAGGCAACAATTACTCTATTCAGATTATTTTCTTTGATTGCTTCTTTGATGACCTCCTGAGCGTCTGAAGAACAGGAGTATAAGAGATTCTCAGCATGTACAACATCGGGCAACTTGCTTGCATATTCTGTGACCTGTTCAACATCAACTGTCCCAGCAATATTGACGCCGCAAGAGCAGACAAAGATTCCAATTCTGGGTTCTGATGCCATCAACACAAGGTCATCTTCCGTTATTGCCTCGGTTTCGTCAGGCGATGGAATAGAAATGTCCAATGCCGCAAGCGCTGCAGCAGCACTGCCTTGTGCCACTGAGTCAGGGATATCTTTTGGTGATTCACAGGCTCCGCATATATGAACACCTGGAATTCCAGAAGAGGAACTCTCTAACTGGTTGCCAGAGTTGTGCAGGAATCCGTATTCATCCACATCGATTCCCAGCTGTTCATAAATTGCTGTGTCGTGGGAAGGCACCATTGCAGGACATAAGACCACCAAATCATATCGGTCTTCTAGAACCTCATGGCCACTCTGATTGCTGTGTCGTACCAACAGGTCACCTGTAGACGGGTCTTCATGAACCTCACTGGGCAGACCTTTCACGTAGTTGACCTCGTATTCTTCTTCGCCCCGAACGAGGAATTCCTCAAAGCCCTTTCCGAAGGCGCGCATGTCATTGTACAAAATATCGATTTGAGTTTCCGGTGCATGTTCTTTGGTTATGATTGCCTCTTTTGTTGCATAGGTGCAGCATATCTTCGAACAATATGCACAATGATTTACATCTCGAGAACCGACACATTGAATGAATGCAATGCGGTGAGGCTCTTTGCTATCTGAGGGGCGCATGACAACTCCTTCAGTAGGACCACTTGCAGATACCATCCGCTCATACTCAAGAGCACTCACAACGTTTGGAATCCTTCCGAAACCATATTCCGGAACTGAGGAAGGATCAAGAAGCTCATATCCAGTGGCAAGAATTATTGTGCCAGCATTAATCTCAACAGTTTCATCTTCAATTGCGAAATTAATGGCCTCGGCCTTGCACGACTTCGCACAAGTCATACACTGAATACAATTTTCTATGTCAATTGTTGCTATGTTAGGCACTGCTTGGGGAAACGGAATGTATGAAGCCTTTCGCATCTTGAGGCCCTCATCGTATTCATTTGGAACCTCGATTGGGCACACTCGCTGGCAATCTCCACAGCCAGTGCATTTCTCAGGATCCACGCGCCGTGTATGCTTGAGCACCTCTACGGTGAAATTGCCCTTCTTACCCGTCACATTGGTGACTTCCGAATATGCTAGAATCTCAATATTTGGATGCCGAGAACAGTCAACCATCCAAGGGCCCTGAATACACATGGCGCAATCTAAAGTGGGAAAGGTTTTGTCCAGTTGAGACATATGCCCACCAATAGAAGGCTTCTTCTCAACAAGGTACACTTTCGCACCCATATCTGCCAAATCCAGCGCAGAACGCATTCCTGCGATACCTGCACCGACTATCACTACTGGCTTATGTTCAGCCTTTGTCATTCCTGATTTCACTCCATGGCTGTTAGGCGAGGCAAGCTCTACCTGTATGATAAAATGTTTGTCATTGCGCGTAGATTCGGTCGATGATATAATGCCTCCACAGATGAGCCAACTGGTCACGAAAGAAAAGGGAGACTCGATTATTCGACAATGAATGGCGCGAAACACTCTTGTATGATTAGCAAAAAACTGTGGGAGTTATATATTGCCCAGATAATACAGGGATAGTATGAAGGCAGCTCGGTTATATACACGCGCATATTTGACGCGGATTCGTTCGAGGGAGAACAACAAACAGATTGATGACATGAGCGATATTGAGATTCGTTTTGATACAGAACCTGCTTCATCATAGACTCCGGAGTACTGCATTCCTCCTGATTTGGCTTCTTCTTGTGATATAGATATTGAAACTTCATTTAGAACCTAAGCCCAGATATTTGTAATATCTTGAGATTTAAATGAATGTTCTTCGCTCTATGGGATTATTGAAGTATCCTGAACTACCATAGGTCGTTAGAGAAGATTTTAAGCGATATGATGCCTTTTTTTATGTTCATTTCGGTTTACTGATTCATGTTTGTTATATATCTACAGAGAGAAGATACCTCGATGAACAATGACCAGACCAAGCGTGTTTAGACGGATTATGATGGTTGCTGTACTCGTTCTTCTATTCACATCGATCACTACTGCATATGCGCAAGAGGAGGGCGAAGATAGCGATGATGACTATGATGAAGAGGACGAACCTGAGTATGAGAGGGATGAGTCTGGTACGGTTTGGATACAAACTGGTTGGATGACTGTGATGCTAGATCCGAATCTCCCTGCATATCAATACTGGTACACTGCTGACGAAAATGGGAGCTTAGCGCGATTTCGTGTGGCATATCCGATGATGGTGGAATTTGAGGACGACAATGGGGATGGAGCCTATCAATTGAATGAAACTCTTTCATATATTCCATTAGAGGCATTTGAATGGACACTCCAAACTGGAGCAATTACAAATGACAAGGGATTCCACGAAGAGGTGTACGCATCTTATACTAAGGGAGGACTAACAGGGGAAGATTGGGAAGATGATTGGTATGAGGATTGGATGCCAGGGGCAGGTGAAGATGATGATGAAGATGAGGAAGATGATGAGCCATTGGCTTATGCTGATGACGAGGAGGATGACTTTGATGAAGAGGAATTGGATCTTACTATCTATGAAGAAACGACGGTTCAGCTATATGCTCATATTTACCTAAATGACTACAATGGGTCTGTCACTGATGACGAGGGAGTACAGGCCAATTATTCGATTACTGGAGGCACTGAATTAAAAATAGACATTGAGATTGGCAACTTTCCGTTCTCATCAAATACATCGAAGGTGACATTGCTTAACTTCCTTCAAGAAGACATTGCTTCGGATGAGGACGCAGATTACAAGTTCCGACTGCATGAAGAAGATGGAGAACATGAGATTGAGTCCGAAGATGAATGGGAGTTTGAAGATGACATTGTTGAAATCTTTGAGAATCTGGATGAAGATGGCGATGGGGAGGCTGACGATGTCCAGACGATTTCGCTAGTCGAAGATTCTACCAACCAAACAAGGGCGTTTTACACGTGGCTGCATAAGGCAATAATTGAATTGCCAAATGCAACGACTAATGCAGTGGATGTTAAGGTGTCATACTTCACTACAGGCGAGGCTCTATTGTTATTCCTAGCATACCCCTATTTCGATGATGGAACTTTGGTACATGATCCATCGCTTAAATTATTGAAAGAGTCATCTCCAATCACGGGACCGACGCATATTTTTACTGGTGTGCCTATCAATATTCTTTTGGGGGTTTCTATTATTGGTGTAATTGCAGTAATAGGAGCGGCAGTTGCGATACGTAAACGATAAAGTAAGAAGGGGGGAATACTCATCCTCCCTTGCATTATTTCTCTAAAAACATGAATATGGATGGAGTGTGATATGACATGGATAAAGCCACAAAGAAGGTACCCTTGATCTTTTTTGTGATAGTTCTGCATCTAGCACTCTCATCTCCCCTGTACTCGCATGGTGCTTCTGCACAATCTCTTGAACCATTCAATATAGTTAATGATGCTGAGATTGAGGTGGATTTGTCCGCTGAGGAGGATGGCCTAATTCGGCTAAGAGGTAATTTCACAAATACGAGGGAAGAGAGCCTCCAGAATCTTGAATTTCGCTTTGACCTAAGACATGCTGTATTTCACTCTGCGAAGGTAGGGAATGAGAATGTGACAGGAACATTACAGCCGGCTGACAGATACACGATCCTTCGATTAACGACACAACAACCCATAGAGTCACAAGAGTCGAAAATTGTTGAAATAGAGCTCTCCAGCAGTGTTTTAGAAGAGAATGTTGGATTGGGAGATAATGGGACACTGGAACTGTATCAGATGATATACTATCTGAGACCGGTAAACGAGTATCGTAACCTAACATTTTTGCTTGCCCTACGGCGACATGCCATATTGGTCAGTGAGCAGACCACACCGCTGTTCCCGAAACCAGATGCAAACTATACAGATGGCACGTCAATGGGTTTCACATGGAAAATAGAACGAATTTTTCCTAGTCAGGAGAGAGTCTTTATTGTGAAGTTTGGTGTTCCTGTGACAATAAGGATGGGATCTTCAGACTCGGTCTACTGGCCTTTGTTCTTGTTGCTGGCTGGTTTCGGCGGAGCTACTGCCGTTTTGATTCTACAAAGGATTCCAGAATTCATACGCAGCTTTCAGCCGCAGGTATATTCCGTTAATGGGTCAACCAAACATGAGGAGCAAATCCTTCGGTTAATAGCGAAGAAAGATGGAACTTGTCCACAAAGAGTGATATATGAAGAACTAGACCTTTCGCAGTCCATGGTCAGTATGATTCTTACAGGACTTGAGGAGAGAGGAGTGGTCAAGCGATTCAAAGAAGGGCGTGAAAATATAGTTCATCTCATCGAGAATCCCTGAACACCAAATACTGTTGCCCATACCCTATCAAAACATGGTTAGATTGTAAAGAGTCAACTAGACAGTAATATATCAAGTGAGTTTAGTTGCAGGCAACATCTAGTCTGCTGACTCAGTGGTCTTAAGCATCTCAGGCAATCCAATTTTCTGCCAGTTTGGTTGACTCTTTCGCTGCATATATTGGAGATGTGTTGTTAGACCAAACTCATCTGGGTCATGTCCGAAAGCCAATGCAAGTAGTTCTGTAACATGAAGCACATCATAGATGTATTCAATGTCAAAATGCTTCTGAATCTCCACTTGACCCAAATCCAGTTGCAATTCACAAAATGGGCAAGGTGTAACAATGAGGTCAGCACCTCCAGCCGCTTCAATACTATCGAACTTCTGCTTCGTGAAATCGAGAGCGACCTCTATATCAGCAGTCCTAACTGCTCCACCTGCACCACAACACATGAGTTCATCTTTATATGGCACATACGTGGCGCCAGTCGTTTCGCAGAGCTCTCGGAAGATGTGTGGTCGTTCCGAATCGTCCTTCTGTTTGACAGCCTTGGGACGCATCCAATGGCAACCAGGGTGGAGTGCCATCCGAACGCCTTCCAGCGGTTTCGTCACTCGCTTTCGGATCTTCTCTAGACCAGCAGTGTCTACCAACGCATCGACGTAATGGGTCACTTCGATTGTGCCTTTAAATTCACGCCCAATCACTGCAAGATTATCGTTGACTTTTGCTCGTAGCTCATCATCATGCTTCAACTCGTGGTTTGCATCCCACAGACTAGCAAAGCAGCCATTGCAACCAGTCGTGATGGCAGCGTTCGCCTCTTCTGCAATGGTAAGATTTCTTGCCGCAATAGTTGCCCATGTTTCTTTGTCGAATGAGCCGAATACGCCAGGCGCAGGACAACACGTGGCTGACTCCATATCCAGAAGTTCCATATCTAAGTCCTCAAAGACCAGCTCCGTTGCCTTCTGAATGCTTGGATATCTATGGGGGATTATGCAGCCCAAAAAATGCATGAATTTTGGTTTCTTAGCCATCAAAAATCACTCTTCATCCTCTGGTTTATCTTCTACGAGAATATCAAATCCCGTCTTCTTAGCTAGTTTCTGAACCTCCTCAATGGCTTCAGGATGAGTACTGGCATTCGGAGGTCTACTTGGTAGGCCAACATTTTCTCGTAATTTTGCCCAACTGTCTTTATCTAGGGGTACCGCATGACCGGACTCTAGGACTTTTTGAGCGACTTTCTGATGTGGTTCGAGCATGTGACCCTCAGCTACAGCGATATTGCGAATCGCCTTGATAACCTCAGTAGGCGTCACATCCTGCGGACATCGGTCGGTACAGGTGTAACAAGTAGTACAATACCAAAGCTCTGGTGCAGTCAGACACTCTTCTTTTAGTCCCAGCAGTGCTTTTCGAATGATTCCACGAACTAGAAAATTTGTCCGTGCTCCAGCGGGACAACTGCCGCTGCAAGTTCCACACTGGTAGCAGCTCTGTATGTTCGGACCGCCCGCTCTTTTGACCATTTCAACAAAGTCAGAATTGAGATCATCAATTGATATTGCTGACTTCTCTTCGGCTGTTGTCACATTGATGCACCGACTACGGGTCTGCGCTTGGAATCTTGCCTTAAATCCATTGTCAAATCAACCTTTTTTGACACATACAATGACAAGATTCATTGTGTTTCGAGAAGTAGTTCATTTAATGAGATGCCCGAATCATGATAAAGATAGTGTGCTAGCATCAGTTTCGATTGGGTACTGCGGCTCTTGCATTTCTAGAAACCCACGTCTTATAGAAAAGGCGGTTGTAGCACATAGAGAAACTCGGACACGAGCAGGTTTGGTTCCTGAAGTTCCCTCGAACGGACAGGTAGTGTGTCCTGACTGTGGAAATCATTGTAAGATGACAGAAGACGATACAGGATTCTGTCATCTAAGAGAGGTCGTTGATTCGGAAGTGGTCAGAAAGTATTCGGATGAAGCACCAGTTACGTGGTATTTTGACCCATTGCCAACAAATTGTGTCGCGGATTGGATCTGTCCCGTGAGAGGTAGATGTGGATTTGGAATGAATAGCCTAGCTGTCTTCTATGGCTCCTGTAATTCGGACTGCCTCTTCTGCCAAAATCAAAGCTATAGAAGAATGATGAAGCTGGGAGAACCTCTATCGAGTCCGGAACAACTTGCAGATAAAGCAGATAGCAGAACAGCCTGTATCTGCTTCTTTGGGGGCGACCCCTCCTGCAATCCGCAGCATTCACTGAAGACAGCACAACTTCTGCTGGAAAAGGGGGATATAGCTGTCTGCTACGAATCAAATGGAAATATTTCAGGAAAACACCTACAAAACATAGCAGACATTGTCAGAGGCTCTGGTGGTACGATAAAGATTGACCTCAAGGCTATGACTCCCAGCCTATATACAGCCCTAACTGGTGTATCTAACACCACAGTAATCAGGAATTTCAGAAGGCTTGCTCAGATAGGTAGGGACCGTGAAGGTGAATTCTTAGTTGCTAGTATCCTTCTCATTCCGGGATATATTGGAGCAAGCGAGGTGCGGAAATTGACAGAGTTCATTGCATCTCTCGATGAAACTATTCCAACAGCACTCCTAGGATTTATGCCTCATCTTCACATGAGGGATTTGCCACGAACAAATAAGAAACATGCTGATATTGCGTTATGTGTTGCAAAGGATTCAGGATTGACCAATGTCAGGATTGGAAACCGAGCCCTTCTATCTAATGCAAAATATGCCTACGATTAGGAATTTTATCAATAGCTGTTTTGTCATAAGCACCATTCTTATAACACTCTTTACGTCTGGGCCGGTATCGAAAAGGCAGTCTGAGGATTTCCAATGACCGACTCGATCAAACGCCAATCAATCGACTCCGATAGATTTGACCCTGATTTTGTGGACAGAGTGGTTGATGCTGGAGCAGATAGAATCAAGACATGCATTCAGTGTGGAACTTGCTCAAGTGTTTGCCCAAGTGGCCGGAGAACTGCATTCAGAACGAGGGAGTTGATGAGGAAGGCAATTTTGGGCTTGAAGGATGAGGTATTATCTAGTCCAGACCTATGGTTATGTTCAACTTGTCTGACATGTCTTGAGAGGTGCCCCAGACAGATCAAGGTCACAGATGCAATAATCATTATGCGGAATATGGCTGTCCAAGAGGGATATATGCTTCCACAACATAAGAAAGTCTCGCAGAAGCTATTGGATACAGGACACGCAGTCCCCTTGGATGATGCTAATCAAGAGATGAGAAAGGAATTGGGACTGGACGAGGTCCCCGAAACAGTCCATTCTCACAGAAAGGCATTGAAAGATGTACAGAAACTCATGGACATAACCGGCTTCAAGAAGTTGATTGAGCGTCAAGGCAGGGAGGAGTAATAGATGTCAGAGAGGCAAACATATTCATTCTTCTTGGGGTGTGTAATGCCGAACAGATTCCCAAATATCGAGAAGAGCATCAGAACGGTCCTTCCTCATCTTGGTATCGAACTAGAAGAGCTAGAGGGAGCAAGCTGTTGCCCAGCTCCAGGGGTCATAAGGTCATTCAACGAACCAACGTGGTTGGCTTTGGCATCTCGAAATCTAGCATTGGCTGAAAACGCCGGTCACGATATTGTAACTGGATGCAATGGTTGCTATGGTACATTCAAGGAAGCACTTCATATTGTCCGTGATCAACCTAAACGCCTCGATGAAGTGCAAAAACATCTGAAGGAAATTGGCCTCAAGTATCGTGCCAAAGTTGAAGCCAGGCATCTTATTGAACTGATTTATGAAATCGGACATGAGCAAATTAGAGAGCTCGTAACTCATCCGCTAGAGAATATCAGGGCGGCAGTACATTATGGCTGTCATCTATTGAAACCTAGCAAGCTTCGTCCTTGGGAGAGTAAATACCGGCATGTCTTTCTGGACGAGCTTGTTGAGGCGACGGGAGCGGAGAGCATCAAATATCGCGACAAGTACATCTGTTGTGGTGCTGGCGGTGGCGTGAGAGGTAGCAATGTTCCTGTTTCAGTGGACATTGCAAAAGATAAGCTGGATATACTGATTGACGAAGGTGTTGACTGCTTGGTCAACGTATGTTCATTCTGTCATCTTCAATATGAGGCATCACAGGCGCAACTGAACAAAGAGCTGGGCGAGAAGAAATACCAAATTCCTGTCATATATTATACACAACTACTTGGTCTGGCGCTTGGTTTGGATCCAGAGAGCTTGGGTCTACATAAGCATGTCATCAATACTAATCCATTTCTTGAAAAGGCACTGCAAAACCACTAGAATTCTCTCTTAGCTAGATAGTACACTATCACCGCAAAGAAGGCACTAAGAATAATCGCTGCAGCAATGAAGAGAGCAGTTCGGAGGTCTTCATTGCCATTCGTGGTAGTATCTGTTGTAGTGGAATTGGGTGGACCCGTAGCTACATCTCCAGCTGTGAAGGTCGAGTCGGAAGTGTCATCTTCAACATATATCCCATCACTTGCACGCACTTGGACCATATATGTAGAGAGATTGGAGAATCCAGTAGTATCCCATTCGACCCATGTTGTTGTAAGGTCAGACTCCAGCAATTGAAACGTTTTTCCTCCGTCCGCAGATAGTAAGACTTCAAACGTCAAGGATTCTTGTGTGTTGTTATCCCAAGCCTGCCAAGTGATGTTATGGACTCCAGTCCATACTTCGCCCCCGTTAGGGCTCACAATCTCTATATGTGGCTTGAAAAAGTTGCCTAAGAATACATTCTCAATCAACTGTGAGATGGGTGTGCCATTTGTTAGCCATGTCGTGCAGTTGATTGTCACGGTGGCATTATTTCCCAATGCTCTGGTGTCGATTTCAACAGATGATTCGTTGTTTGATGCCGCGATTACCATCGGGATCGCCGTAGCATTAACCTCAATGAGTGAACCATTAGCATTCTCCGAAGGACTCCATGTGGCATTGAGAGTAATATGATCGCCCGAGATTCTATCTCCCGAATCTAGGGGTAAGAGTGTATCATTCCAGTTCGAATAGTAAAATAGGCTAAGTGTCGGTAGTTCAGCAGCAAGTATTTGTTCTTTTTCTTGGCTCTGTGGAGATTGAAAACATAAGCTAGTCCCAGATATCAATGATAGCGATAATGAGATGACAAGGAGAATAGCCAAACCAGAGTGTAGCGTCCCTGTCTTCAAGTCAAATTGGTTACTCAGGCGCTTGAAGGAATTCATTCTTGATCGCTTAGCATTTTTAGTATAGTTTAGGTAAATAGTTCTAGTTTTAGAACTCATTCGCTTCCCTCCGGAAATGGTTGTTCTCTCCAAATAGTAAGTGCTTCATACCAGAGTATGATGCAAGCTAGGACCAGTAGTAATATCAGAATGACAGAGTACCATTCAAGAAATTGCCAGAGCATGGTTGATAGAGCTGCAGTTGCTGACGTGAAGAAGGTTGCATAGAACAGAAATCGGGGAACCAACAGCCTACCTCGACCAATGAAAAGGTTCAGCAAGCCAACACGAACATCCCTCTTGATGGTATATTGTCCATGTACATCCTTCTCTACAACCCCCAGATTTTTCATCTTCTCCAGATGATGCATAGAAAGCGATGGGCTGGAAAGATTCGTGCCGTGTTGTATCTCTCGCGCAGTCATCGGTTGTGGGTGGCGGAGCATATACCAATATACGCGCAATGTCTTGCCTTTGATCTGTTTTGCCAGTTCGGTTTCTGACAATTTATCATCATCCGACAAGTTTTGCTCCTCCAATTCTGACACTCCCGACATATGTGGGAGTTCCTTTAACTCTGCTCATGTTGAATATCGCATATCAGATATAGAAACTACAAAAACCATTTGGAAATCTCATATCCCCCAAGGCAAGGTCTAAATACTTGAGCATTCAGGCCAACCTCAGCCAGACTGGCAATTGTCTTGGTAAACGCTCCGGGTCATGGACGGCGGCTCGTGGAGCTGTCCGTGTTGCTCGAGGAGAAGTTAGCGATGTCAACGGCACGTAAGCCAATTACACCAAAACCCAGACGCACACGGCAAAAGGTACTCGTCATACTGCAGGAGCAATGCAAGCAGTGCGAGCTATGCATAACATTCTGCCCGAAGAATGTTCTATGCTTTGACATGTCGAAGTACAATAAGAAGGGATACCATCCGGTAACTGCCTGTGACATCGATGCTTGTGTTAATTGTGGATTCTGTGAGCGCATATGTCCGGACATGGCAATCTTTCTTGCTGACAAGGAGGAGGCTCAAAGAGCCATTGATGATGGTGCTCTCGAGGAGAATACCCTCATTCCTGAATTGATGGAGCAAGAGGAAGAGGAGGAAGACTAGCATGCCCAAACGTGAAATGTTTACAATGGGGGATGTTGCGTGTGCGGAAGGAGCACTAGCCGCTGGTTGTCGTTACTTTGGGGGCTACCCAATTACACCAGCAACAGAGATAGCAGAATGGATGTCCCAGCGGATGCCTGAGCTAGGAGGTGCATATGTCCAATACGAAGACGAGATTGCATCTATTACAAGTGTCATCGGTGCATCCTGGACCGGAGCAAAAGCAATGACTGCCACCTCAGGTCCCGGAGTCAGTTTAATGCTAGAAGCGATTGGACTTGCAGTGATGACTGAAACTCCCTTGGTATTGGTAAACATCATGCGAGGTGGGCCAAGTACCGGACAACCAACAAGGGGCCAGCAGGGAGATGTCATGCAGGCAAAGTGGGGAAGTCATGGTGATTATCAGATTATAGCGCTAACGCCCGCATCTGTACAGGAGATGTTTGACCAGACTGTAAAGGCATTCAATCTGGCAGAAAAATACAGGACACCTGTATTCGTACTAGCGGACGAAACTGTTGGACACATGCGAGAGCGACTTGTTATTCCAGATGAGAAAGATATCGAGATTGTGAATAGAAAACAGCCAACTGTTGATCCAGAGGATTATTTTCCATTCAAACCGGATGATGATTTAGTCCCCCCCATGGCACTCTTCGGTTCGAAATACCAGTTTTATGCAACAGGCCTGACACATGATGAGAGAGGATACCCTACGGACAAAGAGAGACCTCAGATTGAACTCGTTACTCGACTGAATAACAAGATTTTGAATAACATAGATGAAATCTCAGAATATGAAAGATTCATGCTGGATGATGCTGAAATCGCAGTCATTGCCTACGGTACACCCTCACGAAGCGCTAAGAAGGCCATCAAGAGTGCCAGAGAAGAAGGCATCAAGGCAGGACTGCTAAGGCTTAAGACCGTTTGGCCGTTTCCAGCAAAGCTGGTAGCAGACCTAGCAACCCAAGTCAATCAGATTATTGTGCCGGAGCAGAACCTAGGACAGGTGTATCACAGTGTCCGACCCGAGGCAGGAACGACCCCTGTTCATCTTATGGCAAAGCCTGCCGGCATGCCTCAGTTACCTAGTGAAATTCTCCAGACGATTAGACAGGTATCCTAAAACCGCTCACTAAGTCGTTTCAGATACGAAGGGGCTCCGATACACAACTGGTTCGCTTTGGATTCTTTTTATTCAATCAATGCTTTGAGCAATAGCCCTAACTAATAATGTACCTAGGTAATACCATCCGGCTCGACTCGGAATGAGGAGATAGAATAACAATGAATATAGAGTCGAGGCGAATTCTTGCTCTTTCATTCGTTCTAGTTATTACATTGATGGCACTCTCACCGCTTTTTGTGCCGGCACAAGATACTCTTCCGGGCAGTTCTAAGAATGGCCCCTTTATTGAGAAACTTGTGTTCAATGTGATAGAGGGCGATGATCAGCAGGTTCTTGCCCTACAAAACGATGAGATAGACCTCATCGGTGACATGGTCGACCCGCAGTTTCTTGACACCCTGACTGAAGCTGAGGATATCGACGTGGCAAATGTGCTACGAAATGGATATGGATATGTGACACTCAATACAGATAAGTATCCGATGAACATAACAGCCTTCAGGCGGGCGCTCGCGTTTGCTGTTGACAAGGAGAGAATCTCAGACGATGTCTGGGATGGACTATCTGTTCCACAGGACAGTCCCGTGCCGCAGGTCAACCCCTTCTCAATTGAGGGACAGTTGCCTTACACCTACTATGAGGCAAATGTTGAACTTGGAAATCAGATGCTTGATGATGCTGGCTTTCTCGATGTTGATGATGACGGCATCCGTGAGGCACCTAACGGAGAAGACTTTGATATTCTCATTGAGTGTGCTCAATCTTCATCCATAGCAATTGAAGTAGGTCAGGTTGTTGCTACTGCTCTGCAGGAACTGGGTGTTGATGCAAGGTCAATTCCCACTGACTTCTACGAGTATCTACAGAGACTCTACTACCATGGAGACTACGACATTGTCTTCCTAGGGTCGAGTTTCAACAACTTCGATGTTGATTGGTTGGCATATGAATACTGGAGTGGGTACAAGGACGAACCATTCTGGAACTTCGCTAATTTCGCCAACTCATCATATGATGCTTGGAGAGACCAATTGCTCCATTCTACTGAATATGAGGAAGTCTATGAGGCAGCAATCGAGATGCAAAGGATTGTGGTCCATGAATGTCCATATATCATCTGCTATGAGAACGTCCTGCTTTCTGCATATAGGACCGATAGATTCGAGGGATTCGTGAACGATGTCAGCGATGGAGTTCCAGGATTCTGGACCAACTACAGGGTTCATCTCAAAGATGAACTAGGTGGACCCTTTGGTGGGTCATTCCGTTGGAGTAATCCTCTTGATATTGATACCTTCAATCTTATGGCGACGAGCTCTCAGTATTCCATCAATATCTTGCAGATGATGTACGATTCGCTTATCGTTCAGGATCCTGATGGTTTAGATGTTAATTGGTTGGCTGAGTCATATAATGCAGAAACTCACGAAGATAACCCTGCAGTACCAGATGGCTACACCAGGATTACTTTTGATATCCTTCAGAATGCCACCTGGACTGATAGTACACCAATAACAGCAGAAGATATTGCATTTAGCCTGAACTACTTCCGGGATGCACCGGGCAACATCTATGGCAATGACCTCACTGAAATGACAGCTGCCTATGCACCAACTACCTACAGTCTTGTTGTAGAGTTTGACACCGAGTCATACTGGCATCTGCACACCATAGGCTACAAACCCATTATTCCTAAGCACATATTTGAAGAAGTGGGGGTCAATGCGTGGAATCAGTACAATCCATTACCCCCTGAGGACGCCATGGTGACTTCCGGGCCATTCAATGTTTCGGACTATGTAGCCGGTGAATTCACGGAGATGACCCGCTTTGAAGACTACTTCTATGCTTTCGATTACGAGGCTACAGGTCCTGAGGGCCCAGGTATACCATCGAATCTGGCTCTTGCAATAATCGCAGGAGCAGTTGGTGCCGCTGTAGTCATTCTAATTGGCGGATACATTCTCATGCGACAATAGTAAAATCAAGGAGGGGATTATCCCCTCTCCTCTTTTTTTTTCTTATCCAATGCCCTAATCAGGAGGTGTGACATAAGTTGTAGTAGGCGAGTTTCCCCATGGAAATCACAAGACAGACGTTGATAGGAATTCTGGTAGTGTCATCGTCAATTCTTCCATTGATTCTTACAAATTGGATTATTGAAGAGCAGATTGCCGCTGGCTATCCTTGGTGGACAACCGCTTCTACAGTAGCAGTAGGTGTATTGACTTCCCTTATCCTGTTAGCGGGAGGAATACTGGCTATAGTGCTAGAGAGAAAAAGACTCAAAGCTAGGAGCGCAAGATAGAGAACAAGGGATTGCTGTATTTCCAGAGTGATTGTGTCCATGTCTCTTACAACAACTCTTTTATCATAACCGCCTTTTCTCCACTCGGTGGTACCACTGGCAACTACAACACAAAGCACCCTGAAGCATCCTATGGCTAAGTATGTCAGGGAAGACCGACAACCTTGGATTTACTGTCCGGGTTGTTCAATAGGTATTGTTACCCAAATGATTGCCCGTGCAGTAGATAGCCTTGAACTTGACTGGAACAATGTTGTTGTTGTTTCGGGAATTGGCTGCACTGGACGCACTTCTGGTTACTTCAAAACTGGAACGTTTCACACTACCCATGGAAGAGCGATTGCTTTTGCAGAGGGCGTCAAGATTGCCAACCCTGAACTGGAAGTGATTGTGGTTTCAGGTGATGGCGATATCGCTGCCATTGGTGGAAATCACCTCATCCATGCCTGTAGACGCAATATCGACATGACTGTGGTCTGCGTGAACAATTTCAATTATGGAATGACAGGCGGCCAATTTGGTCCTACAACTGAGCATGAAAGGTATTCACAGACCTCTCCTCGACCAATTGGGAACATCGAGCATCCTTTCAATCTAGTGAAGCTAGCGGCATCGTCAGGAGCAACATATGTATCTCGGTGGACCGCAGTGCAAGCGAGAAGAGCCACCAAATCGATTGAGAAAGGAATCGCGAAAGATGGTTTCTCTTTCATAGAAATTGTAGGAGCATGTCCAACAGCATATGGAAGAATGAATCGACTTGGAGCGGGTGTACAGATGCATCAGCATCTCCTAGAAGTTGCCGAGATTCAAAACGGACTTCCCCCACACGAGGCAGAGTTGCATTACGATAGCAAGATTATCTGTGGTGAGTTTGTAAACGTCGAGAAGCCCGAGTACACAAAGGTCTTGAGAGAAGCTCATAAGAAAGTCCAGGACTGAAGAAGAATGGCAAGGTACGAAGTTAGAATTGGTGGGTTCGGAGGGCAAGGAATCGTTACCATGGCGGTTGTCCTAGGAGAAACCCTTTCTCTGGTCGAAAAAAAGCAATGCGTACAGACGCAAAGTTACGGTCCAGAAGCAAGAGGCGGAGCAAGTAAGAGCGAGATAGTCATCGATGATGAAGAAGTGGACTACCCAAAAGTACAGGAACCTGATGTTTTCATTGCAATGAGCAGAGCTGCTTACTTGGAATACATAGATGGTTTGAAAGAGGGCGGGACACTGATTGTTGATCAAGACTTAGTGGATATAGAGGGGAATGTTCCTGACGGGGTTAAGGTCTTCAAAATCCCAGCCACACGAATTGCGGATGAAGAAGTAGGCAGCAAATTGTCTACTAATGTTGTGATGTTGGGAGCACTGGCGTCCATCACTGGGCTTGTGACAGAAGATGGTCTGAGACAACAAATAAAGGAACGCTGGCCAAGATTTGTCGAAACTAATTTGAAGGCCTTGGAACTCGGAATTGAGGCAGGTAAGAAAGCAGAACCAGAAATGGTAGCCTAAGTAGTATCTTTCACGATAGAGTTCTCATTGCCAAAAGTGCTGCACCTAAAGCTCCAGTATGTTGCGGAGTTTCAGGGCACCATAATTCAGCTTTCATCTGTTTGCCCAAATAATGCCGAAATGCTGGGTTCAGAGCCACACCGCCGGTCAGGCCAATTGGTGGAACAATACCCACTCGTCTAGATAAGGTACTGATTTTGGATGCCATTGATTGATGCACGCCCGCCGCGATATCCTCTGGACTAGCCCCGTCACCAATATGACCTATCACTTCGCTCTCCGCAAATACCGTACATGTGCTACTTATTGTGGAGGGCGAGTCAGATTTCAATGCCAAAGGTCCGAGCTCATCAATTGATACTTCTAGGACTCGTGCCATGACTTCTAGGAAACGACCGGTACCAGCACTGCATTTGTCATTGAGCTCGAAGTCTGTGGGTTTGCCATTCTTTCCAATGCGAATCACCTTAGAGTCCTGTCCCCCAACATCGATTAGTAGGCGAATTCCTGGATTGAGGTGATGGACACCTATACTATGACATGTTATTTCGGTTACCTGCGTATGAGCAAAGTCAACAAGTAACCGCCCATACCCGGTACTGACTATTGTGGTATCATCCGCAGAAACACCGGATTCCGAGGATAATTTAGATAGACATTTCAAGGCAGATGATAATGCAGATGCACCAGTGGGAAGCAGATAGGAGGCAATTAGGGTGGAGTTGGCATCGAGCATGACTCCTTTGGTTGTGGTTGAACCCACATCGATTCCTACTGCGACTTCTTGCGGCTCATCCATGCGATCCACTCATATGAACATTTCAAGTAGTGCATCAACCCGAGTTTGTATTTGAGCATCATTGAATAGTCTGCTATCTACCATATCACCTTCAATCACAACTCCGGGTATGCCTGTTCTTTCAGTGACCACTTCTTTAGACACAAGCTGACCGATGGAATACCTCTTGCAAGATCTAACTGAAAACATCACAAATCCATCAAGGCGATAATCTTCTATTAATTCACACATTTTGTCAATTTTTGCATCCAGACCCTTGTTAAGGTATACGTTGCTATAGATATCTGCGATGCTATCATACAAGTTCCCGCCCCTGATTGAGCCCGACCAAGCGTGAGTGTAAGTATCAGCTGGAAATACTACCCCTCTCTTTGCAAGTCCATTGAAGAATTTGAATATCTGAAACCAGGGAGGGATATTGTCCCAGAGAAGACGGATTTTCTCATCACGGATAGCTCCGATGCCATTAGATACTCTGGTCTTTACCTCTTCTAGTAGTTTCTCATAGAATTCAAGAATATGTTCTGTACCCCGCATAGACACAACAGGTGCCATTGTGAGAAATCTATCAGCACAATTTAGAGGACTGGGGATGGCCTTGCACGCCTCAAGGCTTTGTGTCCACAGATCTATTGCCTTTGAAGAGAGTGCTGCTACTTCTCGAAGCTTGATTTCCTCAAGAGCAGTCTTGAAGGTCTTTGAGAGAAAGGCAACCAGTTCATCAAGGCCCTTCTTAACATACTCTCGATGGTGTGGAAGTTGTTCCCCCTCCATGGGAGGGGTATCTAGTAGGAACACTGGAGCACCAGTAATCTCAGCTACTGCATCATACCATCTCAAAACTGTTCCACAGATATTATTGCATGCAAGGAGAGCCTGAGGGCGGGGAAGACCCTCCAAGGGGCTCGCTCCCGGGTTTTTGACTGAGCCAATTCCTGATCGTGCATAAGAACATAGCTCTTGTGAATACCCCATCTCCTCAGCAAATCCACAGATCATCGGGCCCACCTTTTGTGACCCCACAACAGCACCATATTGCTCTGGATAGGTGGGTGTTACACCCATCGCAACAGGAATCTCCACCGGAAAACCAGAAGTGACATATGCAAGGTTTCCCTCTTCACTCGCTGCATGCCCTTCCAGCATGTATCTGAACATGACCCGTTGCAGTAGCTGGCTAGTTTTTAGGCGACGATATGCTTTGTTCGTATCTTCATTATCAACCATCTATGTCATTTCCCCCCATGAATGCTCTCAACCAATGTTTGCAGTCTTCCTTCAATGCGAGACCTATCTGATAATTCAGGATCGAGAGGCAACCTCGTAGCAGGTATACTCAGCTTTCTGGCGACTCGAATCATGGATGGTGCTTCAAATTGATCGGGATCACAAAATGATTGCTCGCAGACTACAATGCCATCGATTTTTAGTTGCGTGAGATATTCTTTCAGCATCTCCATTCTTCGAGTTAGCCCTTCTTGTGTAGGTTCCAGAGGCGAATGAAGCATTGATTTTGCTGTTGAATCGAATAGATTTTCCTCATGGATGGGAGGTGTAAAGACAGTTTTGAATCCATAACTCAGCAAGTCTAGCACAATGTCAACATCTTGTAGCTTCTGAGAGGGTTCAAGAAGCTCTGATATTGCAGCGGGTTCTACCATCCCACCAGCCACAAGCAGTCTGGTTTTTGAATCATCAAATGTGAAATCTAGTCCAGACAGACGTTCTTTCAACAATCCGTTCTGAAGCCGCTTCACAGCCTCTAAATCCATCTCGCGTTCGATTTTCGTGACTAGTTTTCTCAGGGGGTCCAAATTGCGAAGTGATGGATGACTTAGAAAATTCCGGGCCCTTCTTGAAAGAGTACTATAAGAAACAACAGTGGGGTTCAAAATCCTTGCCGCATAAGCAAATTGTGTCATATTCCTGAACTGATTCCATAAAGAGATAGCATCTGATAATTTTGTTTCGGACAGCGCCCGCCCATAACGAATCTCGAGCTTGTTACTCAGGAGCCTCAGTTCGCTGCTAAGGAATTCAATTGCTGCGTTTCTGTCAATGATAGCTGGATAAGTGAGGCGAAACACCTTGTCTTCTGGAAACCGTTTTTTCCAGACATCACCCACATTCTGGAGGGAGTCACAAGTATTCCCAGGAAAGAGGATGCCATCTAAAGGGGGAAGTGTACCATTCTGACGTTGTGAGAAGAGGTTTCTAGTCAACGAACAAGCAAACGTCTGGAGGCTGGACTCAAAACCCCCCTTTATCTCGGGAACTGCCTTCAGAAGGGAAGCGGTGAAACCATGCGCCGCGAGAATCTCTACAGGACAGTGCGGATATATATACCCCATAACGTCTTCTTCGGTGTCTTTCTGCGAACCTACTAACTGTGCAGAATATTCTATTACCTCACCATGGGTCAACGAAGATGGTCTCCTGGACTGTGAATAATATTGGACAACAAAACACACATGGTTTTTTCCCGTCTTATTTGTTGTGTAAGATGGAATGTATATCTATCGTGTCAAAAAGAGCAATTTGCAGCTAGTAGAAGGACATATTTGCTATGCTGCATATATGGAGCAGTGATATCTCGATGTATTGAGTCGGGAAAAAAGAGATAAGGCGTGAATAAAAAATGAAAGAATATCTATGGCATAAACATCGATGGCCGGAGGATGCTCGAAAGGAGTTGGAGTATCCGGATGAGCCATTGTTTGCGATGCTTGACAGAGCAGCAGAAGAGAGTGGAGATAGACCGTATACAGTTTGGGCAGGAGTTTCTCATACGTTTTCAGAAGTGAAAGCAAGTGCAGACAAAATTGCTAATTTCTTAGCAAGCAAAGGAATAGGACCTAATGATAAGGTAGCGCTATTTCTACCAAATCTTCCTCATTTCCCTCCAGTCTTTTTTGGTTCGTTAAAGACCGGAGCAACCGTTGTCACCTGCAATCCAATGTACAAAGCGCGTGAACTGAACTACCAACTCAATGACACAGGGGCAACCGTAGTATTTGTAATGGATCATCCTAAGTTCACTCCCACTTGTTTCGAGGCTATAGAAGGCACAGATGTTGATACTGTGATTGTATGCGGCGTGAAGGGATTTCTACCAAAACTCAAGGGTATCATTGGCGGTCTTTTGGGCAAAATCCCTAAGAGTCCGTACTACAAAGATAGTATCACGTATTTCTATGATGACATAATTGACGAGTATGAAGCAAAATCACCCGATGTAGAGGTAGACCCAGATGATTTGGCACTGATTCTCTATACGGGAGGTACTACTGGAACGCCCAAAGGAGCAGCACTCAGGCATAGGAATCTCCTTGCAAACGTACTTCAAATCAATGAATGGGTGAATTTATCACCAGAGGATATAGACGCTCCGAAGAAGATTATCTATGGAGAGGAGGTCTTCGTTGGTGCACTTCCTTGGTACCACAGCTACGGTCTGACGCTTACGCTGTTGATGAGCACGTACTTGGCAGGTCAATTGGTCTGCATTCCAGACCCACGTGCGGGAGATCCTCCATTATCTGATTTACTCAGGGACTTGGAGAAGTATAGAGGGACAATTCTCAATTGTGTTCCTGCGTTGTACGCGGGGATTGTTAACCACCCCCACGTAGATGATTATGATTTGACATCCATCAAAATATGCAGCTCTGGAGCGGCACCTTTGCCACCTGAGCTAGCGAAAAACTTCGAGGATGTCACAGGTGCCATCCTATTTGAGGGCTACGGGCTCAGTGAAACCTCACCAGTCACCCATATCAATCCGACAAATAAGCGTGATAGACGATTTGGCTCCATTGGTTTGCCAGTGCCTGATACAATAGCGAAGATTGTTGACGCTGATACTGGTACAAGCGAACTGAGCGTCGGAGAAACCGGAGAAATAGCCATACACGGACCACAAGTCATGATGGGTTACTACGGAAAACCGGAAGAAACTGAGAATGTAATGCGAGAGTTCGAAGGCAAACGGTTCTTCCTTACTGGCGACATTGGGCATATGGATAGCGAGGGGTACTTTGTTATTTCGGATCGAAAAAAGGATATGATTAACGTAGGCGGATTGAAGGCATACCCCCGTGAGATTGAGGATGTGTTTTATGAACATCCTAAGATAGCCATGGCTGCAGCCATTGGCGTCCCACGTGAAGACGACCCATCCAATGAGTATGTAAAAGCATTCATTGTACCAAAGGATAATGTCGATGTTAGTTCAGAGGAGTTCATAGAGTGGGCACGGGAGCGGATGGCAGGATACAAGAGGCCTCGAGAAGTTGATATCGTTGATTCACTTCCGCTAAGTCAAGTCGGCAAAGTCTTGAGACGGGAGCTTCGAAAACAGGAACTTGAGAAGAGAGGAATGGTTGACTGAATCGGTCAGCCTATTTCCTTTTTTTATGACCAAAAAACCTGGACCTCTATATGCGAGATGAGTAAGATTTGTTGACAACGTCTATTGCTCTATCTAGTCATCTAGAAGTTTCTTATGCTGTCTACCAAGTTCGATGTAGAGCTCGGCATTATTCTTGAACGACTCCTTCAAGGCCTCCGGTACCTCTCTGACAACTTTACCTGGAATTCCAAGTACGAGAGAGTTGGGAGGTATCTCGGTATTCTCAGTAACTACAGCACCCGCACCAATCACGCTATTATGTCCTATTTTTGAACCCGACAACACAATAGAGCCAATACCGACGACAACATAGTCCTCGATTTTGGCACCATGAATCACACAGTTGTGACCAGCTGTAACATAGTCACCAATCTCTGTGGGATTCATGAACTCAGTATGAATAGTTGCATTATCCTGAATAGAGGTTCCTCGCCCAATTCTGATATGATTCATATCTCCGCGCAGCACAGCAAATTCCCAAATACTGCTATCGGGACCGATTTTGACATCGCCGATAATAGAGGCTCGTGGGGATATGTAGGCATCGGGGTCCGCTTGTGGGGTTTTGCCATCAAATTCATGAAGTCCCATTATTCAAACACCAAAAAACGAGGTACAATATCCCATCTATAAGAATATTGAAAGGTATTTGAGGGAACTTGATAGACAATAAGCAAGGTGAGATGAATAGGTGCCAGTCACTCCGCTACACTACCCGATTTCTTATTTGTTGAAGCGTGTAAACTCGCGTCTTTCCCTCCCTGCAATGGCGGTTGGAGCGGTCATCCCCGATTTAGAGGTCCCCATATTATTTTTCTTCTTTCGCGGCGTATTCTTGGATCATTTCATTCTTCACAGTCTACTGGGTGCCCTAACTCTGGGACTTGGCATATCACTCCTCACAGTTCGATATCTCTATGCTCCAATTGCTTCGAATATATTCGGAATAGAACGGGAACTAGCAAATGAGGAATCAAAAATCACGGGCATTGTGGTAGTATCTGCAATTATAGGCATACTCAGTCATCTTCTCTTGGATGTGACCTATCATTGGTATAACCCCATTTTCTGGCCAATAGTCGATCCTTTGCTTGTAGTGGGGCCGCTTGCTATCGTCTTCGCGCTGGATGGGAGTGTCAAATCTACAGGATTTCTTCTAGCCAATGCCCTTCTGAATACCATAATGAGCGCACTCTGGTTCCTAATCATATTGGAGGAAAAAGACAGAGGTATTTGGTATGGACTTTTGGTAGGCGAGCATCCCACTGATATTAACGGATAACCGGCTATTTCTTCGTGGGTGTTTTTCTGGCTCTGACAACAATATTCCTTGATGTTATTGGATTAAAATCGGATTTGTCATAGTCTTGATAGATTTCAACGACGCCAAGCCCAGCAGATTCGAGCAAACTCATTGTCGTTGGCATATCCATCTGTATAAGCTGTCTTCTAGATACCATTGGCTTCCAGCTTTCACTAGCTTCAATCAATGCCGTCAATACAAGGGTAGTAGTTGCAGTTTCCTTCAAATGTTCAAAGAAGCGAGCAAAGATCACCTCTTTGCCATCGTCCAGTTTCCCGCCCTTCAGAGGAAAGAACCGATCGCGCGCTCTTCGTATAGCCTCGAAGTTAAGGACTTGGAAGACCAGCGAGCCCTCATCTGAAATAAGCCTCGCCGCATCAATTAGAACTCTCTCAACGGTTTCCAGAGAAGGTAGAAGGGATAAGGAATTGCCCAAGCAGATAATCAAATCGAATTCTTCATCAAATATACTAGCCAAATTCGTCATATCATCATGGATGAACTTGACTGGATGCCCGTATTCTTTGCTATATTTTCGTGCTTGAGCAATCATTTGCTTGCTGTTGTCCAAGCCAATGACGTTCATTCCCTCCGCTGAGAGCGCAATTGCATGACGTCCAGTACCACATGCAATATCTAGGACACGGCACGCTTTTTCACTCTTAATCGAGTCCAATATGAAGGGCATCTCATGTTCCAAACGGGCATTCCAATCAATTGACCTATCATAAGATTTAGCGAATAAATCAAAAGCTGACAACTTGTCCATATGAGTCCCTCTTCTAGCGATCAGTCTTCAAGGAGTTCACCTTAGAGAGAAGTGGGCCTAGAATATGTTCAGTTCTGAATCTGATTTCTTCGGCCAGTTGCATTAGATTCTCCCTTCCTTCTTTGGTTATCCTGTAGGATCTACGTCGCCGGCCAGTTTCTTCTCTTATAGATTGTACAAGCCCTTCTCTTTCAAGAGTACGGAGTTCTGCATATATTGTTCCAGATTTTAGCTCAACCCGTTCATCCGTGAACTCTGAAACTATCCCCATCAAGTCATAACCCGTTGAGTCAGGATTATGCCAAATGGAAGCGAGAAGGAGAGCTCTAACAAGAGGCAATGGTTCCAGTGGACTTCTATCAGATTCTGTCATTCTTTTGCTCTCCTTATTCACACATTTACTGCTTGTATAGGATTCCTTGTTTTTTATCACACTTGAGAGTTGCCATTCTACCGCGGCAAAGCTTCTATGGTACTGAGAGCAGCAGTATAACCGCTGAGCAATAGAACGGAAATACCAAGAATAATATTCAACAGCAGCAGGACCGTTCCCAATTTTTCTTGTTTTTGCATTGTTTCTGGGGTCATTCGGGATAGTAACTTGTTCCGAATCAATGAAATCACCACCATGATTCCAATCAGTATGTGTTTGATTGCCAGGAGCATTGAATAGGTGTTGCTAAATGAAATATAACCCCCAAATAGGGGTGATGAATTGCTGATAAAAACGCCCGTGATAAATAGACCCACGATACTAACTAAAGCAACACGGCTTAGCCGTATTCTGATAGCCTCAGTGATATTCTTCATTTCGGGGCCCTTTCCCAGTGTATTGCGTAGAGAAGGTAATACAACAACTCCGAGAGTCAGCATGCCACCAATCCACAGAACCGTGAAGAGGTCGTGAAGGAATTTCATCAAGCCAAGTAAGAGTAGATTTGCCATAAAATCACCAATATGTTGTTATGTAACATGTAGATAGTCTATATATTATATGGTATATAAACTGTGTTCTAGGTCTGAAAAATGCAAATCAGCGAGTTAATCCCGGACCGCGTCCTCCTTCGAGAACAAGACTCTGCCTTCCATTCCGCCAGCCACCGTTATGGTCTGACCACTGACATGACCCGAGAGCGTATCTGATGCCAAGTAGAGTATTGCATTAGTTATGTCACTTGGAGTTGCCACCTTCCTCATTGGAATTGTCTGCAATATGCTGGACAATCTGTTTCTGTCTTCAAGCGCTTCCTCAGCCATGGGGGTTGACGTCCAACCAGGGTTTACGATGTTTACCCGACCGCGTGGTGCAATTTGAACTATCTCATTTTTCAAACTCATCATGAGACCGGTCATTCCAGCCTTTGACGTTGAATAGTCGGCAAACCAAGCCTCGCCAAAAACCCCTGCAGTGGATCCCACTAAAATAAGCGAGGCATCTTCGTCCGGATTATCCTCTAGATTCTTGAAGAAATATTTTGCTGTCAGAAAGGCGCCTCGAAGATTCACTCTGAGTGTATTGTCCCACTGCTCAACCGTCATTTCATGGATTCCAACTGGAGTCGCGTTTGCAATACCTGCATTTGCGATGGATACATCCACTCTTCCAAATCGAGATACTGCGGATTCGTACAGAGCGGCTACCTCATCTTCGTGTTTCACATCAGCCTTCACCAAATTCAATGAATCCGGATATTTGTCCGATAATTGATTCAGCTGACGCCTTCTGGTGTGGTAGCATGCAGATACTTCGGATCTTTCTTTGAGAAGTGATTTCACTGTCTGGATACCGATGCCTCCAGAGGCTCCAGTAATAAGCACGTGTTTGTTTATGAGTCCAGTTTTCATAACCTTCAATAGCTCCTTTCTGAGCAGCTGCTATTACAATTCTCTTCCAAATAACACATATGCTCGATTGCTATTATCAGAGTATAGCACTAGGTGAACAGATTGAGAGGACATCAGCTTCGCGCAATATGGAAACCCGAGATGTATCAGGGATCCATGAGCATGACTAGATATTTTGAAGGATGGTATTTCAAAATCGTCGATGCCTCAGAAGAAAATGCATTTGCAATAATCCCAGGGGTTTCCTTTGGTGGGATTGGGGAAGATAGTCATTCGTTTGTTCAGATTATGAATGGGTGTGATGCAAGTTCTGAGTATCATAGCTATGGAATCGATGAATTTTGGAGCTCCAAATCACAATTCTTAGTAAAAGTTGGTGATAATCAATTCAGCCAGAATGGCATCAAGCTACATTTGCAAAATGACTCTCAGGAGGTCAAAGGGATTCTTAGGTTTGGAAACATCAAACCTTGGCCGGTAAGCTTCTTCTCACCAGGAGCGATGGGGCCCTTCAGATTTGTCCCAAGAATGCAAACGCTACATGGAATCGTTAGTTTTGACCACGAAATCAAAGGAAGATTGGAGATAGATGGAAAACAAGTTGATTTTACCGGAGGAAGAGGGTATATTGAGAAGGACTTCGGAAGAGAGTTTCCTAGTGCTTGGATTTGGATGCAGTCTAATCATTTTGACGAAACGGGAATATCTTTCACATCATCCATTGCCAATATTCCCTGGTTAGGAAACTCCTTTGTGGGCTACTTAATAGGATTGCTTTACGAGGGAGAGATCTATAGATTCACCACCTACACAGGTGCACGAATCTCACAACCAATGGTGACAAAAGATTCAGTGACCTTCACGGTAGTGGATAGAGATTATGCTATCGATATCCAGGCTAGAAAGACGAAATCAGCAACCCTACATTCTCCCGTTCAAGGGTTGATGACTGGTAGGATAGAGGAGAGTCTTGATGCGAAAATAGGTGTGAATTTCTATCGCAGAAAAGGAAGCGGATGGGAGAAAAAATATGAGGGCATTGGAACGAGTGCTGGCCTTGAAGTGATGGGCGATATGGAAGAAATTGGAGCCATCGAGATAATGAACAGTTAGACATCCGGTGAAGCTTTCCAGAGTATTTTATGAAACTTGTCTATCAAAACCTCTGGCCATGTTCCTATTGATCGGAGAAGGAGATCAGCTGTCAGTGTAGTGCCTTCGTCCATCTTCAAACTAGTGAGTTCAGAACAATGAAAGAGTGGAGAGAGATCAACAGAGCGGATGTTATTATTCCTTATATCAATCTCTTGTAGGTGGGGACATTCGCTGAGGGGGTCGAAATCTATCTCTTCCAAAAGATTGTTCGATAGCAGAAGACTCTCAAGATTTTTACATTTTGATAAAGGAGACAAATTGACATCTGTGATTTGATTGCATCTAAGGCTGAGCTTGCGTAGCTTCGAACACCAAATCAAGGGTAAGAGGTCAATGGACTTGATATCTCTAAGGTCCAGGTTTATTGTGGTTTCATTTATACTGATTCTTCTTGTATTCTCGATACCAGTGGTTGTGCAATATCTCACCAATACCTGATCCACATACAAATCCTCCAAGACTCAGCATTTCCCCCTTTATGAATAGGGACCATTACACATCAATGATTAGCGAAATGAAGTTGTGGCTCTTAAGAATTCGCTTTTTACGGCTCTTCATTCGCACGCATATCTTGATGGTGCTTTTTCCTATCTATTCCTTCAGCTTAGCCCAACCGTTGCAGGACGGATAGAACAGCCACCAATTCAAAGCACGTGGTTCAATCCTCATTTTAACTCCACAGTGGTCATTATTACATTTGAGAGACCCTTTTTTCCAAGAGGCCCCACAGACGGGACACCAATGAATCATCTCTCTGATTTGGCGTTCAGAGAGTTTCTTTGGATTGGTTGATGTTGTGAAAGTCAAAGGACTCAGATAGCAATCAGCACTCAACAACTTAAGGGCATGAAGCTAAGAAATATCGTATTAGCTGGAGAATATCGAATTTTGTTCCCAAATGGCCTCATATCTGCCAGTAAAGAAGAGAGATTCCTCTGTTGGTGTCAAGCCCAGGTTTTTATCTCATGTAGGTACCATTCAAAATTGCCATGAAAGAATATGACCTTCTAGTTGTCGGAGGAGGAGCAGCCAATAAAATCGCAGAGAAGGCTCACGAAAACGGGCTTGATACTGCCCTGATAGAGAAAGACGCGCTCCTAGGTACCTGCGTGAATGAGGGTTGCGTTCCAAGCAAGATGCTTATCCATCCAGCAGATGTTATTCGGGATGCCCAAAAGGCCGAGAGAATAGATATATCGTTGAGTCTGCAAGAGGTACGTTTCTCTCAACTCATGGAAAGGATACGTGCCAGACGTCAGAGAGTTGTCACCGCTAAGACGAATAGTATCAGGGAAAAGGAGGGCTATGACCTTTATGAAGGAAGAGGCGTCTTTATTGATGATTATCAGCTGGAAGTAAATGATGAAATTCTAACAGCAGATCAGATAGTCATCGCAACCGGCGCAAGACCGTCAATACCACCAATTGATGGAATAGAGGAAGTCGATTACCTCACAAATCGGACTCTACTTGAATTGAAGCAGCAGCCTAACAAACTAATCATCATTGGAGGGGGATACATCGGTGTGGAATATGCACATTTCTTCTCAGCAATCGGTACTGATGTGACTATCATCGGACGAAGCCCTCACCTTATCAAGAGTGAGGACCGTGATGTATGTCAGCTTCTCAAGAATGAGTTGTCAAAACGAGTGCAGATATACACTGGCTTTGAAGCCAAGCAACTACTGCACAATGGAGAAACAAAGAAGGTCATTGCCAGAGATATGGAAACTAATGATGAAATAGAATTAATGGGTGATACAATCCTGATAGCAACGGGAAGAACTCCGAGTTCCGACATCACCCAACCAGAGAAAACTGGAGTGAAAACGAATGACAACGGGTTCATTATCGTTGATGAGTATATGCGAACATCAAAGGAACGTATTTGGGCAACTGGCGATGCAACAGGGAATCCAATGTTCAAGCATGTTGCAGATGAAGAAAACCGGATTGCATGGATGAATATTAAGAGAGTTCTGGAGAGCAGGAGTGATTTGATTGCAATGGACTATTCCTCAATCCCTCTTGCACTATTCACCAAGCCAGAGGTAGCAAGAGTTGGAATGACTTTGAGGGAGGCTCAAGGGAAATATGACGAGCTTGCCATCGGAACAGAAGAATACGCCCATGTGGTGATGGGAGAGGCAATGGGGAAGCCTAAAGGATTCTGTAGGATTATCGTCGATAGGAGAACCGATAGGATACTGGGAGCCACGATAATAGGACCTCATGCTTCAATCCTCATGCAGTCAATTATCAATGTCATATACAGCGGCAACAATAATTATCAGACACTGAGAGATTCGATTTACATTCACCCCTCTCTTTCCAAAATTGTCAGAAGAGCAGCTCTCAATATCAAATGAAACCGAGTTCTGAGTTCATGCAGATAGAGATGAGAACCATTGTCCATTCGGAAGGATTATCGTTGCCCCTTCCAGGGGTTCCCCTCATTATGGTAGCCATGTATCTCCCAGTATAAACCATCTCTGACAGAGAAAAATCAAAACCATCAGAAATGATGCTTCCATCTGCTTTATTTATGGGTTGATTCCTAGAGGATATTGAGGCGAAAATATGTTGATAAAGCCATTACTAGATGCACTTGGTTCTATGGATATAGAATTACTCGCACATATTCATGATACTCTACCGGTTGAATTCTCAGTTATTGATGCAGATGACGAAGTTCTCTACTGGAACAAACATGGAGAACGTTTGTTTCCACGAGGCCCTGGAGTCATTGGTAGAAGTGTGCAAATGTGTCACCCAAAAGAGAGCATTGACAAGGTAAACGAGGTCATCTCGTTATTGAAAAGTGGCGAACGAGATCATATTGATTTTTGGATTGATATGCCCGAAAATGGTAATCCCAGGAAAATTCTCATACGATATTATGCAATAAGGGATGGCGATGGAAATTATCTCGGGACTTTAGAGGCATCGATGAACATAACACCCTTCAAATCAATTGAAGGCGAAAATCGACTCGGCGATATGTAACTGTCAATTGCAGGTTTTCATGAAGATAGCTAGTGTAGTGAAACCTGAGACAGACGATATAAGAGGGGCTAGAAAAATAGCAGACTGTGGCAATCGATAAATCATATCGCACGAATTGGAGTGCCAGTGGTGTCATAAGAGGCCTTCAGGTCTGGACTAGTGATGCGTCAGAAGGCAAAATATATGGAACTCGAGTAGGAGTTCACGGTTCTTCTTGTATTGGGTGCATGAAGTGCATTGAGGCATGTCCAACGGATGTTTTTATAATGGCCGAAGAAGATGCAAACATCATTGCAATTCCAGAAAATGAGAGGAATTGTATTTTGTGCAATGCATGTGAGTTGGTTTGTCCCACCGATGCCATTTCCGTGATACAAGAGGGAGGATCTCAAGAAACCCTAGACTCTTTATTACGGGGTTCTTCATAGAAATACCAGCGAGGTTCGGATAATGTTTGATGTTTTGCTTACAGAAGCTGAGAAAAAGCTCCGTGACGAAGTGAGATTTTTTGTTCGTGACAAAGTGGACCCAGATCTATTGATTGCGATGGACTCAAAGGAGAAGGAATACCCATATGAATTCATCAAAGCAGCAGCAGAAGCTGATCTGCTAGGCTTGAGATTCCCAAAAGAATACGGTGGAAGAGAGCTCGATTGGGTTTCAGAGATTATTGCCCTTGAGGAAGTTGGTGTCCTCGGCATAGCTTTGGGCTGTGCATATTCTCTCCCAAGCATTGTGGGGGAGGCTATTGACAAGTTTGGTTCTGAATACCAAAAGAAGGAGTATCTGAAACCAACCCTTTCTGGTGAGAAGATATGTGGTGAGGGACTGACTGAACCCCGTGGTGGGTCCGATTTCTTCGGAACGATTACTGTTGCGGTGCACCGCGATGATAACTATATTTTGAATGGAGAAAAGCGGTTTGTGGCGGGAGGAGTTGGAGCCGATTATTTCATCGTATACGCCAAGACTGACTTCGACGCGCCACCCCATAAATCACTTAGTGCATTTCTTGTCGACCGAGACGCCGGGGTTGATGTTGAGGAAGAATATGAGCTAATGGGTTGCAGGGGAATGGGCGCGGCCCGTATTGTTATGGAAAATACGGAGATTCCTGAAGAGAATCTGGTTGGAGAAATCAATGGTGGAACAGACATCTTCAATGCTATGATGGTCCCAGAGCGGATTACTTCCGCTGCAGGGCCGATTGGTATGGGTAGGGCTGCCCTAGAAATCGCAGTACGATACTCAAATAAGAGAGAAGCCTTCGGGAGGCCAATCCGCAGATTTGAGGGAATCAGCTTCAAGGTAGCAGATTGTGCCACCGAGTTAGATGCAGCTAGGGGACTTGTTTACAGAGCTGCTAAGGCCGCAGATACAGGGAAGTGGTGCAGGAAAGAAGTTTCAATGGCCAAGGCATATGCAACAGAGGCGGGATTCAAGGCGGTACATGAAGCAATGCAAATACTCGGCGGAATTGGATATACGGATGTTTACCCAATTGAAAGGCTATATCGTGACGCCCGATTAGCATCAATCTGGACTGGAAGCAACGAAGTACAACGACTCATAATTCAAAATGAAGTTTTCAATGAGATCCTAGATGAAGACAAGTCGCTTAAACGTGATATAGAACTGGATACGCCCGGAGCACATAAGACAGAGGAAAAGGTGTATACTGAACCAGCGGATAAATACATGCCGGATTAGTGTGGGGTAAAACCGAGTGGCAACCCGTTTCCATTCAACAAAGGTTAAATATTGTTAATATTTATCTCTCATAAAAGCTGTTTTCAGTTAAAGGTGAAAATGAATGGGAAAACTTGTGTGCGAGATTTGTGGAGAAGAAGTGTCAGTTCCAGTCCATTGTGGAAAGGAAATGCATAAAGAAGATGATCAATTAGTATGCTGGATGGGCTCAGCCTGTGGCCATCAGCCAATACCAGAACATTGCGGGCAATCTATGAAAATTAGAAGCTGATTTAGGCTGTCAGCTCATTTGTAGGGGTGAGATTTAATGGTGCAACTGTTAGAAGAGATAAAGAATAGAAAGAGTGGACGAGCGTTTTCAGATGAGCCTGTCACAGAAGAGATGATTGACTCAATCCTTGAAGCGGGAAGATGGGCTCCCTCTTGTTCAAATACACAGGCTTGGGAATTTGTAGTGTTGACAGATAAAGAAACACTGAGTAAAGCACATGAAGGACTTAGCAGAGGAAATGCATGGGGTAAACGAGCACCCGTAATGGTGCTTGTTGTTACTGAGCAAAGCGGGGGCTGTACATCACACGGACTTCCCTATTACATGATGGATGTTGGATTGGCCACGGAGAATATTTTGTTGCAGGCTGTCCATCTAGGATTGCTTGCACATCCAACAGCCGGATGGGATGAGCAAATTCTCAGAGACATGTTGAATATTCCTGATGAATATAGAATCGCCACAGTCATATTCATTGGATATGAGGGAGATTTCGACAAATTGGACGAAAGAACCAAAGAAAAGGAGAGAAAGCCAAGAACCCGCAAAGCATTCACTGATATTGTCCATAGAGATGGCTGGTAGTGCCAACAAACAGATAGAGAGCTTGGTCCCCGAGACGAGCTAACTTGGTAGAGGTCGCAGTTATGCAGGGAATATTTGATATTCAAATAATTCAATTCTGGTCGATTCCATTATTCATAGGATTAGGATCTGGGTACGCTTTGGGAGGATTGACCGAAGTCAGTCAGATCTTGAAAATGACTGCTATGCCAATCATCTCCATTGTTGGAGGCTATATACTTGCAGCGTCATTCGCACTCTCTCTTTCGGTAGATTGGAATTTAGTGATTCTTTCAATCCTCTCATTCTTAGGGGGTGGAATTTTGGGCATGGTGATAAACTGGAGGACGCATTCGGAAGAAATCCCAAAGCGAGCAATCATTTTTACTCCAGAGAATGACGAGGATTTCGACCGAGAAATAAAGAAGGCATTAGGTGATGAGGAATAAGCCCATGTTAACAGACGAGATGGAAATTAAAGGGCTGCATGCATATGTAAAAACCTGCAAAAACTAGGAGGCAATGAACGTGAAGAAGAAGATATCACACAAGCTACTAATCTTGACTATGTCTGTATTATTCTGGTCAATGGTGTTAATGCCTGCAAATGCACAGCCCCCGGGTTGGAGTGGTGACGAAAATCTCGCCTTTCTGCTTAAGGTAAATGACATTTCCGCAGCATACTCAAATTCATCGAACCCAATTCCAGTTAATATTTCGACTCCAATCGACCTGGAATTGACCCTTGATGTTCAAAATAATATGACCCTGCATTCAGGTGCCTTCTCTATGGAATATCTTGGAATTCCTATCTTTGGTCAGTCTTTTGATATTGACCAGATAGTTCCAGCGGGCATAACGGTGCCTGTACTCAATGAATCAATGGACTTGAGTTCATTGTCCGGACCGCAAGGAATAGATCTTTTTTCGGGGTCAATAGTTGGCACTTTCACATTCAATTACTCGCTTCTCACCAGTCCTGACGAGCATGCACAAGTAGAAGAAAACTTCGTTTTGAGAGTTGGGCCGCAAGGCGTGGCAGCAGTGACCTCACTTAATGGATTATTGACAGTCGGCTTTACAGTAATGGGAGTATTTAGTCTGCTTCTTTCACTGGATAATTTTCAAGGAGCGATTCTGTCTGCTAGGAAAGTTAGAGGAGCAAAATCTGCGTCGGACGTAGGTATATTTCCGAAAGAGCTGGTTCTTAGACGTAGTCCCAAGAAGAGTGAGGCGGAGAAGATTAGCAAAGAGGAACTAATTAGACGAACAAGAAACGCCGCCACGGACTTTTCGGATGAGATTGCAGAGTATGCTCCAAAAGCATTGAGAGCAGTGCCGCCAAAATCAAAAGTGCCTGTTGGAAAATTTGCAAAACGAGTCGGCCTCAGACCGGACAAGGCGGGTGCTCTCGCAGCAGCCCTAACTACACTGGGAATATTTCATACCAAAAGCATGAAGGTCCCACTAATGAAGGTGGCATTTGCGGGAATGACTCTTTCAGCCATGTACTACAGCTGGCAACAGCTGTTTTACGGAGCAACACCCAGCCTAATTGACATGCTTCTGCTTACCACAGCAGGTCTTGTAGTATCAGTTCTCTTCGCCTACTTCATGAATTGGCTATCGCGAATTCCCGAACTTGGCAGCGGCTAATGAAAAGGAATCAGTAAGAAAACGATTCGGATGGAATGGGCCCTCCTTGGGAGGGCCACTTCTCATTAAATGACTTTCTTCAAGGATCCGTTCATTTGATACGACATGTTTTTGTTGCCTGCTGTCCAGTTGCAACATAATCAATTCCAGAAAGAATTGGATTGTACCTGCTGGATAATGTGATAACTATGCCAACAATGACGAAATATTCTGCTAGCTGGGAAAATGATGAAGTTTCAGTCGATATTCCATACAGCACTGCTGGAATTGGTACTACTATAGTGGTTACATCTAAGTTCACGGGAAAGATTTTGCTCATTGATGTAGGGGATGGCGCAGTGCGGGATTTGGTTGAAATAGGGGAATTAGACTTCGTAACAGAGATAGATCTGATTGCCATCACTCACGGACATTTTGATCACATGGGAGGACTATGGACTCTTCTTGGTTTCCTGAGAATGTTGGGTCGCAAGAAACCTCTCCGTATTCTCATTCCCAATGGATGCGACGAGGTGTCCAACCTAGTGAGTGCATTCAAGGAGTCTTACTCGGAAACACTCCCATTTCAAATTCGGATTTTTCGCTTGCAGCACAACTCAGGATTTGATACCGATTTCTTCAAGTTGAAATCACTATCTGTAGAACATTATGGAATGGAGAACCAATCTGATAGAGAAGTTCTCATGCCAGCTGTAGGATACAGAGTGGGGATAGGACAAACGGTTGTTTCATATACAGGTGATACCAGGATGTGTGATAGCGCTGAAAAATTGGTGGAGGATGCGGACGTTGCCATAATCGAGGCCACTTATGAACGACACCCTGACCCAGAGAAAAGAGTACATCTGACGGAGATGGAAGCTAAATCACTGGGAGCCAAAGCTAAGGAGTATCTTATTATCCACAAGAAGCCTGAAGCAGGTAGAAATGTAATAGCAGGATGAGGCGAATTGATTCGTGGTGTTCTCAGGCTCCTTTGATGCAAGTTTTATTGAATTGGTTCTGAGATATGGAAAGGAGTCATCCGAAACACTTCTTGCAGAATTAATGGACCATAAGGCCGCAATAGCTGTCCATCATCATGCAACACGTTTCAATAATACGACTCAAGAGCTCATCTCGTTCTGGAAATCAATACTTAACGATGTATTCCAGAATGGCTCACAAGTGAGAGAAAGAATCGAATCATCTCTGCAGTACCTAGAGAAGAATGAGCAGCATCTGCGCGCGCTCCTTCGAGAGGTGGCTCAATTCTTGCCCTCCGACATTAATCTAAACTTCAAAATCCATGGGATAGTCGGCTACGATATCGGTATTGTTTCCAAGGGGGATGCATTCCTGAACTTAGCCGCCAGACATTATGAAAAAGATAAACGGGAATTACTGTACTTCGCAATGCATGAGAGTCATCATGTTGGATACACTCACTACAATCCAATATACTCATTTTCAACCCTTAACACAATGAAGGATTTCCTCGATATTGTCCGATATTCGACGCATCTAGAAGGATTGGCAACGTATGCTCCTCTTGCGACGAGGCGCAAAGAGAAAGGGTTCTCGCACCAAGACTATTCAACACTTAATCATCCAGAGAAGACATCTGATAGATGCGCCACATACTGGAATCTCTTGGAGCAAATTGAAAGTCTAGATGAGAAAAAAATTGAAGATAAGGATTATGAAATTATTGAGAGAATGAGTGGTCGAAACGAACGACTCTGGTATATCGCGGGCACTGAAATGTGTCGGAGCATTGATGAAACACTGGGTCGGGATAGACTCCGTACCACAGTCAAGAGAGGCCCCATGGATTTCTTTGAAGCCTATGAAGAAACCATTTAGAATACCATTATTACCACGGCAAAGACCATAGCACCCAAGAAGGCAGAGATTGGCACAGTCACGACCCAAGAAATCAGAATATCACGAACCTGTTTCATCTTCACAGGCGTTTTCGCAACATATCCAACCGCAATGAGAGCAGCCACAAGCACATGGGTACCGCTCAGAGGAAAGCCCAAGAGAGTTCCGATGAACATAACTAGAGATACAGAAATGCTAGCTGCCAGAGCTGTCGTTGGTTCCAGAGTTACAACTTCTGTTGCTAGAGTTCTTATGACCTTCCTGCCCACCACAATCAGCCCTAAACCCATCCCCAAGCCGCCAACAATTAGAGGTATGAGCGCCCCAGGAATCGAGATAGGGCCAACATTGAACGTGGTCTGGAATCCTTCGAGGTTTACCATAGGAGCCACTGCATTTGCTACATCGTTTCCACCTCTACTAAGCCCTGTGACTATGAGAAATACGGCAAGGCCATATGCAGCAATCTGCTCGATACGCTCTCGCCCCGTAAATCCTCGTGCTTTGCGGAGAATGTTTCTTATGAGTGAGATAAAGACTCCTGAAATAAGGAATCCAATAATTGGAGAAACGACCCATCCCAGAAAAATCTGAAGCATGACCTGCCAATCAATTGCTCCCACGCCCCAGCCAAGTAATCCCGCTGCTGGAGCTACCAATGCAACGCCAATAACAGATCCTACAATACATTGAGTAGTACTGATTGGAAGCCCCTTCGTACTCGACGCCACAAGGAGCCAGATAGCCATTGAGATGAGTATCGCCAATACCATATCGATGCTCAGGATATTTCCGGACACTAAATCAGAGCCAACTTTCTCAGATACTCCGCCTCCCAGAAAGGCAGCTCCAATCAGATTGATAAATGCGCCAAGCAGTACAGCCGCCTTTAAAGAAAAGACCTTGGCTCCAACTGCAGGACTCATTGTTTCATCGTTGCTTCCAATTGCAAATGCAACAATGAAGCCAATGACGAGTAGGACTGCAAGGATTACGATATCCAAAAGAGGAAATCCTCCGACTAAGAATACCTCACAGCCAGTTCACGAATAAAGTCCCCAGTGATCTCGGCATTAATAGCCACCTCCAAGATTCGCTCCGCTACAGTTTGGAAGAACATGAGCTCCTTTGTGTCATGTCTTGCTCTTTGATACAGATAGTCAAGTAATTCGAACGCGGTATCCCGAGCTTCTTCACGGACTGAGTCGACTTTGTGGGTATATTCGACTGATTTATCAAAATCCTTGAAGAGGTATTTCAAGGCGTCCTGAAGATAATCAGTACATACCCAGCATTTTTTAGCAATTTGGGCAATTTCTCTTGGGGGTTTAATTCCCTTGCCAACGGCCATTATTCTTATTGCATCTTCGCTTGCATCAACAATTGCATCCATTAGATTAACAAGTTTGTGACGCTCTCGCGTCTGCTGAGGTAAGTATGCATGCTTTGTGAGAATATCTTCGACTATGCGTTCCTTCTTTTGGTCGGCTTCCCGCTCCAGCTCGATTATCTCCTCCTTGAGTTCGTCAATCTTATCATAGTTCTCATTTTGCCACTCATTAGCAGCAACACACATCTTTGCACTAGCTGACTGAAATGCCTTGCTGATGTCAAGCAGCAGTTCGTCTGCTTTCTTCTGGAGTTCTTTATCTCCACTTCCAAAGATTCTCGAAAAGGTTCCCAATTTATCTCACTATCCTCCATTAGCCATGTTGTCTTATGAATTATTCAGGTGATCCAAAATGAGGTAAGGAGTGTTAGTCTTCGTCACTGACTAATACACCTCGAATTCTAACTAATCCCGCCCCAATATTTTCTTGTTTCTTGATTTTGAAGCCGCTGATTTCACCGGTGTGCTCAACATGCGGCCCTCCACAGAGTTCCATGCTGAAATCATCTACCTTGTATACAGAAACCTTGTCACCATACCTTTCCTTAAAGAAAGCTAAAGCTCCCTTTTCTATCGCTTCGTCATAGGGCATAATCTCCCGCTCAACTCTCATGTCTTGGTCGATAGCCCAGTTAACTAAGTCTTCTACTTCCTTCAATTCCTCTTCAGTTAACTTGCGCGGGAACGTGAAATCGAACCGAGTTCGTTCTTTCGTTATATTACTACCACTCTGCTTGACTTTGGGCCCCAGCACCTTTCTCAATGCCGCTTGTAGTAGATGCGTGGCAGTATGGAGTTTCGTGATGACCTCACTGTGGTCAGCCAGTCCTCCTTTGAATTTGTCCTTAGTAGCACTGCGCGACTTCTCTCTATGTTCTTCAAATTGGCGATGAAACTCATCCATATCAATCTTGATACCATTCTCCCGAGCAATCTCTCGTGTCATCTCAGGAGGCAACCCAAAACTGGTGAAGAGCAAGAACGCATCCTCACCGGTAATAGTTCCGGTGTTTTTCAGAATTCTATTCAGCTTCCGTAAGGCCTTCCGCAATGTTTTACGAAACTTCTTATCTTCTCGCTCCGCGTGCTTCAGAATAAATTTCTTATTCCTCTCCAGTTCATCATAGGTGTCTTTGTAGACGTCGATTACTATTTCTGCTAATTCGCCTATGAAGCCTTGACCAATTCCTAACCTATCTGCACTATGAATTGCATTTCTCAAGAGCCTACGTACAATATATCCCCGTTCCACATTGGAGGGGGCGATTTTGCGGTCATCTGCCATGATGAAAGTAGCAGAACGAATATGGTCTGCGATAATTCTCACAAGACGTCTGTCAGTTTCATCAAATTCCTCTCTATCCGCCATCTCTCGAATTTTCACTATTATTGGCACGAATAGGTCGGTCTCATAGACTGTAGCAACACCCTGAAGCATCGCGGCGGTTCTTTCCAGCCCCATTCCAGTATCGATATTTTTGCGTTCTAAGAGTTCATAAGTGCCATCTGCTTTCTTATTGTATTGCATGAAAACGTCGTTCCAGACCTCGACAAAATGGCCACAATTGCAGCCCGGTCTGCAATTAGGACCACATAGTGGGATTTCATCATTCTCAATGAACATCTCCGTATCTGGCCCACATGGGCCTGTTGCTCCTGCTGGCCCCCACCAATTATCCTTCTTGGGCATATAGAAGATCCGCTCTTCGGGAATTCCATATTTCTTCCAAGCTTCAGCAGACTCCTCATCACGAGGTGCATCCTGATCGCCTTCAAACACGGTTACATACAGAGATTCTGGATCGAATCCCAACCATTCATCTGAAGTAAGAAATTCATAACTCCATTTGATGGCTTCTTCCTTCCAGTAATCTCCTAGACTCCAGTTGCCAAGCATCTCAAAAAATGTCAGATGAGTTGTGTCGCCCACTTCATCAATATCAGTAGTCCGTACACATTTTTGGACGCTCGCAAGGCGTGTTCCCATGGGGTGAGATTGACCAAGAAGATATGGTACTAGCGGGTGCATTCCGGCAGTGGTGAAGAGTACAGTTGGGTCATTCTCAGGTACCAGAGACGCTGATGGAATGATTTTATGGTCCTTTTGTTTGAAGAATTCCAAGTACTTCTTGCGTAATTGATCCGCTTGCATGATATTTCACCGAACCGCTAGTAGGTTGTTAATCTTTGCTCAAAGAAACTGTAATTAAAACGCTTTTGATAGCGTTAAAAGCGAAGAGCAGGGATATGCTTTCAAATTTTGTGCCAATCATTGTGTAGATGCTCAGAGAAGAATTAGGCCAGATGGAGTCATTCGATACCTGATTAGTCGGGAGTCTAATTTGGGATACCTCTCCCGCCAGTCGAGAAACCGGTCGTTGCTGACAATATTTGCATTCCTTTGTTTGGCCAATCGGATGATAGTCAAATCATCATCCGTACCACGAGGGGACTCAACTACAATCTTCCTGTTCTTGAGAGATTGCAGGATTTCTGGCTTGTCGATTCTGTACTTCAATGCAGCAGATACAACAATAATGGGTCTGTAGCCAGCAACTTTCAGGCTTCGATATGCTTGAAGAAGCTTGGATGCTTGAGGAGTACCGTTTCTAGACATATGGAAGGCAATGTTGTTACCATCTAGAACGAGTTTCCTTCTTACGGACGATCTTTGGTCTGGATTACCTTGGGGCTTGCTTCTGCGACATCTCTGTACATGTGCATCTAGCTTGTCACGATTGAACAGCCTTCCACAATAGGGACAACGAGATCTCTTAGGCATATTACATTCGTTTCTAGCGTCACGAACCCCTTTTTCATATTTTTGGGAATCAAATGTGCATTTATGCACAAAATCAGCTTATTTTGAGAGAGAAGGAAGTTTCAAAAGGATAGTATACTATAATGTATTGTCATACTGTTTACTAAATAGTATGATATGGCGTCCGATCTAGTTGTTTCCGTCCTCCCGGCGGTTTAGGCGGGCGCCACTTTTTGATTTTCTAATTGACCATACTGAGGACCAGAAACAAAGCCATCCAATGCCGACCATGGTGAGGGCTATAGGAGTAGTTATTTTTGCGAGGCCTTTCATGCTGATTTCATTGGGTGCAAACAAATACAATTAGAACCATCCACGCTACTATATCAAATTTCAATCCCGCGCTATGTTATTGAAGCTAAAGAGGGATGAAACTGCTGATTATTCTTCACGAAGAAAGATAGATCTGATATGTGAAGGTTTTGTCGCTAACTTGATCGCTTTGGTTCGACTCGACTGGGATTGTGGAGTACTGGAAATATGATTATCTGAAATAAAATTACGCCAAGAATTAGGCCTCCAAAGGTAACTAGGAGTATCCCGAGATATTCGATGAGCAGAAGCCAAACCGTTCCAAGGATCAAATTACAAGTACCTGCGATTGTTCCGGCTTTGGAAAAATCGGCGAACGATATTGGATCGTGTTCGCGTTCGGAATAGGCTATTGCAACCATATTGGATGTGGACCCCAATGGCGTTAAGATATTTCCTGCAACGTTGACTGCAAATATCAGCGCGAAAGGCAGCAGAGGACTGACCGTCGTGAATCTGAGAGCTATCGGTGCCAGGACCAATGAAACTGGGATATTGTTGAGAAAAGATGCAATAAGCGCCGGAATCCAAATCATGAATGTCAAGGCAATAATTGCGTTATCGCCAATTATGATACCGAGACCATCACCAAATAGGTCGATCCAGCCTGTTAAGTTAAGCGCACCCACTAAAGCAAAAATCCCCACGAGAAAGAATATCGTATCCCAACCCACCTCATCCAAAAACTCAGAGGCGCGATCGTGAGCAAACACGAGAAGGGACGCTGCAATAAGAAGAGCCAACATTGAAACCGGGAAGTTTAAGGATGCAGATAGTAAAAACCCAAAAATAAGAACTGCAAATGCAATTACAGAGGCGTAAAAGCCAGATCGTGACTTTATCATAGTAGTCGGTTCAATTTGAAAGAGAATATCCACACGTTCCTTATCAGAAGCAACAAAGCTATCCGCAAAATACCGTGTCAACACAACCCAATTTATGATGAAGAGGATAAATGAGAGTGGCATGAAGACAACAAACAATAGGCCAGCATCCAACCCTGTTTCTTTGACGATAACTATGTTAGGTACAGCACCTACAAGAGAAGGAATAGATCCAAGATGGGCAACCATTGCTTGGGAAATCAATAAAGGCTTGAAGTCCATTTCAAGTGCTCTGCAGACTTGGACAGTGAGTGGAGCCATTATCAAGAGAATTGATACATTATCTACAACAGGCGAAATAATGAAGACGAAGAGCATGAATATGGTGTAGAGGCTCTTATGGACGCCGCCGCTTGGTCTTGCAAGCCGCAAAGCTAGATACTGAAACATTCCCGAACCGCCCGCCACAGCGACGATAATCATCATTGCTGCGACAAAGAGAATCGTGTCCCATTCGATTTGTTCCAAAAGGTCTAAAAAATCGACTTCAACACCGGGTATCAAAAAACGAGCGGCCCAGAAAACAAATCCGACCAAGGCCATACCAAGAAGACTCAGTGCAGTCTTGTTATATCGTTCAGTCGAAATCGCCGCGTAAGTTGCTACGAAGACAACGAGAACCGCAATACCAAATATGTCCATAAGTGTTCAATCCATCATTCATTGATCTTGGAGGACCTGCCTTTCAGCTACCAGATATGAGCATGAATGCAATTGCATCTTTAATATTTAATGCATTTCTACAGTCATCTCGGTGCTGTAGCACGCATAATGTGCTTAGCAACATCAATGGGGTATCTTTCTTGCAAGAATTCAATAATGAGTTTCATCTCCCGTTATCATAGCTCTATCGAGCTGTATTGAGATTAACCACATTCTTTTCTTCTGACAATGGGATTTGAATATTTGATGTAACAGTATGAAGCAACGGTATACCAAATCTTTGATATTGAGATTGTGATATTTCAGCATCGAGTTTCCATGACGAGGAATGAGAATGAGTAATCAAATCAGGGCAAATCTGTTAGATGAAGTTGATTTGTCGGAAGTTAAGATGGTAACTGACAAAGAGGAAATTAGAGATACCTATGCACTCTATTTGGATGACGAGAGTCATTCATTTGACGGCGACGCTGATAAGCTCGTTTTTCCTACCACTGAGACCGAAATTGCAACTATCCTTAGAAACGCCTATGAAAACGGAGTTCCTGTCACAATTCAAGGTGGAAGAACTGGGCTCACTGGAGCTGCAGTCCCATTAGGGGGCATTGCACTGAACCTCGAAAAAATGGATAGATTGCTTTACCTGAAGTGGAATCCTGAGGAAGAGCTCTATTCTATTGCAGCTGAGGCGGGAGTCCTATTGGAGGATCTGGTCAAGAGTGTTTCAGGTAGAAAAATGGATGAATTGAGTGGAGAAGAAAAGACCGCTTATGAGGAAGATATGGAGAAGTTCATGCAAGAAAATGGAGACCTTACGTTCCCAGTCGATCCGACTGAGATGAGCGCATGGATAGGGGGAATTACAGCATGCAATGCTTCTGGCGCTCGTACATTCAAGTATGGAGCGGTGAGAAACTGGGTACGCAGAATTAGGGTGGTATTACCTAATGGAGAGCTGATTGATATCAAACGCGGGGAAGTGATTTCAGAAGATGGCGAATTTGAATTCATTCTATCTAATGGTAGCACAATTCGAATCCAAGTGCCGACTTATGAGATGCCAAATACAAAGAATGCAGCCGGTCTCTTCGCTAGGCATGAGATGGATTTGATAGACCTGTTTATTGGGTCCGAAGGCATCTTGGGTGTAATCACCATGGCTGAATTGGGCCTTGTGAAGCTCCCTGAGGAAATCATGACAGTGATGGCATTTTTCCCCACTGAAGAAGATGCAGTCGACTTTGTATATGATATCCGAGCCCCGGACAGCCCGGTAAAGATGGACTTCTTGGAATACTTTGGTCCGAACGCATTAGATATGATTCGTGAAAAAGCAAGTGACGCTGGAATTACAGTTCCCGCTCTGTCTGAAGACACAAATGCAATTGTGTTCTTTGAATTTGAATATACTGAGGAAAACATGGAAGACCTCGTAATGGGTTTGGAAATGGTCCTCAACGAGCATAATTCCTCATCGGAGTCAAGCTGGGCCGGACTGGATCGAACTGAATTAGAGAAGATGAAGACAGTACGCCATTTTGTACCTGAAACTGTCAATGCACTTATTGCACAACGGAAGGCGCAGTATCACAAGGTCCACAAAATCGGCACAGACATGGCGGTTCCAGACCAGGCACTGAGGGAGTATTTGAAGTTCTATAGAGAAGTATTGGAAGAACAAGGGATGGAGTATGTCATTTTTGGGCATATAGGAAACAATCATCTGCATGTCAATATGCTTCCAAGAAACAATGAAGAAGTTGAGCAAGGTATGGACAACTACATGATCTTTGCAAAAAGAGCTGTTCAGTTGGGAGGGACTGTTGCTGCTGAACATGGCATTGGAAAATTGAAACGTGATTTCTTGAAAGTCATGTATGGAGATAAAGGCATCAAAGAAATGCAGGCAGTTAAGCAAGCAATAGATCCTCAGTGGTTACTCAATAGAGGTAATATGATAGAAGTCCCTCCGGATAGATAGGGGGCCTATATGGGTAGAACCGCTCTTTCTACGCGCCGGATCTTCTCGCATAGACTAGGTTCCTCTTCACATAGTCTATCCATGTCTCTGATACCAAGCTGATACCAGAATCCATCCATGGCCACCCGCTTTGAATCGTGGTCTAAATCCTGACATTCATGGATACTCTCCCTAGCTTCTTTGATGAGCGCCTTGAGTGTTCGTTTCTGTATTCTAATTCTGGCCCAGAAGTCACATTTCTTGCCTCGACATGGACCCTTTACCATGACACAGTACTCGGCCATTCATTTGTCAGCTCACGAAGCTGCGAATCCGTGAATATCTTAAGACTTGTCCTATAATCCTTGCAACAGATGAAAACGAGATCTGAAAAATGTTGGACGAAATGAGCAAAGACGTCGAAAAATAAAGATGGAATCCCAGAGTGATGGGATTCCAATACTAAGCATCGAAAGCGAGTCTACGGAACTGATAGGCTTTCAGATGATTCCACATTGCTAGAAGAATCATATGTGTATCCTGTCTTCTCGAGGTTCGTCACTGTGGATGTGTATGTTCCTTGGTCACCGCTTTCATATACAAATGTCACAGTACCGTCACTTCCTGTGTCAGCACTGCCAGTTGCATGGCTTCCACTTGGAAGTGTCATATCGATGGACACCGTAACGCCTGATAGAGGGCTCCCAGTTCCATCGTGGACTGTCACTTCGGTGTATACGTCATACCATCGCCAGAACCAGAATCTGAACTCCTCATACCACATATCAATTGAAGCCACATACAGGGTATCAGCACTACCACCATCATTGTTTACTGAAACGGAATTGGTGTCCGTTGTAGTCTGACCAACGGAATCGGTTGCCCTAGCACTTACGTCATGGGATCCATCGGCATATTGAGTTGTGTCCCAGTCATAATAGTAGTATGTTCCATCAAAGTTGGTTGTTATGTCAATCCAAGTTCCAGTGTCTATCCTGACCTCAACCTTTGACACGCTATTGTCATCACTTGCGGATACCAGAACTCGGTGGGCGCCTGACACAATTGCACCTTCCGCTGGATCGGCTACTAAGCATGATGGCGGGTCATCGCTTGGCGTTCCACCGCCTCCCGCCTGATCCACGGCTGCTTCAGCATCGACTGCACCCCAGCCAAAGTATTGGTCCCAGCCATTGGCACCGTAATCAACAGATGTTGTATGGAGAATATCTCTGACTTCACTGGGCGTTAAATCTGGATTTGCATCGAGAATCAATGATACAACACCAGCGACCATGGGGCAAGCCATTGAGGTGCCACTCATCTGATCGTAGTTTTGGTTGTAGCCATACCACCAAGAGGTAAGGGTGACACTGTAAGTTGGCATAGTACTATAGATATCAACGCCAGGAGCAACGACCTCTTGCTCAGAGCCATAATTGCTAAAGCTGGCAAGATCATGATTCGAGTCGATAGCACCTACGGCTATAGCATTGTCATAAGCTGCTGGATAGGATATGGTACCTTCTCCGTCATTACCCGATGCTGCTACTACCACCAAACCTGCATCATATGCACGATTAATAGCGGCATCAAATGACGAGTCATATCCTCCGCCGCCAAGGCTCATGGAAACGACATTCATGCCATTGTCCACAGCCCAGTCGATGCCAGCAATAATGTCACTGGTGTAACCAGAACCCTGATCATCTAGAACTCTCACTGAGTAGATACTGGTTTTCGGAGCTACACCGATTACTCCTTCACCATTATCCTCGGCTGCAACAATCCCAGCACAATGAGTGCCATGGCCATTCCCATCCAAGGGGTCAGCATCATTGTCAACATAGTCGTATCCTCCCGCATACACATCGTCCAAGTCGGGGTGAGTATAGTCTATTCCTGTGTCAAGTATTGCAACCTTAACACCAGCACCTGCAACGTTTCCTGGTACTACGTCTTTGGCATCTTCGAAACCGCCCCAGACTCTTTCAGCCTCAACATCATCCACACCCCAATCCAGCGTATCTTGATAGAGGCTCATTTCGCCGTCTAGAGCAATAGACTCGACGAACCAAGAGTTTTCGAGTGTCTTATACAAACTCTCAGGTATTCTTGCAGCTATTCCATTCAGATTATCATATTGATGAAAAATCTCCGCATCAGGGAGGTTTACCTCAATATCATCGCTGAAGAAGATAACAGCGTTAACATGTTTCTGTGGACCTAGCGTGACAGCACCATTGGTTGCACTTGCTGTGCTCGAAAAAAGAAGCGCCGGTACCATCACAAAGGTCAACAGCAAAAATTTCTGTCTGCTTTTCATTACTATCACCGGCAGCCTCACCCCTTCTAGAGGTGAAGCTTATTGAACAACCCCAAGAAAGAGCGTTCAATCATGTTAAGCAGTTAAAACAAACGTGTATATAAATACTACTTGGTGAAACTGCATAAAAGTAGAGAGGCATAAGCTCGTCAAGATGGGTGAGAGATGATACCTTCAGAGGACCTGGAGAGGTAAGTCAACGAGATATTCTCTATCTATCCGCCAACCTCTGTCGCCTTGGTGATTCTTGTAGTAGAAATAGTAAGTGAAGGATGAATCCAGCTGCAGCTGATACACTCTAACCTGTGACGCGTGCTCCCAGATAAATTCTGAAAACTCGGGAGCAAAAGAGGGAGGGGTCGTCAAGTAGAGACAGAAGGTTTCTTCATCGAATGTTGCCTTGCACAGGAATGGAAGGGCCTCCGACTGAATGAATCCATGCAATGATGCAGCATCCAGTTCCGAACCCGATTTGAATCGCCCCATTATTAACTGAGGGTAAGTCAAATCAAAGACGGACCTATCGTAATAGAGAACCTCGTCGTGGGCCACCAATCTCTTGAGTCGCTTCAGTCTTCTAGATATGGTTGTGGGGTCCCGGCTGTAGACATCACCCAATGCTTTGATTTTTGGCTGAGAGTTTATGGTAATTTCTCGGAGTAGTTGCATATCTAATAAGTCAAAATCATGCACTCGCTCGATCTTCTCTGCCTGTAGAGGTTTCCTTTCCCACCCATTCAAGAATGATACCCAGATAGATTCCACTCTGCTCTGTCGTTCACCAGTCTTTGACTTGGTCCCATATTCAATCTCCCACTTACTCTCATTAATATCCCAGTTCTGAAAATCCGCTTTGGTTTCAGAGCTGAAAGCAGTAGGTTGGATGAATATGCTCTCCACTAACTCGGTTTTGCCGATACGGTTGTAGAACTCCCGCATGGCCGTTGTGGCAGCAGCAGGAACATCAAACTGGGCATATACTGCAGCGCCGTCTGCATATGCCATCACCCTGTAATGGGTGTAGGGGTGTTCATCACAGACTCTCTTGATGTTGTTTAGTGCTTTTCTGTCTCTGATTCCCTGGAAAACCACATGCTGTCGTTCGAGGCCAAGTTTGCTCGGATTATAGACAGATTCAGTTTCCGTTTGCTCCCTGTTGCCGAGTAAAGGATCTTCAATAATGCTATCTGGACGAAGAAATCCTTCATCCTTCATATGCTGGCGGCGCAAACGAACAGCCTCTGATGAGAGGCCAACTTCTTTTCCTACGGCGTTATTACTGAGATTGGGATTCTTCTCAAGGCTCAAGAATATGAGATAGTCCTTCAAGTCAAGGTCATATGCCCGCCACGCCACCATTTGTTAATCACGCCTACTTAGTATCGCCAGCTTCGTCATTGGTTTTGTTCTCACATTGACCATTTACAGCATCGTATCACTAGTATACGTGAAAGGCTGGAGGGCCTCCTTCGCTCCCACCCGGAGGATCGAAGATGCACGACTGCGAATCAGTCGCATCCTCAGGAATGATAAGAATGGCATCGACGTAGACTTGATAGTCTCCAGATTCAGTCGCATGGTCGATGAACAAGTTGTTCGTATAGACATAATCTGCCCACGCCCATACGTAAACCAAGTAAGCATATTCGGCACCAGAGGGAAGGGTGAGCGTTATGATGTAGGCAAATTCGTAGTAACAGAACTCGCCTAAATCGAATCGGACGTATACAAACACGTCGTCTTCATACCCATCGCCATCAAGATCAGTGTAGAGCGCATCCTCTATCGTAACCTGAAAACCCTGTTCTGTTTCCCCAGCCGCACTCACCGTACGAACATTAACTACGAACAGCAAGGCAATGAGAAGAATACCTACTAGGAAGATCCTTTGAATTCTTCTAGAACGAGGCGACCGTCTAGAACTCGTTGCAAGAGTCATGATTCTCAACCATTGTTGCAGGAATACAAAGGAAGTATTTATTGTTTGTTGCAAAAAGTGCATTATTCCATCCCTTGCTTATAAATAGAGACCAACGGAGAGAAAAATCTTTAGTGGCATAAGCCTATATCGACTACTGGTGGCAGCTCGCAGGGATCATCATGGTAATGTATCTACCAAATGTTACCACACCCAAAAGATGCCTTGCTGGCTCCACCTCTTTGTTTTCAAAGGGATGCAAAAAAACATCTCTGCATCGTTTCAACCAAAGGTCAAACATAATAAGAAAATGACGAGAGTGACCATCGGTACTAATGTCAGATGAGGAAGTTCTTGAGATTGAAAAAGACTCTGCTGTAGAATCTAATCAAACACCATACTGCTCATTTTGTAAGCACATGGGAACACCAAAAGGGAACCAACTATTATTTCTGGTTTGGATAGTGATTCCCATTCTGATTCTTATTATGGTAATAGCAAGCCAGATGTGAAACGGCGAATTACTTCGAGATTGGCAGCAGCAAGTCACAATATATGAGAATTCGGTACTCTACTGACGTCCCTCTGTTCCATGTATACAGAACCAGCCGCCCTCAAGTTCGTATTTTTCGAAGACTTCGCACTGGGGGCAATTACATCCCATGTCATCTATGTCTTCATTTGGCTTTTTTGAGACCCCTCGTGAACAGAAAAGAAGCTTGGGTTCCTCCTTTCTCAGTTCATTGGATTGAAAGGTAGGACATGGACCGCAGAAATGCCTGCAGATTTCTACATTCTCCTCGGTGTCTGGTACAGATTTCATTAGTCATTCCTCTATTCAGATAATTCATCAGTATAATCTATGTGACGGTAGCATAAGAGTCTAGTCCACAGTAGAGGCATCTGCAACTATTGACTGAAGAACCACTCTATGGTGAAGTTAGGGGAAAAGGGTAGTTATCAACAATATTTGCGGACCCAGGAATAGCATAAGTTCCGAATCCAGAGTAGTCATGCCAATAATTCCCAGTTCCTATACCATCATCCCACAGATTTTCAAGTCCATTGTCCAATGCGTTGCCCTCTGGATTCCAACCCAATCTATTGCCATAAAGCACACAAAATGATGTGTTCTGTGTAAGGGAGATTCCCCGTCTTGAGTTATTCACGAACGTATTGCCCAATATGTACCAGTTGCCGCACCGTCCCTCCACCACAGCTCCATCCTCATTGAAACTCAAAATATTATCACTCATGTTGCAGTAGAATGAAAACTGTGAAATGAGACCGAATCTTCCCTGGGTCACAGTGTTGTTCAGGATTTGAGTCTGATTGGAGCAGATAACAGAAATACCAGAAAAATTGCCTTTGATTCTATTATTCATAATTAATGATTGCGTAGAGCCGCTGACATTGACAGCAAAAGCCCGTGATTGAACAAGGCAGTCTTCTACAACCGTGTTGTTTGCTTGGAAAATTTCTATCCCTGAGAGGCCAGCACTAACCGAGCAGTTTAGGATTGACGCATGGCTGCAATTTCGCAAGTATATTCCCAGTCCATCGTACATGTCGGGTTGCGACACAAGAGTGCAGTTTTGAATGATGAAATACATCGTGACTGATTCAATGTAAATACAATAATCTGATGATTGAATTCCGAGTCCTTCAATGATAGTCGGGTCATTGGCGGTACCATTGCCAGTCCAGTTTCTTGCCTGAGCTAAGGAAATGAATGAACTATCCGAATGTATGAAGATTGATGAGTCATTTAAAGGCACATCAAATGGATCTTTCCCATAAGGGTCTTGATTGTCGTCATTGCCTGCAAGTGGATTTGAAACGATGACTGCAAAACCGGCTGCGGCGACTGCAATAACTATCAATGTCACAATGATTACTTTCCCCGAACTACCACTTTGTTGCATGATGGCTCCACCGCCTGACAATATCACTACTTAACGTGAAAGAATATCTCCTTTTTGGAGGGCTAGTGCTACAACATACCACAGAACAACAGCAAGAAGGCAAAGCTGCCAAAAATCATATATCTTGAGGCTCTTCTCATATAGGAGAGGGATTTGGTCTTGAATCTAAAATGGATCTGGATGCCCCTCATAGCTGTTGGCGTAGCTCTGTTTCTATTAGGAGTTCTAGCATTTCCTTTAATGGAAATCATAATGTGGCTCATTATAGAGGACTCGGGTTGGCCTTATTGGCCGTCCAGAGTCATTCCTGGGCCTCGTAATTTCGAGAGCGTGGCGGGAGATATTGGTTTGGCGATACGAGAGATTTACATTCAGAGGTTCATTCTAATCCTCTTAGGTTCAGCTCTCATTGTTGTTTCTCTCCTACTTAGAAGACATGGCAGTATTGTAGATACAGCAATGCTTGACGAATAAAAAGCGGGAGCTCCTCGGCGGTATTCGAAAGGAGAGGAGCTCGATGCTGCTTTTGATTGATTAGGTCCCCTCTGCATATGCACGAGCATATCGCGCCTGTTCTTTAGTCCATTTGTCTATAGAGATGCCCATAGTTTCGAGTTTCATCAGGGCGGTCTTCTTGTCAAGCTCTTCGGGGAATTCATATACATCAGGATCCAGGTTCTGCCCGTGCTCTTTCATCCACATCATTGCGTTCAGTTGGCCCGCGAAGGATAAGTCCATAACTTCCGAGGGGTGACCCTCAGCAGCAACAAGATTGACCAAACGGCCGTCTCCTAATAGGAAGATACTTCGCCCATCCTTCAGCTTGAACTCATCTAAGGCTGGACGAACTCTATCCTTACTAGTACTGAGCTTCTCAAGGTCAGGCTTATTGATCTCTACATCATAATGCCCTGCGTTACCAATGATAGCTCCATCCTTCATGACCTTCATGTGTTCTCCAGTGATCACATCCTTCATCCCAGTGGCAGTGATGAATAGGTCACCCTCTTTCGCAGCCTCATTCATTGGCATCACACGATATCCATCCATTCGAGCCTGCAAAGCACGAACAGGGTCTACCTCTGTTACAATCACGTCTGCTCCCAAGCCCTTTGCTCTCATAGCCAGACCACGCCCGCAGTAGCCATATCCCCCAATGACTGCGGTCTTTCCAGCGATAAGAATGGCCGATGCTCGAAGCACTCCATCGAATGAGCTCTGACCTGTACCATATACATTATCGAACATGTGTTTGGTATTAGCGTCATTAACAGCCATTATCGGATATTTCAGAGCACCATCTTCAGCCATAGCCCTGATTCGGATAACTCCCGTTGTGGTCTCCTCCGAACCGCCATAGAGACCTTCAATGAGTTCTTTACGTTTGTTATGGATTGTGAAAATCAGATCAGCACCGTCATCTAATGTTAGTGTTGGTTCAATATTCAGTGCTTGTTCAATGCACCAATAGTAATCGTCAGTATCTAGTCCGTGCCATGCAAATATGGGCACATCATTTGCTGCCAAGGCAGCTGCGACTTTGTCGTTGGTGGACAGTGGGTTGCATCCTGACCAAGCCACTTCTGCTCCAACTGCCCGAAGAGTCTCAACCAAGACTGCAGTTTCCTTTGTCACATGTAAGCATCCAGAGATCCTCATTCCCTTCAAGGGCTTTGTCCTCGCATATTTTTCTCTCAAATGCATGAGAACTGGCATATGCTGCTCAGCATAGTCAATCAGCTTGCGTCCTTCTTCAGCAAGACCAATGTCTTTTACCTTATAGTCGGTCATATTGATTACACATGCAAAGGAAACAGAGCAACATATTAAAATCCTCCATATGAAATTGGAATAGAAGGCACCGGTTATGACGCAGAGAGTGCATTCCATTAAGGAAAGCGAAAAGGCATTGCTTCGAGAACTACTAGAGGACTCAAGAGCCAACATACAATCACTTGCCAAGAGCTTGGGAAAAGGGAGGAACTGGGTTGCTCGCACGATTAGAAAACTGGTGAAGTGGCAGGTAATACGAGCTTACCTGACTATTCTCAATCCTGCAAAAGTCTATGCAGAGAGAAACAGCATTCTACTGATTAAGAGCAACCCAAGAGAAGTGACGCTTAGTCGTGCATTGCTAAATATGCCGGAACTTGAGTCGCTTGATGGTATCTCGGGAGAATACTCACTTCTAGCTCTCTTTAGATTCCGCAAATCACAGTCATTCAACGAGTTTCTTGACAAAATGGACAAAGTAGTCGCTGCCACAGAGGCGCAGAAATATGATTTGGTCCAAGTTCTCGCCACGTATAAGACTCATGGATTCCTTGTCAGAAAGAACGGTTTCTCTGAGTTCATGCTCTCTGACGTGGATTGGTCGCTCCTTAATACCATAAGGCGATGGGAAGCAACAACTGAGGAACCAATGAGCCCATCACAGCGTAGAATCGGGGAAGAGATGCAGAAGGAAATTAGTCAACCTGCTGTTTCAAAGGTCATGCGACGCCTCGCGATGAAGAATGTCATTCTAGGTCACTCCATAGATATTGACTTCAAATATGTTGATCTTCCCATCAAGTTCTTCCTGAGGATAAAACCAAAACCAGGGAAAGTGGCAAAGACTGCTGAATATGTGAGTCTCTTCAAGGAAGTCTGGGACTTGCATCGAGTGGGAGGAGATTACAGCTTGTTTGCAACTGTCCGTACTGAAGACATTGAAGATTACAACAGATTCCTGCGAGCGCTTTACAGAAACAGTGCTATTATTGACACTGAGTCACAGATGGCACTCGAAGAGTGGACTATTCCGAGTTCTAAAGGAACGAAGATTGTGACGCAATAGTGAGAGCCACATACTTGAAAAAAGGAAATGATGGTGGACGCGAATTCTGAATCATCCACCATCATAAAGATGAATTCGGTAATCCGAAATCCTAGTCTTTCATTACGCTGGAGCTGATAATGATTTTATTCCTGATGATACATATGCAACTCCCACCAAGAGGATGATGAATGGACCTGTTAGAGAGAAGAGCAATTGAAAGCCAATAGGGCTCAATGCGTTCTCAATCACGACATCAAGATCCAATATTGATAGGGCAATCAAGATGAATACCGATGCCATTATGCATACCATTGGCAGCATCATCGCAGTCATCTGATTCGTCTGATGAGCAGGAGATTTCGTGTCCTCGTAGTCGGGATTCTTTGCTGTCACGCCAATAGCAATCATTGAAGAACCAACCGCAATGAGGAGTCCAAACCGGCTGCCTGTCGCAACTTGCAGATCAAGATTCCTCACTGCAAGAACCGGACCGAAGTCCTTTTGCAGTGCTTTTGTCTTGATGGAGAGCTCATTTCTGGTCAATTTTTCTCAACACCTTAATAGTGTAAATCTTTACCAGATTATTGTAAACATTAACAACGTTTAAATATAAAGTTTCCCTAGAAAGCAACAAGGCATATTCGAATGTCAGAATGATCGAGGAAAGAAAATGAGCTCGCTGTCCACCCATGAAGCAATTGTCTGGTGGGAATTCCAGCAAGGGAAGTCCACAGGAGAGATTGCCGAAAACTATCAAGAGGAACGGAGTATTCCGTCCTATGTTCAGCAAACCTTGGACGACAAGAGCAACGAAAAAATCAGTTTGGGTGATGCGGCTTATGTTTCTCGTGTGCTCAATAGAGCTAGAAAGAAAATTGAGAAGATTCTAAGCGATAATGCCAACAGCCATCGGCTTGATGTGGAGAGTCTTCTGGACTACAAAGGGCTTCTGATAGGTTTTGATTACCAAGCGAGCGCAGCCGTATACATTGTCTTCACTATGAAGCTCGGGCCTGTGGTTTGGTACAAGCATGATTCGTATGCAGGCAAACTCTGTGATGGTACGCCCTATGATCGACCCGCTGAGGATACACGAAACCTGGATCCATGCCCGAAGCGAGAGGAATGCAGAGAAATCCTAGATACTATCATGGAGGAGTACGCCATCACTTTACGACCTGATGAGGAAGAACTATACATGACTCAGCAGTCTATTGCTATTTTCAACAAATTAGCAGCAAAAGAGATTCCTAGATATAAAAGAAGAGGTGACTAGCATATTATGACAAACGAAGAAAAGGAGAAAGTAATCAGGCCCCCCATGGAGGACATAGTTAGTGGGCGCGTATTTCGTCCTCATCGTCGATTCAAATATAAGATGTGGGTTGCCATCATCATGCTCCCCGTTGTACTGTTTGTTTTCGGTCTAGTGATGTGGTTGCCGATATCATATCTGGTCATTCTGGATGAGGGGTTGGGCTTCATTGGTTATCAGCTGTACCTTCAGCAATGGTTATGGCCGGTGCTATTTTGGTATTGGATTATCAATTTCATTTGGATGATTCCTGCGGCTATGTTGGTACCAGCCTATTACAACACATTCCGCTATTCCGTGATATCTGAAAAAGGCATAACCATGCCTGAGGTTTTCACTCGAAGAGGACTGATTACAACGACGGAACGTCATGTACCCTTCCGAACAATAACCAACATATCAAGTACGGCGGGAGTTCTTGACAAGCTCCTGGGTATTGGGTCAGTAGAAATAGAAACCGCTGGCTCTTCTGTCAGATCATCCGGACAACCGGGGCCTGAGGAGAAGATAGAGGGAATCGTGTTCTATGAAGAACTACGCGACTTCATACTGCGAGAGCTTCGGAAGTTCAGGGCGCCCTACGCAACTGGAACAGAAATTGTGATGCCAGAAGAAGAGCCAGTACCTGACCTTGATGATAGTCTACAAGATGACATCTTGCGAACGCTTCGCGACATGCGTGATTTGTTGAGCAGTATTGATTCAAAATTACTAGAAGGAGAGAAGAAGAAAAATGAGTAAGAATGAGAGAGAAGAGGAATTCATTCCGTCTATTGAAAGCATTTCAAGTGGGAAAATTTTCACGCCCTCAAAGAAGTTCATGTATAAGGCATGGACAGAGCTTTGGTTGGGTGTTTTTTCCATATGGCTTATGGCCACTCTGGGTTGGTTGGGAATTAGCTATTTGGTCACAGTAGTGGATGAAGGTTCAGCAATCATGGCGTATTGGAACTATGTTTACACGTGGTTTCCAACGGTATCGCTTATCCTAGCCATCCTGTTCATAGTGATAGTTTTACCTGGGTCAATCATTCTGCCGTTCTATATTAGCAGTATAGAGTATAGCGTGACATCCGAATCTGGAGAGGCAATGCCGGAGATATTTGTCAAAAAGGGAATTATCAATGTGACTGGAAAACATGTGCCATTTCGGACAATCACCAACATATCGGGAAGAGCTGGAGTTTTCGACAGGTTATTCGGGATTGGCAATATCGAGATTGAAACAGCTGGATATTCTGGAACGCGACAATTCGGACCTGAGGAGAAGCTTGAGGGCCTCACATTCTACGAGGAGTTAAGAGACTTCATTCTTCAAGAACTAAGAAAATATCGTGGAAGCTATACAACTGGTACAGAAGTTGTTTCAAAAGAAGAGAGAGATATTCCTAAACTAGAGGGTAGTCTTCAAGATGAGATTCTGATCACACTGAGAGAAATAAGGAATGAGATGACACCTCTCAGAGAAATATTGGAGATCCTCAAGAATAAAGAGGAGGATGAGAGCTAATTGACTGCTGAAGGGAAGGTCATCAGACCACCCATGGAGGATATCGCAAAGGGAAAGGTGTTCAGTCCGGATAAGAAATTCCGAAACAAGATGTGGTTCATGGGAATTTTTGCTGCTGTCATGATATGGATCATGATTATCGTCATCATACTTCTTGCTAACTATTTTGTGTTTTTTGTAGCAGTTGGTGGTGGCTGGCCTGCTTTTTGGGCCAGCTTCTTCAATATGTGGTGGTACCCAGTCAATTTCTGGTATTGGATCATCACCGCGATTTGGTTGGTTCCCGGTGTCATACTGGTACCCATCTATCTTAATTCCATAGAGTATTCAGTTATCGCCAAATCCGGAGAAACCATGCCTGAAATCTATGTGAAGAAAGGCATCATTAACATCACCCGCAAACATGTTCCGTTTCGCACAATTACCAATATCTCTAGCAGAGCGGGTCCATTTGACCGATTGTTTGGCATTGGTTCAATCGAGATAGAAACAGCAGGACACTCGGGTTCAAGCCAAATGGGAGCACCCGAGGAGAAACTGGAAGGGCTTGTCTTTTACGAAGAGCTACGGGATTTCATCCTCCGAGAGCTCAGGAAATTCAAAGACCCTTACGTAACTGGTACGGAGGTTGTCTTTCCCGAGGAGGAAGGGATATCAAGTGGCCCCACGGATATTGAGAGGCAGATTCTACGTGTCCTCACCGACATTCGGGATTTGCTAAGGAACCGCGAGTAAGGAGTAGAAGTATATGGCGGGGACTGGAGAACGGATTATAAAACCCCCACAGGACCCAATCTATGATGGAAGATCTTTTTCCCCCATTCCTGCCTTAAGGTATAAGAAGTGGTTGAAGTTCATTCTCTCAGCGTTCGCTCTCTGGGGTGTATTCCTCTTCTCTCTCTATGGACCTCCACTTATCACCTTCTTCATATTAGAGTTCATCCCCATCAATCTCTGGTTTGCGGATGTCGATTGGATAGCCGGTAGCCAGGTCTACTGGGCATTTACCATACTTTGGTTAATACCGGCTATCATCTGGACTCATTTCTATGTGAAGAGGATTAAGTACTGTGTGGTGGGATGGGAAGGTGAACGTATGCCAGAGATCTACCAGCGTAAGGGAATTATCACAGTGACGGAGAAACACATACCATTTAGAACAGTCACAAATGTGCAGACCAGAGCAGGACCTTTTGATAGGCTATTTGGTATAGGATCTGTAAAAATCGATACGGCAGGAGAATCAACTGGGCCTCGCCCATCAGGTGTGGCAAGCCTTATCCTTACTGCTCTCTTTCGAAATGCATCTGAAGAGAACATTGAGGGAATAGTCTTCTATGAGAAATTAGAAGCCTTTATTCTTCGAGAACTGCGGCGTTTTGATTTCCCGTTGCGCTTGGGGAGAAGAGTGACGCCGAAAGGAAGAGCTAAAAGCATCTTTACAGAAGCAACATTGAATGCATTTCGCGAGATACGACAAACTCTCATGGAGTCCGAACAGAAATGACAGATTACCGCAGAATCTTCTTTGCCGCGTTAATGATAGCGGGATTGGCGCTCTTCTTATTCCTGTTTCTTATGAGTGAGTTCCTGACCTGAATTTTGGCAGTTGGCTTAGGATTTTTTGAAATATGAATAATCTAATGAGCAGATTCATCTCTTTATCTAGTAGGTGTTCTTCATAAATTTGCTACCCAGAAGAGGAATAGACAATCTCACCACCCTTGAATACCATGAGCTCGCCGGGTGAAAACTCGAGCCAATTCCCCTCACTCATGTCTCGCGTCGTAACGAGAACTCCTTTGATGCCAGTAGTATTTATGGAATTGCCTGCTGTTCGGACTCTAATCTCCCCTATGTCTTTTGCTTGGTCCTTTAGCTTGATTACAGGAACATACTCTGAATATCGAAGACCACTATTGTGATCATGTATGTCGGAATAGCAGAACAATCGTATTCCGTCAGATAGTATGCAGTTCAGTGTATTCTCAGGGGTGTTCATGGCCTGCAAGAGCTCTTCAAGTAGTTGATACTCGCTTCTTGTCCATGATGAGCTGCCAACATTCGAAAGGACTTCGAGTATATGACAAAAAACATGTTCTGAGTCAGTTTCGCCAAGAGGTGTATATTTGCTCAAGGATAGCTTTTGGTAATCAGCAACTGTGCCATTATGGGCAAAAGCGTATTCGAAGCGCGCGCCCATCATATGTGCAACTCTATAGAAGGGATGAGTATTCAAATAGCTTCGAATTCCTTCAGTTGAACGTCTCAAATGAGAGATGTAAATCTTCGAAGAAGCACTCCGTTCAATAAAGTCATAGAGTATACTGTCTGAGGCAGGCAAGGCTTCCTTGATTAGCTGCATGGCGTCATTTCGATAGTATGCTACACCCCAACCATCAGGATTCTCAACACCGTTCTCTTGAAAAACATTCAAGGAGATACTTGCTCTTACAGGATTTGCAAATGAAAGTGCCATGAGTTCACACAATGTTTCTGCACCTCTATGTGATTGATGGGACGTACCAAGAAGGCGCCATGTGGAGCTTCTACCAAGTTTCCTTTAGCCATTCGCCAGATGGTTGCTCTTCCCCGGTTTCTTCCTCCCGCGCTTCTTCGTCCTCTGATTCATCAGTTTCATCGCTGGCTATGACGGGTTGCTGTGGCGCTTCGCTTTCAGCAGGCTTCGCTACTTCTTCATTCCACCATCCAGCCTTCTCACTGTCTTCCACCCAAGATTTCTGTACAGGTGGCGGGCGAAATCTGAAAATAAGATAGCCAATGATAATCAATGCGGGGATGGGAATTGCATACATGGGATACATGGATTGTCCTGGAGCTAGAATGAACATGAGAATGTACGGGAGATTGAAGATGAGAGCAGCCTGAAGCTCGGCCGCCACCCCTGCCATCAAGACTCTCTTTTTGGTAGTTTTTGCCAAATAGTACCTGTTGACCATATAGACAAAGACCAGTCTCATGAAAGTGAAGGGCAGGCTGCTGATTACCATGAATATGAAAAACGGGAATACCACTGGAAATGGCCTTCCCTGACTATACCATATCCACGTCATAGCCATGACCTGGACATATCCATAATAGGGACTGCTGTAAACAATAACAAGCACGGGTAAAAACAAAGCGGCTGCCAATATTATAAGAAGAACAATATAGCGTGTTCTCTTTTCTTTTTGCGATTCATGTTCAGATGGTTCTGATTGCATGGAATCTCCCCGAAATATCTGATGCAGCTTGTCTTAAGATAGTTTTCTTTTTTTGTCCCAGGTCAGTTGATTTCTCGTTGCAGTCATTGTTTCGTTTGGTTGCTCCTGACGAAGGTAGAATAAATGACTAGTAGTTACTAATCCTGTTTGACACAACTTATCCATTTTTTCGTTTTTCCGCCCACAAGGCATGGTCTGGACGCGGTCGGGTCTTCATTGGAGTAAGGGCAGCGACAGTTAGTGATGGAATAGGAAATCCACTCAGGAGAATCATCCACGGCCACAGAAACAATGTTCCGGTAACAAGATACGGGAAATAGTATAGGAGAATAGGTTGGACTTCAACAATGACTGCAAAAATCAAGATTTTTCGTTTTGCTGTCAAGCCTAGATAGTACCTGCTAACCAGATAGATAAACACATGCCGCAAGAACATCCGGGGGAGTGTGTCGGTCATGATATAGAGAGTCTGGACAGTTCCGCCCGGAACACCCATTGGACCAGCCACCCAAATCCATATCGTTGCATAAAGGCGGATATAGGTGTAGTTGGATCCAACAATGATGTGAACAAAGAAGGGGCCAACAGAGTAACAAATATTAGACTCAAAAGAACAGCTTGGCGATTTCTTTTTTCCCTCTGTGATTCCAATATCCCATTGCTAGACTGCAACGAATCTCCCCAGGAATCAGGGCAACTGAGTTTAAGGATGTTCCGTTTTCCGATTTTGATAGTGGGGAAATCATGTTTTTACAGAATTAGACCTAAACAGGCGTAAGACGGGTAGCCTCAAAATCAGTACGAATTTCGTTCAGTCTAGCGGTGAGTTCCCGATACTGATGATCCTCATGCAGCTTCAGCACAGTCTTCGTATAATCATCTTCATCATCGTATCGTGCCATGTAGTAGCTGATGTGTGGAGTTTTGCTCTCTCTCCAGTGACCGATAACGTCCACATCATGTTTTTCATAAATATCCATAAACGCACCTCGGAGCTCGTCCATCTCTTCTAGTTTGTCCGGTTTGATTTGGGTCTTATACATCATAATTAGTGCCAATTGCATCACCATATACACTATAGTTAATTTGTTTTTCTTATTAACCTTCTTGAAAAGCAGAACGGATTAAATCGAGAATCGTAGGATATGTTATCCCATCATTCTTCAGACTTTTTCACTTTTTTGTAGGGAAAATAGAAGGGCGGTTCGTTACCTGCTTATAGAATTCCGAGCTCCGTGCGGTTTTCTTGTGTATCATCATAGACCCGCCACTCAGCCACTTGATCGCCTCTAATCTTTGCAGTCCAGATTGCAGGGCCATCTAAAACATCAACAGAGCATTCAGAATGCCCAATCATAACCACAAGATTCCCTCTGTTTTCCACCCTTCTGAAGATGTTCAGTTAGTCTGGGTGCTTTGAGAAAAAGTCCTCCCGCCCCTCCTTCATCTTTTCTTTTCCCACGTGGGCCTCTTCTGTAGAGTCGATGAAGGTGTGGTCATCTGTCATGAAACCAACCAGTCCCTCCAAATCCAGACTATTAATTCGTTCATTAAAGAGCAGGGCAGTCAGCTTAGGATCTCTCTGAGTCATTTATTTCCCCCCTCAGTGTCGGGTGACTGCCGCCGTTAATAGTATTGCTCTGATTCATGAATTGCAGAGTTAGCACAGGTGCTATTTGTAATAGGGGCCTGTTTTCATTGACCACACAAACTCACGGTGCAAGCCATCTGCCCAAAGATAAGTAAGAATGCCCAAAATGAGCAGAAAAACCCCAACAATCGTAGTTGGATATGCGTATTGGTTGTATACCGAAACCAAAATCATCGACTCTGAATATGCTTCGGCAAAACCAGCAAGAATAGCCAATATTCCATTTGAAACTATCAAGATGAGTCCAACAACGAATAAGATTTTTCCGACTCGTTTCCAGGTCGGCCTTTCCTCATCTGCATGCCTTTGGTCCTCGCCCTCGTTCAATATTTTTCACTTGTACATAATTTATCTTGGACGAAATTAAAAGTTTGCCAGCATTTTCCAAGTTGCTATTTGAAGGATGCAATCAATAAATTATACCTTGGTGGGCCTACGACGGGTTTAAATCAGGTTCAATCTCAGCCCGACCTGTCTGAACATTATGGTCGATTTGGATGATGGTTGGGCCTCGAGAATAGCAGGGCAGAGCATTGTCGGAATCCCATTGTAGGAGGAAGTAATGTGGACATCGCTGAAAAGTGGGATAGAGTCGACTGGCTGGAGAATGCAAGAGGCTTGGCATCTTGGGCAGACTCAATGCCTCCAGACAATTCTATCCTCCTTCTGGTCAGGCACTCTCATCGAGTGACACTGAATACATATGATGAGATGGTGAATGCAGGGCTAACCGAACTGGGCAAGAAACTCTCATTCCAGTTCGGACAGCATATCCCAAGTCATAGACTAACGAGAATTTTCTTCAGTTTTGTGTCAAGGTGCTATGAAACAGCAGAAGAGATCCGTAAAGCCCTAATCGAGAGAGATGCGACTATAGACGAATTCGAGCCACTTCCAACGATTGTGGGCCCCCAGAATGCCAAAGATATTGTTTGGGAAAATTTAGAGCCCGACGGCAAGAATGTGACCGAATTCGTGAATTGGTGGGCCAGCGGAGAATTTAGCGACAATATGGAACCCTTTGACGAGTACGTTCAAAGACTGAGAGAGGACACCATCGAAAGAATCAGAGATGATTCCAGAGGGGTTCTTCACATTCATGTCACACACGACCTCTGTCTAATGAGTGCCAAACGAGCAATCCTTGAGCGACCATTACGTAAAGAAGATAGAGAACCATATCTTGGCGGCGTGGGATTCCAGGTCGGAGAGAATGACATCTATTTGTACAACCAAGGAAACACAACTAGAATTGCAGACTGGTGATACTATAGACGGTTGTCCTTTTACTAGGTGTAATGCTCCACAGCGTCAAGAGCAATATCAAATACTGAATAGGAACAAATCTGCTTCTAGTATGTGCTATACATCCTTAAATTACGGAATGTCATCCCATAGATAGGTGGTATTCACGTGGAGATGGACACCGGAGAAGAAAAAGAAACAAGAGATTTTAGGGTCAAGCAAAAGATTGTGTCTTTGAGGCCCGTATACGAGATCTATGATGAGAAAACTGACGAAAAACTAGCAGTTGGACGACAAACTTGGCTTAGTGTTTTTCGTTCAACAATCAATTTTGAGGACCCAAATGGAAACCCGCTGCTGACAGCCAAGGGAGGATTCTTTGATAAGACGTTTTGGCTGAAGGATCCCGATGGTGAGAAGGTCGCAAAGCTGACTAGACCGTGGATTGCATTCCGGAAGAACTTCAAGATTCATTACCGTGACGACGTCATCAAGGCCCAAGGTGGTTTTCTGGCATGGGGTTTTGACGCGTATGATAGTGCAGGCAGATTTGCGTTTCAACTGAATAAGAAAATCATATCTGTGAGAGACCAATTCGTCGTTCGAGTTGGAGACTACATGGATTGGCTTCATGCAGTAGCATCTGCAGTCGTTGTGGACCGCATCTTCTTCAAGGGCAAAGGCGGCATGGGCCGATGCATCATCTGTCTTGTGCTGCTGGCTATATTGTTTGCCGCAACAATCGGTATTACGCTTCTAGGGCCATAGTATATTCGAGCGTTGTCTACCAGAAAGAGGACAGTGTTCTCCTAGCTAGACAGTGCTCTGCTCTCTCTCTTTTTGGCAAACAAATCAATCTGACTCTATGTAAGTAGTCATTGCTTTAACAATCTCAATCATGACCTCTAAGAGTGCCTGAGGACCACCGGGCACCTCCATTCCATGATTGGCGTCTTCAATGACCTTGGCCACACCATCAGTTGACCCTAGCAAATCCTCCAGAACGGATACCTCATAGTGAGGGTCCTTTTTTCCTATGACAAGAAGCGGTCGCGAGCTGTGAAATCGTATCGCATCTTGTATATCTTCTGACAAAATCAGAGGAGTGTGCCATATGGTCTTCATCTGACGAGTCTCAGGATAGTTTTTCAGAAGATGCGACAAGGCAATGGTGCCCAAAGACTTGCCAACGATAATTTCTACATCAGCATCAATCTTCTTAGTAGACTCATACGCGGCAGAGGTGTCAGTTCTAATCCATTTGATCTGGTCTTCTTTGCTGGCGTTACTGAAATCACTGTTGTGCAGGTAGTTGTAGTTGATATTCAGCACATTGTATCCTTTGTCAAGTAGGGTCCTAGCAGTATAATAGAGAAGAGGAGCCTGGGTAGTGTATCCCCGACCAGGGAAAATCATGGCCAATTTATCAGATTCCTTTTTCAGATGGAGATATTCATTGGGTACGTTCCGCCCTCCATATCCGAAGATGGCAATCTCATCAAAGGAGTACATGCTTCCATATAGACACGCTAAAGCATATCATATTATTCATTTCTTAGGTAGGTTGTTCGGTTGCTCATGATGATGCGCTCTCAGCCTTCGGAAAAGGCTAATACCATTCGTGCCCAATAGAATGTTGAGGGGAATAACGGTGCCTGATGCTGTCAAGGGAGGTATGTCTGCCCAAGAACAGGAAAACACCAGATGCAAGGTTTGTGGCACTTCCAAGACAGATACATGGATTAAGTATCACGATATGACCTACTGCTCACTAGACTGTCTTCGTGCGGACTATCGTGCCCGAAACATGGTTTTGGGTCTCTTTTTGCTGGCTTTCGGCATACCAGTATGCTTCTTGTTCCCTCTTACAGGATTCTTCCTTGTGCTATTTGGAGTGATTTTCATGCATGCATGCGGTATGGGCATGAGGGTACGATATAGAGAGGGTATGCCTGGTGTTCCGCAAGATAGTGAATGGTATGCTGAAATGATGAAAAGAGGAAAGCCGGACTTCTTGCCAGTCTGCCCCTATTGCAGTCATATCAATGAATCAGAATCAATAAAATGTCAGAATTGTGGAGCATCCCTCCTCAGAGCTGAACTACGACCTCCATCAACAAAGGACACGAAACCGATCCGCTGCCCTATGTGTTCTGCAGTCTATTCTTATGACCGGGGTGAGGATAAAGATTCTGTCGGAGTGATATGTCAAAACTGCAATAGACCGTTTATCATTGAATAGCATAATTTACTCAGAGGACAGAAATCAGATTGGGGAACGGCGTAGATCTAATCGCCCGTAGATACGAGGTTCTTTGGTTCAAATAGAAGAACATGTGCTGGTTCTTTTGCCAAGGGACGGTGTTCAACACCCTGAGGTACCACTGCGAGTTGACCGGCTTTTAGGAGGATGGAGGCCCTATTCCTGATCTCTATGAGAATTCGGCCGTTTATAACATAGAAGAGCTCATCGTACTCGGAATGCTTGTGCCAATGATATTCCCCATCAAAAAGAGCCACTCGAACCACGTGGTCGTTTACCTTCACAATCTCTTTTGGCTGCCAAGGTTCAGCCAATTTTTCCAAGCATTCCTTTACGTGTATTGATTTCAAGACCAACTTCTCCTAGAGATTTAGTTCACTTTGGTTCATATCAATGGGCGATAGGCGTTTTCTACTCAAAAAAGCCACTTGATGCATCAGTAATACAACAAAGCCACTGACGACTGCAGCTAGAATCCACGTTATCATCTCTCCACCGCATATCGCGTGGTCTTTCTGGATAAAAACATGTCTGGCTGACTTGAGTTGATTTCTGACATTTGGAGTGAATTAAGAGAGCTAAGCGAAGCTTTTTACCTCTGTCATCATATATAGTTAACAATAGATAATAAAATCCGGCTGGTGGGACCATGTCAAATGAATGTTCTCTGATTCGATATGTTCCATCTTGCGGCGGAGATGTAGGGTATTGATGCGCGTATTAGAACTCGATGGGACAATAAACAAGGAACTGGAACCTGATATTTCAGATGATGAGTTGAAACTGTGGTATAGAACCATGGTAGCACTTCGCACCTTAGATGAAAAGGGGATGAAATTGCAGCGGCAAGGGCGAATTGGATTTCATATTCCTACAACTGGACAAGAAGCGCACGTTGCCGCGGTGGCAGCTCTGGAAGAGACAGATTGGGTCTTCCCAGCCTATAGAGAACATGGGGCGGCAATATACAGAGGGACACCACTGAAAGACATTGTTAACCAGTTCTTCGCGAACACTGAAGACCGTCAAAAAGGCCGGAGACTTCCAGGTCTGTTCGGTGACCCTGATGTAAGGTTCGTGAATCCATCGGCGCCAATAGGAACTCAGATTATCCATGCGGTAGGCGCTGCTTATGCCGCAAGGTACCGGGAGGAGGATGTCATAACTCTTGTTTTCTTTGGCGAGGGTGCAACAAGTAGTAATGACTTCCATTCAGGGATGACCTTTGCAGGCGTGTTTCAAACGCCATCGGTCTTGATCTGTCAAAATAATCAGTATGCTATCTCACTCCCTGTAGAGAGACAGACCGGTGCAGAGGAGATAGTGCACAAGGCCAAGGGTTATGGTATTCGAGGGGTGCAAGTTGATGGCAATGACGTTCTTGCTATCTATAATGCAGCCAAAGAAGCTGCCGAACGAGCTAGGTCAGGAGAAGGGCCCACATTCATAGAGAGTGTTACCTATCGGAGAGGCCCACACACCTCCTCAGATGATCCAAGCAGATACAGATCGGAAGAAGAAGTCAAAAGGTGGGCCGAGAAGGACCCCATAGAACGCCTAGGCAAATACCTTCGTCAAAAGAAGATCTTCACAGAGAAGGAGCTGGAAAAGATACACGAAGAATTTGATGAAAGGCTCAAGAAGTTAATCAAGAAGGCCGCGGAGAAAGATAAAGTTGGAATCGAGACTATATTCAGCGATGTCTACGCACGGATGCCTTGGCATCTCCAAGAACAGCTGAGAAGTCTGAGAGACCTAAAGAAGAGGAGGGGTTAGTCTTACCAGAACAAACTATGGTTGAGAGCATACGATTGGCTCTTGATGAAGAAATGGAGAGGGATGATAGAGTTATCTTGTTGGGAGAAGACATCGGGGTCAACGGTGGAGTCTTTCGAGCCACAGAAGGCCTTCTAGATAAATACGGCAAAGAACGAGTCATAGATACACCTCTGAGTGAAAGTGGGGTGATAGGTTTCGCCACGGGAATGGCTCTATACGGACTTAGACCAGTAGCTGAGATTCAGTTTGTTGACTTCATTTGGCCTGGCTTTGACCAGATAATGTCTGAGGTGACGAAGTACAGGTATCGAAGTGGTGGGACTTATCATGTACCCTTAGTTTTGAGAGCCCCATATGGTGGAGGAGTAGGTGGCGCACTCTACCACAGCCAGAGTCCAGAAACATATTTCACTCATACCCCTGGGATCAAAGTTGTCATTCCCAGCAATCCATATGATAGCAAAGGGCTCCTCATTTCTGCCATAAGAGACCCCGATCCCGTATTATTCATGGAGCCAAAACGTATCTACAGGGCATTTCGACAGGAAGTGCCTGATGGCGAGTACCAGGTGCCTCTTGGAGAAGCAAGCATAGCTCGGGAAGGATCCGATGTGACTCTGCTCTCATATGGGTCTATGTTACACGTGGCATTGAACGTTGCAGAAGAGGCAATGAATAACGAAATAGACTGCGAGGTCATTGATCTGAGGACGCTAATGCCTCTGGATATCGAAACATTGGAGAAATCGGTGACCAAGACAGGGCGCGTTGTCAGCGTCACGGAGGCCCCTAAGACATCTGGATTCGGGGGCGAACTCTCAGCTCTTGTGGCGGAGAGATGGATTGAATACATGGAGGGGCCCATTCTCAGAGTCGCAGGCTTTGATACTCCCTTTCCATTCATTCAGGAACATGATTACCTACCGACCACAGACCGCGTGATGAGAGCAGTAGAAGAAGTCTATAATTTCTAAGGAGTGATGGTTATAATGATATTTGAATTGAAGTTTGCAGATATTGGCGAAGGAGTACAAGAAGGAGAAGTGATGGAGTGGCATGTGAGTCAGGGGGATGAGGTTGAAGAAGAGCAGACAGTTGTTGAGGTCCACACAGAGAAGGTGAATGTTGAGATTACAACCCCCGTAGATGGCACGGTTGTGTCCTTAGAAAAGGAGGAAGGGGACATTGTTCGGGTCAATGAAGTTCTGATGAAAATTGAAACTGAGGAAACACCAAAGGAGGAGGAAAAGGAGCCCGCAAAAGAGGAAGAAGATGATTCTCTATTCAAACCATCGGCTCCCTTCAAGAAGAGAGATAAGAAAAAGAAGTCCAAGAAGGTCCTTGCAGCCCCAGCAGTGCGACGAAGGGCTCGAGAGGCGGATATTGATCTTCAAGATGTCGAAGGTACAGGGCCGGCAGGCAGAATCAAACAAGAAGACCTTGAGCGCTACAAGAAGCAGAGAAAAAGACCACGACGAGAAGTCGAGAAGCCAGAGGAAGTGATTCCCCTTCGTGGTACTCGGCGTTCAATCGCAAAATCACTAAGGAGATCGAAGGACAGAGCAGCCCACTTCACTTACTTTGATGAGGTGGATATGTCAGCAATGGATGAGCTGAGGAAAGCAGCCAAGCCAATGGCCGAGGAGAAAGGAGTAAGTTTAACCTATCTCCCGTTGATCATCAAATGCCTCATTCCTGCGCTCAAAGAATTTCCAATGTTGAATGCGTCACTAGATGAGGAGAGAGAGCAAATCACTATCAAGCACTACTACAACATTGGCATTGCCGTAGACACTGAAGAAGGGCTTATGGTACCTGTCGTGAAGAACGCGGACGCCAAGACCGTATGGGAGCTTGCTGAAGAGATTGAAGATCTGGCTAAACGAGCAAGATCGGGTAAACTGACTCTTGAGGATGTACAAGGAGGTACTTTTACGATAACGTCAGTTGGCAACATTGGCGGTGCAATGGCGACTCCTATCATAAATTGGCCTGAAGTCGCTATTCTTGGTGTTATGCGCAAGAAACTTCGGCCCGTTGTAGTAAAAGAAAACGGGAAACCAGAGATTGCAATACGCCCGACAATGTTTCTGTCAATATCGATTGATCACAGAGTGGTAGATGGTGCCAAAGTTGCTAGGTTCACCAATCTCTTAATGAAGTACATGGAAAATCCCGGTCTTGTCTTACTGGAGGAATAAACCTTGACAAAAAAAGTTGATGCACTTGTTATTGGTGGAGGTCCAGGGGGCTATCCTGCTGCAATTCGTTCTGCTCAATTAGGCAAGCAGGTGCTCCTCGTGGAGAAAGAATCAATCGGGGGCGAGTGCCTAAATTGGGGCTGCATTCCCTCCAAGGCAATAATTGAGGCAGCTGACAAGTTTCACGAAATCTCCCATGAGGTGCCTGATTTTGGCATTGAGGTAGAAGGGGTACACATAGACGCCAAGAAGCTTCAGGAGTGGAACCAGAGTGTGACTGAACGACTTGTGAAGGGTGTAGAAACGCTGCTGAAGAACAACGGCGTTGAAGTGCTGAGGGGCAAAGCCCGGTTTACTAAGCCTCGAGAAGTTGAAGTTTCGCTTGACTCTGGGGAAAAAGAGCAGATTCAAGCCAATGATGTGATTATCGGAATCGGGGCTGATTTCGCCACGATTCCAGCGACTGAAGT